>NZ_JARGYC010000001.1 GCF_029168335.1 Psychromarinibacter sediminicola
ATCGGCGAACTCATCGACTGCTTCACGCACCAGGAATGCGAAAACTACTTCGCCGCCTGCGGATACGATGCAGATTGATCGGAAAACGCTCTAACCGTGTTCGGGGCAGGGTGGCGCGGCAAAGCGCGGGATCCGCGATGTGAAGCGCCTGAGCGGCCGCGCGGCGTTCATCGAGGAGGGACGAAGGCTCCAGGCTGTCGAGAACGGGAGGCTTTTCATTGTCGTCAGCACCGCCGAACCCGTCTGAAACCGTCGCCTGAGCGCCGCGCACGGACCCTCGACGGGTCTTGCGTGGTCAGAGGGCGTCAGCGGCGATCCCGGCGAAGCGGGTCAGCAGGATGCGGGCGGCGGTGCGGACGCGGGGCACGAAGCCGCCCTTCGGCACGGCGCGGTCGGTGACCAGCGGGACCACCGCCTCGGGCATGTCTGGCAGCCGGATCACCAGCTGGCCCACCGCCTGACCCTCTTCCAGCGGCGCCTGCAGCGGCGCGCGGTAGCGGAGCTCGCCCTCGATGTCGCCCTGTACCAGCGCCGGCACCAGAAGCGAGACGTCGTCGGCCACGGTCAGGCCGACCTGCTCGATCTCGCCCAGCCAGACCGGCGCCGAGGTCAGCACGCGGCCCTTCTCGGCCAGCGTCTTCTGGACGAACTGGCGGAAGGCCCAGCTGACCATGCGCTCGGCCTCCTCGGCGCGGGCCTCTTCCGAATCCATCCCCGTCAGGACGAAGACGATGCGGCGGTCGCCCTGCAGCGCCGAGCCGACGAGGCCGTAGCCCGCCTCGGAGGTATGGCCGGTCTTCAGCCCGTCGGCGCCGATCCCCAGCTTCAGCAGCGGATTGCGGTTGAACCGGTTCTGCGGCGCGCGGCCGTCCCAGGCGAATTCCTTCATCCCGAAATAGCCGTAATATTCGGGGAATTCCTCGATCAGCCGCGCGGCGAGGTGGCCGAGATCGCGCATCGACATGCGCTGGTTCGGGTCGGGCCAACCGCTGGCATTGGCGAAGGTCGAGTTGTCCAGCCCCAGCGCGCGGGCCCGCTCGTTCATCATCCGGGCGAAGGCCTCTTCGGTCCCCGCCAGCCCCTCGGCCACCACGACGCAGGCATCGTTGCCCGACAGCACGACGATGCCCTTGATCAGCTCTTCGACCGTCGGCCGGTCGGTCTCGTTCAGGAACATGGTCGAGCCGCCCATGTTCTTGGCCTTGGTCGAGACGCGGAACTGGGTGTCGAGCGTCACGCGGCCGTCGCGCAGCGCCTCGAACAGCATGTTGAGCGTCATCAGCTTCGACATCGACGCCGGCGGCAGCGGCACGTCGGCGCGCTTTTCCATCAGCACCGTGTCGGTGGTCATGTCATAGACAAAGGCCGCCTCCGCCCGCGTCTCGAAAGCGCGGGCGGGCAGGGCGGCGGCCAGGATCAGGGCGAGCGTTGCGAGCAGACGGGCAGGGCGCATGGGCGGATTCGGCCTTGTTCTCTGGGTGTCAGTTCCTCACGAAGTAGGCATCGGAATACCCGAGCTTCTTCACCTTGGCTAGCAGCGACCGGCGGTCGGACACGGACGGCGCCGGGCCGGCGAGAACCCGCCAGTAGGTCTTGCCGTTGCTTTCCTCCTTGCGGATCGTCGGCAGGATGCCGGCGTTGCGCAGCGCCGTGCCGTTGCGGTCGGCGTTGTCCTGGACGCTGAACAGGCCGATCTGGATGAAGGGCTTCTCCAGCGCGGAGGCCGGGCGCTTGGGTGGTGCGGCGGGGGCGGCGGGGGCGGCGCTGTCGGCCGGCGCGGAGGTCGGCTCGACCTCGGTCAGCGGCGCCTCTCCCTCGACTTCGGTCAGCGCGGCGGCGGCCAGGGCGGTGGGATCGCCGGCTGTCTCCGGCTTGGGCGCGGCCGGATCGCCCAGCGTCGCCGTCTCGATCGCTTCCGGCGCTTCGAGGTCGGTCGTCTCGGGCTCCGCCGGCGTCTCGGGCGAGATCGGCACTTCCTGCCGGCGCAGGGCGGTCACGTTCAGCTCCGACGGCGCGCCTGCCAGCATGCCCAGCGCCGCCGCCGCGTCGGAGGAGACCTGGAAGGCCGGGCCGGGATTCTCGCGCTCGCGCTTGAACAGGGCGCCGATGACGAACTTGTCGTTCTCGGCGTTGCGGATGATCACCCGCTCGGGTTCGGCCACGTCCGGATGCGCGACCCAGACGCCGCCCAGCGACGGCCGCCCGTCCCACAGCCCCTTGTCGGAGACCTGGAACACCTCGGGCGCCTCGACGTCGCGCTCGACGAGCTTGGTGGTGGATGTGTCGGCGTCCGAGGTCACCTCTGCATCCGCACCGGATTTCTTCTTGAAAAGCGAGAAGTCCTTGCCTTCGCCGCAGCCCGCCAGAATCGCCGCGCTGCACAGCATCAAGGCCCATCGCCCTGTCTGCGTCCTTGCCATGTCTGCCCCATACCTTGGCGGTTTTTACCGCGTTATGCCTGCTCGCACCCCGGCCGCGGGCATGCGGCCGGAATAGAGGAATCGTAGCGGCAATTTCGCCACATGGGAAGTGTCAAGGCGGACCGCGCCGAATTCGGCGGGCCGTTGTGGCCTTGGCGCCGGCCTTGCACTTGTCCCGGGGGAGGCGATAGGCAGACTTGGCGCGGAGAAGTGGCAGAGCGGTCGAATGCGGCGGTCTTGAAAACCGTTGAGGGTGAAAGCCCTCCGTGGGTTCGAATCCCACCTTCTCCGCCACGGGCGTAAGGCATTGATAAATATCAACTTTCTTGGGGAAATTGGTCTGGAGGTTCCCGTGCCTTCTCCGGTTTCCCAGTAACTGGAGACCCATTGCGGCGACGCACTGGGCCGGATTTCGGTTACGATGGCATCTCGACAGGGTGTTCGTGTGGATCGGTGGCGAGAGGCATTACCTCTGACGAGCTGTCGACCACGAGGGCGAGATCCTAAAGAGCTTCGTGACGAAAACGCGCGACAAGACGGCGGCGCTGAGGTTTCTCAGGATGTCAAACGAGCGCTGCGGTCGGTTGGACTCCATCGTGACCGGCTGATTCCAGTGCGGCGGCGCGGCAGTCCAAGCTGAAGCTTCAGAAAGGTTCTCGATCTAACGTCGGTTCGACGTTCCACGCATCCCTCGAAAGACGAGCATCAAGGCCAGCGTCGTGATGATCAGTCCGACAAGGTCGCCAATGGCATAGGTCGAGAGCACCGCGAAGGAGAACCCGGGAAGAAACGTCCCGGAGAATACGATGGACTGGCCGACCGAGTTGATTACCGAGGCCAGGATGCCGACGAGAAGCAGCCATTTCCAGTGCACCTGAAACGTCTGGCCGGCATAAAGGTTCTTTCCGAAAAGCCTGAACATCTCGAAGGCGGCAATCGCCGAGGCCGCCCCGACCGCGATCGACACGAGGATCACCGCATCCATGGCACTGCTTGTCTCGGCCGGGGTGAAGATGACCTCTGACAGGAAGGCGCCGATACAGAGCGGAACGAACGCCACGCGGCCAAGCAGCCATGTCGCCAGCACCCGAACGCCATGGGGCAGGTAGACCAGGCTGGCGAACGCCGTGATGTCCGGGATGATGCGCGCCTGCAGCGGTGTGATCAGCATGGCGGTCAGGCCGTGGGCCAGGATGTAGGCCAAGATCAGCACGATGAAGCTCGGTAGATAGGTCAGGTTGAACTCGTCCCCTGTTTCTTCGTATCGCGTTGAACGGTTTTCGGAACGCGGTCCGGACAGCGGAACGTCTATTGTAGCTCCTGCGGGTTCTTGCCGATCAGATCGCTCCGCACGACGTAGGATCGCGCCTTGGTTTCCGCGGCCCGTTCCAGCAGGCCGTGGCCGAGAAGCGTGCGAATGGCGCGGTAGAAGGTCGCCTGCGCCACGGATTGCACGAGCGTATGGTTGCGAATCTGCTCCGAGCTGATGACGTCCCCCGGACGCTTACAGATGCTGTGGGCCGCCAGCAGCACGTCACGTTCGGTCCGGCTTAGTTCCCCGAGGCCCACGTCCCGTTCAAGCTGTCTAAGCATTTCGCGTAGCTCGAAAATTGAACCCAGTTTGTCCATTTCCTGTTTATTCCATCGCTCTGCGCGTTCCGTCAATTGGGGGAGGAAGACGATCCACGGAGCAAATTATCATAATGATAAATTCTTGGCGTCCAAGTCGCCCCGTGGTAACGTCCCCAAGGCGCCGTTCGTGAGTGGTGGTGCCGCCTTGTATTTCGATCAGCTTTCGCCTTGGCGGCTACGGTCGCCAAGGCTTTTTCGTGCTTACAGGACTATGTTGCTTGACGCCAGCTTGCGATGTGGCGCGGTGCGGCGGCGAATAGACAACGCGACCCTCCCACCGCCTCGGTCCCCACCCGGTTTACGTGACAGTGCCCCTCTGTGAGGGGTCTCTTCTGTCAGATTCCGCCCCTCGCGTCGCAGCCCCCGCCATCAGGCGTCGAGATCGCCATCGAGCACCGAGGGGCTGTCGGCCATCTGAGCCAGTTTCACCTGCATCAGCAGCGACATCTCGTCGTAGTTTGTCCATTCGTCGACGATGCGGCCGTCCCGAACGTGGAGATGGGTCATGCCCATGACCTGCACCCGCTTGCCCGTCGGAGCGCCCAGCTCCTCCAGAACGCCCCAGCCGAGGTGGTGCCCCTCGACGATCCAGCGGATCGCGACCTTGGTGCCGCCCTCCTCGCAGGGGACCGAGCAGATGTGCTGCGGCATGAAGAAGCCGTCCGGGATCGAGGCGTAAAGGCCGACGGTCTGGTGCGTCACGGCGCCATGGCCGTAGAGCTCTTTCATCAGGGGCCCGTGATACTGAACCGTGGGGGCGTAGACCTCCTTGATCTTGCCGAACATCCGCTTGTTGTGGATCTCGTGCAGCCAGATCAGCACCTCGCGTTCCAGGTCGTTGTTGGCGATGGCGGTGTCCGGTTCGCTCTCCGGCGGGTACTGGCCGATCAAGCGGCGGTTCTCGCCCATGTCCACGGCCAGGAGCCCCTTGTCGAAATAGCTCCTGGCCAGGGACTCGGCGAAGGCCTGCGGGTCCAGGCCGATCTGTTTGACCTGCGCCATCGTGTCGACCACCAGCCACTCGCGGTAGATCATGTTCTCGTAGATCATGCAGTCGGCGATGGTGCGGGCGACGAAGGTGCGGCCGGTGGGCTTGCCGTAGATGCCCGGCTGCGTGTGGCGGCCGGTGCCGGTGACGAGGTGCGAGGTGTAGAAGCCATCCTCCTCGTTGCCGTTCCAGATCACCTGGGTGGCCATGCCGCGGCGTTCGGGCAGCATGAACATGCGCTGGATCGTGTTCTGGACGACTTCCTCGCGCGTGTAGGTCGTGCCGAGCGCGCTGTAGACCACGCAGTCATGCGTGTAGTGCGTATAGATCAGGCCGACATCGCGCTCGTCCCAGATGCGGTGGGTGCAGCGGATGATGTAATCCACGATGTCGGTGTAGATCGGGTCGAAGCCCTTCATCGGCTGAACCCGTTCGCGGTTTTCCGGAACGAGGTCGACGAAGTCGCGCCGTTCGGCCTGCAGGACCTTGCCCGCTGCGCCCTTGGACGTCCCGTTGCCCGTGCCGTTGGTTCCCTGATCCTTCGCAGCCATGATGCTTTCCCGATAATTGACGTTGCTGGCGCCCATCCTGACGCAGATAGCATACGTTTGCAAGATGGGCCGCGAAGGCCTCGCTTCAGCCGCGTGTCGCGAGCAATGCGCGCATACGTCCAAGCACGTCCACCCCCATCTGCAGAAGCAGATCCAGGATGTCGAGCGGCACCCAGTTCTCGCGAATAAGCCCCTCGTGGTGGAGGTAGAAATCCATCACGCGCATGGTCACGGGGCGATTCGTCGGGCCGATTCCAAGGAAGTCGGGGCCGGTGTGCATGGCGAAGACGCTCGGCCAGCCGGCGGTGACGGAATAGGGGCCGTCCCCCACCCGGACGTAATGGCCGCCGCCATGTTTCTCTTTCAACTCGGCGACCTCGTCCCACTGGCCGCCGCCCTTGCGCCCGGGAAAGGCGGTGCGGAAGGGCAGCTGATGGTGATCGACGAAGCCGGAAAGCCCGCGCGCCGTGCCGATGCCGGAGGGGCCGTACCACATCATCTTCGGGTGCCAGTGGTCCTTCTGGGGCATGTTCAGCAGGCCTTCGCGACCGCCTTCGGCCTCGTCGCCATAGGCGCCGAGCGTTGCCTGCATGGCCAGGGTCTGCGCGAGGCTGGCCCGCGATTGCGCAGGATCCTGCGGCGTAAGCACGACGCCATCTTGGGTGATCGGGCCGGGCCACATGCCCTCGGCGCCGAGGCTGGGCGCGAGCGGCCAGTGCCCGGCCTGCCGAATCACGTCGAGGATGTCCCATAGGCAGTTGGTCTGGACGATTCGCCCGTCGCGGACCTCGTGCACCTCGCCGTAGCGGATGTATGTGGCGCGGCCCGTGGCCGGGATGCCCAACCAGTCGCCGTGGAAGGTGCCGCAGTAGTGCCCCATCGTGGCGACGTAGCGGCGGCCCTCATAACTGCCGCCGACGACGATGAGGTCGCGCCGCTCGAGATCGGGGAAGGCGGCGAGGGCGGGGCCGTAGAGCGCGTCGGCGAGGAATTCCAGGCCCTTGCCTTCGTTGACCGGGTGGGCGGCGCGCACCTCGACCTGCGGGTCGTAGAGGTCGGCTGCGTGGCGCTCGAACCCCGTCGCGCCGGCATCGCAGAGCGTGGCCAGGCCGCTGTAGAGTCTCTTCTTGGTCTCGATCATGGGAGCGCTCCGGTTTTGGGGAGTCATGCGCTTCCGACAAAAATATTGCAAGCGTATTCAATACGGCCTATGGTTTGCCCAGGTTTGGCGGCCGCTGCGGCCGGCAGACGAACGAAAACAAGCGTTGCCGCCCGGACGGACAGGGTCATGGCGCACGCACTTCAGCGGAGGAATTCCGGAATGAAATTCACCACCATGACATCCGCGACCGCGGCGATGATCGTTTCGGCGGGGGCCGCTTCGGCCGCTTGCGGTATCGAGAGCGGCTCGGTCCGTATTCTCTCCAACGACTTCGCGGCGCTGCACGCCGTGGCCGATTTCGCCGCGAAATGCGAAAGTGACGGGGTCGAGGTCACGCGCAACGCGACCGAGGAGCACAAGTCGATCCAGGTGCCGGCGCTGACGATCGACCCGGCGACCTACACCGTGGCCGTCATCGCGACGAACTCGATCGTGCCGCTTCTGAACAACAACCTGATCCGCCCGCTCGACGACTACATCGCCGAGTACGGCGAGCAGCTGCAGCCGAGCCAGCTCATCAAGGTGGGCGGCGAAACGATGGCGATCGCCTTCATGGCCAACGCCCAGCATCTCGTCTACCGCGAGGATCTCCTGGCGGAGAACGACATCGCGGTTCCGACGGACTATGACGAGCTTCTGGCCGCCGCCGAAACGCTGCGCGCCAACGGCGTTATGGAATACCCGATCGCGTCGAACTTCATGCCGGGCTGGAACATCGCCGCGGAATTCGTGAACGCCTATCTCTCCACCGGCGCGGATTTCTTCGAGCCGGGCACGGCGGAGCTGGCGATCCAGAACGAGCACGGCATGGAAGTGCTCGAGACGCTCAAGGCGATGACCGAATACATGAACCCCGAGTGGGTGACCTACGACTCCAACTCCGTCCTGCCGATCTACGAGGCCGGCGACATCGCCTTCTCGATCACCTGGGGGTCGCGTGCGGGCGCCTATCTCGACGAGGAGGGCCCGGCGCCCGCGATAGCGGCCAATTCCGGCGTCGCCGCGGCACTCGCCGTGGGCGACAGTGACATCCCCGGCGCTGCGCTTTGGTGGGACGGCTTCACCATCGCGTCGAACATCTCGGACGAGGATGCCGAGGCCTCCTTCCAGGCGATGATGAACGGCGTTTCTCCGGAAATGATGGCCGAGCACCCGACCGAGGCCGTGTGGTTGATCGAGGGCTACGAGCCGACCGAGGCCGCCGAGGGCGTGATCGCCAACCTGCAGGGCGGGGCGCGTCCCTACCCGATGCTGCCCTATATGGGCCTGCTGCACACCGCCCTCGGGGATAACCTGACCGAGTACCTGCAGGGCGACGAGAGCGCGGAACAGGCGCTGGCCGACGTAGCCGCGGCCTACGAGACCGCTGCGCGCGAAGCCGGGTTCCTCAACTGACCTGATCTCCGGGGGGAGCCGTGCCCCCCGGACCGTCCGCCCGCCGAGACATCAGACCGCGCCGGGACACCTCTCGCGCCGCGGAAGGGGGAGAGACATGCCGCACAAGACCTTTCTGGCCTTCATCTGGCCGTCACTCTTCGCGATGATCCTCTTCATCGCGATCCCGATCGTCTCGGTTGGTTTCCAGTCGCTCTATGTCGAGCACGAGCAGATCATGATCGAGGCCGAGAACTGCGGCCCCTTCGGCTGCAACTCCGAGGTTCGCGTCGATCGCGAGGCGATGGAGCAACTCCGCGAAGAGCAGCCCGCCGGCCGGTTCCACGGTCTCGGCACCTACACGAACCCCAGCCACCTGGCGATAGACGACATCCGCGAAATCGTCGCCACGTCCGAGAATTTCGGCGAGATCCGCAACCGGATCATGAACCTGCCGTTCTACAAGGCCCTGATCTTCACGCTGGCCTATACCTTCATCGTCACGCCGCTGGTGATCGTGCTGGGCTTCATCATCGCGGTGGTGGTCAATTCGATCCCGAATGTCCTGAAGGGGCCGGTGATCTTCTTCTCGCTCCTGCCGATGATCGTGACGCCGCTGGTGGGCTCGCTGGTGCTGTTCTGGATGATCAACTCCCGCGGCATCCTGGGCGCGGCGCTCCAGTCGATCTTCGGCGACCCGACGCTGTCGCTCACGGCCTCGCCCGCGCTGACCTGGGTCACGCTTTTCGTCTACGGGGTCTGGCATTCCGCGCCCTTCGCGTTCGTCGTGTTCTACGCCGGCCTGCAGACCGTACCACGGGATACGCTGGAATCGGCCATGGTGGACGGGGCGAACCGACTGGAGCGGATCCGCTTCGTCGTGATCCCCTACCTTCTGCCGCTGGCCACGTTCATCGGGCTGATGCAGCTGATGGACAATTTCCGGATCTTCGAACCGATCATCGGCTTCTCGGCCGCGGCCAGCGCCACCTCGCTGAGCTATCTGATCTACAACGACCTGCGCCTGTCGGACACGCCGTTGTTCGGCTCGGCGGCGGCGACCTCGATGCTCACGATCGTCGGGGTGCTGATCCTTCTCACACCGGTGCTGCGCCGCAACTGGCGCGAGTTCAACCGCAAGCCGAGCTGAGGGGAGCAGGCCATGTCCAATCCGGCAACGAAGAAACCGATGCCGCTGGTCGCCCTGTCGATCGCGTTCATCGTCATCTGGCTCATGATCGCGGCCTTTCCGTTCCTCTGGACGATGTGGGGCTCGTTCAAGGTGGAGGGGGACTTCTTTTCCCGCGCCGACTGGATGAACGCGATCACCGGACCGGCGACGCAGCTGCAGACCGGCGGGCGTTTCACGCTCGAGGGCTATTATGGCGCCTGGGTGGAGCAGGCGTTCTGGCGCAACGCGCTGAACACGCTGATCGTGGTTGTCTTCACGGTCCTGATCTCGCTCACGCTGGGCACGCTGGGCGGATACGCTCTGGCGCGGTCGGGGTTCAAATACACGTTCTGGATTCTGATGGCGGCGCTGGTGTTCCGCGCCATGCCGCATGTCACGCTCGTGTCGGGCTACCTGCTGCCCTTCTTCGAGCTGAACATCTGGGGTCACCTGACCACGACGATCGTCGTCCTGGTGGCGATCAACCAGCCCTTCACCCTGTGGATGCTGCACAGCTTCTTCCTGTCGATCCCCAAGGATCTCGATGAGGCGGCGATGGTCGACGGATGCACGCGGTTCCAGGCGTTCCGGTTGGCGGTGATTCCGGTGATGTGGCCGGGAGTGATCACCACGGGGCTGTTCAGCTTCTTGCTGGCCTATAACGACTTCACGGTGACCGCGATGCTGCTGTCGGAGGAGAACACCACCATGGTGCCCCAGATCGACAGCTTCCTTGGGTCGACGCAGGAAAAGGGCAAGGTGATGTACGCGGTCGCCGCGGTGGTCTCTGCGATCCTGCCGCTCTTCCTGCTCATTCTGTTCTTCCAACGCCAGATCGTGTCCGGCCTGACCGCCGGCGCGGTGAAGGGATAAGGGGCCGGTTCGATGTCCAGACTGCAACTCAAGAACGTCAGCAAGCGCTGGGGCTCCTTCGTCGGGGTAGACAATTTCGACCTCGACATCGCGGATCAGGAATTTCTCGTGCTGCTGGGGCCGTCAGGCTGCGGCAAGTCCACCACGATGCGGATGATCGCGGGGCTGGAATCGGTCACGGAGGGCGAGATCTGGCTCGGCGAGAAGATGGTCAACAAGCTCGACCCGAAGGACCGCGACATCTCGATGGTGTTCCAGTCCTACGGTCTCTACCCGAACCTCACGGTCTACGAAAACATCCGTTTCCCGTTGCGGGTGCGGAAGGTGCCCAAGGAACAGCATCGCGAGATGGTCATGAAGGCCATCGAGATGGTGGAGCTCGAAGAGTTCATGGACCGACGCCCCGCCGAACTGTCTGGCGGTCAGCGCCAGCGCGTCGCGCTCGGCCGGGCCATCGTGCGCAAGCCGACGGTGTTCCTGATGGACGAGCCGCTGTCGAACCTCGACGCCAAACTCCGCGTCTCGACCCGGGCGCAGATCAAGAACCTGCAGTCCAAGTTGAAGGTCACGACGGTCTACGTGACGCATGATCAGATCGAGGCGATGACCCTGGCCGAGCGGGTGGTGGTGATGAACAGCGGCCGGATCCAGCAGGTCGGCACGCCCACGGATATCTACAACGACCCCGCCAACACCTTCGTGGCAAGCTTCATCGGGTCGCCGGCGATGAACCTGGTGGAAGGCAAGCTGCAGGACGGCCTTTTCAAGGGGCCGGGCATCCGTGTCGAGGGGCTGCCGAAGCACGCCTCCGGCAATGTCACGCTCGGTTTCCGGGCCGAGGACGCCGAGATCGTGCCGTCGGGCGGCCAGATCGCCGCGCCGATGTATTCCATCGAGCTGCTCGGCGAGGCCTCGATGATCACCTGGCGGATCGGCGCCGGCCTGGTCTCGGTCAAGACCAACAAGGACTACCGCGCCGAGATCGGCGATGTCGTCGAGGCCCGGATCCCGGCCGAGATCTGCCACCTTTTCGATACCGCGAGCGGAGAAAGGATCAAGACTTGATGAGCCCGCAGGAGAAGGCCGAGGCAACCCGGGCGGTCGTGCGGCGCATGGAAGAGGCGCTGGCGGCCAACTCGAACGATATGGCCGACCATTTCCATGAGGATTTCCGCTGGATGGGCAACTACGGGTGCGGCACCAAGCCGGATCTCGCCGCGTTCCGCCGCAACTGGCAGTTGCCGCTTCGCGCCGCCTTCACCGAACGCGACTACAAGACCGAGCAGTTCGTCTGCGAAGGCGACTGGGCGTCCTGTTTCGGCCATATCGAGGCGACGCATTCGGGGCCTTTCATGGGTATCGCGGCGACCGGGAAGCGGGTGCGCATTCCCTACATGGATTTCTGGAAGATCGAGGACGGGCGCATCCGGGACAACTGGGTCTCGGTCGATTTCGCCGCGGTCCTGGCGCAGCTCGGCCGCGATGTGTTCGACGGCCAGGGCTGGGAACACTACGACGACGGAACAGCGGTCCCGCCGCATCCCGAGCGAGGAGAGACGAAATGAGCGTGAGATACCTCAAGCGAGGCAAGCCCGAAGCCGAGCGCGCGGAAGACGACGCCAAGGTGCGGGGCGCCGTCGAAGCCGCGCTCGCCGAGATCGGTGCGCGGGGCGACGCGGCCGTCCGCGAAATGGCGGAGAAGTTCGACGGCTACAGCCGGGAAACCTACCGCCTGAGCGACGGCGAGATCGAGGCGATCATCGCCAAGGTAAGCGATCGCGAGATGGCCGATATCCGCTTCGCGCAGGAGCAGGTCCGCGTCTTCGCCCAGGCGCAGCGGGAGTCGATGAAGGACATCGAGGTCGAAACCCTGCCGGGTGTCGTCCTGGGCCACCGCAACATTCCGGTCCAGTCCGTCGGCTGCTACGTGCCCGGCGGCAAGTTTCCCATGGTCGCCTCGGCCCACATGTCGGTGGCCACGGCCTCTGTCGCCGGGGTGCCGCGCATCATCGCCGCGACGCCCCCCTTCAAGGGCGAGCCCAACCCGGGCGTGATCGCCGCGATGCATCTGGGCGGGGCGCACGAGATCTACGTGCTCGGCGGGATCCAGGCGATCGGCGCCATGGCGCTCGGCACCGAGACGATCGAGCCGGTGCATATGCTGGTCGGGCCGGGCAACGCCTTTGTGGCCGAGGCGAAGCGCCAGCTTTTCGGGCGCGTCGGAATCGACCTGTTCGCCGGGCCGACCGAGACCATGGTCATCGCCGACGAGACCGCGGCGGACGCGGAACTCTGCGCCACCGACCTGCTGGGACAGGCAGAGCATGGCTATAACAGCCCCTGTGTTCTTCTAACGAATTCGGAGCGGCTGGCGAAAGACACCATGGCCGAGGTCGATCGCCTGCTACAGATATTGCCCACCGCCGAGACCGCGCGCGTCAGCTGGGAGGATTTCGGAGAGGTCATCGTCTGCGACAGCTACGACGAGATGCTCGCGGTCGCCGACGACATCGCCTCCGAGCATGTGCAGGTGATGACCGACCGGGACGACTGGTTCCTCGACAACATGACCTGCTACGGTGCCCTGTTCCTCGGCCCGCGCACCAACGTGGCCAACGGCGACAAGGTGATCGGCACGAACCACACTCTGCCCACCAAGAAGGCCGGGCGCTATACGGGCGGTCTGTGGGTCGGTAAATACCTGAAGACGCACAGCTACCAGAAGATTCTCACCGACGAGGCCGCGGCAATGATCGGCGAATACGGATCGCGCCTGTGCCTTCTGGAAGGCTTCGTGGCGCATGCCGAGCAGTGCAACCTGCGGGTGCGCCGCTATGGCGGCGCGAACGTGCCCTATGGCGAGGCGGCGCCCTACCGCGAGGCCGCGACATGAGCCTGCCGCGCACCCCATCCATGCGGCTCGACGGGCGGCGGGCGCTGGTGACCGGCGCGTCCTCCGGCATCGGGCAGGCCTGCGCCGCGGCGCTGGCGCAGGCGGGCGCGCATGTCGTGTGTCTCGCGCGCGGTGCGGAGAAGCTTCAGGCGACGGTGGACCTGATCGCGGAGGAAGGGGGCGCCGCCGAAGCCTGCGTGCTCGACATGAGCGATATCGGCGCGCTGGCGGAGATGCTGGAGACATACGATCCGTTCGACGTGGTCGTGAATTCCGCGGGTCTTGCCCGGCATTCTCCCGCGCTGGAAACCACGCCCGAGGATTTCGATGCGGCAATGGGGCTGAACCTGCGGTCGGCCTACTTCCTGTCCACTGGCGCGGCGCGGCGCATGATCGCTGCGGGCCGCTCCGGCTCGATCATCCATATCGGCAGTCAGATGGGCCATGTCGGAGGCATCGACCGCGCGGTCTATTGCGCCACCAAGCACGGGCTCGAGGGCATGGTGAAATCCATGGCCATCGAGTGGGGCCCGAAGCAGGTGCGGGTGAACACCATCTGCCCGACCTTCATCCGGACGCCTCTGACCGCCGCGACCTTCGACAACCCCGAGCGCGCGGCCTGGGTTGCGGAGAAGATCAAGCTTGGCCGCGTGGGCGAAGTAGAGGACATCATGGGCGCAGTGCTGTACCTCGCCTCGGATGCCGCCGGGCTGGTCACGGGCACGTCGTTACTGATCGACGGGGGCTGGACGGCAGACTGATGGGCAACGACCACGTGACATCCCTGCAGGTCGCCCGCCGCGCCGGCGTCAGCCAGTCCGCGGTCTCGCGCGTCTTCACGCCGGGGGCCAGCGTCTCGGGCAAGACGCGCGAAAAGGTGCTCGCCGCGGCAGAGGAGCTGGGCTACCGGCCCAATGTGCTCGCCCGGGCGATGATCACCGGCAAGAGCCGGATCATCGGCCTCGTGGTCGCCTACCTCGAAAACCAGTTCTATCCCGAGGCGGTCGAGCGCCTTTCGGTCGCGCTGCAGCAGAAGGGCTATCACGTCCTGGTGTTCATGGCCTCGCCCACCAAGGGCGACGTGCAGGACGTGATGCGCGAGATCCTCGACTACCAGGTCGACGGGATCATCCTGGCCTCGGTCTCGATGTCCTCGGTCCTGGCCAGGCGCTGCCACGAGCACGGCATCCCGGTGCTGTTGTTCAACCGCGCGCAGGACGACGACCGGATGTCCTCTGTAACGACGGACAATTATCAGGGCGGGCGTGCCATCGCCGCGCATATCGCGAGCCTTGGCCACACCCGCATCGGCTATATCGCGGGGCTGGAAGAGGCCTCGACACAACGCGATCGCGAGCGCGGCTTTCGCGAGGGGCTGGAGGAGGCCGGACTGTCGCTCGCCGCGCGGGAGCTGGGGAACTTCGAATACGCCAGGGCGCGAGTCGCCGCGCTGGAGATGTTCGCAGGGCCGGCCCGGCCCGAGGCGGTCTTCGTCTGCAACGATCACATGGCCTTCGCGGTGATGGACGTGATCCGCTCGAAGCTCGGTCTGCGTATTCCCGAGGATGTCGCCGTCGCCGCGTTCGACGACACCCCGATTGCCGCATGGCCCGCCTATGATCTGACGAGCTACCGCCAGCCGATCAACCGGATGGTGGCGCAGACCGTGGACGCTCTCTTGCAGCGCATCGAGGACCGGGACGCACCGGCGCGCCGCGTGGTGCTGGAGGGCGAGCTGATCATCCGGGGCTCCACGACGCCCCGCCAGGAGGGCTGAATGCGCGGCTTCGCACCCGAATGGCGGGACGTTCCGCATTTCGTCATCGGGATCACCAAGGAGATCTGGGAAGACCGCAAGATCGGCTCGCTCCGGCGGCGCTATGCCGACGGGCTGGTGGTGCGCTCGCCGGCCTCGGTCGTCGTGGACAATTCCGGCGTGATCGCCGCCACCATGGCCACGCTGGCCGAACTGCCCGACCGGGAGCTTCTGGGCGAAGACGTCATCTGGTGCGAGGATCCCGAGGGAGCGACCGAGACCTCGGACGCATACCTGTCGTCACACCGGCTCCTCTGCACGGCGACCCACACCCATCCCGGCATGTACGGCGCGGCCAGCGGCACGCGGCTGCGCTACCGGATCCTTGCGGACTGCGCGATCCGCGACGACGCCGTCTATGACGAGTGGCTGGTGCGCGACCAGTCGGCGATCGTCCGGCAGATGGGTCTGGGCGTGGTGGACTGGACCCGCGACCTGATCCGGCGCGAGGGCGGGCCGGACGCCTGCGTGAAGCCCCTGACGCCAGACACGGATGTCGCCGGGCCCTATGACCGGCACGGCAACGACAGCGCCTGGGCCCAGCGGCTGTCCGACACGCTCTCGTCGATCATGGCGGCCGATTTCGACGTGATCCCGCGCGCCTATGACCGCGCGGCGGCGCTGCACTACGCCGGCGGGCAAGAGGCCGAGGGCTGGGCCGAGGCGGACAGGTTCTGGATGGGGCTGCGCGCGGCCTTCCCCGGCGCGGAATTCACGATCGAGCATGCCGTGGGGCGCGACGATCCGCTGGTGCCGCCCCGGGCCGCGATAGGCTGGTCGCTGCACGGCACTCATTCCGGCTGGGGCCGCTTCGGCATGCCGACCGGGGCGGAGGTCTATGTCATGGGCATCACCCATGCAGAGTTCGGCCCGTTCGGCGGTGGCGATCCGACGATCCGGCGCGAGTACACGCTCATCGACGAAACGGCGATCTGGAAGCAGATCCTTCTGCAGACGGGACAGCACGAATGAAGGGGTTCTCTCCCAGGTTCAGCGACTTGCCGGACTACATCCTGAAGATCACGCACGAGATCTGGGAAGAGCGCGGCCTCGCCACGCTGCACCATTACTACGGCAAGGACATTCCGATGCGGTTTCCCTCGGGCCTGGTGCGCGGCAATGCCGGGGTGATCGACGGCACGCTGGCAACGCTGGCGGAGTTTCCAGACCGGCAACTTCTGGGCGAAGACGTGATCTGGTCCGAGGACCCGGCGGAGGCGGGGCGCTACCTGTCGTCCCACCGGTTGGTCACCACGGGCACGCATACAGGCCATGGCGCCTTCGGGGCGCCGACCGGCAAACGGTTCGAGATCCGCGCCATCGCCGATTGCGCCGCGAAGGCGGACGTGATCGACGACGAGTGGCTGATCCGCGACGTGGGCGGCATGGCCCGGCAGCTGGGGTGGGAGCCGTCCGACTACGCGCTCTACCAGATCGAGCGCGAAGGCGGCCCCGAGGCCTGCGTGCAGCCGTTCCATCCCGATCATGACATGCAGGGGCCCTACACCGGGCGCGGCAACGACAACGCTTGGGGCGCGAAGCTCGCGGGTATCCTGCGGCGGATCATGGAGAAGAACTTCACCGTGATCCGCGCGGAATACGACCGGGCGGTGCGGACCGAACACTGGGGCAGTCGCGGCGGCTGGTCCTGGGAGTTCGCCGAGACCGACTGGATGCGGCTGCGCTCCTCCTTTCCGACCGCGACCTTCGATATCCACCACGTGATCGGCCGCTCCGATCCCGGCACGCCGACCCGCGCCGCCGTGCGCTGGTCGCTGACGGGGGAACATGCCGGTGCGGGATATTTCGGCGCGCCGACCGGCGCCGAGGTGCATGTGATGGGCATCACCCACGCCGAATGGGGCGAATGGGGGCTGAGGCGGGAATTCACGCTGATCGACGAAGTCGCAGTCTGGAAGCAGATCCTGCTCCGTAAGGGAGGGGTCTGATGGCCCGCATCGCCCGCCTCTGGTCGCCGTATCACGGCTATCTGGCCAGCCGCCGCGCCCGGCGGCTCAACCTGCGCCCGCCCGGGCGCGTCCTCTGCTGAGACGAGAGCAATCTTTCACACGAATTCAGGATCAGACAGATGACACCCCAGGATATGGAACCCCGCATCGTTCGCTATGGCGAGCTGCAACCCTGCAAGACCGCCTTCATCGACGCCCACACGCCGGGCTCGAACCAGAAGGAGAACTTCACGATCATCGGCGGCGGCGTTTCGGAAAGCCCCGACCAGCACGTCCACATCTCCATCCCGCACGGCTTCAACATCGGCGCGGCGGGGCAGCCGCCGAAATGCCGCAACTCGCTGCACGACCACCACACGGCCGAAGTGTTCTTCGTCCTGTCCGGGCGCTGGCGCTTCTTCTGGGGTCGCTGGGGCACGGCGGGCGAGGTCACGCTGGAGCCCGGCGACATCTTCAACATCCCCACCGGGATCTTCCGCGGCTTCGAGAACATCGGCACCGATTACGGGATGATCATGGCGATCCTCGGCGGTGACGATGCCGGGGGCGGCGTGATGTGGGCCCCCCAGGTGATCGAGGAGGCCGCCGATCACGGGCTGGTCCTGGGCGACAACGGCAAGCTCTATGACAGCAAGAAGGGTCAGCACCTGCCCGATGGCGTCAAGCCGATGCCGGTGATGAACGAGGACGAGCTCGCCAAGCGGCCCGAGCCTACGACGGCGGATGTGCTGCCGAACCACGTGGCCCGCTACTGGGACCTGGTGGCGCTGGCGGACCGCAAGCCCGTGACCGTGATCGGCGAGACCGGCCTGCTGCGCGACCGGCCGGGCTTCGAGGTGGATTTCGTCACCCGCGAAAGCGCCACGGAGGAGATGCACAGCTACGATCATCCGTCGGTTCTGATGCCGGTGAAGGGCCACTGGCGCGTGGATTGGGACGGCGGCTCGGTCGTGCTGGCCCCCGGCGACACCATGAGCGTGCCGGAAAACCTGGCCCATTCTGCGGTCCCGTCGATGACGGGCGAGGCGGCGCTGTATCGCGTCGTCGGCACCGACGATCCCGCCGGGGCGACCTGGAGAGGCTGAGACGTCAGCGGGCGCGCGGTGGCGGCCCGCGTCCGCCGCGCCCCGGCAACAGACCGAAAAGGCAGCAATATGACCCGAGTTCTGACCACCCATGTCGGCTCGCTCCCTCGGACGCAGGAAGTGGTCGACTTCATCTTCGCCCGCGAACGCGGCGAGGCGCATGACGCCGACGCCTTCGACGCCTGCATGACCCGCGCGGTCTCGGACACGGTCCGCAAGCAGAAGGAGGCGGGGATCGACATCGTGTCCGATGGCGAAACCTCGAAGATCTCCTACGCGACCTATGTGAAAGACCGCTATACCGGCTTCGACGGGGACAGCCCGCGCAACGCGCCGGCCGATCTCAAGGCCTTCCCGAGCTTTCTCAAACGCATCGCCGACGAGGGCGGGACACCGCAATACGCCCGCCCGATGTGCGTGGGCGAGGTGAAATCCAAGGGGCAGGACGCGCTGCGAAAGGACATCGACAACCTGAAGGCGGCGATGGACGAGCACGGGGTCGAGCGTGGGTTCATGAACGCGGCGAGCCCCGGGGTGATCTCGCTCTTCCTGCAGAACGATCACTACCCGACGCGGGACGCCTATCTCGCCGCCCTGGCCGACGCCATGGCCGAGGAATACCGCACCATCGTCGATGCCGGCCTCGACTTGCAACTCGACTGTCCGGACCTCGCCCTGTCGCGGCACATGCTGTTCACCGATCTCTCGGACGAGGCCTTCGTCAAGGTCGCCGCTGCCCATGTGGAGGCGCTGAACCACGCGCTGGACGGCATACCGGAAGAGAAGGTCCGCATCCACATCTGCTGGGGCAATTACGAGGGACCGCATGTCTGCGACATCCCGATGTCCCGGATGTTCGACACGCTGATGTCGGCCCGCGCGCGCTATGTCCTGTTCGAAACCTCGAACCCGCGGCATGGCCACGAATGGTCCGTGTTCCGCGACCGCAAGGCAGACATTCCCGAGGACAAGGTGCTGGTGCCTGGCGTGGTGGACACGACCACGAATTTCGTCGAGCACCCGGACCTCGTGGCGCAGCGCATCGCGCGCTTCGTCGACATCGTCGGGGCGGATCGCGTGATCGCCGGGTCGGATTGCGGCTTTGGCACCTTCGCGGGCTATGGCGCCGTGGATCCGGACATCGCCTATGCCAAGCTCGCGGCCATGGCCGAGGGAGCGGCGCGGGTGGCATGACGCCGCTTGTCCTTCTCCCGGGCATGATGTGCGACGCGCGGCTCTTCGGGCCGCAGTTCGCCGCGTTCTCCGGGAGCCGGGCCATGCAGTGCGCGCCGATCGGCGGGGCGGCGACCATGACGGAGCTCGCGGCGCAGGTGCTGGCCGACGCCCCGCCGCGCTTTGCGCTGGCGGGGCTGTCCATGGGCGGGATCGTGGCGATGGAGATCGCCGCGCAGGCGCCGGAGCGGCTGGCCGGCCTGGCGCTTCTGGACACGAACCCGTTGGCCGAACGGCCCGAGGTGCAGGCCCGCCGCGCCCCGCAGATGGACAAGGCGCGCGCCGGGGCGCTGCACGCCGTCATGCGCGACGAGATGAAGCCCAACTATCTGACCGAGGGGCCGAACCGCACCGCGATCCTCGACCTCTGCATGGAGATGGCGATGGCGCTGGGCCCCGAGCAATTCGTGAACCAGTCGCTTGCGCTGCGCGACCGGCCGGACCGGCAGGAGACATTGCGGTCGGTGACATGCCCCACGCTGATCCTCTGCGGATGGGACGACGCGCTTTGCCCGGTGGAGCGGCACGCGCTGATGCATGATCTGGTGGCCGATAGCCGCCTGGTCGTGATCGAGAGGGCGGGGCACCTGCCCACGCTGGAACAACCCGAAAAGACCAATGCCGCCCTGGCGGACTGGCTGGAGACAACCGATGAATGACGAGCTTCTGACGCTCCTGCAAAGCGTCGACACGCCCACGATCTGCAACGCCATCGAGACCGCGCAGGGCACGCGCGGCTTCGACGCCTATACCCGCGGCACCGTGCAATGCTCCGACCCCGAAGCGCCTGCGATCGTGGGGTATGCCGTGACTGCGCGGATCGCCGCTCTGGCCCCACCGGAAGACCCGGCCGAGGAGGTCCGGGCCCGCCGCATGGCCTATTACAAGGCGATGGCCGAGGGGACGAAGCCGTCGGTCGCGGTGGTCGAGGACCAGGATTACCCGAACTGCGTGGGCGCATACTGGGGCGAGGTGAACACGAGCGTGCACAAGGGCTTCGGCATGTCCGGAGCGGTGACCAACGGGGTGATGCGGGATCTGGGCGACCTCGCCCCCGGCTTTCCGGTGATCGCGGGGTCGATCGGGCCCAGTCATGCCTTCGTGCATGTCACGGAGATCGATGTCCCGGTCACGCTCTTCGGCCTGACGGTGCGGCCGGGCGACCTGGTACATGCCGACCGGCACGGCGCGGTGGTCATCCCGCCGGAGCTGCTCGAGGCGCTGCCTGCGGCCATCGACAAGATGCGACGCACGGAAGACCTGGTCCTCGGTCCCGCCCGCGAGGACGGCTTCGATTTCGAGACGTTCGAGGCGGCATGGAGCGCTTTCGAGAAGGCCCGTACATGACGGACAGCCCGTGCGACCTGACCCTCGCGGAGGCCGGCAGAGCGCTCCGCAGTGGACGGTTGACCAGCGAAGCACTGACGCGCGCCCATGTCGACCGGATAGAGGCACAGGACGGACGGATCGGCGCCTTCGTCCATGTCGCGGCGGAGGAGGCCCTGGCCGCGGCGCGTGTGGCGGATACGCGGATGCAGGCAGGAACGGATCTCGGACCGCTGCACGGAATTCCTTTCGCGGTGAAGGACGTGATCGACGTCGCCGGCTGGCCGGTTCGCTGGGGCTCGCGCCTGCAGGCGACGCGGCGGGCGCGCGAGACGGCGCCGGCGGTGCAACGCCTGATCGATGGCGGGGCCGTGCCGCTCGGCCTCGTGGCAAGCTATGAGATGGCGACCGTCGGACCCGACGCCGAAAGCCTCTATCCACAGCCGAAGAACCCATGGAACAGGGATCACGTGACGGGCGGTTCTTCCTCCGGGTCGGCGGCCGCGGTGGCGGCAGGGCTGGTGCGGCTGTCCCTTGGCACGGATACCGGCGGATCGGTGCGCAGCCCGGCGTCCTATTGCGGCGTCGTAGGGTTGAAGCCGACCGCAGGTGCAGTGCCGCGGGACGGCGTCATGGAATTGTCGGGGACAATGGATCACGTCGGAGTCGTCGCGCGAACGGCCGCGGACGCAGCCGCCGCGGCGGCCGTGCTGTCGGGGCAGGTGGCCGGGTCGGAGCGCGCGGTCGCCGGGCTGCGTCTCGCCTACGGACGCGGCTGGGCCGAGGACGAGGCGGCCCACGCGGACCTGATGCCGCTGCTCGATGCCGCGGCCTCGGTGCTCAGCCTGTGTGGCGCGACGGTACAGATCCGCGCACTGCCGGACTATGCGGGGATCGAGACGGTCGGCTCGGACATCCTGCTGTCGGAAGGCTTTGCCGCGCATGGGGCCGATGTGGCGGCGGCCGATGCCGAGGCGGTCGGACCGATGGCGCGGGCCAGTATCCTGTCGGGCGGCGAGATCGGAGTGGCGCGGCTGAAGGCGGCGCGCGCGCGGGTCGAAACGCTTCGGACGCAGATCGAGGCGCTGCTGGCCGACCACGATGCGCTGATCCTGCCCACGACGTTGACGCCCGCCCCGGCCTTTTCGGCCTTCCGGGCCGGGGTTCCGGTCTGGACGCCGATGCGTACCATACCCTTCAACCTGACCGGGCATCCGGCGCTTTCCGTGCCGATGGGATATGCCGACGGTCTGCCGATGGGATTGCAGATCGTCGGACGGCATGGCGACGACGCGACGGTGCTGGCGATCGGCGCCGCCTTCGAGGCGGCGACCGATCATTCCGTGCTTCAGCCGGCCTTCGCCTGAAGGCGGTCGAGCCGCAGCTGCGCGGCACGGCGATGCCCGTCGAGCCCCTCGCTGGCGCTCTGGCGCACGGCGGGGGGCGCGACCGCCTTCACGCCCTCGGCATCCATCCACTGATGCGTGACCGTCTTGACGTAGCTGCCGACCCAAAGCCCGCCGGTGTAACGGGCCGCCGCCATGGTGGGCAGCGTGTGGTTCGTGCCGCAGCACTTGTCGGAGTAAACGACGCTGGCCATCTCGCCGATGAACAGAGAACCGTAGTTCCGCAGCTCTCTGGCCGTCGCCTGCGGGTCGGCGGTGTGGACCTGCAGGTGTTCGGCGGCGATATGATCGGAATAGGCGATCATCGCGGTCGTATCCTCGCAGATCGCGATCTCGCCCTTGGCCTCCCAGGCCTCCCGCGCGGTCTCGGCTGTCGCGAGTTCGGTGAGCTGGCGGGCGACCTCTGCCTCGACGGCTTCGGCCAGCTTGGCATCGGTGGTGATCAGGCCGACCCGGGTTTTCACGTCATGCTCGGCCTGAGCAAGCAGGTCGGTCGCGATCATCTCGGCGTCGCCGGTCTGGTCGGCGACAACGTAGATCTCGGACGGACCTGCGAGCTGGTCGATACCGACGGGGCCGAAGACCTGCCGTTTCGCCTCGTTCACGAAGGCATTGCCGGGGCCGACGATCTTGTCCGTCGCCGGCACCGTCTCGGTGCCATAGGCCATGGCTGCGATGGCCTGCGCGCCGCCGATCAGGAAGATCCGGTCGGCGCCGGACAGGTGGCAACCGGCGATCATCGCGCGGTGGGCGTTGGGCGGTAGGCAGGCGATCACCTCGTCCACGCCGGCGACCTTGGCCGGGACGATGGTCATGATCGGCGCGGACAAAAGCGGGTAACGCCCGCCAGGGACGTAGCAGCCCACGCGCCCGATGGGGATGATGCGGTGGCCCAGATGCACGCCGGGGCGGATCTCGACGTCGAGCGGCAGCATCGTCTCAAGCTGCGCCTCGGCAAATCTGCGTACGTTTGCAATCGCGAATTCGGTATCTTCCCGGGTCTGCGGATCGAGCTCTGCCAGGGCAGCTTCGCGCGCCTCCGGTCCGACCTCGAAGGACGTCAGGTCGCTCCGGTCGAACTTCTGCGCGTATTCGGTGACGGCCGCATCGCCGCGCTCCCGCACGGCAGAGAGGATCTCGGATACGGTCTTTTCCAGATTGGAGGCTTCCGCGCCCGCGGTCTCGGACGGGCGGCGGAGATGGCGGACGCCCTGGAAGCTGGCGGCATGGGTAAGCAAGACGATCCCTTTCGGATAGAGCGTTGTCAAACGCGAGTCTTGTAGCAAGCCCAGCCGAAATTGCAAACGTATTCACTTCGGCGGGAAGGTGCGGACGGATCCTGTTTCCAAGGGTTTCATGAGTGACGTGGATCGAAGCAGGTTGCGGCCATGTGTCCGGCGCGGTGCGCTGCTCTCGGTGACCCGACATTGCATGCGGTCCAATGACGGCGACCAATGCAGCTGACCGGTTCGTCTTCCGGCGCCCTCTATGGCTGTCCTGTCTCTGCCGTCACGAAGGGAAACCAGCCCGTTTCACCGACGAGCACGGACGGGGTGCCTGCCCCGTCTCGCATGACAAGCTGGCAATTCTCGATCTCGGTTTCCTCCCAGACCCACCTGTCGCAGAGGCGCGCGTCGACGACGCGGCTTCGTCCCTCTCTCGCGCGCGGCAGCGGACCGAAGGCGCCGTCCTGGAACAGCACGCCGTCGGCCGTGCGCACCTGGGTCCAGTCCTGCAGGACGAGCCATGTCCGGCGACCGGCAATCCGGCGGTCGAACAGGCGCTCCTCGATCTCCGCCCCCGAGAGCGGGACCGCCCGCGCCATGTTCTGCGCGTCCTCCGCCTCGCCGGAGGCCTCGAACAGTCGGTTGCGGAACCGCGCATCGACCGCCGCGTCCGCGAAACGGATCAGGGTCGCGGCCTCTGCCGCGGTCGGCCGCCGCCATGTCGCGGCACGCGGGTTCTCATAGGTCACATCGCCCATCCGCCAGGCGCCGAAGGGGCGGCTTTCCAGGGCCGCGACAAGCTCCCGGAACGCGGCGCGCGACGCCGCTTCGTCCGCGCCGGCGAGGATGGCGGACCGCAGGGCGAGGAGCTGCAGCGGACGGCCCCGCGCTGTCAGGAACGCCGTCTCGACCGCCTCGCGGGCGCGGTCCATCTCATCGTCGGCAAAGGCCGCGAGTCCCAGCGACAGGTATCCGTCCTCCGGCGCGGCCGGCGACAGCACGATCGCCCGGGTCGCAAGACGCCTCGCGGCATCCGTCTCGCCGGTGAGCGCGAGGCTTCGCGACAGAACCGCGAGCGCGCCGACATGAGCGCTGTCCAGGTCGAGTGCCCGCCGGGCGAGATCCTGCGCCGCAAGATGGTCGAGGCGGCGCAGCGCGAGCCTTGACCGTGCGGCCAGGATATCGGGGTGTTCCACATTGGCCGCGGCAAGCTCCCGTTTCAGCCGCAAGTAACCTTCCAGCCAATGCAGCCCCGCGGCGCGGGCGAAATCGTCCGCCCCGAAGGCGACCCGTTCGTAGGCGATGGCCAATCCTGCAACGGGTTCGGGGGCGTCGGGATGCGCCTCGGCCAGCTCGGTCAGCCGTTCGATGGCCTCTGCATTGCCCTCGGGCGCGCCGGAATGCAGCCGGCCGAGGGCGGCCAGATAGGCCGGTACGGCGGCCTCGGGAAGTGCGACCGGCTCGGTCGCGGGCAAGGGTGTCAGCGCGATGCCGATCCCCTCGGAGATCCGGGTGACGGTCGCGTCGCGCACGGCGCGAAGCGCGTCTTCCGATCCGGCGAAGCGGTCGGCCCAGATCTCGCGCCCGCCATCGGTTTCGGTGATCCAGACGTTAAGCACCCACCGGTCCTCGTCGCTCCGCATGCGTCCGCGCAGGACGTGACTGGCGCCGCTCGACGCCTCGTCCCCATCCGCCACGAGGCGCCCGCTTTCGCGCGACAGCACGTCGATGTCGGACCGCCGGACGAGCGCTGTCGAGAGGTCGTCGGAAAACCCGCGCGCAAGGTCCGGCGCCACCCCGTCGCCCGCGTCAAAGGGGCGGACGAGCAGCCGGACGATATCCGGGTCGGGCCGGGGGCCGGGGGCCAGCGTCGCCCACAGGAGCGCCGCGCCGAGAAGGACGGCGCCTGCCATCGCGATGACGACGGGCCGGAGCGCCGGGACAGGCCGGCGGGGGCGGCTGGCGTTCGAGGCCGCGTCGTCGAAGGCGCCGGCGCGGATCCGCGCCGCGAGGTCGGCAAGCGCGTCGGACGGCGCGATGCCGAGATCCGTGGAAAGCAGCGTGGCGAAGGCGTCCGCGGCCTCGATGGCCGCGGCGGGGCGTCCGGCGCGGGCAAGCAGCAGCATCCGGACGCGCAGGGCCGGTTCGTTGTAGGGGTCGATCGACAGGAGCCGGTCGACGAGCGGCATCTCCGCCGCCTCCGGCGCACGCTCCCAGGCCGCCATCAGGGCGGTGCCGCCGTCGACAGCATAGCCCTCAAGCCGCGCGCGTTCGGCCGCGCGCCATTCCGCGTAGCCCTCCTCCGTGTCGATGGAGAGATCGTCGAGGAACGGGCCTTCATACAGGTTCAGGCAACACCTCTGCCCGGCCTCGCCGCCTTCCGTGAATGCTGCTTCGAGCTCCCAGGCGTCGGCCGATAGGAGATCGGCGTCGAGCGCCACGGTGTCGGGCCGGGCCTTGATGAGATCCGGGGCCGTCCCGTTAAGGGCGCGGCGCAGGCTGTAGAGCGCCTGGCTGAGCGAGGCCAGCGACTGGCGCGTATCGACGCGGGACCACAGAAGGTTGGCAAGCTGCTCGCGCCGGAGCGGCTGACCCTTGGCCATGACGAGAACGGCCAGGAGCGCGCGCGCCTTCCGTGTCTCGATGGGGATCGGACGGCGATCGCCGGTGGCAAGCGCGAACGTGCCGAGAAGGGTAGCCTGAAGCCGCGTCATCCCATCGAGCATCCGGCCAAGCCGGAGGCCGGGTCAAGCGGCTGCGTGGGACGGTTCCGACCCCGACGGCGCCCACGACGCCACTTTTGAGAGCGTCTTGAGACCGGATTGGCCCGAATCTGAGAGGCGCCGGGCAAGCAGTCCCCATTGCAACGCAGCGCATGGGAGCCTGTCCGATGACCATTCTCAAATCCAGCCTGATCGCCTTGATCCTCGCCGCCCCCGCGGGCGCGGCCCCGCTGATCGAGGGCCACGAGGCGCCCTACGAGCAACGCATGATCCTCGACACGATGGAGGAACTGAACCTCTGGCTCGACGGCTACACCGACCTGCCGCGGTCGGACGTGCCGCTGGCCCGCGTCGAATTCGTCCAGCCCGGGGCCGACATCCTCTATGACGGGCACATGACCCAGATCGACCAGACCGTGCGGGGCGTTTACGATGCCGACACGGCGACGATCTACCTCGTGCGGCAGTGGTACGGCGTGACCGCCTTCGACCGCAGCGTGCTCCTGCACGAAATGGTGCACCACCGTCAGGCGAACGCGAAGCACTGGTATTGCCCGCAGGCGATGGAGTGGGACGCCTACCTGATCCAGGAGGACTATCTGAACGCGCATGGCGAAACGGGGGATTTCAACTGGGCCTGGGTGCTGCTTGCGTCGAGCTGCGCGGTGCGCGACCATCACCCCGACTGATCACAGGCCAAGCCCCCTGCGCCAGATGGCGAACCGCTCGGTGAGGTCCGGCCCGTGCTCGGCCCAGAATTGCGGATCGAGCACGAGCGCGTTCTCGATCCGGTCTTCGCGCGACGGGATATGCGGCAGAACCGGCACGCCGGTGTGAAACCAGGGTTCTCCCGCCGCGATGATGTCGAGCGCCGACTTCCGCATCGGGCCATAGGGTATCCACCGCGCCTGCGCCGCCTGCTGCTCGGGCTCGGCCACGTGGCGGAGGAAGTCGAGCGCGGCCGCTTCGTTCGGGGCCCCTGCGACGACAACGAACCATTCCTCGTCGAGGATCTGCCCGTCGTAGATGGTGCCGATGCGTGTTTCGCCGGACAGTTCCGCGGCCGCCACACGCCCGTTATAGGCCGTGGTCATTGCGACCTCGCCGTTCTGCAGAAGACGGATGGGCTCCTCTCCGGACGACCACAGATGCAGATCCGCCGCGATGCCGTTCAGCACCGAGAATGCGCGGTCCTGCCCGTCTTCTGTCGCAAGCAGGTCGTACACGTCCTTCGCGGCCACGCCGTCGGCCAGGAGGGCCATCTCCAGGTTAGCCTGCGGAAAGGCGGCGATCGCGCGCGGACCGGGGAATGTATCGGTGTCGAAGAAATCGGCGACCGACGCCGGGGCCTCGTCGGAAAAGCGCGCCGTGTCGTAGGCCGTCACCCAGGACCAGGTGATGTTCGGGCCCACGCAGTCGTTGGGCCGCGGGATCACCAGATCGCCGGCCATCTCCTCGGGAAAGAGGTCGTCGGGAAGACGCAGGAAATACCCCTCGTCACAGCCGATGCGCGCGTCATGGGCAAGCACGTCCACGACGTCCCATGTGATCTCGCCGGCTTCGACCTGCGCGCGGATCTCGTCGAGGCCGCCGCGATACTCGATCCATTCGATCTCGGGCCCGAAGCCGGGGGCGTAGGCGTTCTCCTGGCTCGTCTGGTAGGTGCCGCCCCAGGTGACGACCCTCAGATCGTCGGCCCAGGTCCAGCCAGGCGCCAGCGCGGCGAACAGGAGTGCGGGAGCGAGGCGGGCCCTGTGTCTGCTGTCGGTCATCGTTCGATGTTACGTCCCGCCCGTCGGATCAATCAACCTCCGGCCGTTCGCGGCGCTGCTGAGCCGGTCACGGTCTCCGGCGCCAAACGCCGTCCGTCAGCGTGCAGGAGCGCTGCGAGCATTCGTTCAAACCCGCACCTATTTGTCGCTCTCGGCGGTCGCCTCGCGGCCCGCCTCGGCCTGTTCCGCAGCCCATGCCCCGGCCGCTTCGACGGCCACGGGCGACGCGGTCGGCACCACGCCGAGGTAGCTCTCGGTCTCGCCTGCATGGACCGAGGGACGCCGGGTCATGCGATAGAGCGAATAGAGCGCGATTGCGGCGAATGTCGCCCCCAGGGCAGGCCAGAACGCAAACGGCCCGAACCGCTGCATGGCCCCGCCCGTCACCAGGGGCCCCAGGATCGCGCCGACCCCGAAGGTCAGCACGAGGCCCCCGGACGCGGCCGGCATGTCCTCGGCGGAGAGGGCGTCGTTGGTGTAGGCCAGGAAGAGGGCGTAGAGTGGCGTCGTGACACCGCCTGCGAAGAACGCCGCGGCCATCAGGGCCCACAGAAGGTCTCCGGCCATCCATGCCAGACCGCAGCAGACCGCGCCCAGAACGGCGGAGCCGAAGATCAGCTTGCGCCGGTCCATCCGGTCCGACAGCCATCCGATCGGATATTGCAGGACCAGCGCGCCGGCGAAGAGCATGGCCACGAACAGCGAGATCTGCGCGGCGCTCATCTCGATCTCGGAGCCGAAGACCGCGCCCATGCCCGATTGGGTCGCATAGACACCGCCGAGCAGGAAGATCCCCACCGTGCCCAGAGGCGAGCCGGCAAAGAGCTTTCGCAGCGGCATCGGCCGCGCGACTTCCGCAGCCGGCACCGGAGAGACCGAAAGAAGGATCGGCGCGAAGGAAATCGAGACAAGGATCGACGCGCCGATGAAAAGCGCCGAGGTCGCGGCGTCGCCGAGGTTCAGCAGCGCCTGCGCCCCGATGATGCCCAGGGTCTGAGCGATCATGTAGGCCGCCAGCACCTTGCCACGGGTCTCGTTCGTGGAGGCGTCGTTCAACCAGCTCTCGGCGGTGACGTAGATGCCCGACATGCAGAAGCCCACGAGCAGCCGCAGGAGCGTCCAGGCCCAGGGTTCGGTCACCAGCGGGAAGGCGATGAGCCCCGCCGACATGAAGCTGCCGAGCGCAGCAAAGACCCGCACATGCCCGACCCGCTTGATCATGACCGGGCTGAGCCGCGCCCCGGCGAGAAACCCGGCGAAATAGCCGGAGGTGACGATGGCCAGTTCGGTGGCCGAAAAGCCCTCGATGCCGCCGCGAAGCCCGATCAGCGTGAAATGCATGCCGTTGCCCAGCATGATCAGCACGATACCGAGCAACAGGGGCCAGACCCCCGACAACACCTGGTTCAAGTCGCATCCTCGTCATGTGGGGCGGGACCGCCGCCGTCTTCCTGCATGACAGATGCGCATCTCCCGGCCGCCCGTGTCAATGTTGTCGGGTCGTTTCCGACAAACCGCCGTCGGAGCGACGCAGCGCGTACGGTGCGCGCCGGCGAGCGGGATCGCCCGCTCCTTCGCCTTTGCTATTCGCCGTGCACCGCTGCCTTCGGGCCTTCGGGCTTCGCCCAAAGCGGCCGATCCTCGTCCGCCACGCGGGCCGTCCGGTTGGTCAGGATCTCGCGGATCTCTTCCGGCGAATACCCGAGGTCGCCCAGAACCTCGGCGCTGTGCTCGCCCAGAAGGGGAGGGGCGTCGCGGAGCCCGTCCTGTCGCACCTGCGCCGGCAGCGGCAGGTCGGGGCCGTGAAAGGCATAGTCGCCGAAGTCGAAGTCAGAGCATTTGCCGGCCTCCTGCGCCTGCGGGGCGTCCAGCACGCGGTCCAGCGAAAGCACCTCGTTGAACCCGACGCGGGCCGTGGTCAGCCGCGCGGCCAGGTCGTCGTAGCGGACGGCGCCGACGGCACCGGACACGATCTCTTCCACCTCTGGGCGGGCGCGGCGACGCTGGCGCAGCGTGGCGAGGTCGGGGTCCGCTGCGATGCCGAGCGCCGTGCAGAACCGTCGCCAATGCTCGTCGGTCAGCATGACCAGATAGATCCACCGCCCGTCCGCCGTCTCGTAGGCGCCGTAACCGGGAATGCTAAACTCGGCCGAGGGCTCCTGCTCCGGCCGTCCCAGCAGCTGCGATTTGAGTTGTACGCCCAGCAGGTCGCGCGCGGCGATGTGCAGGCCGGTCTCGTAGAGCCCCAGCTCGATGTTGCGCTTCGCGGGGTCGTCGGAGAGCAGGGCGGACAGAACCGAGATCACCGCGTAGCAGCCGGCGAACTGGTCGTGATAGGACGGCCCGAGCCGCGACGGGCGGCCGTCGACCCGGTTCGAGAACATGACGCCCGTCGCTGCTTCGGCGATGGGGTTCGAGGCGACCTCCTCCGCCATCGGCCCGGCGCCGTAGCCCTTGATGTGGCAGAACACGATCCCGGGATTCGCCGCGCGGCAGTCCTCGTAGGTCGCGCCGAGCTTACGGGCGGCGGAGGGCGACAGGTTCTGCACGACGATATCGGCCTTCGCGACGATTTTGCGGAAGATCTCCTGCCCGGCGTCCGATTGCAGGTCGAGGCACAGGCTCTTCTTGCCGCGGTTGAAGGCGAGGTAGCTGCCGCTCGGCCCGCCGCGCACCAGCTTGCGCGTCGTCTCGCCGCCCGGCGGCTCGATCTTGACGACCTCGGCGCCGAGCTGTTGCAGGATGTGCGTTGCGAAGGGGGCGGCGATCATGCTGCCGAGTTCGATGACCGTCTTGCCGGCCAGCACACCGTTCTGCATCCGAACCTCCTCTGTCTGCCGCGCGTCCCCGCGTGGTCGGAACCGCCCGACTGATGGCAAATCCGCGAGGGTGGGGCAAGCGTAAAATGCATTATATTGCCGCTCATTCGGCCGAGAGGAGGTCAAGCACCTTAGCCGGAGAGCTAATTTTATTGCGAAATTACAAAGGTTCGGGCCATTTGCCGTCGCCCGGTCTCCGATAAAAAATGCATTTTGCATTGACCGGCAGCCGAGATGCCCCTACCGTCCCGGGAAACGCGGAATCTCAAGGGAGGAGAAGAAATGCCATTGGACTATGGAAAGGGGCTCTTCGCGGGCCTGATGCTGTCGGTCGCCGGGCTGGCGAGCCCGGCCGCTGCGCAGGACGTGGGGATCGACCCCGAGAACAAGACCGTCACCATCGGGGCCTTCACGCCCGTCACCGGGCCGGTTCCGTTCTACGCGATCCTGACCCACGCGGCGGAAGCCTATTACCGCAACCTGAACGAAAACGGCGGGATCGACGGCTGGACGATCAACTATGTCACCAAGGACGACGGCTATGACCCGGCGCGCTCGGTGGCGGTGACCCGCCAGATGGTCGACGACGACGGCATCTTCGCCCTGTCCGCGTCCATCGGCACCGCGACCAACGTTGCGGTGATCCCCTATGCCAAGGAAGTCGGCCTGCCCATGGTCGGCCCGATCGGCGGGGCGAGCGCGTTCTTCGTGGAGCCCAACATCTTCCCGCTGCTGCCGGACTACGGCTGGTCCGCGGCGTCGAACCTCGACTACGCGGTGAACGATCTCGGCCTGACCAAGGTCGCGCTGCTGTGGGAGAACGACGAACTCGGCAAGTCGGCCAAGCGGGGCTTCGACGCCTACATGGCCGAGATGGGCATGGAGCCCGCCGCATCGGTGCCGTTCGACGTGAAGACCACCAGTTTCAGCCCGCATATCCGCCGCGTGGCGAATTCGGGCGCCGAGGCGGTGATCCTGTTCGGCTCGAACGCCAACCTGGCGGCCGCGCTGAAGGCGGCCGATCTGCAGGGCGTCGACGTGGAATGGTTCGCGCCGTTCTTCACCGCCGACCCCTCGACGCTGAAGCTCCCGGGTGACCTGCTGGACGGCGTCCACTTCTCGTCCTGGCTGCTGCCGGTGTCGAGCGACGCGCCCGAGGTCGCGGCCTATCGCGACGCGATCGCCGAATACTACCCCGACGACCCCGTCGGCGTGTTCGGGCTGAACGGCTGGAGCAACGCGGCGATCTTCCACAAGGGTTTCGAGGCGCTGCTGGCCTCCGGCGACGAGCTGACGCGCGAGAACCTGGTGAAGGCGCTGGAGACGCTGGAGGATGCCTCGGTCGGCGGCGCGCGTGGCGTGACCTTCGAGCCGGGCGACCATCGCGGCACCCGGCAGGAGGGGATCATCCAGGCGCAGGGCGACGAATTCGTTCTGGTCAAGGAGTTCCGGCCCTACCCCGAAGTCGTCTTTGACGGCGCGAAGACGCAGTAGTCTGATGCCGATCGCGGTGGCCGGAGGAGGAGCCGGCCACCGTTTCCGACGACTGCACCAGAAACTTGGGAGGAAAGATGAGCAGTATTCCGATCAGCGGACCCGCGCGCCTTGACGGTCAGATCGCCCTCATCACGGGCGCGGCCGGCGGCATTGGACGGGCAACGGCCCTGGCGTTCGCCGAGGCGGGGGCCACCGTGATCGCCACTGACATCACCGAGGCGCCGGATTTCGGCACCGCAGACATCCACTACCGCACGTACGACGTCACCTCGCGGGACGAGACGAAGGCGCTGATCGACGCGGTGAAGGCAGAGCACGGCCGCATCGACGCGCTGGTGCTCTGCGCCGGCACGATCTCGCACCGCCCGCTGATCGAGTCGACCGACGACGAATGGCAGCAGATGCTGGACGTGAACCTGATGGGCGTCGTGAACCCGGTGCGCGAGGTCTTTCCGGTCATGGCCGAGCAGGGGATGGGCAAGATCGTCGCCCTGGGCTCGATCGCGTCGAAGATCGGCGGCGTGGCGTCGGGCCCGTCCTATGTCGCCGCGAAAGCGGCGGTCCACGGGCTGATGAAATGGGTCGCCAAGAACGGCGCGGCGCACGGGGTCTATGCCTCGACGGTGGCGCCCGGCCCGGTCGAGACCCCGATGTGGGAGACGGTCACCCAGCGCGCGGCCCCGTCGCCCAACGGCAGTGTCCCGCTCGGCCGTTTCGGCCAGCCCGAGGACATCGCGCAGGCGATCCTGTTCCTCGCCTCTCCGCAATCGCACTGGATAACCGGCACCGTTCTCGACGTGAACGGCGGCATGTTGATGGACTGAGACAATGGCCAAGACAGAGACAATCGGATTCATCGGCCTCGGCGTCATGGGCGGCCCCATGAGCCGGAACATGGCGGTGAAGCATCCCGGCCGCGTGCTGGTGTTCGACCTGTCGGAAGAGGCGCTCGCGGCGCTGTCCGACACCAAGGCGGAGCGCGCGGCCTCGGTCGAGGCGCTGACGGCGGAGGCGGACGTGATCTTCCTGTCGCTGCCGGGCGGCGCGCAGGTCGAGACGGTCGCCGGGCTCATCGCCGACGCGGCGGCGCCGGGCACGGCGGTGGTGGACCTGTCGACCACCCCCGTCGCGACGGCCCGCAAGGTGGGCGAGGCGCTGGCGGCGAAGGAGATCGCCTTCGCCGACGCTCCGGTCGCGCGGACCCGCGAGGCGGCCCAGAAGGGCGCGCTGTCCATCATGGTCGGCGCGACGGAGGAAGTATACGCCCGCATCCGCCCGATGCTGGACTATGTCGCCACCGACGTGACGCATGGCGGCGCGGTCGGTGCAGGCCAGGTGCTGAAACTCGTCAACAACATGCTGGTCTTCGCCAACACGGTCGCGCTGTCCGAGATGATGGTGCTGGGCGAGAAGGCCGGCGTCGATGCCGAGACGCTGCTGGATGCGGTGTCCAAGGGGTCGGGCGACAGCTTTGTCCTGCGCAACCACGGCCGCAAGGCGATGGCCCCGCGCGAGTTCCCGGCCAAGGCGTTCTCGCCGGCCTATGCCGTGAAGGACATCGGCTATGTCTTCGAGCTGGCGGGGCAGCTCGGGCTTGACCTGCCGGCCGCGGAAACCGCCCGCAGCTACTATGCCCGCGCGGTCGAACGCGGCTTCGGCGACCGCTACTTTCCCTGCGTGATCCAGCTGGTGGAGGACGGATCGATGTCCGTTGAGCCGGCATGAGCGACATTCTCCGGGATCTCTTTCCGCTCGTCTGGTCGGGGATGATCACCGGCTGCCTCTATGCGCTGGGGGCGCTGGGGCTGGTGATGATCTTCAAGTGCTCGCGGGTGGTGAATTTCAGCCACGGCAACGTTGCGGGCTTCGCCGCTTTCCTGATCTACGGATTTTCCAGCGGCGTGCTGCTGGAGCTGTCCTGGGGCGCGGCGGTGCTGCTGACCATAATCGCGATCATCGCCATCGCCTTCCTGAGCTATGCCGTCGTGTCGCCGCTGGTGTTCGAGTCCGACCTGACGGCCACCATCGCGACGCTGGGGATCGGCCTGATCGCCCAGGGCGCGACGCTGCTGATCTTCGGGGCCGATATCGTCAGCCTCGACCTGCCGGTGCCACGGTTCAGTACCGCGGTGCTGGGGCTGCGCATTACCGGCTACGATCTGACGGTGCTTGCCGTGGCGGTCGTGACCATCGGGGCGCTGTTCTTCGTGATCGACTTCACCAAGCTCGGCATCGCCTTCCGCGCCATCTCGGAGAACCCGTTCGCGGCGGAAGTCTGCGGCCTGAACCTGCGGTCGGTTCACCTGTTCGCCTGGATCGTCGCGGCGATCCTCGGGGTGGTCGGCGCGCTGTTGATCGTGCCGACGACGTTCCTGAGCGTGACGACCGTGGCGGCCTTCATGCTGCAGGCCTTCGCGGCCGCGGTGATCGGCGGCTTCGCCAGCCTGCCGGGCGCGCTGGTCGGCGGCATCCTGGTGGGGGTGCTGATGAACCTCTTCACCTTCTACGTATCGCCGGAATACTCCAGCACCTTCCTGCTGGGCCTGATCATGCTGGCGCTGAACATCTTCCCGAACGGCATTCTCGCGCGTGTGGAGGGCTTCCGTGTCTGATCAGAACGTATCCCTTCCGCTGTCGCCCGTGGACCAGGCCGGATGGCGTAGCCTGATCTCGGCGCAGGTCGGCACCTGGCTGCTGATCGCCGTCGCGCTCTGCCTGCCGCTGGTGGTCGCCGGATCCTGGGTCTTCGCCCTCGGCATCTGCTTCGCCAATGCCATCGGCGTGCTGTCGGTCAGCGTGCTCGTTCGCTACGGCGGCGAGGTCTCGATCGGTCACACGTTCTTCTCGGCGGTGGGGGCCTATACCGTCGCCATCCTCGACACCCGCTTCGGCATCCCGTTGTGGCTGAGCGTGCCGCCGGCCCTGGCGCTGGGCGTGGTCGCGGGCATCCTCTTCGCCTGGCCCTCGCGCCGGCTGTCGGGGATCTACCTTGCCGTCTCGACACTGGCGCTGGCGCTGGCAGTGCCGGAGATCATCAACAACGCCGACGGCCTGACCGGCGGCTACGAGGGGCTTTATGTCTCGGAACCGCTGGTGCCGGGGGTGAAGATGTCGCTGCAGCGCTACTACGCCGCGCTGGCGGTGCTGCTGGCGGTGACCTACGGGCTGGCGCGGCTGCGGCGGTCGCGGCAGGGCCTGGCGCTCTTGCTGTCGAAATCGCATCCCGCCGCCGCCGACGCCTTCGGGGCCCGCCAGGTCTGGGCGCGGGTCGCGGTCATGGGCATCTCGGGCGGCATCGCCGCGCTCTGCGGCGCGATGCTGGCCTTCGCGGGCTCGACGGTCTCGCCCTCGGGTTTCACCTTCTGGGCCGCGATCTTCCTGCTCGTGGGCTCGGTGGTCAGCGTCTACGGCCTGACCTTCCCGCGCGCGCTGATCGGCGGGGCCTTCCTGACGCTGATCCCGCAGTTCCTGTCGGCATCGGGCGCCTGGATCCCGGTGCTCTACGGGGTGGCGCTCTTGGGGGTGATCCTCGCCGGGCACTACCTGCCGCGGCTGACGCAGGCGATGGGCCGCCGGAAGGGAGGTGCGTGATGGACGCCGCGACCAATGCGCTGACGGGACAGGGAATCTCGCTGTCCTTCGGCGGCATCAAGGTGCTCAAGGGGCTGGATGTCACGTTCCGGGCCGGCGAGATCACCGGCCTCATCGGCCCGAACGGCGCCGGAAAGACCAGCCTCTTCAACTGCCTGACCGGCGCCTATTCCCCGCAGGAGGGGCAGATCGCCTATGCGGGGCAAAGCCTGGACGGCCTGTCGCCCGCCGCCCGTGCGGGCAAGGGGATTGTCCGCAGCTTCCAGCATGTGGCGCTGAGCCTCGACCTGACGGTGCTGGAGAACGTGATGATCGGCGTCGCGCGCAACCACCACGCGGGCTGGCTGAACGCCTTCCTGCCCCTGCCGCGCGGCCGGGCCGAACGCGCCGAGATGGAGCGTGCCGCGATGGGCGCGCTGACCGATCTCGGCCTCGCCGATGCCGCCCACAGCCTGCCCGACGCGCTGCCGCCGGGGATGCTGCGGCTGGTCGAGATCGCCCGCGCCATCGTCGGCAAGCCTGACGTGCTGTTGCTGGACGAACCGGCGGCGGGGCTGAACAACTCCGAAACCCGCGACCTGATGCAGACCCTGCGCAAGCTCCGCTCCGGCGGGCTGGTGATGGTCGTGGTGGAACACGACATGGATCTCGTCATGTCGATCTGCGACCGGATCTACGTCATGAATTTCGGCGAGTTCGTCGCCTGCGGCACCGCCGACGAGGTGCGCCGCGACCCCGACGTGATCCGCATCTACCTGGGGAGCGACGATGACTGACGTGCTGACGGTGAACGGCCTGTCCGTGTTCTACGGCGCGCGGGCGCAGGCGGTGGAGGACGTGTCCTTCTCGGTCGGGCAGGGGCGCGTCGTGGCCCTGCTGGGCGCGAACGGGGCGGGCAAGAGCTCGATCATGAAGGCGGTGGCCGGTCTGATCCCGGCGGTAGGCACGGTGACGCTCCGCGGCGCCGACATCTCGGGCATGCCTGCCAGAAAGCGGGTGGCGCGGGGCGTCGTCTACGTGCCCGAGGGACGGCAGATCGTCGGCCACATGACGGTGCGCGAGAACCTCGTGCTGGGGGGCTACCAGCTGACGGGTCCGCGGCGGAAGAGCCGGATGGAGATGGTGCTCGACCTGTTCCCCGAGATCGCCGAGAAGGCCGACCGCTCGGCCTGGCGGCTGTCGGGCGGCGAGCAGCAGATGCTGGCCATCGGCCGCGGCCTGATGGCCGAGCCGCGCTTGCTGCTGCTGGACGAGCCCTCGCTCGGTCTGGCTCCGCTCCTGGTGCGCCGGGTGTTCGACCGGCTGGGCGCGATCCGGCAGGAGAGCGACCTGTCCATCGTGCTGGTCGAGCAGAACCTCGCCATGACGATCCGCCTTTGCGACGAGGTGCATTTCCTGCGCTCGGGCCGGATCGTCGGGCATCAGGACGCCGAAAGCCTGCGCGACCCGGCGGCGCGGCAGGCGGCGATCGACGCCTATCTCGGCGCCAGCGCAACGGCGGCGTAGAGGCGGCGATGACGGACCCTGCGACATACGAGGTCTACGCGATCCGCCACGCGGTGAACGACACACGGACGCGCGGCAACAACTTCATCCTCGAGGCCGATCCGACCGCACCGCTGGTGCTGGATTTCTACTCCTGGGTGCTGATCGGGCGCGACCGGACGATTGTGGTCGACACCGGCATGGACCCGGCGAAGTCCGCGAAACACGGTCACCGCCACCTGCTGAGCCCGGTCGATGCGCTGGCCGTGCTGGGGATCGACGCGGCGACGGCGGACACGGTGATCCTGACCCACGCGCATTACGACCACCTCGGCTTTCTCGACGCTTTCCCGGCGGCGCATTTCTACATGCAGGCCGAGGAGATGGCCTATGTCACCGGCCCGTGGATGGAGAAGCCGTGGTTCCGCCGCGCCTACGAGCCGGACGAGATCAACCGGCTGGTCAACCTGTTGCACGCCGACCGCCTGACGCTTCACGGCCGCGACGCCGAGATCGCGGACGGCGTGACCGTCCACTGGGTCGGCGGCCATTGCGCGGGCCAGGAGGTGGTGCGCGTCAGGACCGAGCGGGGCTGGGTCGTGCTCGCCTCGGACGCGCTGCATTACTACGAGGAATACGAGCGCGGCGTGCCCTTTGCCGTCGCATTCAACCTGTCTGACATGATCGCGGCGCACGACCGCATCCGCGCGCTGGCCGACAGCGACGACCATGTCCTTCCCGCCCACGACCCGCGCCTGGCCGAGCTTTACCCGCCGCTCGACGCGACCCGCGCGGGGCAGATCCTGCGGCTCGATGTGGCGCCCGCGCGGCGTCGGGAGGCGGCGCAGTGATATATTGCATCATCCCGCGAGGGGCGTGCTATACATGTCTGCCACAAGGCATGGAAGGTCAGCCGTTTGAAGTCACAGACCAAGGAAGAGCAGGTTGCGGATTTCCTGCGGGAAGGCATCATTTCCGGCCAGTTCGCGCGGGGATCGAAGCTGAAACAGGCGCAGATCGCCGAGATGACGGGGATGAGCATCACCCCGGTCCGCGAGGCGATCAAGCTGCTGGAAGCCGAGGGCTTCGTGCTGGCCTCGTCGCATCGCGGTGCGGTAGTGGCGCCCTTCGACATGAACGCGACGGAAGAGATCGTCGACCTGCGCGTCACGCTGGAATGCAAGCTGGCGCTCAAGGCGATGTCTCGCCTCACCCAGAAGGATCTGGAGGAGCTGACCGCGCTGCAGGGCGAGTTGGAGGCCGCGTCGGAGACGGGCGACCGGGACGCGGTGCGCTCGATCAACTACCGCTTCCACGAGTTGCTGTACCAGGCCGCGGACCTGCCTCAGACGCTGCGCTTCGTCCGGGCGCTCTGGGCGCGCTACCCGTTCGACCTGATCAACAAGCTGGACAACCGGATCGACCGCGCCTCGGCCGAGCATCGCGCGATGCTGAGCGCGATCCTCGCGCGGGACGAGGGCGAGATGCTGAGCGCGCTGCGCAGCCACATCCGCGCCGGCTGGGAAGAATTCAAGGAAAGCTACACCGAGTAGTCCGGGCACCTGTCTCCGGTTCCGGTGTGGCTTTGGCACCGGAACGCTGAAAGCAAGGAGACAGCGATGGCCCCGAAAAGCATTCTTCTGGTCATGGACATGCTGAATGACCTTGTCCATCCCGACGGAATGGGCGGCAAGAGCTACGTGCCGCTGTGCGAAGAGCGCGGCGTGTACGATGCGACGAAACTCGCGATCCGCCGCGCGCGCGAGGCGGGGGTGATGGTGGGCTATGTGCGGGTCGGCTTTTCGCCGGACTACGCCGAATGCCCGCCCGGCTCCCCGGTCTTCTCCAAGGCGCGCGACAACGGCGTCTTCACCCTGGGCGGCTGGGGCACCGAGGTCTACGAGGGCTTCGCGCCCGAAGACGGCGATCCCGACATCGTCAAGCACCGCGTCAGCCCGTTCTACGGCACCAAGCTGGAACCGCTGCTGCGCGCGCAGGGAATCGGCCGGCTGATTCTCTCCGGCGTTTCGACCAACGGCGTCGTCTCGGCGGCGGTGCGGGAAGGGCACGACCGGGATTACGACTGCGTTCTGCTCGAGGATTGCTGCGCCGGCGCGACCCGGGAGGAGCATGAGCACGCGCTGTCGGGGCTGAAGCGCTTCTCGCGGATCACCACGGCGGCCGAGGTCGAATTCTGAAGCCAAAGAATGCATTATAATGTCGAGCAGCGTGCCTTTGCTCGGCATTTTGATGCCGTTTCTCACCGAAATGCGGAGAAATTCACGAAAAAAATGCATTATGTGGCGCATCCGGCTTGACCCTAGCCATTAAATAATGCATCAAAACTGCGAACCAACGGATCCGAGCGGCCATCGCGCGCCCGGATCCATGCACACCTGGATACCGAATGGGAGGCGAGTCTCGTGACCAGCGCAGACGCTATGGACAAGAAGAACGCGGATGTCGGCGGCGCGCCGGCAGAGGGCAAGATCACCGACGAGGCCGTCGCGGCCGCAAAGGACATGATCGGCCTGCAGCTGCGCCCCGAGGGGCCGTATCTGCAGGACGCCACCGCAGACACGCTCCGCAACTGGTGCAACGGCATCGGTGACCTGAACCCGCTGTATCGCGACCCGGGCTACGGCGCGGCCTCCCGCTACGGCACCCAGCTGGGCCATCCGATGTTCCCCATGGCGCTGGGCTGGATCGGTCGCACCCGCTGGGGTCTGCCTGGCGTTCACGGCTTCTATGCAGGCAATGACTGGGAGATTTTCCGCCACATCCGACCAGGCGACCGTATCAACGCCATCGAGCGCGTGATCGGCATCGAGGAGAAGGAATCCAAGTTCTCCGGCCGGCTCGTCCTGCAATATGTCGAGGCGACATATTATAACCAGCATGGCGACATGCTGTCCCGCGCCCTCGGCACCTGCACCCGGCACGAGCGCAAGGCGGCGCGCGACGCGGGCAAGTACAAGGATATCAAGACCTACGAATACACCCAGGAAGAATATGAAGAACTCGATGCCTGCATCATGGAAGAACCGCAGAAGATCCGCGGATCCAAGGTGCGCTACTGGGAAGATGTGACCGAGGGCGAGACGCTCGACACCATCGTGCGCGGCCCGCTGTCCTTGATGGACACGATGGGCTTTCTCGTCGGCTCCGGGCGTGGCCACACGCATGGCGTAGTGTTCCAGAACGCGATGAAGCACCCCGGCCACTTCTTCCGCAATCCCGAGGCGGGTGGCGGCATCGAATATACCGGCATCGGCCACCACCGCGAATCCACCGCCAAGGAAGTCGGCGTCCCCGGCGTCTACGACTACGGTCCGCAGCGGTCGTCCTGGATGGCATCGCTGGTCACCAACTGGATGGGCGACGCGGCCTTCCTCAAGCGGGTGCGCACCGAGATGCGGCGCTTCAACACGATGGGCGACAGCACCTGGTGCAAAGGCAAGGTGTCCAAGAAGTACATCAAGGACGGCCACGCGCTTGTCGATATCGAGATCTGGGGCGAAAATCAGCGCGGCGAGATCACGACGCCGGGGATCGCCACGGTCGCCCTGCAGTCCCGCAATCCCGAGCTTCGGGTCTTCTTCGACGGTTCCGCGCTCGACCTCGAGCTGCCGGTCGTTCGCTGAGCAAGAGGCCGCGGGGCGATCGGAATGCAGGATCTGAAACCACTCGACGGCATCAGGGTGGTGGAGCGCGCCTCGGGCGTGGCCGCCGCCTATGCCGGCCGGCTTCTCGCCGCCATGGGGGCCGAGGTCTTCATGGCGGAACCGCCGGAGCACAGCCCGCTGCGGCGCGAGGCGCCGTTCCTGCCCGGAGGCGGCAGCGCGCTGTTCGCCTACCTCGCGGCCGACAAGCGCAGCGTCCTGTGCGACCTCGGCGACCCCGAGGGGCGCGAAGCGTTCCACGGTCTTGTCGCGGCGGCGCAGATCCTGATCGACGACACGCCGGTCGCGGATCGCGCGGCGCAGGGGCTCGACCCGGCCGGCATCGTCGAGCGGCATCCGCATCTCGTGCATCTGTCGGTGCTTCCCTTCGGCGCCGAGGGGCCCAAGGCGGGCTGGGCCGGCGCCGAGATCAACCTGATCCACGCGGGCGGCGAGGGGTTCCTGCTGCCCAACGGGCTGTCGGCGGACCTGTTCCCGGACCGCCCGCCGCTGAAGATCGCGGGCCACTTCGCCGAGATGCAGGGCGGCGTCACCGCGGCGCTGGCCGCGCTCTCGGCCCTCTGGTCGGGGCAGGGGCAGTTCGTCGACGTCTCGGTCCAGGACGCCAATGTCGCCATCGGCGCCTTCGCGGTGCAACGCTATGGCGACGGCGCGGTCGAGCACCGGACGACCCGGTCGTTCCGCTATGGCGGCGTCATCGAGTGCCGCGACGGGTTCGTCGAGCTTCTGACGCTGGAGGAGCGCCAGTGGCAGCGTCTGGTGGACCTGCTCGGGCGGCCGGACTGGGCCACCGATCCGGCCCTGACCGACAGCGCCGAACGCAGCGCGCGGGGCGACATGATCAACGCCAACATCCGGGCCTGGGCCAAGGATCAGTCCGTCGCCGATCTTGTCGCGCGGGCGCAGGAGCTCGGCGTGCCGATGGCGCCCTACAACACGCCGCAGGACATCCTGGAAGGCGGCCAGGAGACGGCGCGCGAGATTTTCCGCGAGGTCGCGATGCCGGGCGAGGGCCGGGTGCAGATCCAGTCGGCCCCCTTCCGCTTCGGCCCCGAGCCGCTGTCAGTGACGCGCGGCGCCCCGAAGCCCGGCGCGGACCAGCAGCTTCTGATGTCCTGCGTCCCGCCCGAGGCGCGGAGGGTCCAGGCATGACCAGGCCGCTGGAAGGCATCCGTATCGCCGATTTCACGGTCCACGCGGCCGGGCCGTTCTGTACCCACATGCTGTCGCAGCTCGGGGCGGAATGCATCAAGATCGAGACCGCGCTGCGCCCCGACATCTTCCGCAAGCCGCATGCCGTCTACGGCCGCGCCGGCCCCGCGACCTTCGACCAGGTCGCGTCGAACAAGCTGTCGGTGCGGCTGAACCTGAAGCACCCCGAGGGGGTCGCCTTGGCGAAACGGCTCGTGGCCGTCTCGGACGTCGCCGCCGAAAGCTTCCGCGCCGGCGTGATGGAGCGGCTGGGGCTGGGCTATGAGGCGCTGCGCGAGGTGCGGCGCGACATCGTGATGGTCTTGGTGTCGTCCTCCGGCCAGACCGGCCCGGATTCCCACTTTGCCGGCTACGCCCCGCTGTTCGGCGCGTGGGGCGGGCTGGGCTATCTGTCGGGCTACCGCGACGGTCCGCCGCTCGAGATGCGGCACGTGATGGACCACTCGGTCGGCATGAACGCCGCGCTCGCCACGGTCGCCGCGCTGCACAAGCGCCGCCGCACGGGCGAGGGGAGCCATGTCGACGTCGCCGCGCGCGAGGTCGCGTCCTCGCTGGTCGGCGATGCCCTGACCGCGGCCGGTGCCGGCGTCGCGCCCGAACGCATGGGCAACGAGGACCCGCAGCGCGCGCCGCACGGTCTGTACCCTACTGCGGAGGCCGACCGGTGGCTCAGCATCGCGGTCGATACCGATGCCGGATGGCGCAGGCTCGCCGCCCTGACGGGCCGCCAACATCTCGCGTCCGATCCCCGCTTTGCCACCGCCGCCGCCCGCGTTGCCAACCGCGCCGAGGTGGATGGCGTCGTCGCGGACTGGACCGCGACCCAGGCCCCCGACGCCGCCGCCGCGGCGCTGCAGGAGGCGGGCATCGCGGCACATCTGTCGTGGCGCGCCTCCGATATCGCGGCCGACCCGCACATGCGGGCCCGCGGCGCGATCGTCGACGTGGCCGAGACCGGCGACACCACGCGCGCCGCGGTCGGCTTCCCGGCGCGGTTCTCGGGCAGCGATCAGCCGGGCATGACGCGCGGCACGCCCGAACTGGGCGCGCATGAAGAGTACGTTTTCGGCGAACTGCTCGGGCTGGGACAGGCCCGCATCGGCGACCTGATCGCCGACCGCGCGATCTACTGACGCCGCCGACTGACACCGCAGACCCGAACCCGAGGGGAGAGAGAACCTTGAACGACGCGATGGACCCGTCCCCGGCCCAGGCCATCGGCCGCCGGCAGTCGGCCGAGGCGCCGATCCGGACCGAGCCGGCGGCGCAGCTTGCCGCGACGCTGGACCTTGACGATGCCCCGTCGGACGGGGCGCCGCTGCCGCCGGGCTGGCACTGGATGTACTTCAATCCGTTCCCCGCGTGCAGCGAACTGGGCCCCGACGGCCACCCGAAGCGTGGCGGCTTCCTGCCAGAGACAGGGCTGCCGCGGCGCATGTGGGCCGGCGGGCGGATCTTCTATCCAGGCCAGTTGCGCATCGGCGCGGCGGCGCGGAAGGACAGCCGCATCCTGAACGTCGCCGAGAAATCCGGCCGCGCGGGGCGGCTGTGCTTCGTGACGGTACAGCACCGGATCTCGCAGGACGGCGAGCTCTGCATCGAGGAAGAGCAGGATATCGTCTATCGCGAGCCGCCCGATCCCGCCGCCACGCCCCCCGCGCCGAGCGCGGCCCCGGACGGCGCGGAGTGGTCGGAAGAGATCGTGCCCGACCCGGTCCTGCTGTTTCGCTATTCCGCCCTGACCTCGAACGGGCATCGCATCCACTACGATCAGCCCTATGCGACGCGCGAGGAGGGCTATCCCGACCTCGTCGTCCACGGCCCGCTCATCGCGACCCTCCTGCAAGGGCTCGCAACGCGCTGCCGTCCCGGTCTGCACCTGCAGCATTTCAGCTTCCGGGGCATGGCGCCGCTCTTCGTGACTCGCCCGTTCCGGATCGAGGCGAAGCGTGGCGAAGCCCCCGACGACCTGTCGCTCTGGGCGCGCGGCCCCGAGGGCGAACTGGCCATGCGCGCCGAAGCGCTGTTCTGAAGCAGGCGGCCATGCGCGACCCCAGAAGCTACCTTTTCGTTCCGGGCAATCGCCCCGACCGCTTCGCCAAGGCGGCGGCCGCGGGGGCCGATGCCCTGATCCTCGACCTCGAGGATGCGGTCGGCCCGTCCGAGAAGGACGATGCGCGCGTATCGGTGCGGCGCTGGTTCGAGGGTGGCGGCGCCGGGCTCGTCCGGGTCAACGGGACCGATACGCCGTGGTTCGCGGACGATGTCGCCGCACTCGCCGAGCTTGGTCCGGCGGCCGTCATGGTGCCGAAAGCCGACCGGGCGAGCCTTGCCCTTGCAGCGCGGAAGCTGCCGGGCCGCGCCCTGCTGGCTTTGGTCGAGACGGTCGCGGGCCTGGCGGAGCTGCGCGAGGCCGCGCGAATGCCCGGCGTGGCGCGGCTCGCCTTCGGCAATCTCGACTTCGGCACGGATGCCCGGGTGCCGCCGGAAAGCCCGGTCCTCGACGCCGCGCGCGTCGAACTCGCGCTGGCCTCGCGGCTGGCGGACCTTCCGCCGCCGGTTGACGGCGTGACCATGGCGCTGAAGGACGACGCGGTCCTCCGCGCCGACATTCAGCGCGCCTGTCTCTCGGGCTTCTCGGCCAAACTGTGCATCCACCCGGCGCAGGTCGAACCGGTGAACAGCGGCTTCCTGCCTTCGGCGGACGAGCTCGACTGGGCCCGCCGGGTGCTTGCCGCCCTTCAGACGGCGGGCGGATCGGTCGTTCAACTGGACGGCAAGATGGTGGACAAGCCGCTGATCGAACGCGCCGAAAGGATTGTGGCGGCCATGCCGGACGAACCCGTGCCGCAGCCGGGCCTGGGCTGATCGCGCGAGGTCAGACGGACTCCGGTTGAGCGGGGCGGGGTCGTCGCGCTGGGCGAAACGCGACCCGAGCAGGTCCTGCCAGAGCGGCCTTGCGACACCGCCGAAGAGCCGCGCCTCCCCCTCCCTGGCTGACGCTGGCACGTTCGGTGACGCCGACCGAGATCGACCTGTCCTGTACCGTGAACGGGATGGAGGTTCAGTCGGCAACGACCGCCCCCATGGCGCTCGCCGTCGCCCGGCGGATCTCGGAGCTTTCCGGCGGCATGACGCGCGGGTCCCGGTCTGGCGAAGAAGGTGCGGCAAGACACGCCGGCACGGCTCTATCAGGACTGAGGGCCCTGTCGGGGCGGGCCGGGTGGCTGGCGCCCACGATCCCGGCCGGCGCGCTCATGCGGTCGCCGGCCGGCACGTCCGTTCCGCCCTTCGACGGCCTCACGCCAGGCTCCAGAGCTGGAACAGGAGCCCCGCCGCGAAGGCGCCCGTCAGCGACAGCGCGATGTAGAGCGCGAAGACCGGCGGCCGGGCCAGCGCCCAGACGGCCATCGCGGCGGGGATCGAGGTGACGCCGCCGGCCACCAGGAACGCCATGCCGGCGCCGGGGGCCATGCCCTGCTCGATCAGCCCGCCGACCAGCGGCAGCGCGGCGTAGCCGTTCAGATAGGCCGGCACGCCCACCAGCGTCGCCGTCGCGATCGGCAAGAGCCCCTCGCCACCCAGCGCGGCGGTCACCGTCTCGGCCGGGATCCAGGCGAGCATCAAGCTTTCCAGCGTGAAGGCCAGCAGCAGCCATTTGGCGAGGAACAGCGTGGTGGAGATGGCGGTCTTCGCGAAGGTCGCGCGCCGCTCCGGCTCGGTCCAGAAGCGCCAGACGACCGGTTTCGGCGCACGCACCCGCGCCCCGCCGCAGCCGCCGTTGCCGACGCCCTCGCGCAGCGGGTTCGACAGCCCGCCGCCTTGCGCCAGGAGATGCACGACAAAACCGCCGACCAGGCCCAGCCCGATGGCGGCGAACGTCTTGGCGATCGCGAATTCCAGGTCCAGCACGCCCGTCGTCAGGACGAACATCGAGGGGTCCATGATCGGCGAGGCCAGCCAGAAGGCCATGACGGCCGACAGCGGCACGCCCATCGCCAGAAGCGCCGCGATCAGCGGGATCACCCCGCAGGAGCAGAACGGCGACAGCCCCCCGGCCAGCGCGCCCAGCCCGATCATCAACAGCGGCGCGCCGGTAAACGCCCGCGCGACGAGATTGTCGGCGCCCGTCGCCCCGGCGCCGGCGGCTATGCCGATGGACAGAAGCAGGTAGGGCGCCGTGTGCAAGAGCGACGCGCCGGCGAAGCGCGCGCTTTCGACCGCCTGCAGCGGGTCGAAGACCGCCAGCAGCAGCAGGATCGTGGCGGTCGTCAGGCAGACCCGGTGATCCCGCCAGAGAGAGCGCAGGAGGGTGCGAGGGCCGTTCGGCGAGAGGGTCGTGTCTGTCATCACTAAATCTCCGGAATTCCGGTTGTATCAGGGCAAAGAAAAGCGCGCCCGGGCATCAGGCCGCGCCCTCTTCGGTGCGGAGCGTGACGCCGGCGCAGCATTCCGAGGTCAGGAAGGACAGGACACGGTGCATCGCGTCATAGTCCACCCGGTTGAACACCTCGCGCCCGCGCTTGTCCTGAACCACCAGGCCGGCATCGACGAGCGTCGACAGGTGGTGGGCCAGGGTCGACGGCGCGAGCCCCAGATGCCCGCCGATATCGCTGACGCGCAACCCGTCCTCGCCCGCCTTCACCAGGATGCGGAAGATCGCCAGACGCGCGTCATGGCCAAGGGCGGCAAGGGCTCGGGCAGTGGGGCTGGTCGTTGTCATGGGGTCATGATACAACTACAATTCTGGTTTTGTAAACCCTTTCGAAAGGAGGCGCGTCTTTCGGGGCACGGCCCGGCGCCCATTGGGCCGGCCCGGACTCCGGCCGCGAGCGTCTCGGATATGCGTCTCGATATGCGGAAGTGGGCGACACGCCTTGGAGCCTCCGAAGCGAATGCTTCGGAAACGCATTCGTTATCAATGCCTTGTTGGGGTGGCGGAGACGAAGTCCGAAAGACAAAGTCCTCAACATACTGAAAACAATTACCACTTCGAAAAGCATCAAGCCCTCAACCCACTTTCTACCCCACATTTCGAGAAGCATCGATCGACGGTGCCATGGAGTGCTATCCTGCTATCCTCCGACCCCGGCGAACCGGCCCGCTTTTTTCCAGCGGGCCGAGCTCGATCATACAACATCGACGATGTTGGGGTTCACGATGAACGCTTCTGCCCGCTTCGAGCCGCTTACAACAGTGCCTTTCGGCAGCATCTTGATCCATCCATGATCCACGAGGGTCCGCATCGCCTGCTGCCGATCTCCTTTCTTCCGGAACTCGCTCGGTCCATGCTGTGAAACATGCTGGTCGTGTCCGATGCCGCCCGCCCCATACTCGCGAGCCATCCAGGCACCCAGCGCTCCGGTCTTGCTCAGGTCCTTCTGCGACCTGCCGAGGGCCAGAACATGCCGAAACTCTTCGAGGTAAAAGGTCATCAGCTTGCGCCCGCTGAGCGCTGCCTGCTCCGAGACCTCGCTGGCCTCGATGTCATCGAACAGCGAGATGATGGCGGCGAGACGAGTGGCGTTCTCGGCGGCCCGATTAGCGAAACCAGTGATCTGCGCATATCGACCATTTGCTTGAAGCTCTGCCTCGACCTCGTTGAAGAAGTCGATAAGGGCCTTCCGCGCCTCGGTCGACAGTTTCAGCGATGGAATTCGAGCGGCGAAGATGTCCTTCGGTTCAACCCGGGCCTCTCGGATGAGAATCACATGTTCAAGACGCTCAAAGATGCCACGCGAAAAGTCCTCGATGATTTGTGATGCATTTGCTGACGGCTCCCTGAAGAAGCGCGTTCCCATCGTCGACGGCGGGAAACAGGGCAAGACACGGGGGAGCAGACCTTGCTCCACCAATTCGCGGTCGCCGTATACGGCCGGGATCAAGTAAGGCTGGAACATCAGGCTCATAGTCAACGGAACGCCAGAGATGAACTGGTCCTGACCATGAACGCGCGCTCGCCGCACATCGCTACCACTCCAAATCTGTGAGAGGCCTGCGATGGTCTTTTGGCGCTGATCGCGGCTCATAGCATGCCCACCGAAGAAACCGGCTGCGTCGTCATTGCTTAACGAGCAGAAGCCCGGCCCGTTTGACATTGTGCGAAGAAGGCCTTCCCAGGTGGGATCATTCACGATGATGTCCGCGCTCGTCCTGTCCTGTGCGGCCTCCGCCTCATCCATTCCGGCTCGCTGTTCAGCCAAGGATGCGCGCAACTGGCCTTCAAAGACCTTGATGCCCTTCTGTGCGGCCCCGTCCACGGTGGACTTCCGCTCACCGCTCTGCGCGACGGTCGCGAGGTAGACTGCCATGGGCATATCTGCACCATGGATGGTTTGGACATTACCCCAGCCGCTTACGGTTGCGGACATCGCGCTGATCACGGCTTGGCCGCAGAGGCCCGCCGGGGCTTGGAACTGTTCGCAGAAAGCATCTGCTACTTTGCTACCTTCTTCGCCGAGGGCGTCGAGTGGAAAATCCGCTTCCCGACCAGCGACGCAGCCCAACGCTTTCGGGATGGGAGCACCAGGCCAAATGTTTCCATTTTCGAAATTGCCTTCTGGCCTGTCGTCGATAAGTGGCTGACTATCGCGTCCAAGTAATAAGTCGCCGGGGTTCATGACTTTTTCCATGTCGTTCTCCTATGCTGGGGTTTCGTCATGGAAGGGAGATGGTTCCCCCTTTGTTCGCACGGAAAGAAAAAGTTGGTTTCTGTTTTGACGACAATCCATTTGGGTCTTCGGCTCCGCCTGGAGCGGCTTTTGCAGCAGATCGGCGCATGTCAGGGAGGCGTTCCTCGAACGCGTCAAGCAGGTCGGAAACGGTTTCGAGCACCCTGTCGAGATCAAGTTCGCCCTCATCGACCTTCACGAGCCGAAACCGTCCGAGATGGTGAAGGATTGCCAGCGCAACCCGCAGCCGTGTTTTCTCGTTTTTCGTAAGCTGCCGCATTTCCCTATCTCCGTTTTGAAGGCGCACAACGGACAAAATAGGCATTTTGTCCCACCTCCAAGAACGGCAGACCATGGCACTCTTTTCGTTCCGACACTCCGTGAAAACCTTCTCGCCGAAGTGCGAGAGCGCTGACCGCGTGGCGAGGGAAGGTCAAACGGCATCGCACTTGCGATACATCACGCGAGAGGCAGCGGCGCGAGTGGTGCTTCGGGAGCGGTTGGATCATCTCGACGATACCGAACAAGCACGCAGCGCCGAGCGCGCCGCGATGAAACGCCGGGGGCGCGTCTGTGAGCGCTTCATCATCGCGCTGCCCGCTGAGGCGTCCGAAACCCAGAGAGAAGAACTGGCCCGAAGGTTCGCCGAAGAGCTCTCACAAGGCAAGGCTGGGTTCGTCCTGGCGATCCACGACAAAGCCGGAAACGACATCCGAAACCCGCACTTCCACCTTGTGGCCTTTGATCACCATGAGCGGTCGGGCCGTCGCGGTCGGCCTCGCAGTGTCCTCGGCATGGCCAGGAAGAACGCAGTAGAGCAGAAGGCAAAGCTCTGGGCGGACATCCACAATGAGATGATGCGCACCTGGGGATTTCGACAGGACAGCATGATCTCGCACCTGTCCTTTTCGGATCGCGGCGTCCATCAGATTCCGCAGATACACGAAGGCCCTGCGGCACGATACATCGCCGCGCGGGGGGATGCGGTCCAGTCAAAACCGGAATGGCGTCATGTCGATGCTGGCCACAGCCGGGCGGAAGCGAACCAAGTCATCAAAGAGATCAATCAGCTGAAAAGGAAAGCAAGCCATGACATTCGATTGGGAAGCAGAAATGAAGGAGGTCCGGTCGAAGGCGACAGCAGCCGCCCGCCATGGCGAAAGGACACTTGGCGGGGTGGCAGAGGCATTGATGGCCATTCAATCGCAAGACAAGCACCTGAGCGATATGAGCAAAACGGTCAAAGCGACAGAAGCCCGCCTTGGGTCGCTGGAAGCCACTTTGCGGGCCACTCAGGCGCGGCAGGTGAACAACCCCGCCGAAGCACCGCTCCGCCTTTCTGTGCCCCTGTGGAGCGGCGCAGTCGGCCTTTTCGTCGGCGTCGCTCTATCAGGCGTGTTTTTCTGGAACTGATCTTCTTGCGCGACACCCTCCGGGCGCGGCTTGCGACTCTTGGTGGTCGCCGCCACGCCCTGCCGAGTAGCAAAATAGCAGACGCAGAAAGATCAACCGGCGACGGCCTCGGAGCCTTGCAGCAACATCCCCACCAATCCCGCGCCAATGCGCCGGAGATCGGTGAGCGTTAAAGCCCGCTCCTCTCTCGAACTTGCTGAATCGTCCGTCTCACAAGATCGACGAATCTGCGATTGCCGCGCCGCTCATTGATTTCAAGCGAGCGCGCCAGCAGATCCAATGCCTCTTGCGGTGAGCGCCCTTCGATGGCGAGGGCGTAGCTCCGAAGCGTCTGCGCCACTCCGTTGTCGTCGCGCAGCTTTTCAAGAATACTGATGCTGTTTTCGTAGGTGGATACGGCGTCGTCCAAGCGCCCTTCTCGTTGGCTCAGTAGGTTCGCAAGACTATGAAGCGTTTGGGCGACATGATGCGGGCGGTCGATACTCTCACCGATCTCAATGCTCTCACGATAGGCCTTCTCTGCCTCGTCCAAGCGCCCATCCTGCTTGCTCAGGAGGTTGGCGAGGCTGTGAAGGGCCTGTGCGACACCGAAACGGTTGCCGAGGCTGCCGTCGATCTCGATGCTCTCACGATAGGCCTTCTCTGCCTCGTCCAAGCGCCCATCCTGCTTGCTCAGGAGGTTGGCGAGGCTGTGAAGGGCCTGAGCGACACCGAAACGGTTGCCGAGGCTGCCGTCGATCTCGATGCTCTCACGATAGGCCTTCTCCGCCTCGTCCCAGCGCCCGTCCTGCTTGCTCAGGAGGTTGGCGAGGCTGTGAAGGGTCTGGGCAACATGGAAGCGGTTGCCGACGCTCTCGCCGATCTCGATGCTCTCACGATAGGCCTTCTCCGCCTCGTCCCAGCGCCGATCCTGTTTTTGCAGCAGATTGGCAAGGCTGTGCAGAACCTGAGCGACGCCCAGCCGGTCGCCGGTGCTTTCGCCGATCTCGATGCTTCGCCGAAGCTCCGCTTCCGCTTGTTCCGAGCGCCGTGGAGGGCGGTCGTTGCCCAGCAAGTGGAGGGAAATCGCGACTTCGCGCTTTGGCTCATCCGTTTCGGCTATCCTCGCGAAAAGGGGCATTGCCTCTTTCTTGCGACCTTGCCGCAGCATTACCCAAGCGCGCAGGAAGGTCGATTCGATCTGCCCTTTTGGAATGACGCCGGTCTCTTCCTGTTCTTCGACAAGCTTCGCACCAAGCCATTGCGCCCCATTGAATGGACCAAGAGAGGCGCGGCTGTAATGCTCCAAGGCGGCTTCGGTTTTTCCGGCCCCGGCCAGATGGTAGGCAAGGCCTGCCTCGGAGAACAGGTAAGTCGGAACAGTTCGGCCCGCCGTCTCGCGGAAGTCTGCTTTCTCTCCCAGCTCCGCCAGATAGCGGTGAACCGAGTGCTTTTCGTCCGAGGGCAAGAAATCCGAACGGACGAGTTCATCCCGCAGTTCGTGATTGAGATTCCATTCGCTGTTTCGCGGCTCCGTCAGGCCAGAATATTTGAAAGCGGACAGAAACTGCTCTGCATCCAATCCGGGCACAGGCACCGTTTTGTAAATCGCGCGCGCGACATCATCCGTGAGGCTCTCTGCACAAGCCAATGCCGCCAGCGTCGGCCCTACGCCGTCTGGTGCACCTGCGAGGAAGTCGTCAAGCAAGCTCACAATAAATCATCGCTTTAAGTTGTTGAACATGATCGTCTTGGAAAGACCCATATGCAGTCTCAATACAGAGTCGCAGTTACTTGCAACAAGCCCACCCGCAGTTTTGCTTGCTTCGTCGTCGGAATATCCTGCATGAGATTTTAATATCTCGATAATGTCGTCATAGACTTCGTCCTGTCTTGCATCGTCACTTTCAATGCTGTGAGGAAGCGTAAACTGAACTTCCGGCGCAGGCGCGTCGCCATGCGGTTCTCGCCCACACTTTGGGCCAACATAGTAGACCAAAGCTATGCGGTCTCCTACCGCGTCCCGCAGCCCCGCGTTCCAAATCATCTGCCAGAACTTGCCTTGGTTATGGCTCTGCATGTCATTTATGATCAACATGAAGTGCCCACCGTTCCCGACAAACTTCGCCATGGCTTCGCAGACGAGAAGTAAGAGCTTTTGAATGCCCACTGGCGAGACATCTACACCATTTACAAAATATGAATTTTCAATATTGATGATGTTATCGCGTCCAGCTTGGTTTCCAGACGCTGTGTCGCCTGAACCGTTCTGCACTTGCGACCAGTCGATCTCAACATTCGCTTCTTCAAGTTTTCTTGCGATTGCGACAATCTGATCGTATCCAGGAAAAGTTGTGCTCCACGCATCGTCCAGCCGAAGCGACAACCATTGACCGTTGCCGGTTTTGTTTTGAAACTTCTCCTTGAGGAAATGATTGAACTTGTCCTCCGCTGCATCATCCGAAGCGAAGTCAATCCGAACCACGCCTGGGTTTCCGTCGAAAAGCGGATTGAGTTTCTTTTCTTCTCTCAACCAATCAAGGCGAAAATGTGCGTGACTCATTTTGTCAAAGATCGCTATCGGAAATCTTGATCTTCGTGTTGCCACCGGATTCATTTTCCGAGGCAATATTCCCAGAGCCATCTTTCGCCTTCACATTTTTCATTTCTATATCGAGGTCTTTTTTGGACTTGTTTCTCATGGCGATGGAGCGCGGCTCTTTCGAACTTCCAGAAGTGCGCCAATGCAAATAGAAGGTGATGCCGATCACGACAACGAAAACGATTACCGCAGCAATCGTTCTCCAAGTTTCGCTGAGCCCCAGCAGCATCGGCTCGACCAGAAAAAACAGCAGAGCTGCCGCGAAGCTTATGAACACCCCGATAATGACTTGCATATTTCCCCCAGCCTCTGCTCGCAGCAGAGTAGCCGGAGCTTTTCCTGATGACAACGGGGCAAGACTGATAGAAGATGCCCCGAGATCAAGCGCTTTCCATCCATCTGCCTCGAATGATCGCTTCCACATCATTACCATTGGAAAACGGTTCAAGGTCGCCGTAGGCCCATAAGCCCCATTTCTCCATCAACATCAGCCTGTGGTCCAGCAACTCCGCCTGATTGTATATCTGCGCTACACGCGAGCCCACCTTGTGGGCGAGGCAAAGCTCGGCGACATCATGATCGGCGCGAACGATTTCAGCGGCCCAGGTTCGGAAGCTGGTCCGCATGCCGTGGACCGTTGCCCCCGGGTGCTTCGATTGCAGGAGTTTCCGCATGGTTGCATCGCTGATCATCTTTGCGGGCCTCGAAGGCGAAGGGAAGACGAGATCACTGGCCTTTGTGCGGTGCTTCTGGGCCCTGAGCAGGACTGAACGGGCAGGCATCGAGAGCGGCACCGTAAACTCTTTCCTCGTTTTCATCTTCTCTGCCGGAATGGTCCAAGCTTGAAGACCGCTGTCGAACTCCGACCAGCATGCCGCGCGGATCGGCCCCGACCGCATTGCGGTAAGTGTGGCAAACAGCAGCGCGAGTGCTCCGACATCGTTTGACTGGTCGACGTCCAACACGAGATCGCTGATCTCCATATACGGGACTGCCGAAAAGTGCTTGGTATCTGCCCTTTGGTCTCGCATCAATGACCGCATGCCGGTCGCCGGGTTCCCCTTCGTTCGCAAACCGCGACCACACGCATGGTCGAAAACAGTTTTCATCCGTTGAAGAACACGACGAGCCGTTTCGGGCTTGGTAGTCCAGATCGGATCAAGCACTTGCTCCAAGTCGTCTTGGTGAATGTCCTCTACTGACAGGTTTCCGATGAGCGGAAAAGCATATGTTTCGAGCGTGTTGATCCACTGAGCGATGTGTTTGCCGTTGTTTGCCCTTTCCTTGAACTTCCGCTCGTGCACCGTTCGAGCGAGTTCTGCAAATGTCGTTGCCTTGCCCTCGACTGCGCGCTCTCGGACCACGGGATTGCCTCCTGTGCGGGCGAGCTTTCGATACTCATAGGCCTTCTCGCGAGCTTCCGCCAAAGACACGAGACTTGCCGACCCCAGCCCGAAGTCTCTGCGTTTTCCGCGAACAACAATGCGCAGCAACCAACGACGAGCACCCGAATGATCGACCTGAAGATAGAGCCCGCCGCCGTCAGTGTGCCGTCCCGGCGGTGCTTTCCGCACGAAGGCAGCGTTCAACCGTTTTTCAACATGTGGTCCGGGCTGCTTTCCGCGTGCTTCATGATCTAAGGACGGGCCATCCATTCTTCACCCCACATTTTACCCCACAAAGCTTGCGGGTGGTTTGGAACCAGATGTTGGGCTTTCGATGGACAAACTGCGGAAAACTTGGGGCATCCCGCGCAGTCGTGTGCCAAAAACGAGGTTTCTGGCGGAGACGAAGGGATTCGAACCCTCGAGACGGTTTCCCGTCTACTCCCTTAGCAGGGGAGCGCCTTCGACCACTCGGCCACGTCTCCGCCGACCGTCCTATCGGCCCGGGCCCAGGGAGACAAGCGATAACTTGAAACGGCGCGGCGGTTGCGTAGCATGCGCCGGGGCCCCACCCCGAGCCCGAAAACGCAGGAGGCAGGTCACGCTGTCCGATCCGCGCGGCTGTGCCGGCCGCGTCGGAGGCCGGCGTTATTCCGGCCAATGACAGCGGCATCCGCAAGGCCCGCGCGAGCGGCGGCCCGGACGGCGCCGGGGGACACCGGGGAACCCGGCGCGGCCTGCGGCGTTCCGCCTGCGCAAACAGGCCACGGAGGGATGCAGAAATGGATTGGCTGGCGGCGCACGGACCGGTTGTGAACCTTATCGTCAACCTGGGCATGCTGGTTGTCTGGGTGGCCTATCTGCAGCTGTTCCTGATCACCTATCTTCGGTCCAGGAAGCCGCGGCTGATCATCAATCGCGGGTCGGGGCGCGACATCGGCTCGGTCATCCTGGTGTCGAACATGAGCCAGGAGCCGGTCTACCCGCAGAATGCCTATTGCACGATCCACCACGCCGACGCCTCCTATTCGGCGACGATCACCGACCGGGAGGAGCTTCTGCCGACGGACGCGGCCGAGCGGCCGGAGGGCGTCACCAGCCATGGCCCGCTGGGCCGGGGCGAGTTCATGAGCATCGGCACCTTCCGCAACATCCTGGAGATCACCGCCGCCGCCGCCGAGGGGTGCCCCGACGAACTGGACGCGCATGCCGACAGGATACGAAGCGTCGAGATCATGGTCGTCGGCGCCTTCGGGGGCGACGACCTGGAGATCGCGGCCAAGCGGGAATACCGCATCGATACCGGGCACGATCCCTGGCGGGTGATCCCGGTCGGGCCGGCGACGCGGCAGATCTCCAGCCGCCGCGAGCGCAAGCGCATCCGCAGGATGATCACCGACGAGCTGCGGCAGGGCTGATCCGGCCGGCGCGCTCTACCCGCGGCCGCCGGCGAACCGTTCCTGCCACGCGGCGCGTTCGTCGTCGGTGATCTTGCGGAACAGGTTCTCCGGCACGTCGAAGGCATGGCCCGCGGGCAGGGCGGACAGGGCCGCGTCCACGTCCTGGGGCCAGGCGGCGTCTTCGGCCTTCAGCGCCTTCAGCAGCGTGGCCGAGGCATCGGGGATGAACGGCTCGGACAGCACCGCATAAAACCGGGCGAGGTTCAGCGAGAAGCGGATGATCGCGGCGGCGCGGTCGGGGTCTTCCTTGAACACCGCCCAGGGCGCGGCCTCCTGCAGGTATTCGTTCCCGGCGACCCAGATCGCGCGCAGCTCGGCCGCGGCCTTGCGGATGTCGATGGCCTCCATATGGGCGGCATAGGCCGCCAGCCGCTCGGTCAGCTCGGCCGCGACGACCGCCTCGCCGGGGCCGTAGCTGCCGGCCTCCGGCACCGCCTCGCCGAAGCGGGAGCGGCAGAACTTGGTGACCCGGCTGACGAAGTTGCCCAGCACGTCGGCGAGGTCCTTGTTGACCGAGCTCTGGAAGTTCTCCCAGGTGAACTCGCTGTCGGAATTCTCGGGGGCATGCGACAGCAGCCACCAGCGCCAGTAGTCGGCCGGCAGGATCTCCAGCGCCTGGTCCATGAACACGCCGCGGCCCTGCGAGGTCGAGAACTGGCCGCCGTCGTAGTTGAGGTAGTTGAACGACTTGATGTAGTCGACGAGCTTCCACGGGTCGCCCGAGCCGATGATCGTGGCCGGGAAGGACAGGGTGTGGAAGGGCACGTTGTCCTTGCCCATGAACTGGACGTAGCGCACCTCGTCCGCGCCCTCGTCGGTGCGCCACCAGCGGCGCCAGGCGGCCTCGCCCAGCCCTTCGGCATCGGCCCATTCCCGGGTGGCGGCGATGTATTCGATGGGGGCGTCGAACCAGACGTAGAAGACCTTGCCCTCCATCCCCGGCCAGTCCGCGTCGCCGCGCTTGACCGGCACGCCCCAGTCGAGGTCGCGGGTAATGCCGCGGTCGCGCAGCCCGTCGCCGTCGTGCAGCCACTTGCGGGCGATCGAGGTGGTCAGCACGGGCCAGTCGGTCTTCGACGCGATCCATTCGTCGAGCCGGTCCTTCAGGAGCGACTGGCGCAGGTAGAGGTGCTTGGTCTCGCGCACCTCCAGGTCGGTGGAGCCGGAGATCGCCGAGCGCGGGTCGATCAGGTCGGTCGGGTCGAGCTGTTTGGTGCAGTTCTCGCACTGGTCGCCGCGGGCCTTCTCGTAGCCGCAGTTGGGGCAGGTGCCCTCGATGTAGCGGTCGGGCAGGAACCGGCCGTCGGCATTGGAATAGACCTGCTTCTCGGTGACTTCCTCGATATAGCCGTTCTCGGCCAGCCGGCCGGCGAAGTACTGGGTCAGCGCGTGGTTCTGCGGGCTGGAGGAGCGGCCGAACTTGTCGAAGGACAGCCGGAAGCCGTCGGAGAGGTTCTTCTGGACCTGCCACATCTCGGCGCAGTACTCGGCGACGGGCTTGCCGGCCTTGGCGGCGGCGAGCTCGGCGGGGGTGCCGTGCTCGTCGGTGGCGCAGATGAACATCACCTCGTGGCTGCGGGCGCGCATGTAGCGGGCATAGAGGTCGGCGGGTAGCTGGGAGCCGACGAGGTTGCCCAGGTGCTTGATCCCGTTGATGTAGGGGATCGCGGAGGTGATGAGAATCCGGGCCATGAAAGCGTCCTGTCTGGGTTTGCCGGGGCCTTAGCGTATTCGGACGGCAGGGACCAGAGGAGGTGCGCCTGTCCGAGGGTGTCCAAGGTTGGACGGGGGTTCAAGCCCTTGATCTTTATGGTGATACCGCTAACGGCTTCGCGTCCGGGTCCGCGTCCGGGTCATGGCGGGACCGGCGGGTGCAGGATCGGATCAGGGGGCGGACTTTTCTGGAAAAGTCCGGAAGACACGATCTTCTAGAAGATCGTGCCGGGCAGGAATTTCTAGAAATTCCTGCTGTGCGGGGGCGCGCGTTTCGGTCAGGCCGGTGCGGGCGACAGCGGTGCGGCGTGCAGGCGGCCCTCGGCGGGGCTCACGCGCCAGCTGGCCACCGGGGCGGTGCGGGCGCGCAGGCGGTGCAGGTGCCAGGCGCGGACCCCGCCCGGCCCGTGCGCGGCCTGCATCTGCCAGCGCGTCTCGACCCCCGGGGCGCCGCCGGTGCCGGGGGTCAGCAGAAGGCCCAGGGGCGGCGGAACGCCCTCTTCCTCGGCGCCGGTCTCGGCGGCGAGGTGCAGCCGGCGCACCGCCGTCAGCCCCGGCGGCGCGGGCAGGTCGGCCACGGCGAGCGAGACCACGCCGGCGCGCAGCACCTCCTCCAGGCACCACAGCAGATCCTCCGCGCGCTTCGGCTCCAGGAACACCAGGCGGCCGGGGTCGAACAGGTGCAGCACCGCCTCGGGGTTCGGCCGTTCGGGCACCCAGGAGGGGACGATCCAGAACACCGGCCCCTCGGTCCGCGCCGCGACCAGCGCCGCCAGCGTGCGCCGCGCGTCGCCGCAGATCTCGTGCGCCCGGCCCATCGGTAGCGACAGCTCGCCCAGCACCGGCAGGGCGGCCAGGGCGGCGCGCGCGCTCGCGCGCGGGGCGTGGCGGTGGCGGGAGAGGGGCGGGGCGGTCATGGGGCGGAGTATATGTGTTCCTATTTCGTTCTCAAGCGGAACGCCGGAAAAGAAATTTCCTGAAGACATGTATACGAAATCGAATATAGTGATGGGATCGAGAACAGGGAGGAAAAGCCATGAAACGACTCGCACTGGCCGCCGTTCTGGCGGGGCTGCCGATGGCCGCGCTGGCCGAGGGCAAGACCCACTACGTCGCGTTCCATATCGACGACAGCGACAAGCGCGTGATGAACATGGTGCTGAACAACGTGCAGAACACGGCGAACCACTATCGCGCGCAGGGCGACTCGGTGGTGATCGAGGTGGTGGCCTACGGGCCCGGCCTGCAGATGTACGTGGATGGCGGCAGCCCCGTCGCCGACCGCATCGCGGCGATGTCGCTGGAACTCGACGACATCACTTTTTCGGCCTGCGGAAATACCCATCGCAAGATGAGCGAGAAGGCCGGGGCCGAGGTCGCCCTGCTCGACGAGGCCGGCATCGTCCCCTCGGGCGTTGTACGCCTGGTCGAACTGCAGGAAGCGGGATTCGCCTACGTCCGGCCCTGAGGCCAGAGATCGGGACTGATCGGGACCGGACGGTCGCCCCCGTTCCCGGTCCCGCCCCGATCTCCCCTTGTCCCTGCCGGTCGGGTCGTTAGCCTTGCCGCGACGACACGCATAAGGACACGAACTGGGGACAGGGATGGACAAGATCACGCTCGGCCGCAGCGACCTGACGGTCACGCGGCTCTGCCTCGGCACGATGGGCTGGGGCAGCCGCAACACCGAAGACGAGGCCCACGCCCAGCTCGACCGCGCCCATGCGGCCGGGCTGACCTTTCTCGACACCGCCGAGGTCTATCCGACCTATCCGGTGAAACCCGAAACCGTGGGCCGGACCGAGGAGATCCTCGGCACCTGGTTCGCAAGGACCGGACGGCGCGACGACATGGTGCTGGCCACCAAGGTCTCCGCGCCGCGGCAGAAGGCGGCGCGCAACGGCGAGGGCTACAGCGCGGCGGTGCTGCCGAAGACGGTCGACGGCTCGCTGCGGCGCCTGCAGACCGATGTCATCGACCTTTACCAGACGCATTTCCCGACACGTCCGATCTATCACATGCGCGCCAACTGGCGCTGGAACCCCGCGCCCTTCGACATCGCGGCGGTCGAGGCGGAGATGGTCGACGTGCTGGAGGGGATGGACGCCCTGATCCGGGCGGGCAAGATCCGCCACTGGGGCCTGTCGAACGAGACCGCCTGGGGCACGGCGACCTGGCTGCGGCTGGCGGATGCCAACGGGCTGCCGCGCCCGGTGTCGGTCCAGAACGAATACTCGCTGCTGTGCCGCCTTGCCGACACCGACCTCGCCGAGCTCTGCGTCGCCGAGACGGTGCCGCTTCTGCCCTTCTCGCCCCTGGGCATGGGGCTGTTGTCGGACAAGTACGCGCCGGAGGTGACGCCGGAGAACACCCGCCGGTCCGTGGAAGCGACGCTGAACGGCCGGATCAACCCCAAGGTCTGGCCGGCGGTCGAAGCCTACACCGCCATCGCCGCGCGGCACGGGCTGGACCCCTGCGCCATGGCGCTGGCCTGGACGCTGACCCGGCCGATGGTGGCGGCGCCGATCTTCGGGGCGTCCTCGGTGGCGCAGTTGGACGTGGCGCTGACGGCGGCGGAGCTGGAGCTGTCCGACGAGGTGCTGGAAGAGATCGACGAGGCCAACCGGCAGCATCCGATCCCGTTCTGAGCGGTCCGGGCGGGGCCGTCGCGCGGAGCGTGCGGTCGCCTCGCCGGGCCGTGCGGGCGGGATTTTCGTATTTTTCAACGAGAAGAAGCAGGGGGGCGTGTCGCGGGGCTGCGGCCGGCGCGGGCCGCCCGTGCGCCCGGCCCGGAGGGGGCCTTCGCCGGGGGCTGAGCGGCGGGCTGCCGCGCGCCGGGTCTTGCGCGGGCCGGCGGATTCGGGCTCTTCTGAGCGGAGGACCGGGGCGGCCGTGGCGCGGACCGGACCCTTCGGGTGGAGCAGTGAGACAGGGAATGCAGATGCGGTGGATTCTGGCCGGGCTCGTGGTGGTCCTTGTGGCGTCCTGCGGACAGCGGGAGGGCCTCGGCGGGTTCGGAGGCGGCGGCGGGTTCGCCCTGTTCGGGCAGCGCGAGGCGCCTTCGACCCCGCCCCCGGACGGCCCGCCGGACAGCGGCCCGCCGGGGCCGGAGGTGGAGGCGGCGCCCGCGCCGTCCGATCCGCCGGCGCCGCGCAATGTCGACCTGGACCCCGCGAACACCAACGCGCTCGACAGCGACCGGGTGATCTGCGAGGCGAAGGGCGGCCGCTGGAGCCGGGCGAGCGGCAGCAGCTACACCTGCGTCTACCCGACGACCGACGCCAACAAGGCCTGCACCGCGCCCGACCAGTGCGAGGGCTACTGCCTGGCGCGGTCGGGGACCTGCGCGCCGGTCAAGCCGCTCTTCGGCTGCCACGAGATCGTGTCCTCGAATGGCGGGATGCAGACCGTCTGCGTGAACTGACGCCGCCGGACCGGGGCGACCCGGGCGCGGCGGTCAGGTCTTGCGGGCGACGACGAACCAGGTGGCGGGGGCGCCTTCGAAGGCGCGCGCCTCGACGATTTCGAAGCCGGCGGCGCGGATCTCGGCCTCCAGCTGGTCGCGGGTGAACACGTTGACATAGGGCGCCTTGCCGATGGCGCGCAGGACTGGCAGCGCCAGGCGCAAAAGCGGGTTCATGTTGCCGAGGCAGCCGGACTTGGTGATGTAGAGCCCGCCCGGCTTCAGCAGCGCGCGGGCGCGGGCGATCCCGGCGGGCAGGTCGCGCAGCAGGTGCAGAAGGTTGAAGGCGAGGACGGCATCGAAGCTTTCGGGTTCGAACGGGTCGCTGTCGGCCGGCGCCGCGGTGAAGGTCAGATTCGGCACACCGGCCTCGGCGGCCTTCGTCTGCGCGATCTCGATCATCCCGGGCGAGATGTCGGTCGCGGTGTAGTCGGCAACATGCGGCGCCAGCTTCAGCGCGGTGGAGCCGGTGCCGCAGCCGCTTTCGAGAACGCGGTCGGTCTCGGTCAGGTAGCTCCGCACCCGGTCGAGCGTCGCCGCGTAGGCGGCCGTGTTGCGGACGGGGCTGCGAGCATAGCGCGGCGCGGCGCGGTCCCAGAAGGCGGTGTCGGTGGTCATCGGGGTCTCCTTTGCCGCCGCTTTACCCATGCGCGGGCCGCAGGGGAATTGCCTGATTCCGGATATGATGTATACGGAAATGCATGAATTGGGCGGCGATCTCCTTCGACTGGAACCATATCCGCGCGTTCCTGGCCAGCGTCGAGGAAGGCTCGCTCTCGGCGGCGGCCCGCGCGCTGGGCCAGTCGCAGCCGACCCTGTCACGCCAGATCGCGGCGCTGGAGGCCGAGCTGGGGCTGGTGCTGTTCGAACGGGTCGGCCGGCGGCTGGCGCCGACGCCGGCGGCGCTGGACCTGGTGGCGCATGTCCGCGCGATGGGCGAGGCGGCCGGCCGCATCTCGCTGACCGCGGCGGGGCGGTCGGAGGCGGTGGAGGGCACCGTCTCGGTGACGGCGTCCGACAGCTTCTCCGCCTATCTCCTGCCCGGTATCCTGGGGCGGCTGCGCGAGGTGGCGCCGGGGATCACGGTGGACGTGGTGGCCGCCAACGACATCCGCGACCTGCAGCGGCGCGAGGCGGACATCGCGGTGCGCCACGTGCGGCCCGAGCAGCCGGAGCTGGTGGCGCGGCTGATCCGGTCCTCGGGCGCGGGGCTTTACGCGGCGCCGGCCTACCTGGCGGCGCGGGGGCGGCCGGAGACGGTGGAGGCGCTGGCGGGGCACGACTTCGTCGGGTTCCAGCCGGTGGACCGCTTCGTCGAGCTGATGAACGGCTTCGGCGTGCCGGTTGCGCAGGACCGCATCCGCGTTGTCACCGACAGCGGCATCGTCGCCTGGGAGATGGCGCGCGCGGGGCTGGCGATCGGGGTCCAGGCGCGCGAGGTGGCGGCGCTGTTTCCCGAGATGGCCCCGCTTCTGCCGGAGTTCGAGCCGATCCCGGTGCCGATCTGGCTGACCTGCCACCGCGAGCTGCATACCAGCCGGCGGATCAGGCTGGTCTACGACGTCCTGGCCGACGCGCTGACCGAGCTTTCGCGCTCCGACAGGTAGGCGGGAAAGTCGCGGTCGGACACGGTCGCCTCGCGCACCAGAAGGTCGAAATGGCGCGTCAGGATCTGCACGCGCTCGGTGTCGCGGAAGGCGATGTAATGGCCGCCGGCGTAGATCACCGCCTGCAGCGGGCCGAAGATCGTCACCGGCGAACAGTAAAGCCGGCGGGCGTCGAACAGGTAGAGCCGCAGGCGCGGGTAGAGCTGGTCGTAGATCTCGCGGATGCGGGCGGCCTGGCTGCGCCGGAGATCGCGCGGCAGGTCGCGGTAATAGCCCTCGCCGCGCACGAAACAGTCGATCTCGTAGAGCGGCAGGGCGATCTCGTAGTCGGATTGCGCCGTCAGCATGAAGTTCAGCCGGTCCTCGGAGGCGCCGATCGCCTGTTCCGTCGTGCGGCCGAGATGCGGGCTGTACTCCCGTTCCAGCATGGCGCGGGTCTTGAGCATGTCGGGCAGGGCAGCCGGAACATGGCGGATCTTGTAGCCCGCGGCCTCGCGGTGCCAGTCGAAGATCTGCTGATCGACGAGGGCGCGGGGCGCCTCGGTCACGCTGAGCGAGTTGGCGACGAGGTCGGCGGCGCTCTCGGGCCGGTCGGACAGGCCGAGGAGCCAGTCGGCCGAGACGCCGAGCGCCGCGGCGCATTCGCCCACGACCTGCGCATTTGGCAGGCGCGCGCCGTCGCCGGACAGAAGCTGCGAGACCGTGGAGCGGTCGACGCCGATGGCCCGGGCGAGCGCGCTCTGGCTGGTGTGGCTCGTCTCCATCGCCTGGACCAGGCGGGTGCGAAGCAGCATGGCGCGGGTGCGTTTGTCGAGTTTGGACATCTTCGTTGCGTTTTGTCACCAATCGCGGGGTTGAGATAACCATATCCGGAATTCGCAACGGGCCCCAGCGCGATTATCACGGCCGGGAGACGCGACACGACCGGAGGCGAGATGGAGACGCGGCGGAGAACCGTGGTGAAGGCCGTTTTATGGGCCGTCTGGGGCTGGGTGGCGATGGCCGCCGTGGGGCTGGCCTTCACCGGCTCGATGCTGGCGGGCGGCGGCATGGCGGCGGTGAACACCTGTGTCGGGCTGCTGTGCTATGTCGTCTACGAACGGATCTGGGCCAATATCGGCTGGGGGCGCGCGTGAGGCGCGCGCGGGCCGAATGGCCGACGCTGAGGCTCATGGCGCTGTGCTACGGGGTCTGGGCGCTGGGCACGACCTGGGCCGCGGCGCTGTGGCTGCCGCTGGGGATCGGGCTGACGGCGCTGGCGGTGGCGCTGCATTCGTCGCTGCAGCACGAGGCGATCCACGGGCATCCGACGCCCTGGCCCCGGGTCAACGCGGTGCTGATGGCGCCGGGGCTGACGCTGCTGGTGCCGTATCTGCGGTTCCGCGACACGCATCTCGACCATCACGACAACGCGGTGCTGACCGACCCCTATGACGACCCGGAATCCAACTACATGGACCCGGCCGTCTGGGGCCGGCTGCCGCGGCCGGTGCAGGCGCTGCTGGTGGTCAACAACACGCTCCTGGGCCGCGTCACGGTGGGCACGGCGATCGGGCTGGTGGCCTTCCTGCTGGGCGAGGCGCGGCTGGCGCGGCAGGGCGACGCGCGGGTGATCCGCGGGTGGCTGTGGCATGGGCCGGCGCTGCTGCCGGTGGCGGGATGGCTCGCCTTCGTCGCGCAGATGCCGGTCTGGGGCTACCTGCTGGCGGCCTATGGCGGCATGTCGCTGGTGCGCATCCGCACCTTCCTGGAGCATCAGGCGGCGGAGCGGGCGAGCGCGCGGACGGCGATCATCGAGGATCGCGGGCCGCTGGCGTGGCTGTTTCTGAACAACAACCTGCACGTGGTGCATCACATGCATCCGAAGGTGCCGTGGTATCGGCTGCCGGAATTGTACGAGGGCAACAGGGACCGCTATGTGCGGCGGAACGGGGGCTACGTGTACCGCTCCTATGCCGAGATCTTCCGGCGTTACCTTTTGCGGCCGAAGGATCCGGTGCCGCATCCGCTCTGGGGGCGGCGGGGGTAGTCTCGGAGCATCCGCGGGGTCCGATCCAGAGGGCGCTGCGCCCGTCTTCCATCGTGCTTGCTGCACTGGCGCGCCCTTTTGAGTATTTTCAGCCAGAAGAAGGCAGCGGGGCGCTGTCTGCCTTGGGGGCACCGTGCTGGCGGCCGGCGGCGCGGCGCGCTACGGTCGCGGCATGTGCGGACGCTATGCCATAACCCTGCCGCCCGACGCGATGGCGCAGCTGTTCGAGGCGACGCCGGCGAACGACCTGCCGGAGGTGCCGAACTACAACGTCTGCCCGACGAACGACATTCACACCGTCGTCTCGGCCGATGGCGCGCGGCGGCTGGGCGCGATGCGCTGGGGCTTCATCCCGCATTGGTACAAGACGCCGAGCGACGGGCCGCTCCTGATCAACGCGCGCGCCGAGACCGTGGCCGAGAAGCCCGCCTTCCGCGCCGCCTGCCGCACGCGGCGCTGCCTGGTGCCGGCCAGCGGGTTCTACGAATGGACCAAGGACGACGAGGGCGTGCGCTATCCGTGGTATATCACCCACGCGGACGGCACGCCGCTGGTCTTCGCCGGCGTCTGGCAGGTCTGGGAGCGCGGCGGCGAGCGGCTGGTGACCTGCGCCATCGTGACGACCGAGGCGAAGGGCGTGATGAAGGACATCCACCACCGGATGCCGGTGACCGTGACGCCCGAGAACTGGGGCCTGTGGCTGGGCGAGGCGGGCAAGGGCGCGGCGGTGCTGATGCACGAGGCGCCGGGCGAGGGGTTCACGGCGCACCGGGTGGACCGGGCGGTGAACTCGAACCGGGCGAGCGGGCCGGAGCTGATCGAGCCGATCGAAGAGGAATAGCCCGCGCCGAACGCCCCTCGACCGCGCGAAAAAAAGGCCGCGCCAGCGGCACGGCCTGTCCAGTCAGGGAGGAAATCTGGCGCCACACACCAACGCCGTAACTTGCTCTGAACACTTATCGTTACCACTCAACATGGCGCGGAATTGCGGCGACATTGCGGCATTGTCGCGCAAACGGGCGTTGCACCGCGGCGACAACGGGATTGTTCACGTCTCGCGGCCCACCGGGGCGCCGCCCTCGAACAGATTCCCGCCCGTGTAGTCGCAGGGCGCCTCCTGCATCTGCAGGTGCAGCGCGCTGCCCTCGTAGGCATGCGCGCGCGCCAGCGCCTCATCGAAGTCGATGCCCAGGCCGGGGGCCTCCGGCACGGTGATATAGCCGTCCTCGACGCGGATCGTGTCGCGGATCAGCTGGGCGTGGAACGGCGACTCGATGGTCTCGGCGATCAGCAGGTTGGGGATCGACGCGGCGAGGTGGACGTTGGCGGCCCATTCGACGGGGCCGGCATAAAGATGCGGCGCCATCTGGACGTTGAAGCTCTCGGCCGTCGCCGCCAGCTTGCGCATCTCCCAAAGCCCGCCCGCGCGGCCCAGCGCCGGCTGCAGGATCGACGCGCCGCCGGTGCGCAGGAGCGTGGCGAACTCCGCCCGCGTGGTCAGGCGCTCGCCGGTGGCGACGGGGATCGAGGTGGCCCGCGCCACGGTGGCGAAGTCCAGCGGGTTGTCGGGCGGGATCGGCTCCTCGAACCACAGCGGATCGTAGGGCTCGATGGCCTTGGCCATGCGGATCGCGCCGGCGGTGTTGAACTGGCCGTGGGTGCCGAACAGCAGATCCGCCCTGTCGCCGATCGCCTCGCGGATCGACCTGCAGAAGGCGACCGAGGTGGAGATGTCCGACTGCGCCGGGTGATGCCCGCCGCGCACGGTGTAGGGGCCGGCGGGGTCGAACTTCACGGCGGTGTAGCCCTGGCCGACGAGGTGCAGGGCAGACTCGGCCGCGGCCTGCGGGTCGACCCAGAACTCCGGCAGCGCGTGATGCGCCAGCGGGTAGAGATAGCTGTAGGCGCGGATACGCTCGTTCATCCGGCCGCCGAGCAGCGCCCAGACCGGCCGGTCCCGCGCCTTGCCGAGGATGTCCCAGCAGGCGATCTCCAGCCCGGAAAAGGCGCCCATGACCGTCAGGTCGGGGCGCTGGGTGAAGCCCGAGGAATAGACCTTGCGGAACATCCACTCGACATTCTCGGGGCTTTCGCCGGCCATGTGCCGCTCGAAGACCTCCGTAATGACGGCGCGCATGGCATCGGGGCCGACGGTCGCGGCATAGCATTCGCCCCAGCCGGTGATGCCGTCGTCGGTCGTCAGCTTGACGAAGATCCAGTAGCGGCCGCCCCAGCCGGGCGGCGGCGGGGCGGTGACGACGATGTCGAGGTCTTTCAGGCGCATCGGCAGCTCCCTTTACTGCGCACCCTCCGGGAGCACGATCTTCCAGAAGATCGTGCGCGGCAAAATCTTCTAGAAGATTTTGACCCCGCAGGATTTTCTGGAAAATCCTGCAACCTGCGCACGCTCACAGCCGGTGGGTCCGGACGACCCGCCGCAGCACCGGCGCGTAATGCGCGAAGGCCGGCGCCGCATGGTCCGGGTCCTTGCCGATGTCGTCCCATATCCGCACCTTCAGGATCGCGTCGAGATGCGGGGTCTTCTCGAACGCCGCGACCTCCTCGTCCGACATCGGCCCGCCCTGCAGCTTCAGCGAATGCACCGAGGCGTCGGACAGCTTCGCGGCATAGTCCGGATCGGTCGCGCAGAGATACCGCTTGGCGTCGACGTGATACCGCACGCAATCGGTCACCAGCGTCGGAAAGAACCGCGCGACGACGCGGGCGCCGGCGGCCTCGTGACGGGTGTCCACGTCCTGCGCCGCCGCGTCCGCGGGAAACTCGTGGGTGAAATGCCCGATATCGTGCAGGAGCGCCGCGGCGATCAGCTCGTCGCCCGCGCCCTCCCGCTCGGCCAGCTCGGCGCATTGCCGCATGTGCTCGGAGATCGTGACAGGCTCGCCCAGATATTCCTCGGCGCCGCGGCGGGCGAAGATCTCGGCGAGGAAGGGCACGATGGTGTCGGCGCTCAGCGCGTCGGGGCGGGTCATGCGGCGGGCTCCGGGTCGAAGAGGATCACGTTGCGGCGGGCGCCGCCGGTGCGGGTGTCGGCGATGGCCTCGTTGATGCGGTCGAGCGGCCAGCGCCCCGAGATCAGCTCGTCCAGCTTCAGCCGGCCCTGGCGGTACAGCTCCGCCATCCAAGGAATGTCGCGGCGTGGCACCCCGTCGCCCATCTTCGAGCCCAGGATCTGCTGGCCGGTGGCCGAAAAGATCACCGGCTCGTAGCCTGCCGTCTGCCCGTTATGCGGCATCCCCACCAGGGTCATCCGCCCGTGAAAGCCCAGAAAGCGCGGCGCGGTCTCGAATGCCTGGATCGCCCCCGTGGCGACGAAGACGTGATCCGCACCGGTGCCGATGATCTGCCGGACCGCGCGCCACGGCTTCTCCTCCGATCCCAGAACGGCCGCGGTGGCGCCGAATTCCCGCGCGATCTCCAGCTTCTCGGGCACCATGTCGACGGCGACGATATGGGTCGCCCCGGCGAGCCGCGCCCCCTGGATCACGTTCAGCCCGACGCCGCCCGCGCCGATGACCACCGCCGTCTGCCCGGCGCGCAGCCCGGCGGTGTTCACCACCGCGCCGATACCGGTGATCACCCCGCAGGACAGAAGCGCGGCGGAGTCGAGCGGGATGTCGGGCGGGATCGGCACGATCTGGGTCTGGTCGACCACCACGCGCTCGGCGAAGGCGCCGCAGCGGATGCCCTGGGCATAGGGGAGGCCCTCGGTGCCGGAGATCGGGTGGTCGTGGCGGTCGGTCGCGCCCAGGCAGGTCGCGGGCCGGGCCGAGAGGCAGGAGGGGCAGGCGCCGCAGGACTTGAACAGGGTGACCAGCACCGTGTCGCCCGGCGCCAGGCTCGGCACGCCGGGGCCGGTGCGCACCACGTGACCGGCGGCCTCGTGGCCGTAGACCGCGGGAAGATGCCCGCCCCAGCCGCCATCCATCATCGAGATGTCGGAATGGCAGACGGCGCAGGCGGCAAGCCGGACCTCAACCTCGCCGGGGCCGGGATCGGCCAGCGTGACCTCCTCGATCACCAGCGGTTCGCCGAAGGCGCGGCAGACCGCCGCCCTGACCCGTGTCATCCCGTGTGCCTCCCCGGTCTCCTGCCGGGCAGCTTGGACAGCCCCGCCCGCCCGCGCAAGCGGGAATGCGCGCGGCACGGCGTGGCGTTCCGGATGACGCTACGGGACCGGCTATTCCGCCGCGTGACGCGCGGGCGTTGTCTTGGCCGGGCTCACGTCGTCGCCGTACAGGTAGTCGCGCGTCAGCGGCACGTTCTCCTGCTTGGGCGCAAGCTGGAACTGGAACACGCACTGGTCGTTCAGCCGGAAGGTCAGCTCGCAGGCCACCAGGTAGAAGCGCCACATCCGGCAGAACCGCTCGTCATACAGCGCCGCGACCCGGTCGCGGTTGGCCATGAACCGGTCGTGCCAGTGGCGCAGCGTCTCGGCATAGTGCAGCCGCCAGACCTCGATGTCGCAGGTATAGAGATCCTCCTTCTCGATGGCCTGCACCGCCTCGGACATCGACGGGCAATAGCCGCCGGGGAAGATGTACTTGGTGATCCACGGGTTGGTGTGGCCGGGCGGGCAGGTGCGCCCGATGGTGTGGATCAGCGCGACGCCGTCCTCGCTGAGCTTCTCGCGGACCTGGCGGAAATACTCGCGGTAATGCGGCACGCCGACATGTTCGAACATGCCGACCGAGACGATGCGGTCGAAGGTCTCGTCCACGTCGCGATAATCCATCAGCCGGAACTCGCAGCGGTCCTCCAGCCCCTCGGCGCGGGCGCGGGCGTTGGCGATCTTGTGCTGTTCCTCCGACAGGGTCACCCCGACCACTTTCGCGCCGTAGTCGCGCGCCAGCGTCAGCCCCATGCCGCCCCAGCCGCAGCCGATATCCAGCACGCGCATGCCCGGCTCGATCAGCAGCTTGTTGGCGATATGCCGCTTCTTGGCGGTCTGCGCCTCGTCCAGCGTCATGTCGGGCCGGGCGAAATAGGCGCAGGAATACTGTTTGTCGGTGTCGAGAAACAGGTCATAGAGCTGCCCCGACAGGTCGTAGTGATGCGCCACGTTCTCGCGCGCGCGGCCGGCCGGGTTCTTCTGCGCCAGCCAGCGCAGGGCGTTCCGGGTGTGGTTCAGCCCTTTCTGCCAGCGCGTCTCGTGCCCCGAGGCGATGTTGGTGATCGCCATGGTCAGCAGGCCGTAGAGGTCGTCGTCCTCGATGGTGAACGAGCCGTTCATGTAGGACTCGCCCAGCCCCAGCTCGGGGTTCATGGCAAGCGCCCGGACGGTGGCGCGGTCGTGGATCGTCACGCGGACGGGGGCGCCGGTTCCGTCGCCGTATTGCCGCGTGTTGCCCTCGGGATAGGTGATGAACAGCGTGCCCTTGCGCATCAGGTGCCGCATCATCCGGTCGAACAGCGTTTCCATCATCGGTCGTACCCCCAGGTCGGTCTGGCCCTCGCCTTGCGGCCGCGGCGCCCGGCCACCCCGAGGCCGCCGCGCCGCATCCAAAGCGAAAGAAACCCGGTTAATTTGCAACGAATTCGGGGTATTGTCCAGATTTTCGCCTTGCTTTTGCTGATTCTAGCCCATCCGGCGCGTCCGGCCAGTGGCCGGTGCCCGGATTCGCGGCGCGCTGCACGGTCCCTTGACTTCCGCCGTCCGGCGCGGTGTATCGCGCGGGATTTTCATGCCTTGCAGACCGAAGGGACCGTCCCGATGCATGCCTACCGCAGCCATACCTGCGCCGAACTGACCAAGGAGAACGTGGGCGACACCGTGCGCCTGGCCGGCTGGGTCCACCGGGTGCGCGACCATGGCGGCGTGCTGTTCATCGACCTGCGCGACCATTACGGCATGACGCAGGTGCTGTGCGACCCGGACTCGGCGGTGTTCTCCGAGGTCGAGAAGGTGCGCAGCGAGTGGTGCATCCGGATCGACGGCGAGGTCAAGGCGCGCGACCCGGAACTGGTGAACCCCAGGATCGTCACCGGCGAGATCGAGGTCTACATCCGCGACATGGAGGTGCTGGGCGCCGCCGAGGAGCTGCCGCTGCAGGTCTTCGGCGACCAGGAATACCCCGAGGAGACCCGCCTGCGCTATCGCTACCTTGACCTGCGCCGCGAGGTGATGCAGCGCAACATGGCGCTGCGCTCGGACGTGGTCGCCTCGATCCGGCGGCGGATGTGGGACATCGGTTTTCGCGAGTACCAGACGCCGATCATCACCGCTTCCTCGCCCGAGGGCGCGCGCGACTTCCTGGTGCCCTCGCGCCTGCATCCGGGCAGGTTCTACGCGCTGCCGCAGGCGCCGCAGCAGTTCAAGCAGCTGCTGATGGTGTCGGGCTTCGACAAGTATTTCCAGATCGCGCCCTGCTTCCGCGACGAGGATCCGCGCTCGGACCGCTCGCCCACCGACTTCTACCAGCTCGACATGGAGATGTCCTTCGTCGAGCAGCAGGACATCTTCGACACGGTCAAGCCCGTCATCCAGGGCGTGTTCGAGGAATTCGGCGGCGGCCGCAAGGTGGACGCGAGCTGGCCGCAGATCTCCTATGCCGACGCGGCTTTGTGGTACGGCACCGACAAGCCCGACCTGCGCAACCCGATCAAGATGCAGGACGTCTCCGAGCATTTCCGCGACTCGGGCTTCGCGATCTTCGCGAAACTGCTGGAGCAGGAGGGCACCCAGATCCGTGCGATCCCGGCGCAGGGCGGCGGGTCGCGCAAGTTCTGCGACCGGATGAACGCCTTCGCCCAGAAGGAAGGACTGCCCGGCATGGGCTATATCTTCTGGCGTGACGGCTCTGACGGGATGGAAGCCGCCGGTCCCCTGGCCAAGAACATCGGCCCGGAGCGGACCGAGGCGATCCGCCAGCAGCTGGGCCTCGGCACCGGCGACGCCGCCTTCTTCCTCGGCGGCAAGCCGTCGTCCTTCGAGCGCGTCGCCGGCCGTGCCCGCGACGTGATCGGCGAAGAGCTCGGCCTGACCGAGACCGACCGCTTCGCGCTGGCCTGGGTCGTCGACTTCCCGATGTACGAAAAGGACGAGGAGACCGGCGAGATCGACTTCAGCCACAACCCGTTCTCGATGCCGCAGGGCGGGCTGGACGCGCTGTCGGGCGACCCGATGGACGTGCTGGGCTTTCAGTACGATCTGTCCTGCAACGGCTACGAGATCCTGTCGGGCGCGATCCGGAACCACCGCCCCGAGATCATGTTCAAGGCGTTCGAACTCGCCGGCTACGGCGAGGAGGAGGTGCGCAAGCGCTTCGGCGGCATGGTCAACGCCTTCCGCTTCGGCGCCCCTCCGCACGGCGGCTGCGCGGCCGGCATCGACCGGATCGTCATGCTGCTGGCCGACGAGGACAACATCCGCCAGGTCATGCTGTTCCCGATGAACCAGCGCGCCGAGGACCTGATGATGCAGGCCCCGACCGAGCCCTCGCCCGAGCAGCTGATGGAGCTGGGCCTCCGGGTGCTCCCGCGGGAAGAGTGATGTTCGACCGGCTGCGCCGCGCGGGGTTCGACGTTCTGGCGAAGAACCACGCCGAGGCGATCCTGTCGGTCGACTTCCCCACCGTCTCGGACGGGCTGATCGAGGCGCTTCTGTCCTTCTCGCTCGACGCCCGCGAGATCGTGCGCAGCGGCGGCGGTCAGGCGCAGTCGACCATGCGGCTGCGCGACGCGCTCTATGCCGGCGGCTGGCCGAAGCACGAATTCGTCGTCAAGACCATCGTCGACGGCGAGGAACGCGAGGCGGTCAGCCACGAGATCGACCACGTCAAGCGCGCCGACCAGGGCACGCTCGCGCTGGAGATCGAGTGGAACAACAAGGATCCGTTCTTCGACCGGAATCTGGAGAACTTCCAGCGCCTGCACGCGCAGTCGGCGATCTCGCTGGGCGTGCTGATCACCCGCGGCGCCTCGCTGCAGAACGCGATGGTCGACATCGTCGAATGGGTCATCCGCTCCGAGGGCATCCTCGACGCCTGGGAACTGGAGGCCTGGGGCATGAAGGAGCGCACGGCCCGGCAGCGCAATGCGCTCGACCGGCTGATCGAGCGCCGGGTGCCCTTCGCCCGCGCCTTCGCGCAATCCTTCGTGGCCGACAAGTTCGGGCAGGCGACGACGCATTGGGCGAAACTGACCGCCCGCGTGTCGCGCGGGGTGGGCAACCCGTGCCCGCTGTTGCTGATCGGCCTGCCGGTCTCGGCGGTCGGCGACTACTCCGCCGCCATGGCCGAATTGTAGGGATAGGTCTTCCAGCTGGGCTTGTAATCCGCGTCCGCCTGGTTGCCCCAGACGGTCCAGTTCGGCCGGATGCCGCGCCCGAACAGCTCCAGATACGGCCCCCAGGAGCAGCTCTCGATCAGCTCGTACTGCTCGTCGGGCTTGCGCGAATGCTCGCGCTTGCGGGTCTGCATCATGTTCACCTGCCGCCGGCCCGGCCCCAGCGTGCGGGCGTTCTTGCCGCGCGTGCCGAACAGCAGAAGCTCGGTCACGTTGCGGAAATAGAACCCCACGCCGCGCCCGTCGCTGCCGCCGTCCTTGCGCACCTTGTGCCAGACGATGTTCGACTTGTAGTCGAAGCCCCAGGCCTGCAGCACCGCCAGCCCCTCCGGCAGCAGCGCGTTCGGCACCCACAGATAGCAATGCGCCCGGTCCTCCAGGTACTCGGCCACCGGCAGCGCGCAGATCTCCTCCAGCGTCATGGTCGGATAGCGCGACAGCCGCTTGTGCTCCGGCGCGACCTTGCCGGTGCGGTTGGTGAACCGCCAGGGCGGGTCGGCCATCACCGTGCCGAACCGGTCATCCGCCAGGAATGCGCGCAGGTCTTGGGAAGGGGTCATCTGCATATACGACATGTTGGCGTCCCGCGGCGGAAGAGGCAATGAGAACATCTCTGGAACATTGCTACAGGACGGTTGATGACCCGTCAACGCGACAGCGCCGGCGGCGCGGCGCCGAGCGCGGAAACGTGTGTTTGCCGCACCGGCGCCTGTGGTATCCTCCGCGCACGACCTCCGAGGCACTGCGCATGACCCTCTTCGACCGGCCCGTCGGGCCCGAGACCTACGCGATGATCCGCTATGGCTATGGCTGGCCCGCCCGCGGCGCACCGGTGACGGCGCAGGGCATGCTGGGCCGCCTGCTGGCGCCCGATACGGCGCAGGCCCGGTTTCCCAAGGTGCCCTTCGCCGAGGCGGTGACGCTCGGCCGCGACTACATCTCGGCCTCGCGCGAGATGAAGCGCGGGGTGGAGGGCGCCGACCGGCGCCGCAAGCTGGCATGGCGCGCGATCCGGCACGCGCAGCTTCGCGGCCTCGCCGCCGATCTCGCCCGCATGGCCGAGACGGACGATCCCCTCCGCGAGCGGCTGGTGCAGTTCTGGAACAACCATTTCGCCACCCGGACCACCGGCCGCGCGGCGCGCGCCACCGGCCCGGCCTATGCCGACGACGCGATTCGCCCGCATCTCACCGGCTCGTTCGCCGATCTGCTGAAATCGGCGGTGACGCATCCGGTCATGCTGGCCTTCCTCGATCAGCCCTCCTCGGTCGGCCCCAATTCGCCCTACGGCCAGCGGCGCGGCCGCGGGCTGAACGAGAACCTCGCGCGCGAGGTGATCGAGCTGCACACGCTGGGCGTGGGCGCGGGCTATTCCCAGGCCGATGTGCGCCAGTTCGCCGAGCTGCTCACCGGCCTCACCTTCAACCTGCGGCGCGATGCCGAGGGCGTCTTCGACCCGCGCCGCGCCGAACCCGGGGCCGAGACGGTGCTGGGCACCTCCTATGGCGGCGACGGCACAGCGAGCCAGGCGGACATCCACGCGGCGCTCGACGATCTCGCGGCGCATCCGGCCACGGCGGCGCATCTGTCGCGCAAGCTGGTGGCGCATTTCACCGCCGACACCCCCGACCCGGCGCTGGTCGCCGCGGTCGAGGCCGCCTGGCGCGACACCGGCGGCGACCTGTTGGCGGTCTATACCGCGCTGCTGACTCATCCGGCGGCGTGGGACGGCTTCGGCGCCAAGGTCAAGCAGCCCCTCGAATTCATGGGATCGGCGCTGCGCGCGCTGGAGGTCCGGGGCGAGACGCTGCAGGAGATGAAGCCGGGCCTTGTCCTGCGCGCCTTCCTGCGCCCGCTGGCGGATATGGGCCAGGCCTATCACGGCCCGCCGGGGCCCGACGGGGTTCCCGACGAGGCGGCGGCCTGGGTGCAGCCCTTCGGCCTGGCGCAGCGCATCACCTGGGCGGCGGCCGCGGTGGACCGGGCGGCGACCAAGGGGCTGGACCCGGTGGCGTTCGCCCGCGCCGCGCTGGGCGACGCGGCGAGCGAGCGGCTTCTCTGGGCCGCGGCCCGGGCGGAAACGCGCGACCAGGGGCTGGCGCTGGTGCTGGCCTCGGCAGAGTTCAACCGGCGATGAAGGGGACCGGCATGGCGACAGGGATTTCCCGGCGGGGGCTTCTGAAGGGCGGGCTGGGCGCGGCCTGTTCGCTCGCGGCGCACCCGCTGACGTCGACGATGACCATGGCGGCCGCGCCGTGGGACGCGCGGCTGGTGGTTATCGTGCTGCGCGGCGCGATGGACGGGCTGGGCCTTTTGCCGCCCCTGGGCGAGCCGGACTTCGCGCGCTACCGGCCCGCGCTGGGCGCGCGGGCGGCGGAGACGGCGATCCCGCTCGACGGGATGTTCGGGCTGCACCGGGCGATGGCGCCGCTTATGCCGCTGTGGCGGGCGGGCGAGCTGGGCTTTGCGCAGGCGGTCTCGACCCCCTATCGCGACAAGCGCAGCCATTTCGACGGGCAGGATCTGCTGGAGGCCGGCACCGGCATGGACGTGGCCCTCGCGGCGCAGCGCGACGGCTGGCTGAACCGGCTGTTGCAGGCGGTGCCGGGGACCGAGGCGCAGACCGCCTTTGCCGTCGGCCGGCAGGAGATGCGGATCCTGCGCGGCGACGCGCCGGTCTATCAGTGGGAGCCCGAGACCGACATCGAGGTGACGGCGCAGCAGCAGCTTCTGCTGGAGCATGTCTACGCGGCCGACCCGCTGTTCTCGGCGGCGGCGGGCGAAGCGCTGGAGCTCGCCGCGCGCATCGACCGGCAGGACCTGCCGCCGCTGTCCACGGGCGCCCGGCGCGAGCCGCTGGGCGCCTTCGCGGCGGACCGGCTGCTCGAGGACACCCGGATCGTGTCCTATTCGCTGACCGGCTGGGACACGCATCGCCGGCAGAAGGGCGCGCTGGCCCGCGCGCTGGACGATCTGCAGCGCTCGATCCTGTCGCTGCGCGAGGGGCTGGGGCCGGTCTGGTCGAAGACGGCGGTGCTGGCGATGACCGAGTTCGGGCGCACGGTGGCCGAGAACGGCTCGGCCGGGACCGATCACGGCACCGGCGGCGCGATGGTGATGGCCGGCGGCGCGCTGCGCGGCGGGCGCATCTACGGCGACTGGCCGGGGCTGGCAGAGGCCGATCTCTACGACCGGCGCGACCTGATGCCGACGGGCGACGTGCGCGCCTATGCGGCCTGGGCGATGCGCGGGCTCTACGGCCTGGACCGCGCGACGCTGGAGGGCGCAATCTTTCCCACGCTCGACATGGGGGCGGATCCGGGGATGGTGGCCTGAGGCGTCAGCCGACCGGCGATTGCGCCGCCTCGATCACCGCGCTGGCGCCGGGCGCGTCGTCGGACAGGCGGGTGACGGCGGTGGCGGCGACGGCCGTGGTCAGGCTGAACAGGCCGACGGCGAAGACGGTCATGTCGATGCCGCGCTGAAGCCTGTCGCGCATCCGCGCCTCGGTCGGTATCGCTGTCTGCGTCGATGACTGCCTCGCTGTCGGCATCGCGCGCCACTCTCCTCTGGTATTCCTCGCCTGTTGCGGCAAGGTGGCGGCGGATTGCGGCGGCAATGGGAGCCAGGCGGTGACATTTTCCGGTGAAAAAGGTGAGGATTTGTCGACCTGGACGCCGCCCCGGCGCCCGGATGCGGCGGTGCTGGAGGGCCGCTACGCGCGGCTGGAGCGGCTGCGCCCGGACCACGCGCCGGCGCTGTTCGCCGCCAACGCCGAGAGCGACGCGATCTGGGACTGGCTGCCCTACGGCCCGTTCGGCGACCTGGCGGCCTATCGCGACTGGATGACGGCGGCGGCGCTCGGCGCGGACCCGCGCTTTTATGCCATCCGCGACCGGCAGGCGGATGCCTGGGGCGGCGTGGCGAGCTACCTGCGGATCGCGCCGGAGGCGGGGACGATCGAGGTGGGGCACATCAACTTTGCGCCGCGGCTGCAGAAGACCCGCGCCGCGACCGAGGCGATGCTGCTGATGATGCGCTGGGCCTTCGAGGCGGGTTATCGGCGCTACGAGTGGAAATGCAACGCGCGGAACCTGGGCTCCCGGCGGGCGGCGCAGCGGCTGGGCTTCAGCTTCGAAGGCGTCTTCCGGCAGGCGGCGGTGGTGAAGGGCCGCAACCGCGACACGGCCTGGTTCGCCTGCATCGACAAGGAATGGCCGGCGCTTCGGGCGGCCTTCGACGCCTGGCTCGACCCGGCGAACTTCGATGCGCAAGGCCGGCAGCGACAGAGCCTGTCGGCGCTCACCGCCCCGATCCGCGTCGCCTCGGACCCGGCGTTGGGTTAGCCGCGTCGCCTCTGACATGGCGCTGGTTTGACCGCGCCGCCGCGGACCCGGCGCTGGATTGATAGGGGCGCTTCTGACCCGCCATTGGGCTGACCGCGTCGCCGCGGACCCGGCGCCGGTTTGACAGGGCCGCCAGGGCGCCTCGGCGCCGCGACCTGACGCCGGGCCGAGAGCACTGCTGCCCTCGCCCCTCGGCGCCGCGCCACTCCGCCGGTGGCGAGGAGACCACACGAGACGCGCCTCCTGACCCAACGCAGCCCAGCCCGTCCGACAGGGCGCCCCAAACGCCCCCTCAGATCGCCGCGCGCTTGTCCAGCCGGTCCTGCAACAGCCCCGCGACCCGGGCGAGGTCGGTGCCGAACGACCGGCCCAGCGCGCGCTGCCGGGCCAGCCGCTCCGCCGCCTGCTCCAGCGCGTCGTCATGCGCCGATCGCGCCACGCCGGCCAGAAAGTGCGCCGCGTAGTCCAACGTGCGGTCGTCGTCGGAGCCGCTCAGGATCTCGGCCACATGGGCCAGATCGTCGTGAAAGGCGATCGGGTCGGGCACCACGATCTCGGAGGGCACCGCGCGCAGGCCGGCCGGCTGCTGCTCGGGCGGCAGGATGTCCAGCACCGAGGCCTGGAACACCGCCAGGCTCTCGATCGGTTTGCACAGCACGCCGTCCGCGCCGGCATCGTGCGCGGCGGGAAACAACCGGTCGTCGCCGGAGGTCGCCAGAATCACCGGGATGCGGGGCGACGCGCCGGCCAGGTTGCGGATCAGGTCGAGCCCCGAGCCGTCCGGCAGCCCCAGATCCACGATCACCACGCTGGGCCGGTAGACCGACAGGTGCCGGCGCGCCGCCTGAAGCGAATCCGCGCGCCGGATGCGCGCCCCGCTTTTCAGGCACAGAAGGCGCACCGCCTCGGAGGCGAAGCGGCTGTCCTCGATCACGAGCACGGTCAGGCCGGCAAGCGGCCGCTCCGGGCTGGCGCCGGAATGGTGGGCGGGGCGGTCGAGCATCGAAGGCATGGTCGATCTCCTGTCAGCGATCGCCTTCGACCCTAGCGGCAAGAGGATGAATCCCCGGTTAACGCGCCCGGAATTCGACGCAGCCATTTCGCACACGGCCGCGCACGGTCGCGCGATGCGACGATGCGGCGCTGGCAATTCGCCCCGCGCTTTGGCAGGAGGAAGCCGCCCGAGCCAAGGAGGATCCCATGATCGGCCGCCTCAACCATGTCGCCATCGCCGTGCCCGACCTCGACGCCGCGGCGGCGCAGTACCGCGACACCCTGGGCGCCACGGTCGGCGCGCCGCAGGACGAGCCCGACCACGGCGTGACCGTGGTGTTCATCGAGCTGCCGAACACCAAGATCGAGCTGCTCCACCCGCTGGGCGACGCCTCGCCGATCCACGGCTTTCTGGAAAAGAACCCCGCCGGCGGCATCCACCACATGTGCTACGAGGTCGCCGACATCCTCGCCGCGCGCGACCGGCTGACATCGGCGGGCGCCCGCGTCCTCGGCGACGGCGAACCCAAGATCGGCGCCCACGGCAAGCCGGTGCTGTTTTTGCACCCGAAAGACTTCAACGGCGCGCTGATCGAGCTGGAGCAGGTCTGATGGGCATCACCTCCGCGCTCGTCCTCTTTGCCGTGATCTGGTTCATGACGCTCTTCGTGGTCCTGCCGCTGCGGCTGACCACGCAGGGCGACAACGACGACGTGCTGCCCGGCACGATGCCCGGCTCGCCCGAGGTGCATCACCTGAAGAGGAAATTCGTGATCGTGACCGCGATCGCCGTGGTCCTCTGGGCGATCATCGCCGGCATCATCTTTTCCGGCATCGTCAGCGTCTGCGACCTCGACTGGTTCAACCGGACCGATTGCGCGACAGGCGATGGAACATATGGGTGAAGGTCGCCGCGCCCAGGATCGGGATAATCAGGTTCAGAAGCGGCACCGATAGCGGCACCGCCATCAACATCCCGGCGATCCAGATCGGCAGAACGTTCGCGCGATAGATCTCGCGCGCGCCCTGCCGCCCGACCCGGCGCATGGCGGCGATCTGGAAGTATTCCCGGCCCAGCAGGAACCCGTTCACCGCGTAGAAGATGAACGGCGCGAAGGGGGCGAAGACGATGGCCAGGACAAAGGCCACCACGTTGACGCCCACCAGCAGGCAGAAGAAGGACAAGGTATCGGCCAGCACGTCGCGCCACGGGATGCGGGGGACGGGGGGCAGCTCGGGGTAATGCTTCGCCTCCACCGCCGCGGCCACGTCCTCCAGGAACAGCCCCGTGAACAGCGAGGCGACCGGCATCATCAGGACGACGCTGAGCACCAGCATCAGCGCGATCGAGGCGAAGGACAGAAGGTCGTCGACCCAGGCGACCTCGCCGAAATAGGGCAGCAGCACGGTGTCCGGCGCCACCCAGTTCACCAGCCCCAGGAACGCGGCATAGACGCCGAACAGCAGCGCCACGCTCAGCCCCAGCCCCAGCCACAGCACGCGGCGGAAGCGCGGATCGCCGGTCTGCCCCAGCGCCTTCAGGAAATCGCCGAGGATCATGCGTCGAGCCAGGTGGTGATCGCGTCGATATCCGGCCGCGGCCGCTCGGGCGGGGCGACGGTCTCGGTGCCGATATGGATGAACCCGGCCACGTGCTCGTCGCGGCCCAGATCCAGCGCCTCGGTCACGAAGTCCCGGTCGTGGCACGGCCAGCCGGTCAGCCAGTTGGCCCCCCAGCCGGCGGCCAGCGCCGCGTTCAGGAGCGCCAGGCAGACGGCGCCGGCGGAATAGACCTGCTCGATCTGCGGCACCTTGTCGGAGGCGACGGGGGCCGAGATCACCGCCACGGCCAGGTCGGCATCGGCGAACTGCGCGCGCGACTTCGTCACCTTCTCCTCGTCCAGGCCCAGCCGGGCGCCGTGGTCGGGCACCATCGCCGCCAGCCGCGCCAGCGCGTGCTTTTCCAGCACGATGAACCGCCAGGGCTCCAGCTTGCCGTGGTCGGGGCTGCGCGCGGCGGCGGTGAGCAGGGGGCGCAGCGCGTCGCGGCCCGGCACCGGGGTCGTCAGCGTCTTGGCGGGGCGCGAGCGCCGGGTCAGCAGAAAGTCGAGCGCGTCGGGATTCGGGGCGGGCATGGCGTCTCCGTGGTCGTGCCGCTCACATGTCGGCGCTTTGGCGGCCGGATGCAAGGCGGCACCGGCGCAGACCGGCGCAGCGCCCTCCCGTGTCCCGGGCGCGGCCGGTCGTTCCGCGATGCACGAGACGCTGCGTGAAGGGTTAAGTCATTGTTAATAAATTCAAAATGTTTCGCGCGCGAAACATTTGACCCGACGCTCCGCCCCGACGCCCTCTGGCCTCACGGAAACCGGCCTCACGGAAAGAAGAACGCCTCCAGCTCGCCCAGATAGCCCGATAGGAACGCCTCCATCTGCGCGTTCGGCTGACGGATCTCCAGCGTCGGCGCCAGCGGATCGGGCGCCCCGGTCGCGCTGCCCTTCAATTCCTGGATCACGGCATGGCCGCAGAACGGCACATGCGCCTCGGAATAGCCGCCCTCGTGCACCATCACGACCCGCCCGCCGCACAGCTCCTCCGCGGCGGTCATCACCGCGCGCGTCATCAGCCGGAAGGTCTCGGCCGTGGCCATCATCCGCCCCAGCGGATCGAAGGCCGAGGCGTCGTAGCCGCAGGCCACCACGATCGCCTCCGGCGCGAAGGCGCGCAGCTTCGGCAGGATCAGCCGCTCCATCGCCTCCATGTAGGTCGCGTGCCCCGCCCCCGGCGGCAGCGGCAGGTTCATGTTGCAGCCCGCCGCAGCGCCCTCGCCGGTGACCTCCGGCTCGCCGGTATCCAGCGGGTAGTTGTGCTCCTGGTGGATCGACACGGTCAGCACGTCCGGATCGTCGAGAAAGATCGCCTCGGTCCCGTTGCCGTGATGCACGTCCCAGTCCACCACCGCCACGCGCTTCGCCAGCCCGGCGGCGCGGGCGGCGCGGATCGCGATGGCGATATTGGCCAGCAGGCAGAACCCGTTCGGCCTGTCGGGCAGACAGTGATGCCCCGGCGGCCGCGACAGCGCATAGGCATTGTCGGCCGCGCCGGTCAGCACCGCCTCCAGCGCTGCCTTCGACAGCCCCGCCGACAGCGCCGCGATCTCGTAGCCGCCGCGCCCGAACGGCGTGCGCAGACCCAATTCGCCGCCGCCGGCGTCCGACAGGTCGCGAAACGTCTTCAGGAAGTCCACCGGATGCACCCGCGTCAGATCCTCCTCCGTCGCCGGAGGCGCGCTGCCCGCCTCCAGCTCCGCCAGCAGCCCCGTCAGGTCCAGAAGGTTCTTCAGCCGCCGCTTGCTCTCGGGGCTCTCCGGCAGGCCGCCCGCGGCCAGCGGCTGCACCAGCCCGCCCACGGGAAAGGTCAGCGCATAGTTCCCGCCCGCGTGCCAGAAACAGCTCTCGTCCCAGAAAAAGGCGGTGCGGCGCATGAAACCCCCGTTGGTCTTTTCGGCTGCCGCACACTAGAACGCCCCCGCACGGGAGCCAAGCGAATGACCGACCTCACCCACCTGGCCCGCGAAGGCACCGAGATCGCCGTCCGCGTGACGCCCAAGGCGTCGCGGAGCGCGATCAAGCGCGACGGCGACACGCTCCGCGTCTACGTGACCGCGGCGCCCGAGGGCGGCAAGGCCAACGCGGCCGTCGCGAAACTTCTGGCCAAGGCCCTGGGCCTGCCGAAATCCCGCCTCTCGCTGATCCGCGGCCAGACCGCACGCGACAAGGTCTTCCGCGTGCTCTAGCTTCTCTTGGCCGAAATACTCCGGGGAGCGCGAGGGGCCGGCCCCTCGCATCCAAAGAAAAAGCGTGCGCCGCAGGCGCCCCGTCAAAAAGCCGCCTACTCCCCGTAAGGCACCCAGATCGTCTTGACCTCGGTCGCGGCGGCCAGGAACGCGCGGCCTTCGCCCTCCGCCCCGGCCCAGTCGCGCGCCCGGCCGTTATTCACCCAGGTCCGCTTCAGGTTGCCGGCCGACTCGCGCTCGATCAGGCCGGACAGGTCCGACGAGGAGAACGACCACACCGCGTCCACGCCCAGATGCCCGGCCAGATGCGGCGCCAGCTCCTCGTGCTTGCCGGTCAGGATATTCGCCACCCCGCCCGGCACGTCCGAGGTCTCCAGCAGCTGGTAGAAATCCGTCGCCGCCAGCGGGTAGGGCTCAGACGCCACGGCGACCAGCCGGTTGCCCATCGCCAGCGCCGGCCCCAGCACCGAGACGAGCCCCAGAAGCGGCGCCTCGTTGGCACAGAACGCCCCGACGATCCCCACCGGCTCGTTCATCGCCAGCGCGATCCCCCGGAGCGGCACACCCTTCGCCGCGCCGTCGTACTTGTCGGCCCAGGCGGCCCAGGTGAACAGCCGCGAGACCGACTGCTCGACCTCCTCCGCCGCCGCCTTCGCCGGCGCGCCGGTCAGGTGCCGCAGCCGGTCGGCGAACTCGCCCGCGCGCGCCGACAGGTTCTCGCCCAGGTAATAGAGGATCTGCGCCCGCAGATGCCCGGTAGTCCGTCCCCAGCCGGCCGCGCCGCGCGCCGCCTCGACGGCGTTGCGCACGTCCTTGCGGTTGGCGCGCGAGACGTGGCCCAGAAGCTCGCCCTTGGCCGACCAGACTGCCTGGGAATAGCCGCCGTCGGGCCGCGCCTGCTTGCCGCCGATATAGAGCTTCGCCGTCCGGTCCAGCCCGTCGACCTTCGGCTCGGCCGGCGCCGCGACCGGCTCCAGCCGCTTCAGCGGCTTCCGCGCGCCCTTCGGCCGGGTATAGGCCAGAAGCCCCTCCCAGCCGCCTTCGCGCCCGAACCCGCTCTCGCGCACGCCGCCGAAGCCCGCGGCCGCGTCGAACATGTTGGTGCCGTTGACCCAGATCACGCCCGCGGCCAGCTTCGGCGCCACGTCGAGCGCAAGGTTCACATTCTCCGACCAGACCGAGGCCGCCAGCCCGTAGCGGCTGTCATTGGCCAGCTCCACCGCCTCGGCCGGCGTGCGGAAGGTGGTGGAGACGAGGACGGGGCCGAAAATCTCCTCCTGCATCAGCGCGTCGGACGGCGCCAGCCCGGTGACCAGCGTGGGCGGATAGTAACAGCCCTGCTCGGGCAGCGGCGTCGCGGCGTGATAGACCTCGCCGGCAGAGCCGTCGAGCAGGCGCACCACGCGGTCGCGCTGCACCGGGTCGACCATCGCGCCCACGTCGATGCACTTGTCCAGCGGATCGCCCACGCGCAGCCCGTCCATCCGGCGCTTCAGCTTCTCGTGGAACCGCTCGGCCACACCCTCCTGCACCAGAAGCCGCGAGCCGGCGCAGCAGACCTGGCCCTGGTTGAACCAGATTGCGTCGACCAGCCCCTCGATCGCGCTGTCGAGATCGGCATCGTCGAACACGACATAGGGCGACTTGCCGCCCAGCTCCAGCGTCAGCGACTGGCCGTTCCCAGCCGTCGCCTCGCGGATGAAGCGGCCCACGGCGGTGGAGCCGGTGAAGGCGATCTTGTCCAGCCCCTCGTGGCGCACGATCATCTCGCCCACATGCCCGTCGCCGGTGACGATGTTGACCACGCCCTTCGGCAGCCCCGCCTCGCGGCAGAGATCGGCGAAGAGAAGCGCGGTCATCGACGTATACTCGGCCGGCTTCAGCACCACGGTGTTGCCCATCGCGAGGGCCGGCGCGATCTTCCAGGCCAGCATCAGAAGCGGGAAGTTCCACGGCACGATCTGGCCGCAGACCCCCAGCGCCTCGCGGTCCGGCAGCTCGGCCTCCATCAGCTGCGCCATCCCGGCGTGATAGTAGAAGTGCCGCGCGACCAGCGGCACGTCGATGTCGCGGCTCTCGCGGATCGGCTTGCCGTTGTCGAGGCTCTCCAGCACCGCCAGCAGGCGGGAATGCTTCTGCACCAGCCGCGCCAGCGCATAGAGGTACTTCGCCCGGGCATGCCCCGGAAGCTTGGCCCACTTCGGCTGTGCCTTGCGCGCGGCGGCGACGGCGGCGTCGACATCCTCCTGCGTCGCCTGGGTCAGGGTGGCCAGCACCTCGCCGGTCGCAGGGTTCTTCGAGGCGAACTGGTCGCCCGGCTCGGTCATCGCCCCGTCGATGAACAGCCCGTAGCGGCTGCCCCCGTCCACCAGCCAGGCCAGCGCCTCGGCCGCGCTTTCGGGGGCGGGGCCGTAGTCCATCGTGTCGAATATCTCGGGGACGTTCATGGCTTCTTCTCGTTTCAAATACGCAATCGCGCGCCGGTCCGGCCGGGCGCGCGCTCAGGCCATCGGGTGACGGTAGCCGGCGGAGTAGCGGCCGGTGACGTGGTGTTCCAGCTGCCGCTCGATATCGCCCAGCAGCGACGAGGCGCCGAAGCGGAAGAGGTCGGGCTGCAGCCAGCGCGGGCCCAGCTCGTCGCGGATCAGCGTCAGGTAGGTCAGCGCGTCCTTCGCCTTCGAGATCCCGCCGGCGGGCTTGTAGCCGATGCGGTAGCCGGTGCGGTCGTGGTAGTCGCGCAGCGCCCGGATCATCACGAGGCTGACGGGCAGGGTGGCGTTGACCGATTCCTTGCCGGTGGAGGTCTTGATGAAATCGGCCCCGCCCATCATGCAGACGAGGCTCGCCCGGGCGACGTTTCGCAGCGTGCCGAGCTCGCCGGTGGCGAGGATCGCCTTGACATGCGCCTCGCCGCAGGCGGCGCGGAACTGGCGCATCTCGTCGTAGAGCGCCTGCCAGTTGCCGGTCAGCACGTGGCGCCGCGAGATCACGATGTCGATCTCGCGGGCGCCGGCGGCGACCGACAGCTCGATCTCGCGCAGCCGGGTTTCCAGCGGCGAGAGGCCCGCCGGGAAGCCGGTGGAGACGGCGGCGACGGGGATGCCGGAGCCCTCCAGCGCCGCGACGGCGGGCGGCACCATCTCGTGATAGACGCAGACCGCGCCGGTGGTGATCGGGCGCATCTTCAGCGCGTCGAGGATATCGGCACGGACCGGCTGGCGGGCCTTGGCGCAGAGCCGGCGGACCCGGCCGGCTGTGTCGTCGCCCGACAGCGTCGTCAGGTCGATCAGGGTGATCGCCTTCAGGAGCCAGGCGGCCTGGTGGTCCTTCTTGACCGAGCGGCGGCCGGGCAGGGTGGCGGCGCGGCGCTCGATGGCGGAGGTGTTGGCGCGGGCCGACAGGACCCAGTCGAGGTCCAGCTCCTGGCCCGGATTGCGGGCCGCGTGGACCTGCGGAAGCTGCGCGGTCCCGCGATCGTCGCCGGCGCCGGCGGCGGTCTCGGGGCGAGTATCGGCGTGGGTCAAGGGGCTCCTCCGATCCCTCCGGGTGAGGGCCGAGCGTGGCACGCGGTCGGAGGGTTGGCAAGCATCGAGCGGCGGGGCCGCTCAGGGCCAGATGGCGAAGACATAGGCGCCGTATCCGGCCAGCAGCACCAGGCCCTCCCAGCGGACGATCCGCAGCCCGGTGGCGGCGAAGATCACCAGGAGCACGCTGACGCCCAGCATCAGCAGGGTGTCGAAGCTCCGGATCGCCTCCGGCACCGGCGAGGGCGCCAGCAGGGCCGTCGTGCCGCCGATGCCGAGGATGTTGTAGATGTTGGAGCCGACGACATTGCCGAAGGCCACGTCGCTCTGCCGCTTGACGGCGGCGACGAGGGAGGTGACGAGTTCCGGCATCGAGGTGCCGATGGCGACGACGGTCAGGCCGATCACCGTCTCCGGGATCGCGAAGGACTGCGCCAGCGTCACGGCGCCGCGCACCAGGAAGGTGCCGCCGAGGATCACCAGGACCAGCCCGCCGAGGGCGAGGAGCAGCGGCAGCGCCAGGCCGCCCGCCGCCCGGCGCCCCGGCGCGGTGGCGGGGTCGGTGGCCTCCAGTGCGGCCGCCTTGTCGAAGGCGGCGCCGTGGTCGCCGGCGCGGCGCTCCTGCCGGATGGCCAGCGCGATATAGACGACGAGCCCGGCGAGGAAGGCCGCGCCGATCGGCCGGCTCATCGGGGTCACCACGGCCAGCCCGGCGAAGACGGCGGCGACCGCCAGCATCACCACCGCGTCGCGCCGCAACGCCGCGGAGGCGACGGCGATGGGAAACAGGAGCGCCGAGGCGCCGACGATCAGAAGGACGTTCGCGATGTTCGATCCGACGATGTTGCCATAGGCGATGCCGGGCGAGCCGGCCAGCGCCGCCTGGACCGAGGCCACGAGTTCCGGCATCGAGGTGCCGAACCCGACCAGCGTCAGCCCGATCACCAGCGGCGAGACGCCGAGCCGTTCGGCGACCTGCACCGCGCCCCGGACCAGAAGATCGCCGCCCGCGATCATCGCCAGAAGTCCGCCGATGAGCGGCAGCCAGATGTCCATCATGCCCCCTCCTTTCGCCGCGCCGTGCCCGCGGCCGGGCACGGCCTGTCCTGCACTGCGAAGATGGAGGGGCCGGGCCGGGCGTCAATGTTGCGGGGGCAAGGGTGCGTGCTTGCACGCACCGCTCCGCGTTTCCACACGCGACGCCTATTTCGACAATTGGTGCGTGCGAGCACGCACCCTACGCCTGGACCTCGATCGGGATGCAGAGCGGACGTTCGACAGCGTGCCGGGGCTGATCGTGGCGAATTGGGTGGAACAGCACGCGGGTGCAACTGTGTTCCCTACGCGAGAGCGCTTCGATAGTCTGTGCCGTCTCTGAGCATGGCATTCAGGATGGTGAGGAGCTTTCGGGAACAGGCGACGATGGCGACCTTTGTGGGCTTTCCGCGATCCTCCAGCGAGGCCCGGTAGGCCTTCACGCGCGGGTCGAACCTGCTGGCGCCGAAGCCGCCGAGATAGAGGGCGCGGCGGGCCTCTTCGCGGCCGCCCCAGATCCGGCGCTTTCCCTTGGAGAGGCCGCTGTCGCTGGCATGCGGCGCGAGGCCCGCAAGCGCCGCGGCCTGCCGGCGCCCGAGCCGGCCGAGCTCGGGCAGGAAGGCCAGCAGCGTCGCGGCGACGAGCGGGCCGACGCCCGGCACCGTCTGCAGCCGCCGGCCGTCGCGGGCCAGTTCGGCGTCGGCGGCGACCTGGGCCTCGATCTCCCGGGTGATCTTCGCCACGCGGCCGCGCAGCACCCGGATCAGGCTGGAGATGTCCTGCCGCACGGCGCCGTCGCGCGCCCGCCGCAGGCGGTTGGCCTCGGCGCGCAACATGGCGCCGAGCGCCTCGCGGCGGGCCACCAGGTCGGCCAGCCGGCTGCGGGCCACCAGGTCGGCCAGCCGGCTGCGGGCGGGATCGCCCGGCGGCGTGATCCGCAGGGGCAGCGCCCGGCCCATTCCGGCCAGCACCCGGGCATCGACCTTGTCGGTCTTGGCCAGCCGCCCGGTGGCGCGGGCGAACTCGCGCGCCTGGCGCGGGTTGACCCTGGCATAGTCCACGCCGGCCCGGGCCAGCGCCTCGGCCAGGGAGCGCTCGCAGCCGCCGGAGGCTTCGAAGACGACGAGATGACCGCGGGCGCGCAGGGCGAACCGGTCGAGCGCGGCCCGGGTGGTGGCGATCCGTTCGGCGTGGTCGTCCGCGGCGAAGAAGGCATCGATCCATTTCCCGGAAACGTCGACGCCGATCACGTTCTGTGGCAAGGTCATTGGGCCTGTCCTTGATCTGCGGGGTCGGCTGGTGGTGCAGTCGCCCCAGGCAACTTTTCAGGTTTGTCGAGGTCGGCAGGCGCGCCCCAAGCTACGATGCGGGCTTCGCGCCCAAGGGTGCGACGGGGGTCGCGCCTGCCGACACCAAAGATCGCACAGATCAAAGAGACAAGGGTACGTGATTTCACGCACCGCTCCTCGGTTTCCGTACCCGACACGAATGCATTTCGACAAATGGTGCGTGCGAGCACGCACCCTACGCCGGGTCGTAGCGGCCGGCGCGGATGTCGCGGTGAATGGTGGAATAGGGCCAGTCGGGCGGATGCGCGACCAGGCCGTGCTTGACCGGGTTGTGCCAGCAATAGCGGATATGCGCCGCGAGGTCGGGGTCGTCGCGGATGTGGTGCTCCCAGAAACGGCGTTGCCAGATGCCGCGTTCCTGGCGCCGCTCGTGGCTCTGGCGCAGGCGGTTTTTCGGGAGGCCGGCGGAGAAGCGGGACTTGATGAGGCGCCAGCGGGTGGGGAAGTCACGGTCGCCGTCGGGGAGGGTCCAGACGCAATGGAGGTGGTCCGGCAGCACGACCCAGGCGTCGATGCGGAACGGACGCTCGGCCCGCGTGGTGCGGACGGCGTCGCGCAGGCGGGCGATTTCGGTCACCAGCAGGTCGGTGCCGCGGTCGGCGAGGGCGACGGAGAAGAAGATCGTGGCGCCGGGGGCGTTCGGGCGGATATAGCGCGACATCGCGCCATTGGGGGCGGAGGTTGGTTTGGGATTGGTTAACGTAGGGGGATGGGTGCGTGCTTGCACGCACCTTTGGCCGTGGCGGCCGGGAGCCGATATCCGGCGACGGGGATGTTCGTAGATCGCGGAATTGCGTGCGAGCACACGCCAAATGGTGCGTGCAAGCACGCTTCCTACAATTGCGGCACCGTCAGGGCCGCGCAGGCCATCGCGTACCGGGTGCAGAACACGCCGTCCCAGCCGGTGCGGTCGTTGTCGCGCAGGGCCGCGGCGTCGGTCCCCAGCGCGGCCCAGCCGGAATGCACGAGCGTTACCCGGGTGCCGTCGGCGACGGCGGTGAAGGTGACCTCGACATGGCTCGCCTGCGCCTCGGGGCGGCCGACATGCCAGGTCATGGCAAAGCGTTCGCCCGGCACGTAGCCGGTCACGCGGCCCCAGGGGACGGTGGTGCCGTCCGGTTTCGTCTCGGTCACCTCGGCGCCTTCCTCGGCCGGGACGGTCACGGTGCGGGCGGGCGTGCCGTCGCGGGCCGAGAGGGAATGGGTGTCGAGCGGCCACCAGTCGGCCATCTCCTCGGTGAACAGCCGGAAGGCGCGGTCGGGGGCGAGGGGGACGGTGATCTCCTTGACGATTGCGTCGGTCGCGTCGGTCATTTCGGGCTCTCCTGTGCGATCTCGCGGGCGCGGGCGGCGAAACTGTCCATGGCATCGCCCCAGAGCCCGTCGAGCCAGGCGCGTAGCTCGCGCAGGCGGTCGGGGGCGAGGCGGTAGAGGCGGCGCGTGCCCTGCGGCTCCACCTCCAGAAGCCCCGCATCCGACAGCACGCGCAGGTGCTGCGACACCGCCGGGCGGCTGATCGGCAGGTCCGCGGCCAGCCGGCCCACCGGCAGCGGCCCGGCGCGGAGCCGGTCGATCAGCGCCCGGCGGGTCGGGTCGGCGAGGGCGGCGAAGGCCGCGTCGGGCTGGGGGATTGGGTCGGTCATGGCTTACGGTAAGCGGCAACTTACATTCCGGTCAAGCCCGTGTTAGCCTCGATTCGCGTCCCGGCTGCCCTTGCAGCCCGGAAATGGCGTCACTAAGACTCTGTTCACACTTCACCGGTAGGGCCGGTGCGACAGCGAGGCAGGCGAGCAATGACGGACCCGATCGACCAGTACAATCACTACATGAACAACCTCGTCCCGATGGTGGTCGAACAGACCAGCCGCGGCGAACGGGCCTATGACATCTTCTCGCGCCTTCTGAAGGAGCGGATCATCTTCGTGAACGGGCCGGTGCATGACGGCATGTCGAGCCTCGTCGTGGCGCAGCTGCTGTTCCTGGAATCGGAGAACCCGAAGAAGGAGATCTCAATGTACATCAACAGCCCCGGGGGCGTGGTCACGTCCGGGCTGTCGATCTACGACACGATGCAATACGTGCGCCCGCCGGTCAGCACGCTGATCGTGGGGCAGGCGGCGTCGATGGGCTCGCTCCTGGCGTGCTCGGGCGCGAAGGGGATGCGGTTCGCGCTGCCCAACGCGCGGATCATGGTGCACCAGCCCTCGGGCGGCTACCAGGGCCAGGCGACGGATATCATGATCCACGCGGAGGAGACCCAGAAGCTGAAGAAGCGGCTGAACGAGATCTATTCGAAACATTCCGGCCAGCCGGTGGAAGCTGTTGAAGCGGCGCTGGAGCGCGACAACTTCATGTCGCCGCAGGAGGCCCTGGAATGGGGCCATCTGGACGAGATCGTGGAGAGCCGGAGCGCCCTTGAAGAGGGGAAATGACCTCAAGGGCGCGTTACCGCCTTAACCACATTTTGGCGTTGTGCCTGCTATGGCTCTGTCCTAGGCTTGGTCAAATGGCGGGCGCATTGCGGGCCGTCGCGGCGGGCCGCGCCGCGAAAGCATCGGGCGCAGAGGTTTAGATATGGCAAACAATTCAGGCAGCGACAGCAAGAACACCCTCTACTGCTCTTTCTGCGGAAAGAGCCAGCACGAGGTGCGCAAACTGATCGCCGGGCCGACGGTGTTCATCTGCGACGAATGCGTCGAGCTGTGCATGGACATCATCCGCGAGGAGACGAAGTCCTCCGGTCTGAAGTCGACCGACGGGGTGCCGACGCCGAAGGAGATCTGCGAGGTTCTGGACGACTACGTGATCGGGCAGATGCACGCCAAGCGTGTGCTCTCGGTGGCGGTTCACAACCATTACAAGCGGCTGAACCACGCCGGGAAATCCGACATCGAACTGGCCAAATCGAACATCCTGCTGATCGGCCCGACGGGCTGCGGCAAGACGCTTCTGGCGCAGACGCTGGCGCGCATCCTCGACGTGCCCTTCACCATGGCGGATGCGACCACGCTGACCGAGGCGGGCTATGTCGGCGAGGATGTCGAGAACATCATACTGAAACTCCTGCAGGCGTCCGAGTACAACGTGGAACGGGCGCAGCGCGGCATCGTCTATATCGACGAGGTCGACAAGATCACTCGGAAGTCGGACAACCCGTCCATAACCCGCGACGTCTCGGGCGAAGGCGTGCAGCAGGCGCTTCTGAAGATCATGGAGGGCACCGTAGCCTCCGTCCCGCCGCAGGGCGGGCGCAAGCATCCGCAGCAGGAATTCCTGCAGGTGGACACGACGAATATACTGTTCATCTGCGGCGGCGCCTTCGCCGGGCTGGAGAAGATCATCAGCCAGCGGGGCCGCGGCTCGGCGATGGGCTTCGGCGCCGACGTGAAGGACGAGGAAAGCCGCTCGATCGGCGAGACCTTCGGCGAGCTGGAGCCGGAAGACCTGCTGAAATTCGGGCTGATCCCGGAATTCGTGGGCCGTCTGCCGGTGATCGCGACGCTGGAGGATCTGGACGAGGAGGCGCTGGTCATCATCCTGACGCAGCCGAAGAACGCGCTGGTCAAGCAGTACCAGCGGCTGTTCGAGCTGGAGGACGTGACGCTGACCTTCACCGACGACGCGCTGACCGCCGTCGCCAAGAAGGCGATCGAGCGCAAGACCGGCGCCCGCGGCCTGCGGTCGATCCTGGAGGACATCCTGCTGAACACGATGTTCGACCTGCCGGGCATGGAAGCGGTCGAGGAAGTGGTCGTGAACGAGGAGGCCGTGACCTCGGAAAGTTCGCCGCTGATGATCTATGCCGATCACAAGAAGGAAGAGGCGAGCGCGGGCTGAGCCCGGCGCCGCCGTCGTATCGAAAGGCCCGCCCCCCGGAGGCGGGCCTTTTTCGCTTTCGGGAGGAGCCGCATGGCGCGCCATCACATCACCACCGGCTCGCCCTTCGAGCGCGACATCGGCTATGCGCGGGCGGTGGTCTGCGACGGCTGGGTCTTTGTCGCGGGGACCACGGGCTACGACTATGCCACGATGGAGATGCCGGAGGCGGTGACGGATCAGTGCCGCAACGCGCTGGCCACGATCGGGCGGGCGCTGGCCGAGGCGGGCGCGACGCTGGAGGACGTGGTGCGGGTGCGCTACATCCTGCCCGACCCGGCGGACTGGCCTCCCTGCTGGCCGGTGACCGCCGAGGCGTTCCGCGTGGCGCGGCCGGCGGCGACGATGCTGTCCGCCGGGCTGCAGGCGCCGGAGATGAAGATCGAGATCGAGGCGACCGCCCGGCTGCCCGGCTGAGGGGCCGCCATAAGGTGCGCCTGCGGCGCAAGCTGTCTGGCACTGCGTGCGGTTTGGCGCCCCTGGCCGGCGGTGCTCTGCAGGTTCAAAAGGGCCGCCCCGCGGAATGGCCATTTCTGCGCGGGGACCGATCGGTTACGCTGCGGCGCGGACTGGCGGGGAGACGCGGCGTGACACCCATCGAATTCTGGTACTCGATCGGCAGCACCTACAGCTATCTGACGGTGATGCGGCTGGGCGCGGTGGCGCGCGCGGAAGGGCTGGACGTGACCTGGCGGCCGTTCAACGTGCGCGCGATCATGGTCGCCCAGAACAACATTCCCTTCCGGGACAAGCCGGTGAAGGCCGCCTACATGTGGCGGGACATCGAGCGGCGGGCCGCGAAATACGGGCTGCCGGTGCAGGTGCCCGCGCCCTATCCGCTGGCCGGGCTGGAGATCGCCAACCGCGTGGCGCTGGTCGGGATGGAGGAGGGCTGGGGCGTGTCCTATACCGTCGAGACCTACCGCCGCTGGTTCCAGCACGGCCAGCCCGCGGGATCGGAGCCGAACCTGTCGGAAAGCGTCGCCGCCGCCGGGCAGGACCCCGAGCGGGTGCTCGAGGCGGCGATGGCCGACCGCACCGGCGCGGCGCTGGCGAAGGAGACCGCGACGGGCGAGGGGCTGGGCGTGTTCGGCTCGCCGACATTCGTGGTCGGGGGCGAGGTGTTCTGGGGCGACGACCGGCTGGACGACGCGATTGCCTGGGCGCGGGCGGGGCGGCTGGACGCCTGAGCCGCGACGGCGGGCGGCTGACGGTCCGGCCCTTGGCGGGCGGCCGCCGGGCCCGCCTTGCCGCTGGACCTCGGCCGCCGCTTGCGGCATACGGGACGCGATGGATTGCGGAGGTGCCGATGGGCATTCTGAAGACGCTGGTCAGGGCCGTGACCTGGTGGAACGGCCAGACGCTGAACACCCAGTTCTGGACCTGGCGCAAGGGCGTCAAGGTCGGCGAGGACGAGGAGGGCAACACCTTCTACCAGACCCGCGACGGCAAGAAGCGCTGGGTGCTCTATAACGGCGAGGCCGAGGCGAGCCGGGTCAGCCCCGACTGGCACGGCTGGCTGCATTACACCTATGACGAGCCGCCGACCGACCGGCCGCTGCCGCACAAGCCGTGGGAGAAGCCGCATCAGGAGAACCTGACGGGCACCATGCTGGCCTATGCGCCGCCCGGGTCGATCCGCCGCCCCGATCCCGCGGAGCGGCGCGACTACGAGGCGTGGCAGCCGGACTGATCATGGCGGAACGCACCACAGAAGTCCTGGTGGGCGGCGTCGTCCTGGCGGTTGCGGCGGGGTTCCTGTTCTATGCCGGCAGCTTCGCCGAGCTCGGCGGCGGCGGGGCCGGCGCGGCGCAGTATTCCGCCTCGTTCCGCTCGGCCGAGGGCGTGTCGGTGGGCACCGACGTGCGCATGGCCGGCGTGAAGGTCGGCAGCGTGACGGCGATGGACCTGGACCCGCAGACCTTCCGCGCCGAGACCACCTTTACGGTCAGCGACGACATCCGCCTGCCGACCGACACCGCCGTGGTGATCGCCTCGGAGGGGCTGCTGGGCGGCACCTATATGGAGATCGTGCCGGGCGGGATGCTGGAGGAATACGCACCGGGCGATGAGATCCTCGACACGCAAAGCGCGGTCAGCCTGATCTCGCTTCTGCTGAAATTCGTGGGCGGCGAGGGCGGCGACAGCGGCGCGACGGGGGCGGAATGATCCGCAGCGCCGTGCTGGGGCTGATGCTGGCGGCCGGGGCCGCGGCGGCGCAGGAGGGCGAAATCCTGATCGTGCCGCCGGAGGAGGACGGCACGCTGATCGAGCCGGAGCGGCTGCCCGACGGCTCGCTGCTGGAGCCCGACCTCGACCTGGACTTCGTGCCCGACATGCAGGAGCCCGAGGAGCCGCAGGTCACCGCGATCACCGCCGGCGGCGCGGTGGTGCGCGGGCTGGACCGGATGTCCGGCGCCGTGGTGGACATGCAGCTCGCCACCGGCGAGACCGCGGGTTTCGGCCGGCTGCAGATCACCCTGGGCGAATGCCGCTATCCCGAGGGCAACCCGTCGGGCGATGCCTGGGCCTATCTGGTGATCCGGTCGGAGCGCGAGGAGGTGCCGCTCTTCGAGGGCTGGATGATCGCCTCTTCCCCGGCGCTGAACGCGATGGATCACGCGCGCTACGACGTCTGGCTTCTGCGCTGCAGGATATCCGAGACGGCGGGCGGCGACGGGTAGGCGCCGAAATCGGCCTGGCCGGTCAGCGCGGCCTGCAGTTTGGCGTGATAGGCGTCGCGCGGGATCTCCACCGCGCCCAGGCTGGCCAGATGCGGCGTCAGGAACTGGGTGTCGAACAGGGTGAAGCCGCAGCGGTCGAGATGCGCCGTCAGAAAGGCCAGCGCGCGTTTCGAGGCGTTCGGGCGGCGCGAGAACATGCTCTCGCCGAAAAAGGCGGTGCCCAGCGTCACGCCATAGACGCCGCCGGTCAGCAGCCCATCCTGCCAGATCTCGATGGAATGCGCGTGGCCCATCCGGTGCAGCGCCATGTAGAGCGCGAAGATCGTGGCGTTGATCCAGGTCTCGTCCCGGTCGGCGCAGCCGCGCACGACGCCTTCGAAATCCCGGTCCAGCGTGACGTCGTAGTCGTCGCGCCGCAGCGACCGGGCGAGCGAGCGCGAGATGTGGAAGCCGTCCAGCGGAAACACCCCCCGGCGGCGCGGATCGACCCAGAAGATCTCGTCGGACTCCGCTCCCTCGGCCATCGGGAAGATGCCGGCGGCATAGGCGCGCAGCAGCGTCTGCGGCGTGAGGGTCGGGTCGCGTGGGTGCATCGGATCGGCCGTAGCGCCAGTCTAGAGCATGTCGCAGGCAAGTTGGAACCGGTTTTGTGCGTCCCGGACATGCGAAATCAATAAGTTAACGCGCGGTGCGCAATGGCGAACGGATGCGACACGCCCTGATTGACCGCGCCGCAAAGCGAAAACCGGCTCGATCTGCACGCCCCCCTGTTGCTTCTTCTCGTTGCAAATACGCTCAGGGGGGTCTGGGGGGATGAAATCCCCCCAGCGGATCGGAGCGCGCCAGCGGTCCGAAACCACGCCGCCGACCTCCCGCCAGGGGTTGTTTTTCAACACCTTTCCCGGAAAGATCCACTTTGGCCTCCGACCCGTGACACATTTCCGCCTTATTTCGGCGGGATACAGGCGCCGGACGCCAAGCCGTCGGCAGAACGGCCCCAGCGCGGAAGAAAGAGTAGTCGCATGTCCCTTCCCATCGTCGCCTCGCTCTGGATCGGCGGCAGCCTGAGTTTCCTCGAACGGGTCTGCCTGAAAAGCTTCGTCGACCACGGCCACCGGACCATCCTTTACACCTACGGCAAGGTCGCAGGGGTGCCGGAGGGCGTGGAGGTGCTGGACGCCAACCGTATCTTTCCCAACGACAATTACATCCGCCACGCGAAGTCCGGCAGCCCGGCGGTGCATGCCGATGCCTTCCGCTACCGGATGATCGAGCTGCAGAACGTGATCTGGATCGACGCCGACATCCTGTGCATGCAGCCCTGGGATTTCCGGGATCAGTGGGTCTTCGGCTGGGAGAAGCCCGGCAAGCTGGTGTGCAACGCGGTGCTGGGCCTGCCGCGGTTCTCCAAGACGCTGAAGAAGCTCAACGCGCTGTGCGAGACCGAATACCCGATCCCGCCCTGGGCGCCGCCGGAGGAGAAGGCGCGGCTGGAGGCCGCCGCGCAGGCGGGGCGCCCGGTGCACGTGTCGGAGCTGGAATGGGGCGTGTGGGGGCCCTCCGCGCTGACCCATTTCCTCAACGAGACCGGAGAGATGCAGCACGTGCTGCCGCAGATGGCGTTCTATCCGATCTCGTTCCGGGATCGCCGCGACCTGCTGGTGCCGGGCGACGTGATCGACGCGCAGCTCGACGCCGGCTGCTATGGCGTGCACCTCTGGAACCGTCGTCTGCGCCGCCGGATCGTCACGCACGAGAACGGCGTGCCGCATCCCGACAGTTTCCTCGGCCGCGCGCTGGCGCGTCACGGCATCGACACCGCCGACCACCCGATCCCCGACGTACCGCCGGGGCAAGTGCTGACCGAGCGCGAGGAGGCGGCGCTGCACGCGGCTCCGCGCCCAAGCTCGTCCGCACCCGCCGGCCGGCCCAGCGCGGCCCGGGCGATCCCCGCCGCCGGTGCGCCGGACCCGTCGAAGCTGGCCTCGCAGAACCCCAACGTCACCGCCCGCCGCCCCGCCGCGCTGGCCGCGCTGCCGGTGACGGAATGGAAGCAGAGCGCCGACTATCAGCGCGCCATCGACGAGCTGGAGGGGCGCACCGGCAACATCACCGGCTGGCTGACGCCGCCGGAAGAGCCGGTGAAGAACGACAACATCCTGATCGTCACCTCGATGAAGAACGAGGCGCCGTTCATCCTGGAATGGATCGCTTATCATCTCGGGATCGGGGCGACGCATTTCCTCGTCTACACCAACGACTGCACCGACAACACCAACGCCATCCTCGACCGGCTGCAGGCGCTGGGCCATGTCACCCGCAAGCCGAACCCCTGGGATCCGGCCTCGGGCAAGAAGCCGCAGCACGAGGCGCTGAATGACGCGGTCAAGCAGGACTGCTACCGGCAGGCCGACTGGGTGCTGACCATCGACGTGGACGAGTTCGTCAACATCCATGTGGGCGACGGCACCTTCGCCGACCTGTTCCGCGCCGCGAACTATCCCAACGTGATCTCGTTCACCTGGAAATTCTTCGGCAACAGGGGCGTCCATGCCTACGAGGACCGCCCCGTCACCGAGCAGTTCACCGCCTGCGCGCCGGAGTTCATTCCGAAGCCGCGGCTCGGCTGGGGCTTCAAGTCGATGGTCCACTCGTCCGCGCCCTATGCCCGGATCGGGGTGCATCGCCCGCTCGGGATCGAGGAGGAGGACGCGGGCAAGGTGCGCTGGGTCAACGGCTCGGGCCGGGCGATGCCGGACCAGTTGCTCACCAATAACGGCTGGCGGTCGACCAAGCGGTCGCTGGGCTATCGGCTGGCCACGCTGAACCACTATGTCCTGCGCTCGACCGAGAGCTTCCTGGTCAAGCGCGAGCGCGGCCGGATCAACCACACCGAGCACGACCAGGGGCTCGACTACTGGACCCGCCGCAACTATGCGACCGAGACCGACGACCGGATCGTCGCCCGCCACGCGCTGATGCGGCCCCACCTCGACGCCTTCCTGGCGGACGACACCCTGCGCGGGCTGCACGCCGACGCGGTCGCCTGGCACAAGGCGCGCATCGCGTATCTCAAGGACCAGCCCGACTATCGCCAGCTGTTCGACGACCTGCGGGATCCGGACCGGCCCGATGCCCTGTTCATCGACAAGTCGACCGAGGAGCTGCAGCAGGATCCGGAAGAGGCCGAAGACGCCAAGGCCGAAGACGCCAAGGCCCGGGCGCCGTCGCCGACGCCGGAGCGCCGCCTGACCCCGGCCGCGCCGCTGCCCTCGGCGCAGGCTGTCTCGGTGCCCGCCAGCGCGCTGGACGCGCCCGCCGACGCCCGCTGGGACGAGGGGCGCGCCTTTGCCCATGCCCGGGGCGGGTTCCACTGGGAGGGGCCGGACAACGCGCTGATGTTCGTGCCGAACTCGAAGCGGCTGGTCGTCACCTTCGACAACATCCACGTCACCCGCGCGGAGGGGCCGCGCTGGCCCTGGGGCTTCGACGTGCTGTTCAATAAGATGGGCGCCTCGGTCCTCGGCGTGATGGGAAGCCAGCGCAACTGGTTCCGCCACGATTTCGTGCATGACAGCTTCGAGGCGCTGGCCGCGCAGGGCTTTTTCGAGCGGTTCGACCAGGTGCTGTTCTACGGCGCCTCGATGGGTGGGTTCGGCGCGCTGACCTATCAGCGGCTGTGTCCCGGGGCCAACGTGCTGGCGATCGCGCCGCAATCCACGATGCGGGCCGAGACGCTGCCCGACGAGGACCGCTGGCGCTGGACGCAGAAGCTGGACTGGTCGGCACGCTACGAGGACGCGGCGGGGCATCTGGACACGGCCGGGCGGGTCTGGGTGATCGGCGATCCGTATTTCCGGCCCGATTACGACCAGATCGTCCGCCTGATGGGCGACAACGTGACCTGGCTGCGCACGCCCTTCATGGGCCACCAGCTGCCCAACGCCTTCCTGACGATGGGCATGCTGAAGGACCTGCTGTACGGTGCGATGGAGGGGACGCTGGACGCGCCCACCTTCTATCGCCTGTTCCGCGCCCGTCGCGATCTGCCGCGCTTTCAGCACGACCTGCTGATGCATGCCGAGGAGCGCGGCAAGCTGCGCTCGGCGCTCAGGATATGCGAGTACACGCTGAAAAAGCGCGATGCGGGCAACATCAAGCGCACGCGCGACCGCCTGAAGGAGGAACTGGCGGCGCAGGGGACGCGGGCGGCGGCGGAGTAGGCGCGATGGCGGGCACGAAACTCATCATCACCTGCATGAAGAACGAGGGGCCGTTCATCCTGGAATGGCTGGCCTATCACCGCTCCATCGGGTTCGACGATTTTCTCGTCTTCACCAACGATTGCGACGACGGCACGGTGGAGCTGCTGGATTGCCTGGCGGGGCACGGGCTGCTGACCCGGATGGACAACCCGTATCTGCAGGTCGAGGGCGCGCCGAACCCGCAAAAGGGCGCGCTGGCCTACGCGGGCGGTCTCGATCAGGTGGCGGCGGCCGAGCAGATCCTGGTCTCGGACGTCGACGAATACGTCAACATCCATGCGGGCGACGGCACGCTCGACGCGCTGTGGACCGCGGTCGGCGCGGAGGTCGACAACATCTCGATGCAGTGGCGCCTGTTCGGCAGTTCGGATGTGGACAGCTACCGCGACCGGTGGGTGACCGAGCAGTTCGACCATTGCGCGCCGAAATTCTGCCCCTCGCCGGTGCAGGCCTGGGCGGTCAAGACGCTGATCCGCACCACGGGGGGCAAGTGGCCCTGCGGCCGGTTCAAGCAGCTGGGCGTGCATCGCCCGATCGAGCCGGGGCGGGGCGCCACGCGGCACACGAAATGGGTCGATGGCTGCGGCCGCCCGGTGCAGGACAAGTTCCTGGAGGCCGGCTGGCGGTTCGGCACGCATTCCTATGGCTACGACCTGGTCACGCTGAACCACTACGCCGTGCGCTCGGCCGAGAGCTTCGTGGTCAAGCGCGACCGGGGCCGGGTGAACCACGTCACCCACGACCAGGGGCTGGCCTACTGGCTGCGGATGAACATCAACATGGAGCGCGACGACAGCATCCGCCGCCACCTGCCGCGGGCGCGGGCGGAATACGCGCGGATCCTGGGCCTGCGCGGGGTCAAGACCCGCCACGCTGCGGCGGCCAAGGCGCACCGGGCGAAGATCCGCGCGCTGCTGGCGCGCGAGGACATGGCGGCGTTCTATGCAGAGATCACCTCGCCCCGGATGAAGCTTCTGTCGCGGCACCTGAACCTTCTGACCCGCGGGCAGATGGATGCCGGGCCGGAGAGCGTGCCGGAGGAGGTTTTCGACCGGATCGAGCGGGTGCCGGACCTGATGGCCGGCTGAGGCCGGCGCGGTGCCCCGTCGCCTTCGGTCCCCGTCGCCTATGCCGTCAGCCGCTCCAGCACCAGCTCCAGCAGCCGCCCCGCCAGCGGGCTGATCGGCATCCGTTTCTGCCGGATCAGGTGGTAGGGCGACAGGGTGATCCGCTCGGTCATCGGCAGTTCCGCGACGCCGCCCGATCCGGTGCCGACCAGCAGGTCCGACACCTCGCGCGCGACCGGCGAGATCGCGTCGGAGCCGTGCAGATAGGCCAGCGTCATCAGCAGCGAAGAGGATTCGATCACGTCCTGCGGCGGGTCGATGCCGGCGATCACGTGGCGCTGCTCGATCGCCTCGCGGATCGGCATCCCCTGTTTCTGCGCGATCCAGGCGCAGCCGGCGAGGTCCTTCAGCTGCAACCCCGTCTCCCGCAGGAGCGGATGTCCCGACCGGGCCAGCAGCGCCAGATGCTCCACCCGGCCGTGCAGCACCTCCAGCCGGCCGACCTCGACGCCGCGGGGCACCCGGCTCAGCACGAAATCCAGATCGCCGTTCAAGAGGCTGTCCATCAGGTCGACGCTGGGCGCGACCTCGACCCGGACCGCGGGGTTGTTCGCCTCGCGCTTCAGCGCGCGGATCGCGGGGACGACGAAACCCACGGCGGCGCCGGTGACCGCGCCGACGCGCACGGTGCCGGAGCGGCCGGCGCGGAAGGCGCCCAGTTCCGCTTCCGCCTGGTCCAGCCCGCCCAGCAGCAGCCGGGCGTGCCGCGCCATCACCTCGCCCACGGGCGTCGGGCGCATCCCCTTGGCGTGCCGCTCGAACAGCGGCGCGCCGATCAGCCGCTCGGTCTCGGCCAGCGTGCGCGAGGCGGCGGGCTGGGTCATCGCGAGGTGGTCGGCGGCGACGGAGAGCTGGCCGTGCTCGGCCACCGCGCCGATCAGCCGGAAGTGGCGGAGCTGCAGCCGCGAGACGGGGTCAGTCATACGCTAACATACCGTTAATGGTATGAAGATGGCAAGAATACTCATTTGACCTGCATACAGATCGGCGACTACCGAGGAGTCAGGCGTGCCAGTCCGGCGTGCCGCTAGAAACTTGAACGATCGCGCGACGGTGCCGTTCCGGGCCGCCGCGCCTACGGGAGGACCCCATGAAGACATTGATCACAGGGCTCGCGGCCCTGGCGCTTGGCGTATCCGCGCTCGCGGCCCCGGCCATCGCCCAGGACAAGGGCACCATCGGCATCGCCATGCCCACCAAGTCCTCGGCCCGCTGGATCTCGGACGGCGAATCCATGGTCGCCCAGTTCGAGGAGGCCGGCTACGACACCATCCTGCAATACGCCGAGGACGACATCCCGAACCAGCTCGCGCAGGTCGAGAACATGATCACCAACGGCGTCGACGCGCTGGTGATCGCGGCCATCGACGGCACCACGCTGTCGAACGCGCTGGAGAACGCCTATTACTCGGACATCCCGGTCATCGCCTACGACCGCCTGATCCGCGACAGCGAGCATGTCAGCTATTACGCCACCTTCGACAACTTCAAGGTCGGCGTGCAGCAGGCCAACTCGCTGGTGAAGGGGCTGAAAGAGCGCTTCCCCGACGAAGACACCTGGAACGTCGAGCTGTTCGGCGGCTCGCCCGACGACAACAACGCCTATTTCTTCTATGATGGCGCCATGTCCGTGCTCGACCCGATGATCGAGGAAGGCAAGATCAACATCGTGTCCGGCCAGCGCGGCATGGACACGGTCGGCACCCTGCGCTGGGACGGCGCGGTGGCGCAGGCCCGCATGGATAACCTGCTGTCGGCGCACTACACCGACACCCAGATCCATGGCGTGCTGTCGCCCTATGACGGCCTGTCCATCGGCATCCTGTCCTCGCTGAAGGGCGTGGGCTACGGCTCGGGCGACCTGCCGATGCCGATCGTCACCGGCCAGGACGCCGAGCTGCCCTCGATCAAGTCGATCATCGCGGGCGAGCAGTATTCGACCATCTTCAAGGACACCCGCGAACTGGCGAAAGTGACCGTCAGCATGGTCGATGCCGTCCTGCAGGGCAGCGAGCCCGAGATCAACGACACCGAGACCTATGACAACGGCGTCAAGGTCGTCCCCTCCTACCTGCTGGAGCCGGTGGCGGTGGATGCCGACAACTACGAGGAAGTCGTGATCGACTCCGGCTACCACGACGAAGAAGATCTCTGAGCCAACGGAGACACAGGTCCCGTCCGCGTTCGCGGGCGGGGCGCATCGAAGGGGGGAGGCCCATGAGCGCACTGCTGGAGATGCGCGGCATCACCAAGACCTTTCCGGGCGTCAAGGCGCTGGACCAGGTCAACCTCGAGGTCCGCGAAGGCGAGATCCACGCCCTCGTCGGCGAGAACGGCGCCGGCAAGTCGACCCTGATGAAGGTGCTCTCGGGCGTCTATCCCCACGGGTCCTACGAGGGCGACATCCTCTATGCCGGCAACCCCGCCGAGTTCGGCGGCATCGCCGACAGCGAACGCGAAGGCATCATCATCATCCACCAGGAACTGGCGCTGGTGCCGCTTCTGTCCATTGCCGAGAACATCTTCCTGGGCAACGAGCGCGCCACGAGCGGCGTGATGAACTGGCACGAGACCTACCGCCGTTCCGAGGAGCTGTTGCGGCGGGTCGGGCTGAAGGACGCGCCGGGCACGCTGGTCGACAAGATCGGCGTCGGCAAGCAGCAGCTGGTTGAGATCGCCAAGGCGCTGTCCAAGGAGGTGCGCCTTTTGATCCTGGACGAGCCGACCGCGGCGCTGTCCGAGGGCGACAGCCAGGCGCTGCTCGACCTGATCCTGGAGCTGAAGACCCAGGGCGTCACCTCGATCATCATCAGCCACAAGCTGAACGAGGTGCGCCGCGTGGCCGACACGATCACCGTGATCCGCGACGGCTCCACCGTCTCGACCATCGACGCGCGCGGCCAGGAGGTCACCGAGGACCGGATCGTGCGCGACATGGTCGGCCGCGACATGTCGCAGCGCTATCCCGAGCGGACCCGCCACGCGGGCGAGATGCTGTTCGAGGTCGCCGACTGGCAGGTGACGCATCCCGAACACGCCGACCGGCTGGTCGTCCACGACGTCGGCTTCAACGTCCGCGCGGGCGAGGTTGTCGGCATCGCCGGGCTGATGGGGTCGGGGCGCACCGAACTGGCGATGAGCCTGTTCGGCCGCTCCTACGGGCGCAACATCTCCGGCGAGGCGAAGATCCGGGGCAAGCCGGCGGACCTGTCCACCGTGGCCCGCGCCATCGACGCCGGGCTCGCCTATGTCACCGAGGACCGCAAGGAACTGGGCCTGATCCTGGACGAGACGATCCGCACCAACATCACGCTGTCGCATCTGGACGGCGTGTCGCGCACCGGCGTGCTGAACGAGGCCGAGGAGACCAAGGTCGCCGAGAAGTACCGCAAGGCGATGGGCATCCGCACGCCCAGCGTCATGCAGAGGGTGGTGAACCTGTCGGGCGGCAACCAGCAGAAGGTGGTGCTGTCGAAGTGGCTGTTCGCCAATCCCGACATGCTGATCCTCGACGAGCCGACGCGCGGCATCGATGTCGGCGCGAAATACGAGATCTACAACCTCATCAACGAGCTGTCGGCCGAGGGCCGCGGCGTGCTGATGATCTCGTCGGAGATGCCCGAGCTTCTGGGCATGTGCGACCGGATATACGTCATGAACGAGGGCACCTTCGTGGGCGAACTGGACGCCGCCGAAGCCAGCCAGGAGCGCATCATGTCGCTCATCGTCACCGATTAGGGAGGCCGAGATGACCGAGACCGTTTCCCACGAGGAGGGCCAGGAGGCCCGCCCCGCCGGCAAGGGCCTGATGCACTACCTCGCCGGGCACATGCGCGAATACGGGCTGCTCTTCGCCCTGATCGCGATCATGATCTTCTTCCAGATCGTCACCGGCGGCACGCTGATGCGGCCGATCAACATCACCAACCTGGTGCTGCAGAACAGCTATATCGTCATCATGGCGCTGGGGATGCTGATCGTCATCGTCGGCGGCAATATCGACCTGTCGGTGGGCTCGGTCATGGGCTTCATCGGCGCGCTCGCGGCGGTGATGATCGTGAACTGGGAGGTGCCGGTCTTCTGGACCATCCTCGCCTGTCTCGCGATGGGCCTCGTGATCGGCGCGGCGCAGGGCTACTGGGTGGCCTACTGGGCGATTCCGTCCTTCATCGTGACGCTCGCCGGCATGCTGGTGTTCCGCGGCCTGTCGCTGTGGCTTCTGGAGGGGCAGTCGGTCGGGCCGTTCCCGCGCTCGTTCCAGTCGCTCTCCACCGGGTTCATCCCGGACGTGTTCGGCGTCGACCGGCCGAACGTGACGGCGCTCGCGGTCGGCATCGTCTGCGTCGCGGTCATCGTCTGGGCCGGCCTGCGCAAGCGCGCTCGCAACGCCGAATACGGCATCGAGGACGAGCCGCTGCCGTTCTTCGTCGTGCGCAACCTGATCGTCGCCGGCGCCTTCATGTTCCTGGTCTACAAGCTGTCGACCTTCCGCGGCCTGCCCAACGTGCTGATCACCATGGGCATCCTGTTCATCGTCTACGCCTTCGTGACCGAGCAGACGACGCTGGGCCGCCGCATCTACGCCCTCGGCGGCAACAGGAAGGCGGCGAAGCTGTCGGGCATCGCGACCGAGCGGCTGACCTTCCTGACCTTCGTGAACATGGGCTTTCTGGCGGCGCTGGCCGGCCTGGTCTTTGCCGCGCGGCTGAACACGGCGACGCCGAAGGCCGGCTTCGCGCTGGAGCTCGACGTGATCGCGGCCGTGTTCATCGGCGGCGCGTCGATGTCGGGCGGCGTGGGCAAGATCGTCGGCGCCGTGGTGGGCGCCTTCATCATGGGCGTGATGAACAACGGCATGTCGATCATGGGTATCGGCATCGACTATCAGCAGGTCATCAAGGGCCTGGTGCTGCTCGCCGCCGTGATCTTCGACGTCTACAACAAGCAGAAACAGGGGTGAGGGGGCCGGATCGCCCGCCCTACGCGCACCGCGCGACCCCGTAGGGTGGGCAAGTCTGCCCACCGCCCCCTCGGGAGGATAGAATGAGCTTCAAGCCGGCCGAGTGGCCCCGGAAACTGCGTTCCCAGGAATGGTACGGCGGCACGTCGCGGGATTCGATCTATCACCGCGGCTGGCTCAAGAACCAGGGCTACCCGCACGACCTGTTCGACGGCCGCCCGGTCATCGGCATCCTGAACACCTGGTCCGACCTGACCCCCTGCAACGGCCACCTGCGCGAGCTGGCCGAGAAGGTGAAGGCCGGCGTGTGGGAGGCCGGGGGCTTCCCGCTGGAAGTGCCGGTCTTCTCGGCGTCCGAGAACACCTACCGCCCCACCGCCATGATGTACCGCAACCTCGCCGCGCTGGCGGTCGAGGAGACGATGCGCGCCCAGCCGATCGACGGCGCCGTGCTGCTGGTGGGCTGCGACAAGACCACGCCCTCGCTGATGATGGGCGCGGCCTCGACCGACATCCCCTCGATCGTCGTCACCGGCGGGCCGATGCTGAACGGCTGGTTCCGGGGCGAGCGGGTCGGCGCCGGCACCCACCTTTGGAAGTTCTCCGAGGCGGTGAAGGCCGGCGAGATGACCCAGGAGGATTTCGTCGAGGCCGAGGCCGCCGTCACCCGCTCGTCGGGCACCTGCAACACCATGGGCACCGCCAGCACCATGGCCAGCATGGCCGAGGCGCTGGGCATGGCGCTGTCCGGCAACGCGGCGATCCCGGCGGTGGACGCCCGGCGCCGGGTGATGGCGCAGATCAGCGGCCGGCGCATCGTGCAGATGGTCAAGGACGACCTGAAGCCCTCCGACGTGATGACCCGCCAGGCGTTCGAGAACGCGATCCGCACCAACGGCGCCATCGGCGGGTCGACCAACGCGGTCATCCACCTGATGGCCATCGCCGGGCGCGCCGGCGTCGACCTGACGCTGGACGACTGGGACCGGCTGGGCCGCGACGTGCCGACCATCGTGAACCTGCAGCCCTCGGGCAAGTACCTGATGGAGGAGTTCTTCTATGCCGGCGGCCTGCCGGTCGTGCTGAAGCGGCTGGGCGAGGGGGGGCAGCTGCACAAGGACGCGCTGACGGTCTCCGGCGCCACGATCTGGGACGAGGTCGCCGAGGTCGTCAACTGGAACGAGGACGTGATCCGCCCGGTGGACCGGGCGCTGACGGCGCAGGGCGGCATCGCGGTGCTGCGCGGCAATCTCGCCCCCGACGGCGCGGTGGTGAAGCCCTCGGCCGCCTCGCCCGAGCTGATGCAGCACCGGGGCCGGGCGGTGGTGTTCGAGGATATCGACGACTACAAGGCGAAGATCGCCGACGACGCGCTCGACATCGACGAGACCTGCATCATGGTGCTGAAGATGTGCGGCCCCCGCGGCTATCCCGGCATGTCCGAGGTCGGCAATATGGGCCTGCCGCCCAAGGTGCTGCGCAAGGGCATCACCGACATGGTCCGCATCTCGGACGCGCGGATGTCCGGCACAGCCTATGGCACCGTGGTCCTGCACACCTCGCCCGAGGCGGCGCGGGGCGGGCCGCTGGCCATCGTGCAGGACGGCGACATGATCGAGATCGACGTCGCCGCGCGCCGCATCCACCTGGACGTGCCCGACGACGAGATCGCCCGCCGCCTCGCCGCCTGGACCTGTCCCGAGGCGCCGCCCGAAAGCGGCTATGCCCGGATGTTCTACGACCATGTCGAGGGGGCCGATACCGGCGCCGACTTCGACTTCCTCAAGGGCTGCCGCGGCGCGGCCGTACCCAAGGACTCCCACTGATGAGCAAGAAGATCGCCCTGGTCGGCATCGGCAAGATCGCCCGCGACCAGCACATCCCCTCGCTCGCCGCCAGCGCCGCCTTCGAGCTGGCCGCCACCGCCAGCCGCCACGGCACGGTGGAGGGCATCGACGCCTATCCCGACCTTGCGTCGCTGCTGGCCGAGCGCCCCGACATTCCCTGCATCTCGCTCTGCACCCCGCCGCATGTGCGCTACGATGACGCGCGCCGGGCGCTGGAGGCGGGGCGGCACGTGATGCTGGAAAAGCCGCCGGGCGCGACGCTGTCGGAGGTGCACGACCTCGCGGCGCTGGCCGAGGCGAAGGGGCTGACCCTGTTCGCCACCTGGCACTCGCGCCACGCCCCCGCCGTCTCGGCCGCGCGCGACTGGCTGGCGAACCAGACGATCCGGCGGCTGGAGATCCGCTGGAAGGAGGACGTGCGCCACTGGCATCCCGGGCAGGACTGGATCTGGGAGCCCGGCGGTCTCGGCGTGTTCGACCCCGGCATCAACGCGCTGTCGATCCTGACGGCGATCTATCCGCATCCGCTGCACCTGACCCGCGCCGACCTGCGCTTTCCGGAGAACCGCGACACGCCTGTCGCGGCCGACCTGACCTTCGCCGACGGCCGCGGCACCGACCTGCGCGCCGCCTTCGACTGGCTGAAGGAGGGCAGCCCGGAATGGGACATGCATATCGACACCGACGCGGGCTATGCGCTTCTCAGCGAGGGCGGCGCGCGGCTGTCGATCAACGGGGTCGAGACCTCGGCCCATGCCGGCCCGGAGCTTGAGGGCGAGTATCCCGCGCTCTACGCCCGCTTCGCCGACCTGCTCGCCGCCGGCGCCTCCGACGTCGACCTGTCGCCGATGCGCCATGTGGCCGACGCCTTCACGCTCGGCCGCCGCACCACCGGCGCCGCCTTCAACTGGTGAGCCCGAGAGAAAGGATAGCCATGACCCAGCCCCTGACCGGAATCCTCCCCGTCGCCCCCACGCCGTTCCACGCCGACGGCCGGGTGGACGAGGACGGCATGCGCCGTGTGCTCGACTGCCTGATCGACCAGGGCGTCGACGCGATCTGCATTCTCGCCAACTACTCCGAGCAGTTCGTGCTGTCCGACGCCGAACGCGAGACGCTGATGCGTATCAGCCTGGAGCATGTCGCCGGCCGCGTTCCGGTGATCGTGACCACGAGCCACTATTCCACCGGCATCGCCGTGGAGCGGGCGAAGGCGGCCGAGTCCCTGGGCGCGGCGATGATCATGATGATGCCGCCCTATCACGGGGCGGGGCTCAAGGCCGACGAGACCGGCATCTACGAGCATTTCCGCGACGTCTCGGACGCGATCTCGATCCCGATCATGGTGCAGGACGCGCCGTTGTCGGGCGTCAACCTTCCGGTGCCGCTGCTGGTGCGCATGGCGAAAGAGCTGGAGAACGTGGGCTACTTCAAGATCGAGTGCCCGTTCGCCGCCGACAAGCTGGCCGCGCTGATCGAGGCGGGGGGCGAGCATATCCTCGGCCCCTGGGACGGCGAGGAGGCGGTGACGCTGCTGGCCGACCTCGACGCCGGCTGCACCGCCACGATGACCTCGGGGATGTTCCCCGAGCACATCCGCCCGATCGTCACCCACTACCTCGCGGGCGACAAGGACGCGGCCTACGACCAGTGGCGCAAGTGCCTGCCGCTGATCAACCACGAGAACCGGCAATGCGGCCTGCGCGCCTGCAAGACGGTCTATGCCGAGGGCGGCGTGATCGGCTCGGACCACGTGCGCCACCCGCAGAAGCCGATGTCGCCGCGCACCAAGGCGCGGCTCCTGGAGCTGGCGCGGGAGCTGGACCTGACCGCGCTGCGCTGGGGCAAGTAGCCGCGGCCGGGCGCCGTCGGGGAAAGGTCGCGCCGGCTGGTCTTTGCGGGCTGCGCCGTTACACTCGGGGCAGACGCCGCAACCGGACAGGAGAGACCCGATGCACACAATCGACCACCTTCGCGCGGCCGGCCTGAGCGAGACCGAACTGACCGGCGGCACGCTGACCGTGCGCTCGCCCATCGACGGGGCCGAGATCGCCAAGGTCCACCAGACCCCGGCCAGCGACATGCCCGCGATCATCGCCAAGTCGAAGGCCGCCTTCGACGCCTGGCGCCGCACGCCGGCCCCGCAGCGGGGCGAATTGGTCCGCCTGTTCGGCGAGGAACTGAGGAAGGCCAAGGACGACCTCGGCGCCATCGTCACGCTGGAGGCGGGCAAGATCACCTCGGAAGGCCTTGGCGAGGTGCAGGAGATGATCGACATCTGCGACTTCGCCGTGGGCCTGTCGCGCCAGCTCTACGGGCTGACCATCGCCTCCGAGCGCCCCGGCCACCGGATGGCCGAGACCTGGCACCCGATCGGGCCGGTGGGCGTGATAACCGCCTTCAACTTTCCGGTCGCGCCCTGGGCCTGGAACACCGCCATCGCGCTGGCCTGCGGCGATCCGGTGATCTGGAAGCCGTCGGAAAAGACGCCGCTGACCGCGATGGCCTGCGTCCGCATCCTGGAACGCGCGATGGAGCGGTTCGGCGAGGCGCCCGACGGGCTGATCCAGCTGGCCATCGGCGGGCCGGAGATCGGCGATGCGCTGGCGACCTCGCCGGATGTCCCCGTGGTCTCGGCCACCGGCTCCACCCGGATGGGGCAGATCGTCGGGCCCAAGGTGACCGGGCGCTTCGGCAAGCCGATCCTGGAGCTCGGCGGCAACAACGCGATGATCGTGGCGCCCTCGGCGGACCTCGACATGGCCGTCCGCGCCATCGTCTTCTCGGCCGTCGGCACGGCGGGCCAGCGCTGTACCTCGCTGCGCCGGCTGATCGTGCACGACTCGATCAAGGACGATCTGGTGAAGACGCTGGCCACGGCCTATGCGAGCCTGCCCATCGGCGACCCACGCGAGGACGGCACGCTGGTCGGCCCGCTGATCGACGCGGGCGCGGTCGACCGGATGCAGGAGGTACTGGCGCAGGCGAAATCCGAGGGCGGCACCGTCCATGGCGGCGCCCCGGTGACGGAGGGCGTGCCGGCGGGCGGCGCCTATGCCGCGCCGGCCATCGTCGAGATGCCGGAGCAGACCGACACGGTGCGCGAGGAGACCTTCGCGCCGATCCTCTACGTGATGGGCTACGAGGATCTGTCCGACGCCATCGCCATGCACAACGACGTGCCGCAGGGCCTGTCCTCCTGCATCTTCACGCTCGACCTGCGCGAGGCGGAGACGTTCCTGTCGGCCGTCGGCTCCGACTGCGGCATCGCCAACGTCAATATCGGCCCGTCCGGGGCGGAGATCGGCGGCGCCTTCGGGGGCGAGAAGGCCACCGGCGGCGGGCGCGAGAGCGGCTCGGACGCCTGGAAGGGCTATATGCGGCGCCAGACCAGCACCGTGAACTTCTCGACGGAACTGCCGCTGGCGCAGGGCGTCAAGTTTGACATCTGACACGGGCGCGCTCTGGCGGGCGAGCGTTCGCGAGAGGGTCGAGGCCCCGCCGCTCGCCGCCGACGCGGCCGTGGATCTGGCCATCGTCGGCGGCGGCTTCACCGGCTGTTCGGCGGCGCTGGCGGCGGCGGGGCACGGCGCCTCGGTCTGCCTGCTGGAGGCCGAGCATGTCGGCCATGGCGGGTCGGGGCGCAATGTCGGGCTGGTCAATGCCGGGCTGTGGATGCCGCCGGACGACATCTGCGCCGCGATGGGCGCGGCGGCGGGCCGCCGGCTGATCGAGGTGCTGGCGGAGGCGCCGGCGCGCGTCTTCGAGCTGATCGCGCGGCACGGCATCGACTGCGAGGCCACGCGCAACGGTACGCTGCACTGCGCCCATGCTCCGGCCGGGCTGCGCGACCTGCAAGACCGGTTTCGGCAGGGCAACCGTTTCGGCGCGCCGGTTTCGCTGCTGGACGCGGACGAGACCGCGCGGCATACCGGCGCGGCGGGCTATGTCGGCGCGCTGTTCGATCCGCGCGCCGGGACGGTTCAGCCATTGGCCTATTGCCTGGGCCTCGCCCGCGCGGCGCAGGCGGCCGGGGCGCGGCTCCACGGGCAGAGCCCGGTAACGGCGCTGGAGCGGGACGGCGACGGCTGGCGGCTCACGGCGAACGGCCGGAGTATCCGCGCCGGCGCCGTGCTGGTCGCGACGAATGCCTACCACCGCGCGCTCGGTCCCGCCGTGCGGCCGCGGTTCACGACGGTGCATTTCTCGCAATTCGCCACCGCGCCGCTGTCCGAGCGCGACCGCGCCGGGCTTCTGGAGGGCGGCGAGGGCTGTTGGGACACCGCGCTGGTGATGAACGCCTTTCGCACCGACCAGGCGGGCCGGCTGATCCTGGGCGCCATCGGCAACCGCGCGGGGCCGGCGGGCGCCGTCCACGCGGCCTGGGCGCGGCGCAAGCTGAAGCAGCTGTTTCCGCGGCTGGCGCAGGTTCCGTTCGAGCACGCCTGGACCGGCCGCATCGCGATGACCTCCGACCACCTGCCCAGGATCGTCGCCTTCGGGCCGCGGGCGCTGGCCGTCTACGGCTATTCCGGCCGCGGCATCGGCCCCGGAACGGTGTTCGGTGCGGCGGCGGCGCGGGCCCTGCTGACGGGCTCGGAGGAGGGGCTTCCGGTCGCGCCCGTGGCGGCCCATTCCGAGCGCCTGACCGGCCTGCGCAGCGCCTATTACGAGGCCGGCGCGCTTCTGACCCACGCGACGCGCCCGGCGCCGTTCCGGTAGCGCGGGACGGCTCCCGGTGCGGTCCGGGGCGTGTGCCCGGGGCCCGCCGGGCATTGACGCCGCGCGGGCGGGCGCCCAATGTCGCGCCATGGACGAGCGGTTCACAGGCAGCTTCACCCAGCAGGAGCCGATCCCGGAGGCGGGCATCGCCGCCGCCGTCGACGTGATGCGGCACGGGCGGCTGCACCGCTACAACGTGGCCGAGGGCGAGACCGCCGAGGCGGCGCGGCTGGAGCAGGAGTTCGCGGCCTTCACCGGCGCCGATTACTGCCTCGCGGTCACGTCGGGCGGCTATGCCATGGCCTGCGCGCTGCGCGCGGTGGGCGTGACGCCCGGCGAGGCGGTGCTGTCGAACGCCTTCACGTTGGCACCGGTCCCCGGAGCGATCGCCAATGTCGGCGCGGTGCCGGTCTTCGTCGAGGTGACCGAGAGCCTGACGCTGGATCTGGACGACCTGACCGAGAAGATCGCCGCCAGCGGCGCGCGCGTCCTGCTTTTGAGCCACATGCGCGGCCATATCTGCGACATGGGGCGGCTGATGGAGATCTGCGACCGCGCCGGGGTCACGGTCGTGGAGGACTGCGCCCACACCATGGGGGCGGAATGGGACGGGGTGCCGTCGGGGCGGCACGGGCGGGTGGCCTGCTATTCGACACAGACCTACAAGCACCTGAATTCCGGCGAGGGCGGGTTCCTGATCACCGACAACCCGGAGGTGATGGCGCGCGCGGTGGTGCTGTCGGGCTCCTACATGCTCTACGAGCGTCACCTCGCGGCGCCGGGCGCGGCGGCCTATGCCGAGCTGCGCTGGGAGACGCCGAACATGTCGGGGCGCATGGATAACCTGCGCGCCGCGATCCTGCGGGCGCAGCTGCCCGCTCTGGCGCAGCAATGCGACCGCTGGACCGAGCGCTACCGCGCCGTGGAGGCGGGGCTGCGCGGCACCGCCGGATTGCAGGTGATCGAGCGGCCGGCGCGCGAGCGCTTCGTCGGCTCCTCGATCCAGTTCCTGCTGCCGGACTGGTCGCCGGAGGATATCGGCGCCGTCCTGGCCCGCTGCGCCGCGCGCGGGGTCGAGCTGAAATGGTTCGGCGCGGCCGAGCCCGTGGCCTTCACCTCGCGCTACGATTCCTGGCGCTATGCCGCGCCCGCGCCGCTGCCGCAGACCGACCGGGTGCTGGCGGGGCTGATGGACATGCGGATCCCGCTGACCTTTTCGGTCGAGGACTGTGCGTTGATCGCGCGGATCATCGCGCAGGAGGTCGGGCGGCAGTACCAGTCGGCGGATGCGCGGGTCTCCGCCGGGACCTGAAACATTACAGGGACTTGGGAAACATCTGTGGCCCGATCCGGTGGCGGCGTCGCCTCCGTCCTCGATCGGGTTCGAACCGCTGGCGGCTCGATGGATGGCCGGCCCGGTGCGTATTTATGAACGAGAAGAAGCCTGGGGCGGGGCGCTGCGGCGTGCCGGCCCTTCGCTTTGTTGACCGTTTCCGGGGCGCGGGGTAGCAGTTGCGAAACGGGAGGAGCGGGCATGTTCAACGCATCCATGCGGTTCGATCTGGGCGAGGAGGTGAATGCGCTGCGCGAGGCAGTGCATCGCTGGGCGCAGGAGCGGCTGAAGCCGATGGCCGCGCGGATCGACGCCGACAACGCCTTTCCGCCCGAGCTCTGGCGCGAGATGGGCGAGCTGGGGCTTCTGGGGATCACCGTCGAGGAGGAATACGGCGGCGCCGCGATGGGCTATCTGGCCCATGTCGTCGCGGTGGAAGAGGTGGCCCGCGCCTCGGCCAGCGTGTCGCTGAGCTATGGTGCGCATTCGAACCTCTGCGTGAACCAGATCCGGCTGAACGGCAGCCCAGCGCAGCGCGAGCGGTATCTGCCACGGCTGATCACGGGCGCGCATGTCGGCGCGCTGGCGATGTCCGAGGCGGGGGCCGGGTCGGACGTGGTGTCGATGAAGCTGCGGGCGGAGAAGCGCAACGACCGCTATGTGCTGAACGGGACGAAATACTGGATCACCAACGGCCCGGATGCCGACGTGCTGGTGGTCTATGCCAAGACCGACCCCGAGGCCGGCTCGAAGGGGATCACGGCGTTCCTGATCGAAAAGGAGATGGCCGGCTTCTCCACCAGCCCGCATTTCGACAAGCTGGGGATGCGCGGGTCGAACACCGCCGAGCTGATCTTCGACGATGTCGAGGTGCCGTTCGACAACGTCCTGGGCGAGGAGGGCAAGGGCGCGCGGGTGCTGATGTCGGGGCTCGATTACGAGCGGGTGGTGCTGTCGGGGATCGGCACCGGGATCATGGCGGCCTGCCTGGACGAGGTGATGCCCTATGTCGCCGAGCGCCGGCAGTTCGGCCAGCCGATCGGGAATTTTCAGCTGATGCAGGGCAAGATCGCCGACATGTACACTGCGATGAACACCGGCCGCGCCTATGTCTACGAGGTGGCGAAGGCTTGCGACCGGGGCGAGGTGACGCGGCAGGACGCCGCGGCCTGCGTGCTCTATGCCAGCGAGGAGGCGATGAAGGTGGCGCATCAGGCGGTGCAGGCGATGGGCGGTGCGGGGTTCCTGAACGACGCGGGCGTGGCGCGGATCTTCCGCGACGCCAAGCTGATGGAGATCGGCGCGGGCACCAGCGAGATCCGGCGGATGTTGATCGGACGGGAGATGATGGCCAGCATGTAAGCCATGGAGTCGCTGATCGACATGGAGACGCAGGCCGGCGGGGTGCTGCATGGCGAGCTGGCGTGGATCGTGCATCTGCTGGAATGGGCGGCCTCCATCATCGACCTGTTCGCGATCCTTCTGCTGCTGATCGGCGCGGTGCGCTTCATCCTCGGCGTCATGCGGGCCGAGCTGAGCGACAGCGAGACGCGGGTGCAGCGCACCAACCGGCGGCGGATCGAACTGGGGCGCTATATCCTGGCGGGGCTGGAGCTGTTCATCGTGTCGGACGTGATCCACACCGCGCTGAGTCTCGCCTTTTCGGACCTGCTGTTCCTGCTTCTGCTTGTCATCATCCGGTCGATCACGTCCTATTTCCTTGACCGCGAGCTCGATCAGCTGAAGCGCGAGCTGGGGAGCTGATACCGGAGGTGCGATGATGAAACGTCTGATCCTGAGCCTTCCTGTCCTGCTGGCGGCCCTGCCGGGCCAGGCGCAGGAGCTGGAATTCGACATATCCCACACCGAGCGGTGCCTGGCGGCCGCCGAGGACCGCGCGGCGCGCGAGGCCTGTGCCGGCACGTCGGCGCAGGCCTGCATGGAGACGCCGGCGGGCGGCTCGACCGTGGGCATGGGCGGTTGCCTGTGGAACGAATACCAGTGGTGGGACGACCGTCTGAACGCCGTCTACCGCGACCTGCGCGCCAGCGACCGGGCGGAGGATGCCGAATACGGCGACATGCCGGGCGCGGGACGGCTGGTCGAGACGCTGCGCGACATGCAGCGCGCCTGGATCGACTTCCGCGACGCGACCTGCGACTACGAGCGCGCGCAATGGGGCGGCGGCACCGGCGGCGGGCCGGCGGCCACCCGCTGCCTGATGCGGATGACGGCCGAGCAGGTGTTCTACCTGGAAGCCCGGCGCGACGCGGGGGGCGGGCGATGACCGGCGACCCCGGGCTGCCGAAGGGCCCGGACGGGCTTTCGGAGGCGGTGCAGCAGGCGATCCGCCAGCAGCGGGTGTTCGAGAAGCGCCGCGCGACGCGGCTGGGCCGGGGCGCGGAGCGGCTGACGGCGCCGGTGAGCGGCCTGCTCGGCCGGATGATCCCGCCGGCGCTGGTGCGGCGCGCGCTGCGCGAGGCGGACCGGGCGGCGGGGCTGACCATTCCGCGCGAGCTGAAGACGCATGACGCGGACGATATCCTGGCCTGTGACAGGGCGGCGCTTCGGGTGCAGGCCTGGGCGCAGGGGACCAGCGCGGCCAGCGGCGGTGCGGCGGGCTGGTTCGGCGCGGCCGGGCTGGCGGTGGACGTGCCGGCGACCATCGGCCTGGCGGCGCGCTGCGTGCGGGCGACCGGCGCGGCCTATGGCTTTCTGCGCGACGACGAGGCCGAGCGGGCCTACCGGATGATGGTGCTGGAGGTGGCAACCGCCATGGCGACGGAGCGCCGGGCCGAGGCGGTGGAGCAGATGAACGCGCTGGCGCGCGAGCTGTCGCGGCCCGAGGCGCAGATCGTGCTGGAGAAGGGCGGCCGCTGGGTCGCCGACAAGATCGTGGAGCGGATCGCGCGGCAGCTGGGCGTTTCGCTGGCCGCCCGCAAGGTCGGGCAGATCGTTCCGGTCATGGGCGGGATCGTCGCGGCGACGGTCAATGCCTCGTTCCAGGCCGACGTGGCGCGGGCGGCGCGCTATGCCTACCGGCAGCGCTGGCTGATGGAGCGCAAGGCGCTGGCCGGGCCGGACGGGGACGCGAGCGACAGGGACGCGGGCTAGGCCTTTCGGGCCGGTCCGCCCGGGGCAGGGCGAGAGGACATGGCGAAACCGACGCAGGGACAGGACAAGAAGACCTGGGAGCACAGCCGCTACAAGGACTGGCGGCCCGCCTACCGGGAGACCTCCGGCAAGTCCGGCGGGGGCGGCCGGCGCGAGCGGCGCGCGCGGCGGCCGTCTTTGACCGGCCGGCTGGTGCGGTTCGTGGTCGCGGTGGCGCTGCTCCTGGCGCTGGTCGGGCCGGGGGGCGACTATGTCAACGGGATGGCCAAGGCGCCGGGGGGGGCCTGCGCGGTGCGGGTCGTGGTCGATGGCGATACGGTGCGGACGGGTTGTCCCGACGGGACCGATCTGCCGCGGCAGGTGGCGGGCTACGAGGCGCCGGCGCTGCTGTCGCTGGGCTGCGGGGCGGAGACGGTGGCCGGGCTGATGGCGGCGCTGGACCTGCGCAAGGCGCTGTATTCGGCGGATGTGATCGAGGTGCAGGGGCCGGGCGCGGCGCCGGTGCCCGTGCCGGAGCCTGAGCCGGAGACGGACGAAGCCGTGGGCGATCCCGCGGCGGAGACCGAGGGCGAAGCGCCGGCTGGCGAGGCCGATGAAGCGGCCGAGGCGGAGGCCCCGGCCGAAGACGTTGTCGAGCTGGTGGCGGAGACGCCGCCGGGGGTCGGGGCGGACGAGATCCGCATCCTGGTGGATGGCGTGGACGTCGCCGAGGTGATGCTGGCCGCGGGCCATGTGCGGGCGCCGGGCGATCCCGGCTGGTGCGAAGAGGAGGCCGCGGAATGATCCGGCTGCATCACTGCCACCAGACCCGCTCGATGCGGGTGCTGTGGCTGCTCTACGAGCTGGGGGTCGATTTCGAGCTGGTCGTGCAGCCCTTCGACAAGACGCTGCGGAGCCCGGAATACCTGGTGCTGAACCCCGCCGGGCGGGTGCCGGCGCTGGAAATCGACGGCGAAGTGCTGTGGGAATCCGGCGCCATCCTGCAATACCTGTGCGAGCGCTTCCCCGACGCGGGGATGGGGCGGCCGCCGGGGGCGATGGACCGGGCGGAATTCCTGATCTGGCTGCACTTCGCCGAGACGATCAGCCAGCATACGGCGGCGCTGACCCAGCAGCATATCATGCTCTACGAGGACGAGATGCGCTCGCCGGTGGTGATGAAGCTGGAGGCGAAGCGGCTGGAGAAATGCTATGCCGCGATCGAGGGGCGGCTGTCGACACCGGTGGAGAACCGCGACTACCTGCTGACGGGCGGGTTCTCGGCGGCGGATGTGGGGGTGGGGCAGGCGGTCTACATGGCCCGGCACTTCGCCCGGATCGAGCCGTTTCCGGAGCTTTCGGCCTGGTACGAGCGGATCACGGAGCGGCCGGCGTTTCAGGCGGCGCTGCCGCCGGAGGGGGCGGGGCTGCTCTATGAGAAGGCGTTCTATCCGGCCTGGAAATGAAGTGTCCGAGGTTGGACGGGGTGTTAAATCTCTGATTTCTATATTGTTACCGGTAACAAGTCCGCGGCGTCCGTAGCGTCCGCGGGCTGGAGTCATGCCGGGCACCCGGCCTCCGGTGACAGGGGGCGGGCGGGGCGATAGGCTCGGCCCCGTGTGCGGGGCGTCCGGGGGAGGGGTGATGACGAGTGGGTTGCGGGATCCGGACAAGCCGGCGGGGTTCGTCGTGGAGGTGGACCCGGAGACCGGGGTGGCCACGCGGAACGACGGGACGCTGTTGCAGCCGGCGGAGAAGAACCCGTGGTATCTGATGATGTCGATTGCGGGGGTGCCGGAGGGGGATGAGGGGCCGGATGAGCTCAATGAGCTTGAGGAGTTGAACCGACGGTACTGGAACGGCTGGGTCTGTTCGCGGATGTCGCAAGCGGAGCGGACAGAACTAGCGGAACATATCGGCTTGTCTATAGATGAACTGGCACCGCTGACTCCTGAGGAGAAGGCCGTCGTGGCGGCACGGTTCCAACAGTTTGCCGATCCGGAAGACACGAAGTTGGCCGAGGTGGCAGCCGCTTTTCGGGAGATCGATGGTCAAGATGCAGATGGGCCAGAACCGTGGGCGGGCATAGACCTATCCGAAATCCACTTCTCACAAGCCCGAATTTGGTCGATGTGGGTTTTCACTGGCTATGCCACGTTCGCCTCCGCGACCTTTTCCGAAGGTGTCAATTTCTCCTCCGCTTATTTCAGTGGGACTGCCTGGTTCCACTCAGCAACCTTTGCTGGTATAGCGTTGTTTCTTTCCACAACTTTCGATAGTGAATCTTGGTTCAACTCCGCGACCTTCAACCAAAGCGCGTTTTTTGACAATGCGGTAATGAAAGGTGATGCACATTTTATCTCCGTGAACTTCAAGAACGAAGCCATGTTCTATTTCACAACCTTTGCAGGTGAGGCGAATTTCACAGATGCAAATTTTTTTGACGATGCTGTGTACTTGTCCGCGTCATTCACCTGCAATGCCTCGTTTACTTACGCGACCTTCAATTCGAGAGTCTTTTTCGAATCCGCGACGTTCGCCCGGGACGCTTTTTTCACCGTGGCGACGTTCAACAGCACCGTCTCATTCTCTTCCGTGACTTTTATAGGCGCTGCTAGGTTTGTCTCTGCGGTCTTCGCAACCCATCCGAAATTCATTACCACTTGGTTTCGTACGGTGGCTGACTTCAGCGATGCGTCCTTCGGACGGTCTGTGACATTCCGCGAGGCGTCCTTCGAGACGGAATACCCGGTGCTGGACGGGGTGGCGCCGCCGGAGCGGATGGAGGTGGTGGCCGGGGATCGCACGACTGAGCGCGAGGTGCCGGACGGTCCGGACAAAGGGGAAGTCCTTCGGGTGCCGTCATGGCCCGCGATCCCGGACGATCCCGAGAAGCTGAAGGCGGCGCAGAAATCGGCGGCGGCGCTCCGGCATGCGATGGGGCGGCAGGGGTTGCCGGAGGAGGAGCATTTCTTCTTTCGCAAGGAGATGGGGTTCGAGGCGCGGATCGGCGGGGTCTGGCGGCGGCTGCCGTATGTGCTGTTCCGCGAGGTGTCGTTCTTCGGCTACAGCGTGGAGCGGCCGGCGGCGCTGCTGATCCTGACGATCCTGGTGCCCTGGGCGCTGGTGGCGTGGCTCTGCGCGGCCTGGCCCGCGCTGGCGGTGCCGGAGGCGGGGCCGGTGACCTGGGGCGGGGAGCTGGCCCTGTCGGTGGCGAACACGTTCTCGTTCTTCGGGTTCCAGCGGCTCTATTTCGACGTGGAGCTCCTGCAGGCGCGGGCGTGGGTGTTCCAAGTGATGGGCGCGGCGCAGACCGTGCTGGGCTTCGTGTTCCTGTTCTTTCTGGGCCTGGGGCTGAGGACGCGGTTCCGGATGCGGTGAGGGCGGCGCGGCCGGCGGGGCGCGGCCGGGCCGGCGGGACGGGTCCGGGCCGGCCGGACCGGGATCACGATCTGCGTTAAGTTCATGGAAATCCCGGCATCCTCGGGCTAGATCCCGCCCCGAACGCCTGCCGTTTGTCCCCGCGGGGCGGGCCGTGTGTCGGTTGACCCTTCCGGGGGGCGGGTTTATGGCTGAGCGGCAAGTGCACTCAGCCCACGCAAAGGAGCCAGTACGTGCAAGCTCTCGCCACCGAGTATCTTCCCATCCTGCTGTTTCTCGGCGTCGCCCTGGGCCTGGGCCTGGTGCTGATGCTGGCCGCGATGATCCTCGCGGTCCGCAACCCCGACCCCGAGAAGGTCAGCGCCTATGAATGCGGCTTCAACGCCTTCGACGACGCGCGGATGAAGTTCGACGTGCGGTTCTACCTGGTCTCGATCCTGTTCATCATCTTCGACCTGGAGGTGGCCTTCCTGTTCCCCTGGGCGGTGGCGTTCCGGGATATCGGCGACGTGGGCTTCTGGTCGATGATGGTGTTCCTGGCCGTTCTCACGGTGGGCTTCGCCTATGAATGGAAGAAAGGGGCCCTGGAATGGGAGTGAAGGAGAGCAAGTCCGACGACGCCTTCGTCACCGAGACGCAGGGCATGGGCGAGCAGAGCGAGCGGGTGAAGACCGCCCCGTCCTCGACCGTGCCGGCGGCGGCCTTCGAGGAGGGCTATCGCGGCGACGCGGCGACGCAGGTGCTGAACCGCGAGCTGCAGGACAAGGGGTTCCTCGTCACCTCGACCGAGGACGTGATCAACTGGGCGCGCACCGGCAGCCTGCACTGGATGACCTTCGGGCTGGCCTGCTGCGCGGTGGAGATGATGCAGACCTCGATGCCGCGCTACGACATGGAGCGGTTCGGCACGGCGCCGCGGGCGAGCCCGCGCCAGTCGGACCTGATGATCGTGGCGGGCACGCTGACCAACAAGATGGCGCCGGCGCTGCGCAAGGTGTACGACCAGATGCCCGAGCCGCGCTACGTGATCTCGATGGGCTCCTGCGCCAATGGCGGGGGGTATTATCACTACAGCTACAGCGTGGTGCGCGGCTGCGACCGGATCGTGCCGGTGGACATCTACGTGCCGGGCTGCCCGCCGACGGCGGAGGCGCTGCTATACGGCATCCTGGCGCTGCAGCGGAAGATCCGCCGCACCGGGACGATCATTCGCTGAGCCGCCGGGCGCGGCGCGAAAGAGGATTGATGTGACATGAGCGACGCCCTGCAAGAGCTTGGCCAGCATATCGAGTTGAAGCGGCCGGACTGCGTTCTGGGCTGGGAGATCGCCTTTGGCGAGCTGACGGTGGAGGTGGCGCCGACGTCGGTGGTCAGCTTCGTGGAGTTCCTGAAGACCGACCAGACCTGCAAGTTCTCGACCCTGGTCGACATCACTGCCATCGACTTCCCGGAGCGCGAGGCGCGGTTCGACCTCGTCTACCATTTCCTGTCGATGTACCAGAACCACCGGCTGCGGGTGAAAACCAAGATCCGCGAGGATCAGACGGCGGCGTCGATCGTCGACGTGCATCCGGCGGCCAACTGGTTCGAGCGGGAGGTCTACGACATGTTCGGCATCCTGTTCACCGGCCACCCGGATCTGCGGCGGATCCTGACCGATTACGGCTTCCGCGGGCATCCGCTGCGCAAGGATTTCCCGACGACCGGCTATGTCGAGGTGCGCTATGACGAGGCCGAGAAGCGGGTGGTCTACGAGCCGGTGAAGCTGGTGCAGGAATACCGGCAGTTCGACTTCATGAGCCCGTGGGAAGGGGCCGACTATATCCTGCCGGGCGACGAGAAGGAGGGCGCGACGTGATGGGCGGTCAGTTCGCGATGGGCGGTTTCGGGTTCTTCTGGTTCCTGGTGGTCGCGGCGCTTCTGGTGGTGCCGTTCTGGCGGCTGTTGCCGCGCTTCGGCATCCCGGCGCCGGTGGCGCTGGTCGCGATCATCCCGTTGGGCGCGCTGGTGCTGCTGTGGGTGATCGCGTTCAAGGAGCCCGCGGACGGGCCGGGCCGCGGATGACGGGGGCGCGGGGATGAGCCGGCCGGAGCCCACGCTGATGTTCTGTCTTGGCGCGACCAAGGCGGGGACGAGCTGGCTGCATGCGCAGCTGGCGCGGCATCCGGAGTGTCATCTGCGCACGCTGAAGGAGTTGCATTACTTCGACTCGGTCGAGACCGGGCGGCTGGAGACGAAGCGCGCGGAGATCGAAGGGATGATCCGCACGCTGCTGCGCCGCATGGTGACGGCGGACGAGGCGAAGCGCGTCGAGCTGAACCGGCGGATCGAGGACCGCGCCGCCTGGGAAAAGGTGCTGGGGCTCGGCCGCGAGGACGAGGGTGCGTACCTGGATTATCTGACCGGCGGGCTGGGCGACCGGCGGCTGGTGGCGGACATCACGCCGGCCTACGGGCTGTTGCCCGAGGAGCGGCTGGCGCGGATGGCGGCGCTGTTGCCCGACGTGCGCTTCGTCTACCTGATGCGCGACCCGGTCGACCGGCTGTGGAGCCACGTGCGGATGAACTCGCTGCGGATCAAGGGCGGGAAGACGGTGACCCCGCGCCACGCGCACCGGATGCTGGACAAGGTGCTGAAAGGCGGCCACCAGGACATCGCGCGACGGTCGGATTACCGGGCGGTGCTGGAAAAGCTCGACCGGAGCGTCGAGGCGGACCGCACGCTGGTGATGTTCTACGAGGATCTGTTCGCCGAGGGCGGGCTGGAGCGGCTGTGCGCCTTTCTCGGCATCGCGCCGGTGGCGGGCGATACGGCGCGGCGCGTGCATGGCGGCAAGCCGGCGGATCTGGACCCCGACGCGGCGGCCGCGGCGCGCGCCTGGCTGGCGCCGCAATACGACTACGTTGAACGGCGCTTCGGCGCCCTGCCTGCCGCCTGGCAGGCCAATGATGCAAAGGTGTGACCGATGATGGATATGCCCGTCACCCGTGGCTTTGCCGATACCGAGACCGGCGAGCAGAAGATCCGCAACTTCAACATCAACTTCGGCCCGCAGCACCCTGCGGCGCACGGGGTTTTGCGGATGGTGCTGGAGCTGGACGGCGAGATCGTCGAGCGCTGCGACCCGCATATCGGCCTGCTGCATCGCGGCACCGAGAAGCTGATGGAAAGCCGCACCTACCTGCAGAACCTGCCCTATCTGGACCGGCTGGACTATGTGCCGCCGATGAACCAGGAGCATGCCTGGTGCCTGGCGATCGAGAAGCTGACCGGCACGCCGGTGCCGCGGCGGGCGAGCCTGATCCGGGTTCTGTATTCCGAGATCGGGCGCATCCTGAACCACCTGCTGAACGTCACCACACAGGCGATGGACGTGGGCGCGCTGACCCCGCCGCTCTGGGGCTTCGAGGAGCGCGAGAAGCTGATGGTGTTCTACGAGCGGGCCTGCGGGGCGCGGCTGCACGCGGCCTATATCCGGCCCGGCGGCGTGCATCAGGATCTGCCGCCGCAGCTAATCGACGACATCGAGGCCTGGTGCGACCCGTTCCTGAAGGTGCTGGACGACCTCGACGAACTGCTCAGCGAGAACCGCATCTTCAAGCAGCGCAACTGCGACATCGGCGTGGTCACCGAGCAGGACATCCTCGACTGGGGCTTTTCCGGCGTGATGGTGCGCGGCTCGGGGCTCGCCTGGGACTTGCGGCGGTCGCAGCCCTATGAATGCTATGACGAGTTCGAGTTCGGCATCCCGGTGGGCAAGCACGGCGACTGCTACGACCGGTTCCTGGTGCGGATGCAGGAGATGCGCGAGAGCGTGAAGATCATCCGCCAGGCCATCGACAAGCTGCGCGCGCCCGAGGGGCAGGGGGATATCCTGTCGCGGGGCAAGATCACCCCGCCGAAGCGCGCCGAGATGAAGACCTCGATGGAAGCGCTGATCCATCACTTCAAGCTCTATACCGAGGGCTTCCACGTGCCACCCGGCGAGGTCTATGCCGCCGTCGAGGCGCCGAAGGGCGAGTTCGGCGTCTACATGGTGGCCGACGGCACCAACCGGCCCTATCGCATCAAGCTGCGGGCGCCGGGATATCTGCACCTGCAGGCGATGGACCACGTGGCTGGCGGCCACCAGCTGGCCGACGTGGCGGCGATCATCGGGACGATGGACATCGTGTTCGGCGAGGTCGACCGGTGAGGCTGGCCGTTCGACGGACCCTGGCGGGGCGTCTGGCGGGCGCGCTTCTGGCGCTGGGCCTGGCGGCGCCGGTGCTGGCGCAGGACGACGCGACCGCCGGCGACGCGGCCACGGGCGAGCCGGAGAGCGGGACGCAATTCGCCGAGTTGCGCGCCCGGATCGACGGGCTGGAGCGCGAGCGGATCGAGCGGCTGCTGGAGGCGCTGCTGACCGAGAACGGCTGTACCCTGAGCATGGTCGACGAAGAGGCGACGGACCGGAAGATCATCGCGCATTTCGCCGCGGCGCTGGAGCTGGACGAGGACGAGGCCTTCGCCGTCAGCGACCGGCTGCGCGACCGGATCAGCCCGGTGTCGCGCGCCATGGTCGAGGAGGGCCGCATCGTGGCCGACGTGGAGCGCGGCGTCGTCTGGCTGCGCGACTGCACGACCGCGGCGCCGGATCTGTCGGGCCCCGGCCCGCTGGAGACGATCCCGGCCTCCTACAGCCTGCCGGGCGCCGGCGCGGTCCCCACCGAGGAGATCGTCGCGCTGATCGAGGACCATTTCGAGACCGGCGGCTGCACGCTGGATTTCTCCGACCCCGAGGCGGGGCGGCAGGGGATCATCGACACCGTGGCCGCGGGCATCGGGCTGGCCGAGGCGGATCGCGCGGACGCGCGGCCGGCGCTGGACGGTGCGATGAAGGACATATTCGGCGTGCTGGTGCCCGCCGGCAAGGTAATCGTGGACGAGGCGGCGATGACGGTCAGCCTCGCGGACTGCAACGGATAAGGACGAACAATGCTCCGCCGTCTTCACCCCGAACAACCCGAGAGTTTCGCGTTCACCGAGGCCAACCAGAAATGGGCCGAGGCGCAGCTGACCAAGTTTCCCGAGGGCCGGCAGGCCAGCGCGATCATCCCGCTTCTGTGGCGCGCGCAGGAGCAAGAGGGCTGGCTGTCCCGCGCTGCGATCGAGCATGTGGCCGACATGCTGGGCCTGGCGCATATCCGGGCGCTGGAGGTGGCGACCTTCTACTTCATGTTCCACCTGTCGCCGGTGGGGTCGGTGGCGCATGTGCAGGTCTGCGGGACCACGTCCTGCATGATCTGCGGGGCGGAGGACCTGATGGCCGTCTGCCGCGAGAAGATCGCGCCGCAGCCGCACATGCGGTCCGAGGACGGCAAGTTCAGCTGGGAAGAGGTCGAGTGCCTGGGCGCCTGTTCCAACGCCCCGATGGCGCAGATCGGCAAGGACTATTACGAGGATCTGACGGCCGAGCGGTTCGGCGAGATCCTCGACGAGCTGGCCGCCGGCCGGGTCCCCATGCCGGGGTCGCAGACCGGGCGTTATGCGTCCGAGCCGGCGGACGGGCTGACCAGCCTCAAGGAGTACGAGGCCGGGCGCGCGGAGCATAACGCCTCGGTCGAGCTGGCGCTGGAGCTGGGCGACACGATCAAGCGCATCGACGGCACCGAGGTGCCGCTGCTGACCCCGTGGCAGCGGAACACGACGACGGATGCCGAGGTCGAGGCCTCGGCGGCGGCCGCGCGCAGCCCGCGCCCGGCCGAGGGCGTGCCGGCCGACAAGACCGGCATCGACAAGCGCGAGGCGCCGGCGGAGACCAAGAGCAAGCCGGAGTACAGCGGCGGGCAGGCGCATAATGCCGACGCGAAGCCGGCCGAGGCGGATGCGGCGGCGGGCTCGGCGCCGAAGGTGTCGGACGAGCCGATGGAAGAGGGCGCCAAGGGGCCGAAACAGCCCGCCGACGAGAAAGCCGCCGACGACGCCGACGCCGCCACCCGCGCCGCGGCCTCGGTTAGGCCGGAGGACGCGCGCAAGCCCGAGGCGCTGGACGCTCCGCGCGAAGGCAAGGCGGACGATCTGAAGAAGATCAAGGGCGTGGGGCCCAAGCTGGAGGCGCTGCTGCACGGGCTGGGCTTTTATCACTTCGACCAGATCGCGGCCTGGACCGCGGAAGAGATCGCCTGGGTCGACGCGAACCTGGAGGGGTTCAAGGGCCGGGTGACGCGCGACGAGTGGGTGAAGCAGGCGAAGCTCTTGGCATCGGGGCAGGAGACAGAATTCTCCAAACGCGCTAAATACTGATCCCGTACACGCAAAAAGGCGGATAGCGGGGGAGAGGAGCCATGGCTCAGGAACGAAACGGGATGTCGCGCAACACGATGCTGGTCGTCGCCGGTGTCGCGGGGGCGGTGGTGCTGGTGGCCTTCTGGCTGCTTGCGGCCTACGGCTTCTTCGGCGCGCTGGTCCTGGGCGTGATCGTGGCCGTGGTCGTCTACCTGATCCTGTTCTACGGCTTCGGCGGTCCGGTCGAGGGCGAGGTCGCCCATCCCGTCGACCGGCCGGCGCCCGCCCCGGCGACCAGCGAGGCCGAGGCGGAGCACATCCTGCATGCGCCGTCCGACGACGAGGCGTATGACGAGGATTACGAGGAGATGGCGCCGGCGACGCGGCCCGGCGCCGCGCCGGAGCCGGCGGGCGAGACGCCGGGCGAGACCCCGGCGGCGGAAAGTCCCGCCGAGGCGCCCGTGGCCCCCGCCGCGCCGGCCCCGACGCCGGCCCCGGCGCCGGCGCCCGCGGACGGCGACGGCACGAAGCCCCCGACGCTCGACGCGGCGCGCGCGGGCGGGCCGGACAACCTGAAGGAAATCAAGGGCGTGGGGCCCAAGCTCGAAACCCAGCTCAACGAGATGGGCATCTATCACTTCGACCAGATCGCGGCCTGGGGCCCGGCGGAGGTCGCCTGGATGGACGGCAACCTCAAGGGCTTCCGGGGCCGGGTCAGCCGCGACGACTGGGTGGCGCAGGCAAGGATCCTCGCCGGCGGCGGGGATACGGAATTCTCGTCCCGCGTGGACAAGGGCGAGGTGTATTAGGGAGTGTCGATGGCGGAGCCCGGCGACAAGGACAAGGCGCTCGCGCGGCAGGCGCGGCAGGTGGCGGTGGTGATCGTCGCCACGCTGGTCCTGTGGCTGGGCGCGCAATATGCCGGCGCCGCGCTGGGGCTGACGCCGCGGGTCGTGCTGCTGTTCGACTTCCTGGCGCTCGCGGGGTTCCTGTGGGCCATCATCGTGACGTATCAGATCTGGCGGAAACGCCGGGACAACGAAGGGTAAGGCAATGCTCGCCGACAAGGATCGCATCTTCACCAACCTCTACGGCATGCACGACCGCACGCTCGCGGGGGCGAAAAAGCGCGGGCATTGGGACGGTACGGCCGACCTGATCGCGCTGGGCCGCGACAAGATCGTGGAGATCATGAAGGCCAGCGGGCTGCGCGGGCGCGGCGGCGCGGGGTTCCCGACGGGGCTGAAATGGTCGTTCATGCCCAAGGAATCCGACGGGCGGCCGGCCTATCTGGTGGTGAATGCCGACGAGTCCGAGCCCGGCACCTGCAAGGACCGCGAGATCATGCGCCACGATCCGCACACGCTGATCGAGGGCTGCCTGATCGCGTCCTTTGCGATGGGGGCGAACGCCTCCTACATCTATATCCGCGGCGAGTACATCCGCGAGCGCGAGGCGCTGCAGGCGGCCATCGACGAGGCGTATGACGCCGGCCTTCTGGGGCCGAACGCGGCCGGGTCGGGCTGGGACTTCGACCTGTACCTGGCGCACGGGGCCGGGGCCTATATCTGCGGCGAGGAGACGGCGCTTCTGGAAAGCCTGGAGGGCAAGAAGGGGATGCCGCGGATGAAGCCACCGTTCCCGGCCGGCGCGGGGCTTTACGGCTGCCCGACCACGGTGAACAACGTCGAGTCGATCGCGGTGGTGCCGACGATCCTGCGCCGGGGCGCGGAGTGGTTCGCGAGCTTCGGGCGGCAGAACAACGCCGGGACCAAGATCTTCGCGGTCTCGGGCCATGTGAACAAGCCCTGCGTCGTGGAAGAGGCGATGTCGATTTCCTTCGAGGAGCTGATCGACACCCATTGCGGCGGCATCCGCGGCGGCTGGGACAACCTGAAGGCGGTGATCCCGGGCGGCTCCTCGGTGCCGTGCGTGCGCGGCGAGAACATGCGCGACGCGCTGATGGACTTCGACTATCTGCGGGGCGAACTGGGCTCGGGCCTGGGCACGGCGGCGGTGATCGTGATGGACAAGGACACCGACATCATCAAGGCGATCTGGCGGCTGGCGAAGTTCTACAAGCACGAAAGCTGCGGCCAGTGCACGCCCTGCCGCGAGGGCGCCGGCTGGATGATGCGGGTGATGGAGCGGCTGGTGCGCGGCGAGGCCGAGGTCGAGGAGATCGACATGCTGTTCGACGTGACCAAGCAGGTCGAGGGCCACACCATCTGCGCGCTGGGCGACGCGGCGGCCTGGCCGATCCAGGGCCTGATCCGCAACTTCCGCGACGAGATCGAGGACCGGATCAAGGCGCAGAAGACCGGCCGTGCGAGCGCGGTCGCGGCGGAGTGACGGTATGATGGACGAGCGCCTTTCCGGACGGGGACTTGCGCGGGGCGCGATGCTTCTGCTGCTGGCAGGCACGCTGGCGGGCTGCGGCGTCGCGCGGAACGTTGCCGGGGCGGTCGGCTTCGGAACGACCAGCGCGCGGGGGCCGAACCGGGTGGAGATCAACGACATCACCTTCCGGTCGCGGCTGGAGATCTCGGGCGAGGACAAGCGCGAGCTGACCATCACCGTGCGGCCCGTCCGGGTCGATCCCGAGGCCGCGCAGGAGGCCGGGCGCTATCGCGCGACGGTCTATTGCCTGCGCCGGTTCGGCAGTTCCGCGGCCGAGTGGGACGTGGGGCCGGACTTGCCGGTGGACCAGCTGCGGATCGTGGACGACTCGATCACGCTGCGCGGCCGCTGCGAGGCGCGGTAGGGGACAGGCATGGGGCGGCACCTGGCACAGTTCAACTGGGGCGTCCTGCGCGCCGACTGGGAGTCGCCCGTCGTCGCGGATTTCGTGAACGGGCTGGACAGGGTGAACGCCGCCGCGGCGCGGTCGGACGGGTTCGTCTGGCAGCTAAGCGACGACGAGATGGAGACCGCGCAGCTCGATCCGGAGGGGCCGCTGGGCGGCAATCCGCGCCTGGCCAGCACCCTGTCGGTCTGGCGCGACCTGGCCGCGCTGGAGCGGTTCGTCTGGCGGTCGGTGCACAAGGTCTTCTACGACCGCCGCGCCGAATGGTTCGCGCCGGGCCAGGGGCTGCGGCTGGCGCTGTGGTGGGTGCCGGAGGGCACGCGCCCGACGCTCGCCGAGGCGGCCGAGCGGGCGGAGCATCTGCGGCAGCACGGCGACAGCGATGTCGCTTTCGGTTGGGATCACGCGCGGAGGACGGCGGCATGACGGCGATGCATCTGGCAGAACTGAACGTCGGGCGGCTGGTGGCGCCGACCGACGACCCGCGCGTCGCAGAGTTCATGGCGGCGCTGGACCGGATCAACGGGCTGGGCAAGCGGATGCCGGGCTTTGTGTGGATGATGGAAGGCTCGGGCGAGCCGGGGACCGGCAATACCGAGGCCAAGATCGGCGGCGATCCGCAATACGTGTCGAACCTGACCGTGTGGGAGGACGTGGCGAGCCTGGAGAACTTCGTCTGGAACACCGTCCACCGGCAGTTCTACGACCGCAGACACGAGTGGTTTCAGGTGCTTGCCGACCAACATTTCGTGATGTGGTGGATACCGGCGGGACACCGCCCATCTCTGGAGGAAGCGCTCGGGCGGCTGGACGACCTGCGGGCAAACGGGCCTTCTGAGCGGGCGTTCGGATGGGCCGACCTGCCCGAGGCCCGGCTCTGGCGGACGCGAAACTGTGCGTCAACCGCTGCGGAGTAGACCCATGTTCAGACTGACCCAGATTGCCCTTGCCCTGTCGCTGACCGTGACGGCCGGCATGGCCCAGGCGCTGCCGCCCCTGGGCGACAACCCGCGCGTGCGGGCCGAGTTCCTGTCGGCCGCCGTGGGCGACGAGATACGCAAGAACTGCCCGACGATCAGCGCCCGCTTCTTCCGTGTGATGGCGCGGGCGAAGGAGCTTGAGGATTACGCGCTGTCGCTGGGCTATACCAAGGACGACATCACTCGGATGCGCAAGGATCCGGCGAACAAGGCCGAGCTGAAGCGCCTGCGCGACACATATCTCGCGCAGAACGGCGTCACCCCCGGCGACGCGGAGAGCTACTGCCGCCTGGGCCTGGCCGAGATCGAGAAAAACAGCCTGACCGGGTGGCTTTTGCGTGCGAATTGAGCGAAACACGGGCCGCGACGGGCGCGGCCTTGACGAATGGGACGAGCAATGACCGACCTTCGGAAAATCATCATCGACGGCAATGAGATAGAGGTCGATCCGGCGATGACCCTGATCCAGGCCTGCGAGCAGGCGGGGGTCGAGATTCCGCGGTTCTGCTACCATGAACGGCTGTCGATCGCCGGCAACTGCCGGATGTGCCTCGTCGAGGTCGTGGGCGGGCCGCCGAAGCCCGCCGCCTCCTGCGCGATGCAGGTGAAGGACCTGCGCCCGGGGCCGGAAGGCCAGCCGCCGGTGGTCAAGACCAACTCGCCGATGGTCAAGAAGGCGCGCGAAGGCGTCATGGAGTTCCTGCTGATCAACCATCCGCTGGACTGCCCGATCTGCGACCAGGGCGGCGAGTGCGACCTGCAGGACCAGGCGATGGCCTATGGCGTGGATTTCTCGCGCTACCGCGAGCCGAAGCGCGCGACCGAGGATCTGGACCTGGGCCCGCTGGTCGAGACCCACATGACGCGCTGCATCTCCTGCACCCGGTGCGTGCGGTTCACCACCGAGGTCGCCGGCATCCACAAGATGGGCCAGACCGGCCGGGGCGAGGATGCCGAGATCACCAGCTATCTCAACGAGACGCTGGATTCGAACCTGCAGGGCAACATCATCGACCTGTGCCCGGTGGGCGCGCTGGTGTCGAAGCCCTATGCCTTTACCGCGCGGCCGTGGGAGCTGACCAAGACCGAGACCATCGACGTGATGGACGCGCTGGGCTCGAACATCCGGGTGGATACCAAGGGCCGCGAGGTAATGCGGATCCTGCCCCGCAACCATGACGGGGTGAACGAGGAGTGGATTTCCGACAAGACGCGCTTCGTCTGGGACGGGCTGCGGCGGCAACGTCTTGATAAGCCTTACATCCGCGAGAACGGCAAGCTGCGGCCCGCGACCTGGCCCGAGGCGCTGTCGAAGGCGGCCGAGGCGATGAAGGGCAAGAAGGTGGCCGGGCTGGTGGGCGATCTGGCCCCGGCCGAGGCGGCCTTTGCGCTGAAGGGGCTGGTGGAGAGCCTGGGCGGCACGGTGGAGTGCCGGACCGACGGCGCGAAGCTGCCGGCGGGGAACCGGTCGGGCTATGTCGGCACGGCGACGATCGAGGAGATCGACACCGCCGACACGATCCTGCTGATCGGCACCAACCCGCGCGAGGAATCGCCGGTGCTGAACGCGCGCATCCGCAAGGCGTGGCTGGACGGCGCGCGCGTCGTGGTGGTCGGCGAGGCGGCCGACCTGACCTACGAGTACGACCATGTCGGCACCGACCGCGCGGCGCTGCAGAAGATGGTCGACAAGGACCACAAGACCGCCCGGGCCAAAAACACCGTCGTCATCGTCGGGCAGGGCGGCGTGGCCGAGGCCGACGGCGCGGCCGTGCTGGGCGCGGCGATGAAGGTGGCGGAGCTGACGGAGTCGAGCTTCATGGTGCTGCACACCGCCGCCAGCCGCGTGGGCGCGATGGATGCGGGCTGCACCACCGAGGGCGGCATGGACAAGGCCATCGAGGGCGCCGACGTGATCTACAACCTCGGCGCCGACGAGGTGGAGATCGCCGACGGGCCGTTCGTGATCTACCAGGGCTCGCACGGCGACCGCGGCGCGCACCGGGCGGACGTGATCCTGCCCGGCGCGGCCTATACCGAGGAGCAGGGCCTGTTCGTGAACACCGAAGGCCGCCCGCAGATCGCCATCCGCGCCGGTTTCCCGCCGGGCGAGGCCAAGGAGAACTGGGCCATCCTGCGGGCGCTGTCGGCCGAGGTCGGCCAGACGCTGCCCTTCGACAGCCTGGCGCAGCTGCGCCGGTCGCTGGTCGAGGCGGCGCCGGTGCTGAAACAGGTGGACCGGGTGCCAGAGAACGAATGGCAGCCGGTGCCGCAGGGCAAGCTGGGCGACGCGACCTTCCGCAACCCCGTCCGCGACTACTGGCTGACCAACCCGATCGCGCGGGCCTCGGCGCTGATGGCGGAACTCAGCGCCCGGGCCAAGGCGCGCACCGATGCGGCCATCGCGGCCGAGTAGGGGATGCATGACCTGGGCGCGCGCATCGGCATCGGCTGGCTCGCCCTCGGCGGGCTGGCGGCCTGCGAGGCCGGCCCCGGAGGCGACGCCGAGCGCGCGGCGTTCCGGCCCGACTATCGCGGGATCGAGACCCGGCTTCTGGAGGGCGATCTGGTGAGTTTCGTGGTCGAGATGCGCGGCGCGCGCGACAACGGCGACGTGGCGGACTATGCCGAATGCGCCGCGGCGCAATACGCATTGATCCGCGGCTACGGATTCGCGCGGCATGTGCGCACAAATGTGGCCGAAGAGGGTGGCGTTTGGCAGGGAGATGCGGTTTACACCATCTCGCCGGACCTGCCGCGGGGCACCAGCACGATCGACGCAGAGGTCACCGTGGCCAGCTGCGCGGAGAACGGCATACCGACGGTGTGAGTGGACATATGGCAGACTTCTTTTCGACCGGCCTGGGCATCGCGATCATCATCCTGGCGCAGTGCCTTTTGATGGCGATCTTCCTGCTGCTGGCGGCGTATTTCTTCCTCTACGCCGACCGCAAGGTCTGGGCCGCGGTGCAGATGCGGCGCGGGCCCAACGTCGTGGGGGTCTTCGGGCTGCTGCAGTCGGCCGCCGACATGCTGAAGCTGGTCGTCAAGGAGGTGGTGATCCCCGCCGGCGCGGACCGGACGGTGTTCCTGATCGCGCCGCTGGTGGCCTTCGCGCTGCCGATGGCCGCCTGGGCCGTCATTCCGTTCAACGAGACCTGGGTTCTGGCCGACATCAACGTCGCGATCCTGTATGTCTTCGCGATCTCGTCGCTGGAGGTCTACGGCGTGATCATGGGCGGCTGGGCGTCGAACTCGAAATACCCGTTCCTGGGCTCGCTGCGCTCGGCGGCGCAGATGATCTCCTACGAGGTGTCGATCGGCTTCATCATCATCGGCGTGATCATCTCCACCGGCTCGCTGAACTTCGGCGAGATCGTGGCGGCGCAGGACGGCAGCTATGGCCTGTTCTCCTGGTACTGGCTGCCGCACCTGCCGATGGTGTTCCTGTTCTTCGTGTCGGGCCTGGCCGAGACCAACCGCCCGCCCTTCGACCTGCCCGAGGCGGAGTCGGAGCTTGTGGCGGGCTACCAGGTGGAATACTCCTCGACCCCCTTCCTGCTGTTCATGGCGGGCGAGTATTTCGCGATGTTCCTGATCTGCGCGCTGACCACCCTGCTGTTCTTCGGCGGCTGGCTGTCGCCGATCCCCGGGCTGCCGGACGGGGCGCTGTGGTTCATCGCAAAACTGAGCTTCTTCTTCCTGATCTTCGCGATGGTGAAGGCGATCACCCCGCGCTACCGCTACGATCAGCTGATGCGGCTGGGCTGGAAGGTGTTCCTGCCGCTGTCGCTGGCCTGGGTGGTCATCGTGTCCTTCTTCGCCCATTTCGAGCTGTTCGGCGGCGCCTATGCCCGCTGGGCGGTGGGAGGCTGAGGATGGACCCGCGCCCCGGACTTCACACTCGACCGATTGGAGGGTTGGCATGACCCAGATCGACTGGACCCGCGCGTCGCGCTACTTTCTGCTGGCGGACTTCTTCGCCGGCTTCAAGCTGGGGCTGCGCTACTTCTTCGCGCCGAAGGCGACGGTGAACTACCCGCACGAGAAGGGGCCGCTGAGCCCGCGGTTCCGCGGCGAACACGCGCTGAGGCGCTATCCGAACGGCGAAGAACGTTGCATCGCCTGCAAGCTCTGCGAGGCGATCTGCCCGGCCCAGGCGATCACCATCGACGCCGAGCCGCGCGAGGACGGCTCGCGCCGGACCACGCGCTACGACATCGACATGACCAAGTGTATCTATTGCGGCTTCTGCCAGGAGGCCTGCCCGGTGGATGCCATCGTCGAGGGGCCGAATTTCGAGTTCGCCACCGAAACGCGCGAGGAGCTGTACTACACCAAGGAGAAGCTCCTGGAGAACGGCGCGCGCTGGGAGGCCGAGATCGCCCGCAACCTAGAACTGGACGCACCGTACAGATGATCGACGCGGCCAAAATTCTTCGAAGAATTTTGCCAAGAATTTTCGAAAATTCTTGGTCGGGGACCTGGTGATGACCGACGGACCGAAGAACCCGTTCGAGGACCTCATGAAGATGGGGCAGGACTGGGCCTCGGCGATGGGGCCGATGATGGAATCCTGGAGCCCCACGGCCATCGAGAAGATGTGGCCGACGATGCCCAAGGACGTGATGGAGGCGTTCTGGGGCCGGACCTACAACCCCGAGGGGCTGGACGCCAAGACCAAGCTGCTGCAGACGCTGCAGGGCCTGACCATCCTGGGCGCGCAGGCCGAGGCGCAGATCCGGCTGACCGTGCGCCATGCCCGGGAAGCGGGCGCGACGGAGCAGGAAATCACCGAGACCATTTCGCTGGCCGGCATGTTCGGCGGCGTGCCCGCGATGACCAAGGCGATGAACCTCGCCCGCGAGGTCCTGTTGGAGGGCAAGGAGGGACAAGCATGACCGTGGCCGATTTCACCTTCTACGTCTTCGCCGTGGTGGTCGTGGCCGCCGGCCTGTTCACCGTGGTCAGCCGCAACCCGGTGCATTCGGTGCTGTGGCTGATCCTGGCGTTTCTGTCCTCGGCGGGGCTGTTCGTGCTGTTGGGCGCCGAGTTCGTGGCGATGCTGCTGATCATCGTCTATGTGGGCGCCGTGGCGGTGCTGTTCCTGTTCGTCGTGATGATGCTGGACGTCGATTTCGCCGAGCTGAAGGGCGAGATGGCGAAATACATGCCGCTGGCGCTGCTGATCGGCGTGGTGCTGCTGATGGAGCTGGGGCTGGTCTTCGGCACCTGGACCTTCGCGGAGAATGCCGACGGCCTGCGCGCCGCGGTCACGCCGGAGCCGGCGGCGGTGCATAACACTCGCGCGCTGGGGCAGCTGATCTACGACGACTACATCATCCTGTTCCAGCTGGCCGGGCTGATCCTGCTGGTGGCGATGATCGGGGCGATCGTGCTGACCCTGCGGCACCGCACCTGGATCAAGCGGCAGGACATCCTGGCGCAGATGTATCGCGACCCCGCGAAGGCGATGGAAGTGCGCGACGTGAAGCCGGGGCAGGGGCTTTGAAGCTGGCCGGCGCCATAGCGCTGCTGGCGCTGACTGCGGGCGGTGCGGCGGCCCTCACCCCGCCGCCGCCCTGCTATTTCGACTATGCCACCGGCCGTCTCGTTTCCTACGAGGACGCCGGTCCGTCGATGGGGCCGATCTATCTGCGCGAGGCGGGCACCGGTTTTGCCTCGTGGGAGGTCTACAACGCCGACGGCTCGCCCGAGCGCGTCGCGCTGCAGCACTGCCCGTCCGGGACCGACCTGATGATCGTCATGCCCCGCTACAACTTCGAGCAGGTCCAGGACCGCTATGAGGACATGGTGTACGGGCCGGGCCGTTACACGATGCGCCGGGTGGCCGAGGAGCTGGAGATGCTGGGCGCGGGCGTGGCGCGGACCAAGCGCACGCTGGGCTCCTGCGCCTGCGACCTGATCGAGCCGCTGGAATGACGGGCCGGGTTGCACATCGGCGGGCGCTGCGGCATGGCCGGCGGCGCGGGGCGCCGGGGGCGGCGTGATGGACCAGATGGCGCCGTTCCTGCCGCTGCTGGGACTGCTGGCGCTGATCGTCACCGCCGTCAGGCGGCGGCGGGACAAGAAGAAGAGACACGAGGGACGACATGGTCGGACTTGAACACTACCTGGCGGTCGCCGCGGCACTGTTCGTCATCGGCATTTTCGGCATCTTCCTGAACCGGAAGAACGTCATCATCCTGCTGATGTCGATCGAGTTGATCCTGCTGGCCGTCAACATCAACTTCGTCGCGTTCTCGGCCTATCTGGGCGACCTTGTCGGGCAGGTCTTCACCCTGTTCGTGCTGACCGTCGCCGCGGCGGAGGCGGCGATCGGCCTGGCGATCCTGGTCTGCTTCTTCCGCAACCGGGGCACCATCGACGTCGAAGACATCAACGTGATGAAGGGCTGAGCCGATGGAGCCGATCATTCTCTTCGCGCCGCTTCTCGGCGCCATCATCGCGGGGTTCGGCTGGCGGCTGATCGGCGAGTACGCCGCGCAGTGGACCGCGACCTTCCTGCTGTTCCTGGCCTGCCTGCTGAGCTGGGCCGTCTTCTTCTCGTTCGACGGCGAGACCCAGCAGATCCAGATCTTCCGCTTCATCGAGAGCGGCACGCTGGCGGCGGACTGGGCGATCCGGCTGGACCGGCTGACCGCGATCATGCTGATCGTCGTCACTACGGTCTCGGCGCTCGTGCACCTGTATTCCTTCGGCTACATGGCGCATGACGAGAATTTCCGCGAGGGCGAGCACTACAAGGCGCGGTTCTTCGCCTACCTGTCGTTCTTCACCTTCGCGATGCTGGCGCTGGTGACGGCGGACAACCTGGTGCAGATGTTCTTCGGCTGGGAGGGCGTGGGCCTCGCCTCCTACCTGCTGATCGGCTTCTACTTCCGCAAGCCCTCTGCCAACGCGGCGGCGATCAAGGCGTTCATCGTCAACCGGGTGGGCGATTTCGGTTTCGCGCTGGGCATCTTCGCGCTGTTCTTCCTGACCGACTCGATCCAGATGGACATCGTGTTCGAGAGCGCGCCCGAGCTGGCGCAGACCAACCTGACCTTCCTGTGGCAGGAGTGGAACGCGGCGAACCTGATCGGCGTGCTGCTGTTCATCGGGGCGATGGGCAAGTCGGCGCAGTTGATCCTGCACACCTGGCTGCCGGACGCGATGGAGGGCCCGACGCCCGTTTCGGCGCTGATCCACGCCGCGACCATGGTGACGGCGGGCGTGTTCCTGGTGTGCCGGATGTCGCCCTTGTACGAATTCGCGCCGGCGGCGACCGCCTTCATCGTGGTGCTGGGCGCCACGACGGCCTTCTTCGCGGCGACCGTGGGTCTCGTGCAGAACGACATCAAGCGCGTCATCGCCTATTCGACCTGTTCGCAGCTGGGCTACATGTTCGTGGCCGCGGGCGCGGGCGTCTACTCGGCCGCGATGTTCCACCTGTTCACGCATGCCTTCTTCAAGGCGATGCTGTTCCTCGGCGCCGGCTCGGTCATCCACGCGATGCATCACGAGCAGGACATGCGGAACTATGGCGGGTTGAAGGACAAGATCCCCTATACCTTTTGGGCGATGCTGATCGGCACGCTGGCGATCACCGGCGTGGGCATTCCGCTGACCCATATCGGGTTCGCCGGGTTCCTGTCGAAGGACGCCATCATCGAGAGCGCGTTCGGCGCGCATACCGGCGTGGGCACCTATGCCTTCTGGCTTCTGGTGATCGCGGCGATGTTCACCAGCTTCTACTCGTGGCGGCTGATCTTCCTGACCTTCTTCGGCAACCCGCGCGGCGACAAGCACACGCATGAGCATGCGCATGAAAGCCCGATGACCATGCTGGTGCCGCTGGGCGTGCTGGCGCTGGGGGCGGTGTTCGCGGGGATGGTCTGGTACGGGCCGTTCTTCGGCGACCATGACCGGGTGAACCGGTTCTACGGCGTGCCGGCGCACGAGACGGTCGAGGCCGGGGACGCGCATGGCGAAGAGGCCGCGGCCGCGGACGATCACGGCGAAGCAGCCGCGGACGCCGAGGCGGATGCGCAGGGCGAGGCCCATGCCGCAGGCTGGACGCCGGGCGGCGGCGCGATCTACACCCATCCCGACAACCACGTGATGGACGAGGCGCATCACAGCCCGGCCTGGGTCAAGGTATCGCCCTTCATCGCGATGCTGATCGGGCTGGCCGTGGCGTGGCTGTTCTACATCCGCGACACCTCGCTGCCGCGCCGGCTGGCCGAGAACCAGCGGCCGCTCTACCTGTTCCTGCTGAACAAGTGGTATTTCGACGAGATCTACGACTTCGTCTTCGTGCGACCGACCAGGTGGCTTGGCAGCGCGCTGTGGCGGCGGGGCGACCAGGGCACGATCGACGGCTTCCTGAACGGGCTGGCGATGGGCGTGGTGCCCTTCTTCACCCGGCTCGCGGGGCGCGTGCAGTCGGGTTACATCTTCACCTATGCCTTCACCATGGTGCTGGGGATCGTGATCCTCGTCACCTGGATGGTGCTGAGCTGAGCGGGGTCTGAGTTATGGATAATATTCTCTCCATGATCACCTTCATCCCGCTCCTCGGGGCGGCGATCCTCGCGCTGTTCTTGCGCGGGGAAGATGAGGCGGCGCAGCGCAATGCCAAGTGGCTGGCGCTGATCGCGACCTCGATCACCTTCCTGATCTCGATCTTCCTGATCGCCCAGTTCGACCCCTCGAACACCGGCTTCCAGTTCGTGGAAGAGCGCGAGTGGCTGTTGGGCCTGACCTACAAGGTGGGGGTCGACGGGATCAGCGTGCTGTTCGTGATGCTGACGACCTTCCTGATGCCGCTGACGATCCTGGCCTGCTGGAACGTGACGGTGCGGGTGAAGGAATACATGATCGCCTTCCTGGTGCTGGAGACGCTGATGATCGGCGTCTTCGTGGCGCTGGACCTGATCCTGTTCTACCTGTTCTTCGAGGGCGGCCTGATCCCGATGTTCCTGATCATCGGCATCTGGGGCGGCAAGGACCGGATCTACGCCTCGTTCAAGTTCTTCCTCTACACCTTCTTCGGCTCGGTGCTGATGCTGGTGGCGATCATCGCGATGTTCGTGGATGCCGGCACGACCGACATCCCGACGCTGCTGACCCACAACTTCGGCTCGGAGACGTTCAGCCTGCTGGGCGTCCAGATCGTCGGCGGCGTGCAGACGCTGATGTGGATCGCCTTCTTCGCGAGCTTCGCGGTGAAGATGCCGATGTGGCCGGTGCATACCTGGTTGCCCGACGCGCACGTGCAGGCGCCGACGGCGGGGTCGGTGGTGCTGGCGGCGATCCTCCTGAAGATGGGGGGCTACGGCTTCCTGCGCTTCTCGCTGCCGATGTTCCCGGTGGCCTCCGAGTTGCTGGCGCCGTTCGTGCTGTGGCTGTCGGCCATCGCCATCGTCTACACCTCGCTGGTGGCGCTGGCGCAGCAGGACATGAAGAAGCTGATCGCCTATTCCTCGGTCGCGCATATGGGCTATGTCACCGCGGGTATCTTCACGGCGAACCAGCAGGGGATCGACGGTGCGATCTTCCAGATGCTGAGCCACGGCTTCATCTCCGGCGCGCTGTTCCTCTGCGTCGGCGTGATCTATGACCGGATGCACACGCGCGAGATCGACGCCTATGGCGGGCTGGTGAACCGGATGCCGGCCTATGCGCTGATCTTCATGCTGTTCACCATGGCCAATGTCGGCCTGCCGGGGACCTCCGGGTTCATCGGCGAGTTCCTGACGCTGATGGGGATGTTCCAGGCGAATACCTGGGTCGCCGCCGTGGCGACCACGGGCGTGATCCTGAGCGCGGCCTACGCGCTGTGGCTCTATCGCCGGGTGGTCATGGGCGACCTGATCAAGGAGAGCTTGCGCTCGATCACCGACATGACGCGGCGCGAGAAGGCGATCTTTGCCCCGCTGGTGGCGGCGACGCTGATCCTGGGCGTCTATCCGAGCCTGGTGACCGATGTCATCGGGCCGTCGGTCGAGGCGCTGATCTCCGACAACCGGGACGCGGTGGCGGCCTGGGACGGCGGCGCGACGACCGTCGCCGAGAACGCGGTTTCCGAAGAGACGGGGCACTGAGCCAATGACCTCTGCCGATTTCAACATCCTGCTGCCCGAGATCGTGCTGGCCGTCTTCGCCATGGCGGCGCTGATGTTCGCCGTCTACACCGGCAAGGACCGCACGGCACCGGCGATACTGTGGGCCACGGCGGCGATCTTCCTGGTCCTGGCGCTGTTCATCGGGATCAACGGCGACGGGGCGCAGGCGGCCTTTGGCGGGCTGTTCGTGGACGACGCCTTCTCGCGTTTCGCCAAGATCCTGATCCTGGTCTCCGCGGCGGCGGTGCTGGTGATGAGCCACGACTACATGGCCAAGCGCGACCTGTTGCGGTTCGAGTATCCGCTGCTGGTGGCGCTGGCGGCCGTGGGGATGATGGTGATGGTCTCCGCCGGCGACCTGCTGGTGCTCTATATGGGGCTGGAGCTGCAGTCGCTGTCGCTCTACGTCGTGGCCTCGCTGCGGCGCGACAGCGCCAAGTCGACCGAGGCGGGGCTGAAATACTTCGTGCTGGGGGCGCTGTCCTCGGGCCTGCTGCTCTATGGCGCGTCGCTGACCTACGGCTATGCCGGCACCACCGAGTTCGCCGGGATCATCGGCGCGGCGACGGCCGAGGACCTGCCGCTGGGGCTGCTGTTCGGGCTTGTCTTCCTGGTGTCGGGGCTGGCCTTCAAGGTCTCGGCGGTGCCGTTCCACATGTGGACGCCGGACGTCTACGAGGGCGCACCGACGCCGATCACCGCCTTCTTCGCCACCGCGCCCAAGGTGGCGGCCATGGCGCTGTTCGCGCGGCTGGTGCATGACGCCTTCGGCGGCATCACGGCGGAGTGGGGGCAGATCGTGGCCTTCCTGTCGGTCGCCTCGATGTTTTTGGGCGCGGTCGCGGCGATCGGGCAGCGCGACATCAAGCGGCTGATGGCGTACTCGTCAATCAACCACATGGGGTTCGCGCTGATGGGCCTGGCCGCGGGCACGGCCTTCGGCGTGCAGGCGATGCTGGTCTACATGGCGATCTACGTGACGATGAACGTGGGCACCTTCGCCTTCATCCTGTCGATGTCGCGCGACGGGCGCGTGGTCACCGATATCCGGGCGCTGAACCAGTATTCGAAACGCGAGCCGCTGAAGGCGCTGGCGGTGCTGGTGCTGATGTTCAGCCTGGCGGGCGTGCCGCCGCTGGTCGGCTTCTTCGGCAAGTTCTACGTGCTGCGCGCGGCGGTGGATGCGGACATGGCGTGGCTGGCCGTGGCCGGCGTGATCGCCAGCGTCATCGCGCTCTTCTACTACCTGCGGATCGTCTACTACATGTATTTCGGCGAGGAGACCGAGGCGCTCGACAGCGGCATGGCGCCGACGCAATGGGCGCTTTTGATGGTGGCCGCGGCGGTGATGGTGCTGGGCGTCGTGAACCTGTTCGGCATCGAGGGCCCGGCGGCGGCGGCGGCATCGGCCCTTGTCGACTGACGCGGGCTGGCGCGGGGCAACCGACGGGGGCGCCGACCGGATCGTCCTGGACGAGACCGACAGCACCATGGCCGAGGCGCGGCGCCGCGCGCCGGAGCTGCGCGCGCCGGCCTGGATCATGGCGCGGCGGCAGACGGCGGGGCACGGACGCCGGGGACGGGCTTGGGTCAGCCCCGAGGGGAACTTCGCGGCGACCGTGGTGCTGCCGGCGGCCGGGGTTCCGGCGCAGGCGGCCCTGCGCTCCTTCACCGCATCGCTGGCCCTTCACGAGGCGCTTCTCGCCTGCGGCGCGACGACCGAGGCGCTGGGGCTGAAATGGCCGAACGACGTGCTGCTGAACGGCGGCAAGGTGGCCGGCATCCTGCTGGAGAGCCTGCCGCGGGGCGGCGTGGCCATCGGCGTCGGGGTGAACCTGGCGACGGCGCCCGGCGCCGACGATGTCGAGCCCGGCGCCGTCCGGCCGGTGGCGCTGGCCGAGGAGACCGGCGCGCGCGTCAGCCCTGCGGACTTCCTCGCGGTGCTGGCGCCCGCCTTCGCCGAATGGGAGAGCCGGTTCGTCACCTACGGCTTCTCCCCCGTGCGCGACGCCTGGCTGGCGCGCGCCGCACGGCTGGGCGAGCCGGTGACCGCCCGGCTGCCGACCGAGGCGGTCACGGGCACCTTCGAGACGGTGGACGCGGCGGGCCAGCTGGTCCTGCGCACCGCGGCCGGCCGGCGCAGTATCGCGGCGGCGGACGTGTATTTCTGAGGGGGAGGCGGACATGCTGCTCTGCATAGATTGCGGCAACACCAACACGGTCTTCGCGGTCTGGGACGGCGCCGAGTTCGTCGCCACCTTCCGCACCTCGACCGAGCACCAGCGGACGGCGGACCAGTACTATGTCTGGTTCTCGCAGCTGATGGAGCATCGGGGCATCCGCATCGACATCCACGGCGTCATCATCTCGTCCACCGTGCCGCGCGTGGTGTTCAACCTGCGGGTCCTGTGCGACCGCTACTTCGCCACGCGGCCGCTGGTCGTGGGCAAGCCCGACTGCCTGCTGCCCACGGCGCCGCGCGTCGATCCGGGCACGCAGGTCGGCCCGGACCGGCTGGTGAACAGCGCCGGGGCCTATGACCGGCACGGCGGCGACATCATCGTGGTGGACTTCGGCACCGCGACGACCTTCGACGTGGTGGCGCATGACGGCGCCTATGTGGGCGGCGTGATCGCGCCGGGGGTGAACCTGTCGCTGGAAGCGCTGCACATGGCGGCGGCCGCGCTGCCGCATGTGGACGTGACGAAGCCGCAGAAGGTCATCGGGACCAACACCGTGGCCTGCATGCAGTCGGGCGTGTTCTGGGGCTATGTGGGCGTGGTGCAGTCGATCACCGAGCGCATCCGCGCCGAGTACGAGAAACCGATGCGCGTTGTGGGCACGGGCGGGCTGGCGCCGCTCTTCGCGCAGGGCGACGTGCTGTTCGACGATATCGAGGAAGACCTGACGATGCACGGGCTGACCGTCATCCACCGTTACAACATGGAGCATGCATGACCGAGAGCCGCCTGATCTACCTTCCCCTCGGCGGTGCCGGCGAGATCGGGATGAACGCCTATGTCTACGGCGTGGGGCCGGAGGACGACGAACGGCTGATCCTCGTGGACCTGGGCGTGACCTTCCCGGACATGGAGACGACGCCGGGCGTCGACCTGATCCTGCCGGACATCGACTGGCTGGCCGCGCGGGCCGACCGGCTGGAGGCGATCTTCATCACCCACGCGCACGAGGACCATGTCGGCGCCGTCGCGCATCTGTGGTCGCGGCTGAAGGCGCCGGTCTATGCGCGGGCCTTCACGGCGCATCTGGCGCGGATGAAGATGGAGGAGGCGGGGCTCGACCAGGAGGTCGTCAAGACCGTGTCCGCCTGGCCCGAGACGGTGGAGGCGGGGCCGTTCCGCGTGGGCTTTGCGCCGGTGTCGCATTCGATCCCGGAAAGCGCGGGGCTGGTGATCGACACGCCGCACGGCCGCGTCGTGCATACCGGCGACTTCAAGCTGGACCTGACCCCCGGCGTGGGCGAGCCGTTCGACGAGGCGATGTGGGCCGAGATCGCGCGGGACGGCGTGCAGGCGCTGATCTGCGATTCGACCAACGTGTTCAGCGAGCATCCCGGGCGGTCGGAGTCGGAGCTGGGCCCGCGGATCGAAGAACTGGTGGCCGGGGCGCCGGGGCTGGTGGCGGCGACGACCTTCGCCTCGAACATCGCGCGGCTGAAGACGCTGGCCGAGGCGGGGCAGCGCGCCGGGCGCTCCGTGGTGCTGCTGGGCCGGGCGATGCGGCGGATGGTGACGGCGGCGCAGGATACCGGCATCGTCACCGACTTTCCCAAGGTGGTGCCGGCCGAGGAGGCCGCCGACATCCCGCGGCAGAACCTGATGCTGCTGACCTCCGGCTCGCAGGGCGAGCGGCGGGCGGCGACGGCGCAGCTGTCGCGCGGCAAGTATCTGGGGTTCGAGCTGAAGGAGGGCGATCTGTTCCTGTTCTCCTCCAAGACCATCCCGGGCAACGAGACGAGCGTGCTGCGCATCGTCAATGCGTTCAGCGCGATGGGCGTGGACGTGGTGGACGACTCCTCGGGCGCCTATCATGTGTCGGGGCACGCGAACCGGCCGGACCTGGCGCGGGTGCACCGGCTTCTGACCCCGAAGATGCTGATCCCGATGCATGGCGAGCACCGGCATCTGCGGGCGCATGTGAAGCTGGGGGACGAGGCCGGGATCCCTGGCGCCGTGGCGCCGAACGGAACGATGCTGGACCTGACCGGCGCGGCGCCGCGGGTGGTGGAGCATATCGAGGCCGGGCGAACCTATCTCGACGGGGCGATGCAGATCGGCGCGTTCGACGGGATCGTCCGGGACAGGATCCGGATGGCGCTGAACGGGCATGCGATGGTGACGCTGATTCTCGAGGAGGACGAGCTGCTGGGCGACCCGTGGTGCGAGATCATGGGGCTGCCGGAAAAGACCCGGAACGGCGCGCCGCTCGTCGATGCGCTGGAGGCCTATCTAAGCGATTTCCTGTACCGCGCGGATCGCAAGACGTTGCGCGACGACGGCAAGCTGGACGACGCGATGCGGCGGATCGTCCGCAAGGCGGCGTTCGACGAGATCGGCAAGAAGCCCGAGGTGACGGTGGTGATCAGCCGGTTGACGTAAGACGACTGGGTGACATCGCGCGAGGCGGGGCTACCTGAGACGGGCAGAACTCACAGGAGGGAACGTGATGATTACCAAGACAGGATCGGCCAAGTGGTCCGGCGGGCTGAAGGACGGCAAGGGGACGATCTCGACTCAGACCGGCGTGCTGAGCGACGAGGCCTACAGCTTTGCCAAGCGGTTCGAGGGCGAGGCGGGCACCAACCCCGAGGAGCTTCTGGGGGCGGCGCATGCCGCCTGCTACTCGATGGCGCTGTCGAACATCCTGGGCGAGGCGGGGATGACCGCGGAGTCGATCGAGACGACGGCGACGGTGACGCTCGACGCCGGGCAGGGGGCGATCACCAAGGTGCATCTGGACGTGACGGCCCGGGTTTCGGGCGGCGACGAGGACGCCTTCAAGGAGGCGGCGGGCAAGGCCAAGGAAGGCTGCCCGGTGTCGAAGCTGTTCAACGCCGAGATCACGCTGGACGCGACGCTGTCATAGTCTGATTGGCCCGAGAGGGCGCTTCGCCCGGCGCGGCCGGCCGGGGCCCGGAGATGCCGGGCCCCTTGTGCGAAGCGCCCTCCGAAAAGGGCGGCGCATTTGGGGCTGATGCCGGCCGTGTTGGGTGGACGGTTGCCCGGCACCGTGACGGTATCGCCCCGGTTCCATAGGATATGCGGCCTTCTGCCGGCGCGCCCGCCCCCGGGCGACGGTGCGGCGCGTGGGGGATCAGGCCGGCGCGCCGGTCTCGCAGGTCGCGAAATACCGCTCCAGCCGCGGTTTCGCGTCGTGGTCCAGCCGGAAGGAGACACCGATCCGGTCGCCCCGGCGCCAGCGGAAGATGACGTCGAACGTGCCGAGCGCGTCGACCTCGATCGCCTGTATTGCCCGGGGCCCGTCCTCCGGCAGGTGCGGCGCCGCGATGCAGGCGCCGCCATAGGACAGATCCGCCAGCGTCGCCGGAACCGTGCGGTCCCCGGCGATGACCCGGCAGGGCAGGGTCAGGCCCACCCGGCCGTCATCGAGCTTGTCCGCAAGTCCCGCCATTCCATCCCCTTCGGCAACCGTTCCGGGTTCGGGGGATAGCTAATGCCAAGCCTCTGAAAAAAGCGTTAAGTCGCGCGGTGATAGATCGCGCCCGCGTCGCGGCGCGGGTCAGCTTGCGCGCCGTTCCTCGAAGCTTTTTGCGATGAATTGCGGCAGGTGGTCGCCCATGCCGACGACGTTGTTGTCGTCGCGCTTTTTCTGCGGCGGCTGCTTGCCCTCGCGCGGCTTGTTTTCTTGGGATTTGTTCTCTTGGGGCTTGTTCTCTTGCGGATTGTCCTCGCGCGCCGTCTCCTCGCGCGGCTGGTCGGCCTTTCGCCCGCGGGACGAACGGCTGCGCGTCTTTTTCGGCGCGTCGTCCTGCTTATCCTCCGCCTCGGCGGTGTCCGGCGCGGCGGATTTCAGCGGGTTTTCCAGCCGCGGGACGTCCTTCTCGATCAGCTTCTCGATGCCGGCGAGGTTCTTTTCGTCGGCCGGGGCGCAGATCATGATCGCCTTGCCGTCGCGGCCCGCGCGGCCGGTCCGGCCGATGCGGTGGACGTAATCCTCGGAATGCGAGGGGACGTCGTAGTTGAAGACATGGCTGACCGACGGGATGTCGAGACCGCGGGCGGCGACGTCGGAGGCCACCAGCAGGCGCAGCGAGCCATCGCGGAAGGCGTCGAGCGTGCGGGTCCGTTGGGACTGGTCCAGGTCGCCATGGATCGCCTCGGCATTGAAGCCGTGCTTTTTCAGCGACTTGGCGACGATGTCGACATCGACCTTTCGGTTGCAGAAGATGATCGCGTTGGTGCAGCGCTCGCCCTCGGCCTCGATCACCGCGCGCAGGACGGCGCGCTTTTCCGTGGCCAGGCGGTCGCGGCGGGACGCCTTGAACATCACCACGCCCTGTTCGATGTTCTCGGCCGCCGTGGCCTGGCGCGCCACCTCGATCCGGGCGGGGGCCGACAGGAAGGTGTTGGTGATGCGCTCGATCTCCGGCGCCATGGTCGCCGAGAAGAACAGCGTCTGGCGGGTGAAGGGCGTCAGCGAGAAGATCCGCTCGATATCCGGGATGAAGCCCATGTCGAGCATGCGGTCGGCCTCGTCCACCACCATGATCTCGATACCGGTCAGCAGAAGCTTGCCGCGTTCGAAATGGTCGAGCAGGCGGCCGGGCGTGGCGATCAGCACGTCGACGCCCTTGTCGATCAGCTGGTCCTGTTCCTTGAAGGACACGCCGCCAATCAGCAGCGCCTTCGACAGCTTCACGTGCTTGGAATAGGTGTCGAAATTCTCGGCCACCTGCGCGGCCAGTTCCCGCGTGGGGCAGAGCACCAGGCTGCGCGGCATCCGGGCGCGGGCGCGGCCGCGGGCCAGCTTGCAGATCATCGGCAGCGTGAAGCTGGCGGTTTTGCCGGTGCCCGTCTGGGCGATCCCGAGGACATCCTTGCCCTCCAGCGCGGGGGGAATCGCGCCTTCCTGGATCGGGGTCGGTGTTACGTAGCCCGCCTCGGTGACGGCGCGGAGAACCTTGGGAGAAAGCCCCAGTTCGGTAAAGTCGGTCATGTAGCCCTTTCGGTGTTTGCGGCGCGTTGAACGGCCGCATACCTCGGGCGGCCTGACAGGCCGGATTGCCTGCCCTCGACGTGGGCCGGACATAGGCGATCGCTGCCTGTGCGTCAAGTTTTCCGCCGGGGCAGCAGCGCGGGCGCGCCGGGCGCGGGGCGGGCCGTCAACGACTCGTCGCCGTCCTGCCACAGAACGGCCGGAAAGATGCGCGCAGGATGGTGCAGGCAAGCAGTGAGGAGCCACCGATGAACCTGAACCCGTATCTTGTGCCGGGCGCCGCGACGATGGCGGTGCTGGCGATCGTCTATCTCATCTTCGTCTTCTGGACGCGCCGCCCCGGCCGCGCCCAGGACCTCGCCGAGCGCCGGAAGGCCGAGGGCAACGAAGCCTGAGCGGGATTGCACGATCGCGGCTGTCGCCTGTCCCCCGGCCGGTCCGGGGGGCATGGCCTATCCGGGGACGTTTGCGTGTGCCAGAGCGTGTCGCGTTCCTGCGCGGTCGCCCGACGCGCTGACATATTGATGTTCGAGGCGCAGAAATCCGGTTCCCAGATTTGTGCGACATGCTCTAGGCTCTGCCCATGACGCCATCTCTCAGGATAGCGGGTTTCTGTGCCGCGAGCGTTGCGCTGGCCGCCTGCGGCACGGTGGGCCCCCGGCCGGAGGGCGGCGAGGGGCCGCGCGTCAGCGTCACCGCGCGCGCCGCCGCAGCGGCGGCGGAGAGCCTGCCGCTGCCGCTGAGGTCCTGCGTGGTCGTTGACGGTCCGGTGGAGATCGGCATCAGCCTTTTCGACCTGGACGGGCTGGCGGCGGCGCATCTGCGGTTCACCGGAACGCTGGCGGCGGAGGGTGTGCGGACGACCCCCGGCGGCGCGGACATCGCGCTGAGCGAAGGCGGCGTGCCGGGGGACGAGCGGGTGCAACTGCGCGTCACGCCCGTGGAGGAGGGGCAGTTGCGCACCAGCGTGGTGCTGAGCCTAACGACGGCGGCGCCCCATACCGGGGTCCTGACGGTTTCTGCGACAGACCGGGCCGGCGGGACGACGCGGGCCGGGCCGTTCGAGCTGGCGGCACCGGGCGGCTGCGCGGACGGATAGGGCGGCTCAGTCCAGCAGGACGCCCTCGGTCAGGATCGCCGACTGGTAGGTCTCGTCGCTGTCGATCAGGCGCAGCGTACCCTCGACGGTGATCTGCGTGCCCTCGGCGATGTCGGGCATCGCCTTGCGCATCTGCACCTCCAGCGTCGGGCCATAGCCGCCCCCGCCGCAGAACGGGCAGTCTGCCGGATCGGGGACCAGCAGGAAGCTGCGGACATAGGCCTGGGCCTGCACGGGTACGTAGTAGCCGGTGATGCGGAAGCCGTCCTTCGCGGCGCGCAGCGCCTCGGGGAACGTCTTTTCCACCGCCCAGCGGCCGTTATGTTCCGTCTCGCGAATCTCGATGGCGCCCAGCAGGTCCCAGCCATCGCCGGCGCGGGCGGGCTCAATGCCGATGGCCGGCGTGAGGATGCTGGCGAGTACCAGGGGCAAGAACGTCGACTTCAATCTCCACCTCTCCCAGGGGTTCGAGGTCCACATGCGCCGCGAAACGGTCGCCTTCGGCGAGGTCGGACGCGGGGTTCAGGACAAGATACAGCCCGCCGGGGTCGAGGTCTATCTCGGTGCCCGCCTTGATCGGAAATTCGCCGAGCGGGACGGCGCCGCCCTCGGCCTGCAGTTCCGTGGCCATCAGCGCCAGCGCGGCGCCGTCGTGGGTTTCGCCGCCGGTGAGCGTCAGCGTGCGGTCGCCGGTATTCTCGATCTCCATGTAGATCCGGACCGCGCCGTCCTCGGGCACGGCCCAGGCGTGCAGGATGCGGACGCCGTCGGCCTCGGCGAGGTGGTCGTCCTGGTCGTCGTGATTGTCGTGATTTTCCTGGGCCGCGGCGGGCAGCGAGAGGCAGGCGAGGGTCGCAAGGGCGAGGGGCAGGCGGCGCATGGTCGGGCTCCTTGTTGTGATGCTATCACGTAACGTCGTCTGCGCCGGCGCGTCCATATCCGGTTCGGTGAAATTATTGCGACAGTCGGATGTCCCGGCGTCTCGCCCGGCGGCGGCCGCGCGCCCCCCCTCCCTGACCCTCCCCCTGTCCAGGAGAGGGGAGCGCCCGGCGGTGGGCGGATGGGATCAGACCATCATCTCTTTCGTCGCGGACAGGGTGACCTCGGGGTGATCCCGCTCGATGCGGTCGATGTCCCATTGCAGGCGGGTCATGTAGACGATGTCGCCGTCGTTGTCGTGGGCGATGTGCTGCTTGTTGGCGGCGACGAACTTTTCCACCGCCTGTTTCGGGCCGGTGACCCAGCGGGCGGAGGTGAACTGCGACGGCTCGAAGCGGACGGGCAGGCCGTATTCCATCTCGATCCGGCTCGCCAGCACGTCGAACTGCAGCGCGCCGACGACGCCGACGATGAAGCCCGAGCCGATATTGGGCTTGAACACCTTTGCCGCGCCTTCCTCGGCGAATTGCATCAGCGCCTTTTCCAGGTGCTTGGCCTTCATCGGGTCGCCGGCGCGGCAGTTCTGCAGAAGCTCCGGCGCGAAAGACGGGATGCCGGTGACGCGCAGCGCCTCGCCTTCGGTCAGCGTGTCGCCGATGCGCAGCTGGCCGTGGTTCGGGATGCCGATGATGTCGCCGGCCCAGGCCTCTTCCGCCAGTTCGCGGTCGGAGGCAAGGAACAGCACCGGCGCCGAGATCGTCATCGGCTTCTTGGACCGCACGTGCGTCAGCTTCATGCCGCGGGTGAAGTGACCGCTGGCGAGGCGGACGAAGGCCACGCGGTCGCGGTGCTTGGGGTCCATGTTGGCCTGCACCTTGAAGACGAAGCCCATCACCTTGGTCTCGTCCGGGCCGATCTGCCGCGGGTTGGCCGATTGCGGCTGGGGCACAGGCCCGTACTTGCCGATGCCGTCCATCAGCTCCTTCACCCCGAAGGAGTTGATGGCCGAGCCGAACCAGATCGGCGTCAGCGTGCCGTCGAGAAACGCCTGCGGGTCGAATTTCGGCAGCAGCTCCTTGGCCATCTCCAGCTCTTCGCGGAGCTGGTCGAGCAGGTGGGCCGGGACGTGGTCGGCCAGCTTGGGGTCGTCCAGACCTTCGATCTTGATCGACTCGGCCACCTTGTTGCGGTCGGCGCGGTCCATCAACTCCAGCCGGTCGTTCAGCACGTCGTAGCAGCCGAGAAAGTCGCGCCCCACGCCGATGGGCCAGGAGGCGGGCGTCACGTCGATCGCCAGGTTTTCCTGGATTTCGTCAATGATATCGAAGGTATCGCGGCTTTCACGGTCCATTTTGTTGCAAAAGGTCAAGATCGGCAGGTCGCGCAGGCGGCAGACCTCGAACAGTTTTCGGGTCTGGCTTTCGACCCCCTTGGCGCCGTCGATGACCATGATCGCGGCGTCCACCGCCGTCAGCGTGCGATAGGTGTCCTCGGAAAAATCGCTGTGGCCCGGCGTGTCCACGAGGTTGAAGCGGTAGTTGCGGTCGCCGCTGGCAAAGTCGAAGGACATGGCCGAGGCGGACACGGAGATGCCGCGGTCCTTCTCCATCTGCATGTAGTCCGACCGTGTGCGCCGCGCCTCGCCCTTGGCGCGGACCTGGCCGGCCATCTGGATCGCGCCGCCGTAGAGCAGGAACTTCTCGGTTAGCGTCGTCTTGCCCGCGTCCGGGTGCGAGATGATGGCAAAGGTGCGCCGCCGGGCGATTTCGGCGGGCAGGTCGGGGAGGTTCGAGGCACGGTCCAGCATGCGCGCGCATATATGCGACGGTCCGGCAAAGGGCAATCGGGCGCCGCCCCCGCCCGGCAGAGAGCGGAGGCGCGCCGTGTCGCAGATGGCGCTTCAGGGATCGGCGATCACGGATTGGGGTCGCAGCCCCATTCCTCGGTGCCCTCGATCTTGTTGCCGTTCTCGTCTTCCTCGTACATGACGAAGGCCTCGCCGCAGCCGCAGAAGGTCTTGTTCTCGCAGCGGCTGCTGCCGTTGGCGTCGGGCCGGACGATCATGATGCGGCCGTCCGGCGCCGGGGGTTCGGGGGGCATGACGCGAAGTTGCGCGGAGACGGCGGGGGCAAGCACGGTGGCCAGGGCAACGGCGAGACCGGCGGTGCCGAGCGATCGGTGCTGAAAGGTCATCGGTAAATCCTTTGCATCTGTAAGGTCGTGTGGGTCGTCAGCCGAACCGGTTATGGGTCGTCGCCGCGCGCGGCGCGGTTCAATCAAGAGGCGAGTTCGGAACATCGGCGCCGCTACTCGGTTGGTCCAGAAAGGGAGAAGGCAATGCCGAACCAGATCAAGGACGACGACCTGTACGAAGACCTGCGCGACGAGGGCATGTCGAAGGAGAAGGCCGCGCGTATCGCCAATGCGAAGGCCAACGACAAGCAGAAGCCGATGAAGAAGGGCGGCAAGCGGCCGCAATACGAGGACTGGACCAGGGACGCATTGTACGAGCGGGCGCAGGAGCTGGACGTCGCGGGCCGGTCGGGCATGACCAAGTCGGAACTGATCGCGGCGCTGCGCCGGCGCTAGCGATCAGGTCAGCTCGGCGATCAGGCGCGGCGTCAGCAGGGCGGAGCGGCGCAGGTCGAGCACCGGATAGGCCTCGTCCTCGACCAGCCGCTCGACGGTGAAGTCGGGCTCCAGCCGCTTCAGGCGGTGGACCACGTCGATCGCCGATTCCATCCGGCCGGAGTGGGCGTAGAGCGCGATGAGATAGCGCAGCGGCGGGTGGAAGTCGGGCGCCGTGGCGGCGGATTTGCGCGCCCAGTCGAGCGCCTCGTCCAGCGCGCCCCGCGTCGTCGCCGTCATCGCGCAGCCCATGTCGAACCAGTGCAGAAACGGCGTGTTGCCCGAGATGTGCCGCCCGATCATCTGCGCCCGGTGCGCCAGCTTGGCGTTGCCGTGATAGAGCGCCGCCATCGCCAGCCCGTCCCAGGCGAAGGGGTTGGCGCGGTTCGCCCGCAGCCCGCGCTGGGCGTATTCCATCCCCGCGGTCGTGTCGCCGCCGAGGACCAGCGCCGCATGGGTCGCGGCGGCCAGGACCATGGAATTCGTTGGTTCCAGTTCCAGAGCGCGCGCGGCCATCGCCTCGGCCTCTGCGGCGGCGTCGTCGGTGAAGGCCGAATGCCGCTCTACCAGCATCATGATCCGCAACAGCGCGCGCCAGGCGAGGAACACGCCGCGCGGCATCAGGTCGAAGGCGGTTTCGAGGAGGCGGTCGGCCTCCAGCTGGTCGTCGGCGCGCATCGAGAACATGCGGCGCACCGCGATGCGGGCGGTAACGGAGGCATCGAACTCGTCGCCCCCGAGGCGGGCGGTGTCGGACAGCGCCTCGGAGACGCTGTCGCTGGCCTCGTGGATCAGCCGCAGGACGTTCAGGTGATCGAGCGGCGGGGCGCCCTGCATCTCGACGAATTCGGTGCCCGACCAGAGGCTGTTGCCGCCCGGCCCGGATTCCATCAGCACCCGCAGGCCGGCCATCTGCCGGTCGACGCTGGCCCGCGTGCGCAGCACCAGATCGACCTCGGCCGGCCCGGTGCCGGTGTCGCGCAGGACCTGCAGCGTGATCTGCTCGGTCAGCGCGCGGGCCACGTTGTCGGCGAAGCCTTCGGCGAAGAACCGCTCCATCCCGTCGGCCGGCGCGTCGCTGAGCATCAGGAGCCGGCGCTGCCCGTCCGGCATCTCGGTGGCGGGGGCCGGGGCGATGCGCGCGCCCTGGGCGGCGCGGCGCTCGGCCAGCCAGGCCTCGAAAGCCGGGTCGCGGATGTCGATCCCGTCGAGAAAGCGGGCGGCACCGGCCTCGGCGGGCGCATCCGGCACCGCGACGCGCGCGGGGTCCAGGCCCACCTGGCGGCGGTTCGCAAGCAGGCAATCGGCCAGCGGCCCGAGCGCGCGGCGCAGTTCCGACAGCACCTGGCGCAGGCTGGCGCCGCCCTGTTCGCGGCCCCGGTCGCTCCACAGCATGTCCTTCAGCGTCGCGCGCGGCAGCGTCATGTCGGGCGCCGTCGCCAGCAGCGCCAGCGTGCCCTGCGCCTTGGCGGAGCGCGGCGTCAGGTCCGTCCCGTCCGGCCCGGTCAGTCGGAACGGGCCGTGCAGGTCTATGCGCAGAATATGCGTCAGTGAACCAACCTTCGTGCTGCCCCAAGGATCGTGCCGACGAGCGGTAGCCGGCGTGGCACCGTGAATTTATCGTTAAATACTGGAAACTGTCTACATTTTGCTGGCGCCCGGCGGTCGCCTTTCTGCATTCCGTGTCATGTGTTTGGGACATCGCGTTTTCGAACAGGGGCGGGGACATCATGGCCACATCGGGACGAATGGGTCGCATGGGACGTATGGGTCGCATGGGCAGAATGGGGCGCATGGGCCGCATGGGCGAGTATGACGACCCGGCGCATGCCGGCGGTCCGTCCTCGACGCTGCTGAACGACGCGCTGACGACGACGCGCGACGGGACCGTCGGCTACTGGGACGGCGCCGCGCGCTACACGCCGGCCTTTCCGTTCAGCGACAGCCCCGACGACATCCTGTATCTGCAATACGATATCCGCGGCCGGCTTCTGGACCACGCGCTGCACGCCAGCATGGCCGTCGCCGGCACGCCGGCGCGGCGCGATGCCGGCGGCGTGACGCTGGGGTCGGCGGAGGTGAAGGGCTCGGGCCGGCCGGTCGTGACGATCCACCAGCCCGCGCAGGACCATTTCCGCGCGCAGCTGTCGCATCTGCGCGCCTATGCCGACCTGCGCGACGACCGGCTGGCCGAGATCAACCTGCAACTCGGCGACATCATGTCGTTCTTCGGGGCGGTCGGCTATCTCGACCCGCAGCGGCGGGCCCGCACGACGGACCTGCTGGACGCGGTGGAGCGGCTGACGGTCTTCGTGGAGATGCAGGTCAAGCACCTGTGCCGCAGCCCGCGGCCGATCGACTATGCGCCCCAGGTGCAGCCGTTGATCCAGACGCCGGATCACAGCGCCTTTCCCTCCGGCCATTCGACCGAGAGCTTCGCGGTGGCGACCGTGCTCTACCGGCTGATGGAGGGCGAGTGCGCCCATCACGGCGTGGGCGCGCAGGCGCATGTGTTCCGCGTGGCCGAGCGGATGGCGGTGAACCGGACCGTGGCGGGCGTGCATTTCCCCTGCGACAGCGCGGCGGGCGCGGTGCTGGGCTGTGCCATCGGCGAACATGTCCATGCGCTGGCCACGGGCCGCGTCCTGAAGCCGATGGCGATGGATTTCCGCGCCGGCGACGGCGGCGGCTTTGCCGATACCGAGGATTTCTCGCTGGACTGGCTGGGCGATGCGCTCGTGCCGCCGGAATTCGACCACAGGCCGGCGGATGGCGACGCGGCGACCCGCAACGCGATCCTCGCGAAGGCGTGGGAGCTGGCGGCGGCGGAGTGGCCCTAGCCCGGATTTGTGCGCGGGGCGGTCCCCGGCCGCGCCGCATTGGACGAGTGGAACCGCGGTAACGGTTCAATCGACGGGGAATGTACGGCCCGGGACGCAGGGCCGTGTCCGAGTGGCCGGAGCCGGCGTCCGCGGGTCCGGTGTCAGGTCAAAGGCGGTGCCTGCGGTGCGGGCGCCGCCTTTCGTCCAGAAGCCCCGCCGCCACGCCGGCGCCGAGCCGCGCGTCCTGGCGCGGCGGGGCCCGGAGGATCCTGGAGATGATGGTGTCGCGATCCGCGCCGGGATCGGCGGCGAGGATGTCCGCGATGGCCCGGGCGATCTGCGGTGCGGCGGCGGAGGTGCCGGAGAGCAGGCTGGTGCTGCCGGAATAGGTTCCGGCGGCCAGCACGCCGGGATGCGCGCGACCCTCTTCGCTGATCGCGGCAAGCGCGGGATTGCGCGCCGCGGTGCCGCGCGTCGGGCCGGCGGCGGTGTAGCGCGTCGGCGCGCGAGTCTCGGGATCGGCAGCGCCGGGGCGGGTGTCGTCGGCATGGCTGCCGCCGACGGCGAAGACATGCGGGCTGGCCGAAGTCGCAAAGGCGGACATCGTGCCGCCCCGGCAGACGGCCGAGCCGGAGGTCGGGCGGTCGTAGCTCTTGAGCTCCGGGTCCACGCCGCGGACCCAGGCGTCCTCCAGATAGGATTGCCGCCCGTGGATCGGATAGCCCGCGGGCGTGTCGTCGCGCTGCACGTCGCACCACAGCGGCAGGGCCGTGCGCCCGGAATTGCGGACGCTCACGCGATAGAGCCCGGCGGGCGCGCGTCGGCGGTCCGGGTCGAACCCGACGGTGGGGGCGAGGGCGAGCGTGATCCGGGTGCGCCCGGCGATGCCGGGGGACGGGCGGACATAGATCGCGCCGACGGGTGTGCTGCCGCCGGTATGCCAGGCATGGACCGCGGTGGTGCCGTCGACCGTCACGCTGTCGCCGTTGGGCGCGGTCAGCGTGATCTCGGGGTGCGCCTCCGAGGGCAGGCGCAGTTCCAGGAAGCTGACGGAATGGTCCGCCGGGCTGACGCGCCAGTCGATGCTGCGGCTGTCATCCGCCGCGATCCGGGCGGCCGCGGTCAGCTGGTCGCGGTAGGTGTTGCCGGCCGGCACGACCAGTTTGGTCGGCAACCCTTCGGCGTTTCGCGCGTCGATCAGGCGGGCCATCTCGGCTTCGAGAAAGCCGGTGCCGTCCTTCGGGCCGGCGGCGATGCCGAAGCTGAAATTCACCACGAGCGAGACGCGCGCGGTCTCGCCGCTGTCGGGGTCGGTCCAGCTGTCGGCCCAGTCGAGGATGCGCTGCAGCGCCTGGAGCGCGAAGCTGTTCAGCCGCGCGCCGGACGTGTCGAGCGTGGCGAAGGCGGGGACTTCGACGGCGACGAGGGGGCGGTCGCTCGGCGCGCTTCCCGGTGCCGCGCCGCCGGCGAGGTCCATGACATGGGTGCCGTGGGTGTCGAGCTGACCGACGGGCAGGCGGAAGCCCGGCGCGCCGTACCGGCCCGCGGCGGTGGTGGCCGGGGCGCCGGCGCGGGCGGCGGCCTCGCGGCGCAGGGCGCGGTAGAAGGCGTCTTCGCTCGGGGCGGCGGCAAGGAGGGCGTCGAGCTCGGCCTTGTCGAATTCCTGGCCGATGGCGACGGTCGCGGGCCGGCGGGTCGTGTCGACGGCCTCGACGGCCTGGACCCAGTAATGCTGCACCCGGGTCTCGCGGCCCGCGCGGAAGCGTTCGTTGGCGACGCCGATGGCGTCGTCGATCACCGCGGTCACCACGATATCGGGCCGCGCCGGCGCGTCCGCGGCCTGCGCGCCGGTGGCGGCGTTGGCCGTGCGCGCGACGAATCCGGGCGGCACCGCCATGCCGACATGCCGCACCTCGTAGAGCGGCGTGCCGTCCGGGGCCTCCAGCGCGGTGTATGACTCGTCCTCCGGGCGGTAGACGAAGAGATAGCGCAGGTGGTCGACCGGGTCGCCGGCGGGTTCGCGGGTGATCAGCCGGGCCAGGATGCGCTGGGCGTCGAGCCCGAGGGCGAGCTTGTCCGCGCCCTGGCCCAGATGGTCCAGCAGCGCCCGGGCGTGGGGCGCGTAGCGGCCCTGGGCGTCGGCGGTAAGCCGGATATGCACCGGCTGCCATGGCGGCGCCTCCGCTCCGGCCGTCGCCTGATGCGGGCGCGTGGCGTGCTCCCAGTCCTCGTAGGGCTCCACGATCGCCGCCGGCGTGCCCTTGAAGCCGCGGTCCCGTTGTGTCCAGTCGCCCACCTTCGCCTCCCGTGTCACTGTCACCCGGACAGCATGCGCGCACGGCGCCGCATGTCATCCGTCCCGGAGCGGATTGACGATGAATTGACGGAGGCGCCGGTGCAGGCGCGGTCAGGCGCCGGGCTGGTCGTCCTTGATCTCGCCGATCGTCAGCACCGGCGAGGCGTCGATCCGCTCGGCGTCGAGCATCGCCGCGACCCGTTCCAGCGACGAGACGAGCTGGGCCTGCTCCCAGTCGCGCATCCCCTCGAAGGCGCGGACGAACCGCTGTTGCAGCGCATCCGGCGCCGAGGTCGCCGTCTCGTCGCCCTTCGGCGTGATGACCACGTCCGTCTGCCGGCCGTCGGTGCGCGACCGGAACCGGGTGACCATGCCGCGCGCGACGAGCTTGTCGACCAGCGCCGTGACCGTCGCCTGGCTGACCCGCATCTGCATGGCAAGGGCCTTGGGCGTCGCGCCGGCCTGGCCGCGGGCGGCCACGATCTGCAGAACGCGAAGCTGCGCCGAGGTCAGCCCGGCCGCCTGGGCGAGAGACCGCTCATACTGCTCGGTCGCGCGCAGAATCCTGCGCAGCGCGATCAGACAGGCGTCGGTTCGATCTGGATGAGCCTCGGACATGAGGGGGATTTTATACGCAACCCCGGATCCTTCAATCCCCGAAGTACCGTGGCGTTTGTTCGACATGCTAACGAACCTATGGGGCAAATCCTTCTGCGTAAGGCAAGAAATTTGCCTCACAGGCAGGTTTTAAGGGGTTTAACAAAGAAATCTGCATCGAACGTTGAAAAGCCTACCGCGCCCCGCTATTTAGTCAGACTAACGAAATCGAGGAGCAAGCAGCCATGCCGAGAGACAGCGTTCAGAAAGACACCGCCAAACCCCGAACTCGCACGCCCCTTCTGCGCAAGCCTGAGGCGACGGACGGGGCCGCAATCTGGGAACTCATCAAGAGCTGCAAGCCGCTCGACGAAAACTCCATGTACTGCAACCTGGTCCAGGCGGATCACTTCGCGGATACCTGCGTCGTGGCCGAGCTGGACGGCGAGATCGTGGGCTGGGTCTCCGGCCACATGATCCCGAACGAGAACGAGCTGTTCGTCTGGCAGGTGGCCGTCGGTTCCCAGGCCCGCGGCCTGGGGCTTGGCAAGAAGATGCTGATGGCGCTGATCGCGCGCGAGGAATGCGCCGGCGCCACGCATCTGAAGACCACCATCACCGCCGACAACGACGCCTCCTGGGGCCTGTTCAAGAGCTTCGCCAAGGCCGTCGGCGGCGCGCTGACCGACGAGCCGCACTTCACGCGAGACGACCACTTCGACGGTCATCACGCGACGGAGCACATGGTGACCATCACGCTGCCCGAGACGGTCGCGTTGAAGGCCGTGGCGTAACCGCCACCGCCTCCCGACCGTACCGGCACGACAAGATTCCGAAAGGTAGACCTATGCCCAAAGACCAAACCCCCACTGGTGAATACGAGATATTCGAACGTCGCGAGAGCGAAGCGCGCAGCTACTGCCGCGGCTTCAAGACGATGTTCAAGAAAGCGAGCGGTTCCGAGCTGACCGACGACAAGGACCGCACCTATATCGACTTTCTCGCCGGCTGTTCGTCGCTGAACTACGGGCACAACGACCCGGACATGAAGCAGGCGCTGATCGACCACATCTCGCGTGACGGGATCGCCCACGGGCTGGACCTGCACACCGATGCGAAAAGCGACTTCCTAAAGACGTTCGAGGAGAAGATCCTCAAGCCGCGCGGGATGGACCACAAGCTGATGTTCACCGGCCCGACCGGCACCAACGCCGTCGAGGCGGCGATGAAGCTGGCGCGCAACGCGACCGGCCGCGAGAACATCATCGCCTTCACCGACGGCTTCCACGGCGTCACGCTGGGCGCGCTGGCCGCGACCGGGAACGGCTATCACCGCGGCGGCGCCGGCATCACGCTGAACGGCGTGACGCGCGTTCCATTCGACGGCTACATGGGCGAGAATTGCGACACGACGACGATTCTCGAGGCGATGCTGCAGGACGGCTCGTCCGGCGTCGACGCCCCGGCCGCCATCATGCTGGAGACCGTGCAGGGCGAGGGCGGGCTCAACGCCGCCTCGACCGAATGGGTCCAGCGCGTGGCCGAGCTGGCGAAGGAGCATGGCGCGCTGCTGATCGTCGACGACATCCAGGCGGGCTGCGGCCGCACCGGCACCTTCTTCTCCTTCGAGAAGATGGGCATCGAGCCGGATATCATCACGATGGCGAAATCGGTCTCGGGCTTCGGCCTGCCGATGGGCCTGGTCCTGGTGCGCCCGCAGCACGACGTGATGGGCCCGGCGGAGCATAACGGCACCTTCCGCGGCAACACTCATGCCTTCGTGACCGCCCGCGTGGCGATCGAGAAGTTCTGGTCTGACGATACGTTCGAGAAGGAGCTTGCCGAGAAGGAGAAGATCCTGAGCGGTGCCATGGACGAGCTGGCGGGCATCGTCGGCGACACGGCGCGGCTCAAGGGCCGCGGCCTGATGCGCGGCGTCGATGTCGGCTCGGGCGAGCTGGCCGAGGAAATCTGCGGCCGGGCCTTCGAGAAGGGGCTGGTCGTCGAGACCTCCGGCTCGGACGACGAGGTGGTCAAGATCCTCGCGCCGCTGACGACCCCGACGGAGACCTTCCGCAAGGGGCTCGACATCCTGCTCGAAGCCGCGCGGGAAGTCGTTGAAAACCACAAGACGGCGGCGGAGTGACACCATGATCGTAAGAGACTTCGACGATATCGTGAGAGACGCGCGCGACAGGGTGATCTCGGACGCGCACTGGTCGAGCGTGCGGATGCTGCTGGCCGATGACGGGATGGGGTTCTCCTTCCACATCACCTTCCTGGAGGCGGGATCCGAGCACACGTTCGAGTACAAGAACCACTTCGAGAGCGTGTACTGCATGCAGGGCAAGGGCTCGATCACCGATCTGGCCACCGGCGAGACGCACCAGATCAAGCCGGGCACGATGTACGCCCTGAACGAGCACGACCGGCACACGCTGCGCGCCGAGGAAGAGCTGATCATGGCGTGCGTGTTCAACCCGCCGGTCACGGGCAAGGAAGTGCATCGTGAAGACGGCTCCTACGCCCCGGCCGACGAGATGGCGGACTGAGATCCGCCGCTCTGCGCCGCACTGACACTCATACGCGAACGAACGGACCCATGACCTGTTCAAACCATACCGTCGAGAAGATTGGCGGAACCTCCATGAGCCGTGTCGACGAGTTGCGCGACACGCTCTTCGTCGGGGACCGGGAAGGCGACGACCTCTACAATCGCGTTTTCGTGGTCTCTGCCTTCGGCGGCATTACCGACCTGCTGCTGGAGCACAAGAAATCCGGCGAGCAGGGCGTCTACGGGCGCTTTGCCAATGCCGATACCGACCACGGCTGGCACGAGGCGCTGGACAAGGTGGCCGAGGCGATGCGCGAGGCGCATAACGGCGTGCTGACCCATGCCGCCGACAGCGAGCGCGCCGACGAGTTCGTGCGCGAACGCATCGAGGGCGCGCGCAACTGCCTGATCGACCTGCAGCGGCTGTGCTCCTACGGCCACTTCCGCCTGTCCGAGCACATGCTGCAGATCCGCGAGCTGCTGTCGGGCCTGGGCGAGGCGCATTCGGCCTACACCACCACGCTGCTTCTGCAGCGCGCCGGCGTGAATGCTCGGCTCGTCGACCTGTCGGGCTGGCGCGATCAGGGCGACGTGACGCTCGACGACCGGATCCTTGGCGCCATGGAGGGGGTCGACCCGGCCACCGAGATGCCGATCGTGACCGGCTACGCGCAATGTGCCGAAGGGCTGATGCGCGAGTTCGACCGCGGCTATTCCGAGGTGACGTTCTCGAAGATGGCGGCGCTGACCGGCGCGCGCGAGGCGATCATCCACAAGGAATTCCACCTGTCCTCGGCGGACCCGAAGCTCGTCGGCAACGACGCGGTGCGCAAGCTCGGCCGGACCAACTACGACGTGGCCGACCAGCTGTCGAACATGGGTATGGAGGCGATCCACCCGAAGGCGGCGAAAACGCTGCGCCAGGCCGAGGTGCCGCTGCGGGTGACCAATGCGTTCGAACCCGAGGATCCGGGCACATTGATCGACGACCAGCCGGCCGAAGAGGCGGCGGTGGAGATCGTCACCGGGCTCGACATCATCGCGCTGGAGCTGTTCGAACAGGACATGGTCGGCGTGAAGGGATACGATGCCTCGATCCTCGACGTGCTGACGCGGCACGACGTGCGGATCGTGTCGAAGGTGTCGAACGCCAACACGATCACCCACTATGTGGACGCATCGCTGAAGTCGATGCGTCGGGTCGAACGTGACCTGGCCAAACTGTACCCGTCGGCGCGCATCTCGTCGCGGACGCTGTCCATGGCCTCGGTCATCGGGCGCGACCTGCGCGGGCTGTCGGTGCTGACCCGCGGCCTGCAGGCGATCGCCGATGCCGGGCTGGAATCGCTCGGCGCAAGCCAGGGGCCGCGCAATGTGGACGTGCAGTTCATCATGGAACGCGAAGATCTGAAACCTGCGATCAAGGCGCTGCATGGCGCATTGGTAGAGGAGCAGACGAGCGCCCACTTAAAGGTGGCGTGACCCTCTGACTTCTCGATTTCGTGGACCCCGCCCCGGTATGGCTGCCGGCGGCGGGGTTTTCCTTTTGCGGAGTGATGTGTCAGGATTTTCTAGAAAATCCTGCAGAACAGAGCTTTCTAGAAAGCTCTGCGGGGCACGATCTTCTGGAAGATCGTGTCGCGCGATCACAGCTCGTGCACCCTGAGTTCCATTCCGCAGACCTCCTGGGCGATCTCCACGACGTGCCGGTGATGCGTGAGGTAGATCGCCTGACCCGCCCGGCCGATCCGGGCCAGCAATGCGCAGGCGGCGCGGGTGCGGTCCTCGTCGAAGGTCTCGAACACGTCGTCGCAGAAGAACGGCAGCACCGTGCCTTGGGCGACCATCTGGTCGTAGGCGGCGGCCCGGAGCGCCAGGTACAGCTGGAAGCGGGTGCCCTTGGACAGATCCTGCACCTGCTTCGCCGCGCCGTCCGATGACACGGCCACCAGCACCTCGGACCCGCCGTCCGTCTGGGCCGTCAGCCGGGCATAGGCGCCCTGGGTCAGGTCGCGGAAGGCGGCCTCGGCGGCCTGCATCATGCCGCTGCGGTGGACGTCGCGGTAGCGCCGGATCGCGGTTTCCGCCAGCCGGTGGCCGAGACGCAGTTCCATGTGGCGCAGGAGCACATCCTCGATCTGCACCTCCAGCGTCTGGCGTTCGGCGCCCAGCGCGGCGACATCGGCCGAGCCGGTGACGGCTTCCAGCGCGCGGCGGGCTTCGGTCCGGGCCTCGATGGCGCGTTCCAGCCGGGTCTCGGCGTCGCCCAGGTCGCGCTCGATCTCGTCGAGCCGCGCCGCCGCGGCGGCGGGATCCTGACCATCCAGCCGCGCCTCGGCGGCGGCGCGGTCGGGGGCGCCGAGGCCGTGGCAGAGGCGGCGGAGGCGGTCGGCAATGGCCTCGCGCAGCGCGATGGTGCGGTGGCCCCGCGTCACGGCGGTGCGCAGGTCGTCCAGCGTGTCCGTGGGGATCGCCGGATCGAAGGCGGCGGCATAGAGCCGGGTCTGCTCGTCGATCCGTGCGAGCGCCGCCTCGGTGTCGGCGCGTGCCCGCGCGGCGCGTTCGAGTGCTTCGGACAACTCGGTATGGCGCGCCTCGGCCGCCAGGGCCGCGTCGACGCGGGCAGCCAGGGCGTCGTAGGCGGCGAGCGGTGACAGGCCGGCGAGGTCCGGGGCCAGCGACAAGAGCGGGGCGAGGGCGGCGGAGAAGGCGTCAAGATCGCGGGTCATGCCGTCGATCTGCCGCTGAAGCCCCTGCCGTTTGACCTCGGCCTCGCGCAGACCGCGCAGGACGGGAAGCGCGTCGGCGAGCGGCACGGCCGGGCCGGCGGACCCGAAGGCCTCGGCCACGGCCGCCTCCAGCGCGGCCCGGGCGCGGTCCAGCGACTGCGCCGCCTCGTCCCGCCGGCGTGCGCGGCGCGTCACTTCGGTCCGGGCCTCTTCGGCCGCCTCCGCCGCGCTGCGCAGGTCGGACTGGCGCTCGTTGCGCGTGGCGATCCGGTCGCGGGCGATGGCGACAAGCGCGTCGAGCTCGGCGTCGGGCTCCGCCAACGCCTCGGCTAAGGCGGCGCGCAGGGCCTCGGCGGTCTCCGCCAGCGGGCGCGCGGCGGTCCGTTCGGCGGCGTGCGCCTGATCGGCCTCCCGCGCGACCTCGGCGCGGCGCATCCAGTCGGCGAAGCTCTCGGCGGAAAGGTCGGCGGGCAGGCCCAGCGTGGTCAGGTGGCCGGCGAGCGTACCGGCCAGCGCCTCGCGGGCGGCGGCCGTCCGGTCCCGGGCGGCGCGGCGGGCCCCCATCGTGGCGGTGGCCTCGGCCAGTTGCTCGCGCAGCTGGCGGATGCCGCCGAGCTCCGTGGCCTGCGCCTGCCGCGTGTCCCGGCGCGCGTCGTCGGCGCGCATGGCCGCCTCGAAAGCCGCGGCGCTGTCGGCGGCGAAGTCGTCGAGATGCGCCTGCCACAGCGCGTCGCGTTCGGTACGCGACGCGGCGGCTTCGGCATCGGTGATCAGGCCCGCAGCCGCCTCCATCGCCTCGATCCGCGCGGTCAGGCGGGCGACCTCCTCGGACGCATCGGCGGCGGCCTCCGCAGCCTGGGTCGCGTCCGTTTCGGCGCGTGCCATGCGGTGGGCCAGGTCGGCGGCGTCGGGGGCGGTGAGCGGCAAGGCGGGCGGGACGTCGAAGCTGCGCGCGCCGAGCGTCAGCGCGTCCAGCGCGGCCGCGCGGTGGCGTGCGGCATGGCGCACCGCCTCCTGTGCCTTCGCGTGGGCCGGCAACAGTCGGGCCGCGTCGCGGCGCTCGAGCAGGGGCTGCAGGTCCGGCAGGGTGTCCAGCGTCGCCTCGGCCTTTTGGCACCGCGCGGTCGCGTCTTCCGACGCTTCGATGGCCTTGGCCACTTCCTCCGCCGCGGCCGCGTGCCGGGTTTCGGCGGCGGCGAGGCCCGACAGCAGCCTGTCGAGCGTCTGGAGGGTCGGCGCATCGGGGAGGGCCGCGCCGGGATCCTGGCCGCCGTCGATCCCGATCTCGGCGAGACGGGCGGCCATGTCGGCGGCCAGCCGCGCGGCGTCGTCCTTTCGGCGGGGCAGGTCCTCCTCGGCGTTGCCGGCCCGGCCGCGCAGGGCCTGCAGGTCCGAGATCCGGGGGGCCGCCGCGGCGAGGTCCGGCGCGCGGTCCAGCGCATCGCGCTCTTCCCCGGCGCGGCCGGCGTCGGCGGTCAGGCGTTTCAGCTCCGCCAGGTGGCCGGTGCGGTCGGACAACAGCCGCACGAGATCCTCGGGGTCGATGTCCAGCCGTTCGGGATAGAGCGCCAGCGGCGCCAGTTCCGCCTCCAGCTCCGCGATCTCGGCTCGCAGGGGCAGGGCGTCGGCCAGCGCCTGCGCCTCCGTCCGGGCCGAGATCAGCGCGCTTCGGGCGGTGCGCGCCTCGGCCTCCTCGGCCTCGGCGGCGGTCAGCGCCTCGCGCAGCTGGCGGTAGCCAGCGGCGTTGATGTCGCGTTCGCGGATCTCCTGGCTCACCTCGTCCAGCCGCCGCTTCAGCTCGGCATGCTCCGACTTGCTGGCCCGCTTGCGGTAAAGGCCGTCCGCCTCCGCCGCGACGCCGTCCAGCACCGTGCCCAGGTCGCTGACCCCGGCGGCGGCGGAGAACAGGAGCCGCCCGATATCGCCCTTGCTGGCCGCGATCTCCTCGCCGCCCTCCTCGATCGTGGCGTCGTCGAGGCAGAGAAGCTTGCGGTAATCGTCTTCGGTCAGCCCGGCAAGCGCGGCGCTCAGCGCGGTCTCGGGCACCGCCGTGCCGGTGGCGTCCAGCAGGTTGCCCTTGCGGGTCGGCAGGCGGGTGAAGCCCTGCGCGGCGCCGTCGATCTCCACCGCGCCGGACAGGCGCAGGTTGGGGCGGCCGTGCAGGAAGTCGTAGGTCTCGCGATGCGGAAAGCCGTAGAGCAGCCGCAGGTAGCCCTCCATCGCGGTGGTCTTGCCGGCCTCGTTCGGCCCGTAGATCACGTGGACGTCGGCCCCCTCGGGCGGCGGTCCGAACTCGAGCGTCTTTCCCGCGAAATGCCCGAAGAAGGCCAGCTCCAGACGCCGCAGCCGCATCAGTTATGCGCTCCCCGCATCCGCGCGGCCACCGCCAGGGCCCCGCGCGCGGCGAGGTCGTCGGCCAGCGCCGCCAGCGCGTCGGCGTCGGCGGCGAGCGCGCGGCGGCGGTCGGCCGGCAGGAGCGAGAGGATCCGGTCCAGCTCCGCCTGCGCCTCGGCGCGGAATCCGGGTTCGCGACGGATTTCCGCCATCAGGCTTTCCAGTTCCGATACCGCATCGGAGGCGTCGGCGGCGCCGGGGGCGGTGAGGTCCAGTTCGAGCCGTTCGATGCGCAGCGTCCCGGTCGCCTCCGCGAAGCCCTCCGCCGCCTCCTGCCAGACGTCCAGATCGCGGCGGATCTGCCAGGCGCGGGGGCTCTCGCCGGTGAGAGACAGCCGCAGGATCGCGGTATCGGACACCGTGGCCGCGGCCTCGGTGCGCAGATGGTCGCGGAGCGCGGCGCGCAGGGACTCCGCGTCGTCGGCGCCGGTGATGTCGAGGGCGGAGCGGCGGAACTCGACGGCGGAGGTCGGGACTTCTTCGATGGAGATGGCCCCGTCCGTCACGGTCAGCAGGGTGGCCGATTTCGGCCCGGCCTCGCCGATGTCGCGTCCCTGTGGCATGCCGGGCATGACGACGAAGGGCGCGTCGGCGTGGACGCTGCGCTTGTGGACATGGCCGAGCGCCCAGTAGTCGAAGCCGTGCGCCTGCAGTTCGGGCACCGTGCAGGGGGCGTAGGGATCGTGCCCCGCCGCGCCGGAGAGCGAGGTGTGCAGCATCCCGATATTCACCGCGCCGGGCACGGGGCCTGCGAATTTCGGCAAGAGGCTCTCGGGGGCGTGCCGGTCGCGGAAGCTGACGCCGTGGATGTGGATGTCGGTGCCTTCGAGCTGCACCGAGCCGCCGCGGCCGTCGAAGACATGCACGTTGGTCGGCATCTCGAAGGCGCCGCTGACGGGGTTCTCCACATCGTGGTTGCCCCGGATATAGAACACCGAAATCCCCGCCTCGTTCAGCCGGTCGAGCTGGGTCAGCAGGAAGGCGGCGGTCTTGGCGCTGCGCTCGGCGCCGTCGAACAGGTCGCCCGCGATCAGCAGCGCCGCCACGTCCTCGGCCAACGCAAAGTCGACCATCCGGGTCAGTGCGGAGCGGCTGGCCGTCTCGACCTCGGCCCGCAGGCCGGAGTCGCGCAGCGCCAGCGACTTGAGCGGCGAGTCGAGGTGCAGGTCCGCGGTGTGCAGCAGCCTGACGGCCGTCATTCAACCTCCTGTTCGAGCCTCATGAGCGGTGTCTTGGCGCCGACCTGGGCGCCGGGTTCGGCGAGGAGTTCGGCGACGGTGGCATCCCAGGGAGCGGTGAGGCTGTGTTCCATCTTCATCGCCTCCAGCACGGCCAGCGGCTGGCCGGCCGTCACGCGGTCGCCCGGGCCGACATGGATCGCCGAGACGCGGCCGGGCATCGGCGCCTCGACGATGTCGGCGCCGGCGGCGGCGGTGGCCGCGCGGTCGAGCGGGTCGAGGATGCGCGCCGCCAGGCCATCCGGGCCGAACACCGTGACGGTGGCGCCGTGGCGGTGCCAGGGCGCGGCCGGCCGGTTGTCGAAGGTCCAGCCGCCGGGGGTGCGGCGGGCGGCGACGGTGGTGCCGGCGATTTCGATATCGGCGGCGTCGGGGCCGGTGGGCGCGATGCGGGCGGCGTGGGTTTCGTCGTCGACCTCGATCTCTACCGTCCGGACCAGCGGGGTCCAGAGGGTGAAGCCGGTCTTCGGCCCCACCGCCTGCATCAGCCCCGCGCCGGCCAGCGCCGCCTGGGCGAGCCGGGTCGGGGCGGGGGCCGCCGCCTCTGTCAGCGCGGCGAGGTCGCGGTCGATCAGGCCGGTGTCGACCTCGCCCGCCGCGAAGCCTTTGTGCCTTGCGAGCGCGGCGAGGAAGGCGAGGTTGGTGACGCTGCCGGCGACCTCGGTGCGCTCTAGCGCGGCGGCCAGCCGCTTCAGCGCGACGGCACGGGTCGGGCCGTAGGTGACGATCTTGGCGATCATCGGGTCGTAGAACGGGCTGATCGCGTCCCCCGTCCTGACCCCGGTGTCGGCGCGCACGCCGTCCGGGAAGGCCAGGTGCGTCAGCGTGCCCGTCGCGGGCAGGAAGCCGGCGGGCACGTCCTCGGCATATAGCCGCGCCTCGAAGGCGTGGCCGGTCAGCGGCACCTCGTCCTGCCGCAGGGGCAGCGGCTCGCCGGCGGCCACGCGGATCTGCCATTCCACGAGGTCGAGGCCGGTGACGGCCTCGGTCACCGGATGCTCGACCTGCAGGCGCGTGTTCATCTCCATGAACCAGAAGCCTTCGGGGTGCAGGCCCCTGGCGCCGTCGACGATGAACTCCACCGTGCCGGCGCCGCGATAGCCGATGGCGCGGGCCGCGCGCACGGCGGCCTCGCCCATGGCGGCGCGCATCTCGGGCGTCATGCCGGGGGCGGGGGCCTCCTCGATCACCTTCTGGTGGCGGCGCTGCAGCGAGCAGTCGCGTTCGTAGAGGTGGATGGCGTCGGTGCCGTCGCCGAAGACCTGTACCTCGATGTGGCGCGGCTGGCGGACGAATTTCTCGATCAGCACGGCCGGGTTGCCGAAGGCGGCCTGCGCCTCGCGCTGCGCGGCGGCGAGCGCATCGGCGAAACCGGCGGGCGCGTCGACCTTGCGCATCCCCTTGCCGCCGCCGCCCGCGACGGCCTTGATCAGCACCGGATAGCCGATGGCGTCGGCCGCGCCCGACAGGTGCTCGGGGTCCTGGCTTTCGCCGTGATAGCCGGGCACCACCGGCACGCCGGCCTCCTCCATCAGCGCCTTGGCGGCGTCCTTCAGGCCCATGGCGCGGATCGCGCTGGCGGGCGGGCCGATGAAGGTCAGCCCCGCCGCCTCGACCGCCTCGACGAAGTCGGGATTCTCGGACAGAAAGCCATAGCCGGGATGGATCGCTTGCGCGCCCGTGGCCTTGGCGGCGGCGATCACCGCATCGCCCTTCAGGTAACTTTCGGCGGGGGGCGGCGGGCCGAGATGCACCGCCTCGTCGGCCATGGCGACGTGCCGCGCGCCGGCGTCGGCGTCGGAATAGACGGCCACGGTGGCGATGCCCATGCCCCTGGCCGTCTCGATGACGCGGGCTGCGATCTCGCCCCGGTTCGCGATCAGGATCTTGTCGAACATCAGGCGAAACCCTCCCCCATGCGGACCCGTTTGCAGGCTGGCCCTCTCTCGGGATGCCCGCCGCCGTTCCGCTCGATAGACTGCTGGCAGCCGGCCTGCCAGCCATCCAGCGCCTCGATCACAAGCGCCGGGGCGCCCTGCCTGTCCAGTCGTCTCATCGACACCCCCCTCACATCCGGAACACGCCGAAGCGCGTGTCTTCGACCGGCGCGTTCAGCGCCGCGGCCAGCGACAGCGCCAGCACCTCGCGGCTTTTCCGCGGGTCGACGATGCCGTCGTCCCAGAGCCGGGCCGCGGCGTAGAGCGGATGCGACTGCTCCGCGAACATCTCCAGCGTCGGGCGCTTGAACGCCTCTTCCTCCTCCTCGGTCCAGGTCTCGCCCGCGCGCTCCATCGCGTCGCGCTTGACGGTCGCCAGCACGCCTGCGGCCTGCTGTCCGCCCATCACCGAGATGCGGGAATTGGGCCAGGTCCACAGAAAGCGCGGCTGGTAGGCGCGGCCGGCCATGCCGTAGTTGCCGGCGCCGAAGGAGCCGCCGACGAGCATGGTAATCTTCGGGACGGAGGTGCAGGCGACCGCCGTCACCAGCTTGGCGCCATGGCGCGCGATGCCCTCGGCCTCGTAGGCGCGGCCGACCATGAAGCCCGAGATGTTCTGCAGGAACACGAGCGGCACCTTGCGCTGGCTGCACAACTCGACGAAATGCGCGCCCTTGGCGGCGCTTTCGGAGAACAGCACGCCGTTGTTAGCGACGATCCCCACCGGCCAGCCGTCGACATGGGCGAAGCCGCAGACCAGCGTCTCGCCGAAGCGCGCCTTGAACTCGTCGAAGCGCGAGCCGTCGACGATCCGGGCGATCACCTCGCGGATGTCGTAGGGCGTTGATAGCGAGGCGGGAACGACGCCGAGGATTTCCTCGGGGTCGTAGGCCGGAGGCTCCGGCGCTTCGCGAGGCGGGCCGTCAGGTCCGACGAGCGACAGGTTGGCCACCGCCCGCCGGGCCAGCGCCAGCGCGTGGCCGTCATCCTCGGCGAGGTAGTCCGCCACGCCCGACAGCCGCGTGTGCACGTCGCCGCCGCCCAGGTCCTCGGCCGTCACCACCTCGCCCGTCGCCGCCTTTACCAGCGGCGGGCCGGCCAGGAAGATCGTCCCCTGCTCGCGCACGATGATCGTCACGTCCGACATCGCCGGCACATAGGCGCCGCCGGCGGTGCAGGAGCCCATGACCACGGCGATCTGCGGGATGCCCGCCGCGCTCATCCGCGCCTGGTTGTAGAAGATGCGCCCGAAATGGTCGCGGTCGGGGAACACCTCGTCCTGGTTGGGCAGGTTGGCGCCGCCCGAATCCACGAGATACACGCAGGGCAGCCGGCATTCGGCCGCGATCTCCTGCGCGCGCAGGTGCTTCTTGACGCTCATCGGGTAATAGGTGCCGCCCTTCACGGTGGCGTCGTTGCACACCACCATGACGTCGCGGCCCTGCACCCGGCCGACGCCTGCGATCACGCCCGCGCAGGGCGCGGCGCCGTCGTACATGTCATGCGCCGCCGTGGCGCCGATCTCCAGGAACGGGCTGCCGGGGTCCAGCAGGTTCGCGACCCGCTCGCGCGGCAGCATCTTGTTGCGGTCGACGTGCCGCTTGCGCGCCCGTTCGCCGCCGCCGGCCGCCGCCGCCTCTGCCGCGGCGCGGACCTGTTCCAGCGCGTCGAGATGCGCCGCGCGGTTCGTCGCGAACTGCTCGCTGCCCGTCAGGATATCGGATCTGATCTGCATGTGCCGTCTTACTCCTCCTCGGCAGCGACCGAACTGCGGTGGGGTTGGCCCACGACGCCGTCGGCCACGAGACCCTCGAACGCCGCCGGACCGATGTCCAGAATATCCCTGAGCACGGCGGCCGATTCCGCGCCCAGGAGAGAGGGTTCGCGGCTGGGCGCCGGTCCCTTGCCGTCGAAGCGCACCGGCCCGCGCACCAGCCGCAGCTGTCCGGCCTCGGGGTGCTCGACCGTCTCGACCAGCCCGCGCGCGGCGACGTGGGGCTGTTCCAGCGCCTCGCCCACGTCGAGGATCGGCGCGTTGGGCACGTCGAACGTGTCGAGCCGGTCCAGCCAGAAGGCCGTGTCGTCGCGCCGCATCCGTGTCTCGATCAGCGCCTCCAGCGCCTCGCGGTTCTCCAGCCGCTGGTGGTAGGCGGCAAAGCGCGGGTCGTCGGCAAGCTCGGGCATGTCGAGGCAGCGGGCGAAGTTCTTCCAGAACGTATCGGTCAGGCAGGCGACGATGACGTGGCCGTCGGCGGTGGGAAAGGCGCCGTAGGGGACGATGCTGGGATGCTTGGTGCCCACCGGCTGAGGCGCACGGCCCGAGACGAAGTAGATCTGCGACAGGTAGCCCAGCATGGAGATCAGCGAATCGAGCATCGCCACGCCGACCCGCTGACCCTTGCCCGTGCGGTCGCGCTCGTGGACCGCCGCCAGCACGCCGAAGACGGCGAAGATGCTGCCGGCCATGTCGCCCAGCGGCAGGCCCAGCTTGTTGGGCGGCTGGCCGGGTTCGCGGTTCACGCTCATCACGCCCGACAGCGCCTGCGCGACGATGTCGAAGGCGGGCTTGTCCTGCAGCGGGCTCTCCTCGCCGAAGCCGGAGATGGCGCAGTAGATCAGGCGGGAATTGGCCTCGGCCAGCGCCTCGTAGCCCAGCCCCAGCCGGTCCATCACGCCGGGGCGGAAGTTCTCGATCACGATGTCGGCCTGCGCGGCGAGGTCGCGGGCGATCTGCGCGCCGCGCTCGGACTTGAGGTCCAGCGCGAGGCTGCGCTTGTTGCGGTTCAGCGCGATGTAGTAGTGGCTGAGCGGCCCCTGGAAGGGCGGAAAGCCGCGGGTTTCGTCGCCGCGCTCCAGCGGTTCGACCTTGACCACGTCGGCGCCCATGTCGGCCAGCACCATCGTCGCGTAGGGGCCCGACAGGATGCGGGAGAAATCCAGCACCTTCAGACCGGCCAGCGGCCCGCTGCGCCCCGCGTTTCCCCATTCGCTCATCGCGCGTCCTCCCTTTGCGCTCTCGCGGCTTTCATGATCGCCGAGCCGGTGGCGATCTCGTCGCCGGCCACGGACAGCGTGCAGGACAGGAACATCATGCTGCCGGTCCGCCGGTCCAGCCGGGCGTCGGCCTCCAGCAGGTCGCCGGGGCGGGCGGCGGACAGGAAGCGGGTTTCCATCTGCACCGTCACGGCCGGCTGCTTGTCGTTCGCCGTCAGGGCGATCAGCGTCATCGCATGGTCCAGGAGCGCGGTCAGCGTGCCGCCGTGGATCAGACCCACGGGGTTCGCGTGCCGCGCGTCGGTCTGCAGCCCGTAGCGCCAGCTGTCGCCGTCGCGCCGGGCCAAAAGCGGGCCGATCGCGTCCCAGAGGCCGCCGATCCGCATCGCCTTCCAGCCGTCGGGCAGGGGGGCGTCGGTCAGGGTGGCGTCGGTCATGGCGCGACCTCCGGGGCCGCGCCCGAGCCCAGAAGCATCAGGCTCGCCTCGTCCCGGACCTTGAGCATCGCGTCGGCCAGCACCGGCACGCCGATGGCGTCCACCCGCTCGGTGATGCCGATGGCGACCATGCTGTGCACCATCCGGCCGGCGCGGTCGAAGAACGGCACCGCCACGACGGTCACGCCCGAGATATAGCTGCCCCGGTCCATCGCGTAGCCGCGCGCCCGGGTTTCGGCGACCTCGGCCAGCCAGGCGTCGTAGTCCGGGGGATGGTCCCATTTCAGCCGGCCGAATCGCTCCTTCAGCTCTGCCGGGTCGACGTCGTTGAACGCCGCGAAGCAGCGCCCGGTGGCCGAGATCATCGCGGGGAACCGGCTGCCGAGGTCGACCTGAAGGCGGAACGGCAGCTGCACCTGGCTGAGCGCGACGACGACCATATGCGTCGGGTCGGTGAACTGCGTGGCGATGGTGGTCACGCCGAATTCGGTGGCCAGCGCATCCAGCCGCGGCTGGATCAGCGACACGAAGGCGTTCTTCTGAATCGCGCTGCGGGCGATGGCGAGAATACCGACGTCGATCGCGTAGCGCTTGGTCTGCGAATCGAAGGACACGAGCCCCTCGTCGTGCAGCACGCGCAGGATGTGCAGGCAGGTCGACGGCACCAGTTCCAGCTCGCGCGCCAGCTGCTGCACGCCCATCGGCGTGTCCGATTTCCCCAGCGCCCGCAGGATCGCGACGGCCCGCGTTACCGCCGGGACGGCGCGCTTTTTCGGGGCCTCTGTGACGGTGTCCATGGCTGACCGATCCTCCCGTTTCGCTATCGTGTCGTTGTCTATATACAATAAAGATAGCGTATTGACAATAAAATCGACATCGCTCACCTTGTCAATGCGCCGGATGACGAAAGCGTCCGCCGCCGGAGGAGACAGGGAGAGGGTTCATCGCGATGCCGAAGCTCACGGATTTCACGTCCTATGCGGACGCTCAGCAGCACTTCTCGAACGAGGCGCTGTGGCAGCTGTTCGACGGGACGCGCGAGCGGCTGAACATGGCGCATGAATGCATCGACCGGCATGTCGCCGGCGACGCGGTGGCGATCCGCGTGGCCCATTCGGACGGCCGCGACGAGATCATCACCTTCGAGGAGATCAGCCGCCGCTCGGCGCAGTTCGCGCATCACCTGCGGGGCAGGGGGGTCGCACCCGGCGACCGGGTCGCGGTGATGCTGGAGCCGTCGCTGCCGTTCTACGTCGCCATGTTCGGCGCGATGAAGGCGGGCGCGGTTGCGGTGCCGATGTTCACGCTGTTCGGGCCGGACGGCATCCGCCTGCGGGTGCAGGACTGCGAGCCGAAGGTCGTCTTCACCAATGCCGAGAAGGCGCCCGAGGCTCAGGAGGCCGGCGGTGCCGAGGTGGTCGTGACCGACGACGCCTTTCTCGAAAGCCTGGCCGACCTGCCCGGGACGTTCGAGGTCGACACGGCCGGCGACGACCTGGCGGTGTTGCAATACACGTCCGGCACCACGCGGGCGCTGCCGGCGGCGGTGAAGCACACACACCGCTCCATCGTCACGCTGATGGTCGCCGCGCTCTACGCCACAGGCATCCGGCCGGGCGACAGGTTCTTCTGCCCGTCCTCGCCCGCCTGGGGCCACGGGCTGTGGCACGGCACGCTGGCGCCGCTGGCGCTGGGTGTCTCGACCGGCACGTTCTCGGGCAAGTTCGACCCCGTGCGCCTGCTGAAGGCGCTGCAGGATTTCGAGATCACCAACCTCTCGGCCGCCGCCACGCATTACCGGATGATGCGCAACTCCGGCGAGGCGGAGAATTTCACCTATTCCATCGCCAAGCTGTCCTTCACCGGCGAGCCGCTGGACAGCGAGACGGGCACCTATATCCGGCGGTTGTTCGGCACGCCCGTCTGCTCGATGTACGGCACGACCGAGATCGGGGTGATCCTGGCCAACTATCCGGGCGCCGAGGATTTCGAGGTGCGCGACGGCTCGCTGGGCAAGGCCGTGCCCGGGGTCGAGGTGCAGGTGCAGGATGCCGAGGGCAACGAGTTGCCGCCGGACGAGATCGGCGAGCTGATGGTGCGGCGCCGGGGCGAGTGGTTCCCGACCAAGGACCTCGGGAAGACCGACGCCGACGGCTATTTCTATCACGGCGGCCGGGCGGACGACGTCATCATCTCCGCTGGCTGGACCATCGGCGCGGTCGAGGTCGAGGACGCCATCCTGAAACATCCCGCCGTGGCTGAGGCCGCCGCCATCGGCGTGCCCGACCCGGTGCGCGGGCAGGTCGTGAAGGCCTTCATCGTGCTGAAGGCGGACGAGACCGAGGGGCTCGCCGCCGAGATCCAGGACACGGTGCGCGCCAGCCTCGCGCGCCACGAATACCCCCGCCAGGTCGCCTTCGTGGACGACCTGCCGAAGACCCCCGCCGGCAAGGTGAACCGCAAGGCCCTGCGCGACGCGGAAGCGAAACAGACGGAAAACACGGCCTGACGCCAGGCCCAAGCAAGACCGAGACGGAGACAATCGATGAACCAGACCACGCACCGCGAGTTCCCGAAGATCACCCAGGAGGGGCTCGACGACCTGCGCCAGCGCATCGGCAAGAAGATCGAGAACACGGTGGAGCCGTGGTGCTACGAGGCGACGCGCGACAATATCCGCCACTACGCCCACGGCATCGGCGACGACAACCCGCTGTGGTGCGATCCGGACTACGCCAAGACCACGCGCTACGGCGACATCATCGCGCTGCCGTCCTTCCTGTTCGCCACCAGCCGCATCATCTCGGGCTATGTCGGCGGGCTGCCGGGGGTTCACGCCATGTGGTCGGGCGCCGACTGGACCTGGGAGAAGCCCATCGCGCGGAACACAGAGATCGCGACCGAGGCGTGGCTGAAGGACCTGGTGGAGCACGACACCCGCTTTGCCGGCCGCGCCGTGCAGCAGATCTATCACGTGGACTTCTTCGACGCGAAGTCGGGCGACAAGCTCGCCGGTGCCGACAGCTGGTGCTTCCGCACCGAGCGCAACCACGCCAGCCAGAAGGGCACGAAGTACACCGACGTGAAGAACCGCGAACCCCGCGTCTACACGCAGGAGGAGCTGGACAGCTTCACCAAGTACTACGAGCAGGAGGAAATCCGCGGCGCGACGCCCCGCTACTGGGATGACGTGACCGAGGGCGAGGCGCTGCCGACCATGGTGAAGGGTCCGATGACCGTCACCGGTTTCATCGCCTATGCGCAAGGCTGGGGCGGGCTCTACATCCGCGCTAACAAGCTGGCCTGGCAGTTGCAGCAGAAGCACCCGGGTGCCGGCATCAAGAACCGCTTCGGCATTCCGGATTGCCCCGAACGGGTCCACTGGGAAGAGGACTTCGCGCTGGAGGTCGGCGCGCCCGGTGCCTACGATTACGGGCCCGAGCGGTGCTCCTGGCTGACGCATCACATCACCAACTGGATGGGCGACGACGGTTTCCTGCGGCAGGCGAAATGCCAGGTCCGCCGGCACAACCCCGAGGGCGACATCATCCTGATCAACGGCGAGGTCGTGCGGAAATACGAGGAGGACGGCAAGTACCTCGTCGAGATCCGCCAGCAGGCCGTGCAGCAGGACGAGGAACTGTCCGCCATCGGCTCGGCCATCGTGGAACTGCCGAAACGCTGACATCGCGCCGCGACCGGCCGGGGAGGACAGGTTGCACGTATTCGAAAAGGCATTGTCGGGGATCGAGGACATCCTGCACGTCGCGGGGTGCCTCGCGCTGATCACGGTGGCGGCGTTCATCAACGCCGACATCCTGATGCGGCTGATCCTGGACACGCCCGTCGAGATCCAGTTCGAGCTGACGGAAATCTACCTGATGCCGATGCTCGCCATGCTGCCCCTGGCGCGGGTCTACCGCATGGGCGGGCATCTGGCGCTGGAGGTCATACCCGCGGACGCCTTCGGCCGGGCCAGCCCGGCGGTCCATCGCATGACCCTGGTCGCCGCCGCGGTCTTCTTCGCGGCGGTCACCTGGAAATCCGGAGAATTCGCCCTGCACGCATTGATGCGCGGGGACGTGGAATGGGGGGCGGTCGACTGGCCCCTCGGATGGGCCTATGCGGCCATCCCCCTCGGCTGCGGGGTGCTGACCCTGCGGCTCATCGTCGACGCTGTCGTGCCGGGCGCCCCCCGGCGCGGCCCCAATCAGACCATACCCACGGGAGGAGAATGACCATGACACTCAGGACCACGACTCTGGCGGCGGCTTCGCTGATCGCGCTCGCCGCTGCGGCGCCGGCCGAAACGCTGCGGCTCGGCGACTGGCAGTCCACCACGCATATCGTCTCGGAAGAGGGGACGACGCACTGGATGGACGCGGTGGAAGAGGCCACCGACGGCGAGATCACCTTCGAGCACTTCCCGGCCGAACAGGCGGCGAAGGCCAATGCGTTGCTGGACGCGGTGCGCAACAACATCCTCGACGCCGCGCTGATCGGGCCGAGCTATCACTCGGACCTGATGCCGCTGAACTCGGTGGTGGGTCTGCCGGGCCTCTACACCTCGGCCGTCGAAGGCACCGAGGCGATGCAGGAGATGATGGCCGAAGGCCCGCTGCGCGACGAGCTGACCGAGCTTGGCGTGGTGCCGATCTTCTCCTTCGTGCTGCCGCCCTACCAGGTGCTGGCCAAGGAGCGGCTGGGCGAGCCCGCCGACTGGGACGGGCTGGACCTGCGCACCAGCGGTTCCACCCAGGCGCTGACCGCGCGCAGCCTCGGCGCCGTGGGCATCTCGCTGCCCGGGCCGGAGATCTACACCGCGGTCGAGCGCGGCCGGCTCGATGGCATCTTCTTCCCGCTGGCCTCGGTGCCCGCGTATAAGCTGAACGAGGTGGTCAGCCATATCTCCACCAACGCCTCCTTCGGCGGCTACAGCTTTGTCGTGGTCGTCGGGCAGGAGGTCTGGGACGGCCTGAGCGAAGAGCAGCAGACCGCGTTGATCGAGGCCGGCAACGAGGCCGCGATGAACGTGGCCCAGGCGCAGGACGACTCCATCGGCGGCCTGCTCGAGACCTGGCGCTCCGAGGGCGTCGACACCTACGAGATGACCGACGAGGAGCTGTCGGCGGTCAATGCGGCGCTGGAAGAGGTCGCGGCCGACTGGGTCTCCCGCGTGGGAGGTGACGGTGCGGCGCAGGCCGTGCTCGACCAGTTCAAGAGCCTGACGGCCGACTGACACCGCAACGAACCGGTTCCGGGCACGGCACGGCCTTCCGCCGTGCCGTGCCCCCGAGCGAGCATTGCCCATGACATCCTTCGCCGCCGTCCTGCTGCTTCTTGCAGTCCTCATGATCCTGCGCACGCCCATCGCCTTCGCGATGGGGATCGCGGGCAGCGTGGGGCTGGCCGTGCAACTGGGCCCGCGCCCTGCGCTCGGCGTGCTGGAGCGGGCGTTTTACGACAACACCTCGTCCTTCATTCTGGTGGCCATTCCGCTGTTCATCCTGATGGCCGAGATCCTGACGGCCGGCGACGTGACCCGGCGCGCCATCGTCGCCTGCCAGGCCTGGATCGGGCACATGAAGGGCGGGCTGGCGATGGCGACGATCGGCGCCTCGGTGCTGCTGGCCGCGCTGGTGGGCAGCTCCACCGCGTCGACCGCCGCGATGTCGGCCTCGGCCTTCCCCGAGATGCGGCGGCACGGCTACAACGACCGGTTGTCGGCCGCGGTGGTCAGCGTCGGCGGCACGCTCGCCGTCGTGGTGCCGCCGTCGATCGTGCTGGTGGTCTATGGTGTACTGACCGAGACCTCGATCGGCCAGCTGTTCATCGCGGGCGTCGTGCCCGGCATCCTGACCGCGCTGGGGCTGGCGACGGTGGTCAAGGTGATCTCGCACCGCACCGACTATGCGCCAGAGGGCGACCCGTTCCGGTTCGGCCACGCGGTGCGCACCAGCCGCCATGTGTTCCCGATGGTCCTGCTGATCGTCGCGGTGATCGGGGCGATCTATGGCGGCATCGCCTCGCCGTCCGAGGCGGCGGCGCTCGGCGTCTTCGGCGCGTTGATCATCTGTCTGGCGCAGCGGACCCTGCGCGCGGCGAGCTTCGGCACGTCGATCAGCCGCGCGATCCAGGCGACCGTCATGATCGTCGCCATCGTCGCCTGTTCGGCGATCTTCTCGAACTACCTGGCGTTCACCCGCGTGACCCAGACGCTGCTGGAGATGGTCGCGTCCAGCGATCTGCCGCGCTTCGCCATCCTGTCGATGATCGTGCTGACGCTTCTGGTGATGGGCATGTTCATGGACCAGCTGGCGATCCTGTCGCTGGCGATGCCGCTGGCCTTCCCGGCGGCGATGGAACTGGGCTACGACCCGGTCTGGTTCGGCATCATCGTGACGAAGTCGGTCGAGATCGGCCTGCTGACGCCGCCCTTGGGCCTGAACGCCTATGTCGCGGCGTCGCAGACGGGGGTATCGTTGCGCACGATCTTCCAGGGGCTGTTGCCGTTCATCGGGGTGGAGCTTCTGGTGCTGTTCATCCTGATCGTCTTCCCCGACCTGTCGCTCTGGCTCCCTTCGCTGATGTGAGGCGACCGCTGGAGAACCGCGGACCTGCTCTGGCGGCGCACAGCGCCGCCGGCGGGAGACGCGCGAGGATCCGGGCGCGCCTTACACAACGTTCGGTTGCGGAGGCCAACTCCAACGCGCGTGGCCGATTCGCGCGCGGCGTGTGGCCATCGCGTCGGCGCTTCGAGTCTGCCCGAGAGAGACTCAGGCTGCCCGAGAGGCGGGCAGAGAGGCGTTCCGCCTTGTGGTCATTCCACCGGAATGTTCTAGATGTTGGGCTCGGCGGCAGACCGCCGCCGAAAATATTTCTTTGACTTGACTGCGAACGGGCAAAGGGCTTCTTGATGAGATCATTGCCTTTTTTGTTCCGCACGCCTGGGGGTTATCGTGGCACGCGCATTTCTGGCCGACGCTTCTGTCGTCGGCATTCATCACCATCCGAATAAGACCGAGAAGCAGAGCGCCGTTTTCTGGATCGGAAAACGGGCCTTCGATATTGTTATGAGCCTGTTGCTGCTGCCCGTTCTCGCGGGCGTTGCGCTGTTGCTCCTCTTTCTCAACCCATGGCTGAATGAGGGCCCGTTGCTCTTCGTGCAGAAGCGCATGGGCCGGGATTGCCGGCCGTTCCGGGCGCTGAAGTTCCGGACCATGCGGGCGGCGCCCGAGATTTCCCGTTCGGCCGAAGGCGGCCTGGAGTTCGAGCGCATCACCAAGCTGGGCCATGTCCTGCGCAAGTACCGGCTCGACGAACTGCCCCAGATCCTGAACGTGCTCTGGGGCGATATGAGCCTTATCGGGCCCCGCCCGGACTGCTACGAACATGCCGAGCATTATCTCGGGAGCGTTCCGCGCTACCGTCACCGGCACGCCGTGCGCCCGGGGATCAGCGGCCTGGCACAGGTCGAGGTCGGCTATGTGGAAGGCTCGGCGGCCACGAGACGCAAGGTGAGCGCCGATCTCTATTACATCGCGAACGCCAATCACCGGATGGAGATTTGGCTCGTCTGGCGGACCATTGTCACCATCGTGGGTCGCAAGGGCTTCTAGAACGGGTGCCGCGCCGCTTTCTGGCGCGAATCGCTGGAAAGGCACCTCCGTGCGGACGATATCCGGTCGGGCTGTCGCACGGTGCAAGCCCGGCGGGTGCGAGGCTCGGATCGGGTGCTCGGACACCGAGCCGTGGATGCCCGCCGCCACGGGAAGGGCAGTCGGTCCCGGTCTGGATCGGCCGTGCGCCTGTCGGAGTCCGACAAAACCTCACGGACCATGGCCAACTGGATCCTTTCCACCCGGCGGCAGCGCATCGCTGCGCATCACGGCCGGCCGGCTATTTCAGCCGTTCCAGGGAAGACCGTGGCATGCTGACGCGCCCCTGCCGCCCCATGAGCTCGAACAGCACGGTCACGCGCTCCTCCGGCGCCATCTTCTCGACGGTGGCCACATAGGCGGCGAACGGCCCGGAGAGCACGCGCACACGCTCGCCCGGCCGAAGATCGTCCGGCGGCAAGAGCAACCCCGTCGCGTCGCAGCGCCCGAGCAGCCCGGTCATGAGCTGCTGTGGCAGCGGCGCCGGCCGGCTGGGATGGTCCAGCAGCAATCGCGCGATGCCACGGGTGCTGTTGAGCGCCGACCAGCCGCGTATGGTCGGATCGAATTGCACGAACAGGTAGCCCGGGAACAGCGGGACCCGGGTGTCCACGAGCCCACGCGCGGTTCGCCGGCTGACCGTCTGTTCCGGGCAGAAGACCGGGTAGCCCTGCCGCGCCAGGTTCTCGAGCGCCCGGGGCAGCCCCTTCGGTTTCAGCTGTGCGACATGCCAGTTTTCCGGCGACCTCTCGGCCGCAGCTTCTGCGTCGGACGGGCTCACGGAACTCGCTCCTCTTGGCCAGGACATGGGCCACGGTGCCATTGGTGCCACGGATTTCACATCGCCGACGGTGCCGAAAGGGACAACGCAAGCGATTATCCGCCGACCGCTTTCGATACCAGAGATATACCGCCTGGACGCGAATTCAATCTTCAAATTCCGGGTTTTATCGGTTAAGCGTTCACGTATGAACGCGACTCAAAAGCATTGGGTCACGGGCGAGTTCGCGCAGCGAGCCTCGGTGCGGTAGCCGTTGCGGCCTCCTTGACCGGACCGGTCGATCAGGACACCCGCTATCGTGTGATGCGGATGCTGGAGGCGCAACCAGACCTGTCTCAGCGAGAGATGTCGCGCGCGCTGGGAATCAGCCTCGGCTCGGTCAATTATTGTCTACGTGCGCTGATCGACAAGGGCCAGGTCAAGGTGCGCAACTTCCGCGCCTCGAACAACAAGCTGCGCTATGCCTATATTCTCACGCCCAAAGGCGCCGCCGAAAAGGCACGCCTGACGGCAGGGTTCCTCCGCCGCAAACGCGCCGAATACGACCGGCTGAGGGAAGAGATCGAGGCGCTGGAACGGGACATGGCCCGGACGCGCGGGGACGGGTGACAGGTGCAGCGGAGGATGCAGGGGATCGGGGTGCTCCGTTGGGGGCGGTGACATTGGAGACGGGTGGCATTGACCCAAGGACGAACGACGCCTGCCCGTCTTGGTACTATGTTTGGGATCGCCTGTCGGCCAGCGTCCTGGGCGCCGGTGGCTACGTCTTCGCCTATCAGACGCGGCCATGGGTCCTGTTGAACCGGGCCAACAGCCTCTGCTTGACGTAGGCAACGACCGGCATCGTCGCCTTCGCGCACATCATGCATCGATCGGTGCTGGTCGGTCGCGCCGGAAACGTATGACACGGGGGTGCGGGGGGCTGGGTCGGGGGCGCACCACGGCGGTCCCGCGACGCGCCTTCCCGATTTGCGACCGCAGGGATCGCCCGGGCCGGAATGGCCGGCCCCAAATGCGCGGTGAGACTGGGGCTCAAAACTTCCGATCGATCGCGCGTCTGTTGCGAGTTTGCGTTATCGGGGGTTTGCGGCGGACAAACAGCCAGAACCGAGAAATCGAGTTGTTCCTAGACTTAACGAAATCAAGTGCTTACACTGCATTCCCCGAATACGGATAGCCAGTTTATTTTCGGACAATGGATATTTTTTTGTGACCTGCCGAACCCGAAACGAAGTTCGCGCTTCAGTGTTTCCCTTGGCGGAGGGGCTTCCGTGATGCGCATAAGAGCCCGGGGTCCGCGCGAAGTCCGGCGCCATAGCCCGGCGCCTGCCGCCCCATGACCCACATCGAGTTTGTCTTTGTTCATAGTTACTCCAGCTCCGCGGCAAATTGGCAGGAGGTCGTCATCGGGGGGCTGGGCGCTTGGGACGACTGAACCGAGGGGAGATGCTGGCACGCGACCTGGATGTCGCCGTGATCGCCAATGATGCTCGAGACGAGAATAACGCCGCGCTCTACGAAGCGCGCGGTATTCGTAATCTTGGAACAGCCTTGAGGACCCGCGACGAGGTCGTCTCGGCGCTCGCACATAGCCGGACGGGCGAGGTATTGTTCGTCTCTTCGCCGGATCACCTTCCGCGGGTGGTGAGGGATGCAATGGCGCAAGGTGGCACGCGCGCCCTCTTTGCTGCCTCCGACGTGCCGTTTTCCGCCTACGGACCCGGCCAGGTGGATATCCGCGAGCCGGCTCACAGGAAGAGCTGAGGTAGACCATGGCCCAGGACGACTATGGACCGGTATGGAGAGATGCTGGTACCGACGCTAGCTCCATGAACAGTTGGCCTTCTGGGGGCATTGACGAGATACTGTCCGAGCTCCAAGAACGGTACGTTCCGGACATGGCGCATCTGGATATCCCGGGCCTTCTCAAAGACACAAAGCTTGGCAGGACGGCAATCGTCTCTTCATTTGGCGCAGAAAGCGTGGTCCTGCTGCACTACGTCGTGAGTGTTCTACCGGATATTCCTGTCCTCTTTCTGGATACGGGAAAACACTTTCCAGAAACGCTAGCCTATCGCGACGAGGTCGCCGACGCGCTTGGGCTCAACCTCCAGGTGGCCACGCCTGATTCAAGCCTTCTGGAAAAAGAAGATCCTTACGGCGTGCTATATGGCCGAGATCCCAACGCGTGCTGTACGATCCGCAAGACCTTCCCGTTGCAGGATGCGATTGCGCCATTCGATAGCTGGATTTCGGGGCGCAAACGCTATCAGGGCGCCTCGCGCGCGGCGCTGCCGATCCTCGAGCGCGATGGCGAGAAGATTAAGATCAATCCCATGGCCTCCTGGTTGGAAAGCGATGTCCGCGCGTACTTTGCGCGCCACGACTTGCCGCGACACCCTCTCGAAGCGAACGGCTATCCATCGATCGGATGTGCCCCCTGCACACAGCCCGTGGCGGCTGGCGACGATCAACGCGCCGGACGGTGGGCGCATATGCCGGATAAGACGGAATGCGGCATCCACCTCGGTCCGGATGGGCGCTTCGTCCGATCGGCGCAAGATAGACGAGAAGGTGAGTGAGGAAATGAACTGGCTGATCACGGGCGGATGCGGCTTTATTGGCCGCGCACTGATTGAGCATCTTCTGCACGAGGGCGGGCACGCGATCCGGGTTCTCGACAATCTCTCGGTGGGCACACGAGAAGATCTGCGGCAAGTCACGCTCTTTGCAGAGCTTGACTCTCAATGTGAAAAGTCAGCCTGGGCGGAAGGTGTTGCGCTTATTGAGGGAGATATTCTGGATGAAGGAGCGGTGGCACGGGCGGTTTCGGACGCTGACATCGTCGTGCATCTTGCCGCGAACACGGGTGTCGCCCCCTCGGTAGAAGACCCGATGAGCGACTGCCGTACGAATGTGATAGGGACGCTCAATATGCTTGAAGCGTGCCGAAGGTTGAGCGCGGGGCGCTTTGTGTTCGCCTCTTCGGGCGCGCCGCTTGGGGTCCAGGTTCCGCCCCTTCATGAAGAGATGGCGCCCCATCCCGCCTCACCCTATGGGGCCTCCAAGCTCGCCGGCGAGGGCTACTGTTCCGCTTATTACCATTGTTTCGGGGTTGAGACGGTGGTGCTGCGGTTCGGGAACGTCTACGGAGAAGGCTCGGGCCATAAGCAATCGGTGGTGGCGAAGTTCATCAAGCAGGCGCTGGCGGGTGAACGGCTGGAAATCTACGGCGACGGGACACAGACGCGGGATTTCATCCATATTTCCGATCTGATCGACGCGATCGTGCGGTCGGCAACCGTTTCGCGGGTGGGTGGGGAAACTTTTCAAGTCGCGACGGCCCAAGAGACAACCGTTGCCGAAATGACGGAAACCTTGCTTGCGGCCATGCGTGCGGAACACGTAACGGTGCCTGAAACCTTTTTCGGGCCGAAGCGAGACGGGGACGTGATGCGGAACTACTCGGACACGAGCAAGGCAAAAGAGTTGCTCGGGTGGGTATCACAGGTGCCGCTCGAAGACGGCCTGCGGCGAACCATCCGCTATTTCGTCGCAGCTGATGCCGCTTGAATTTTGATTTTGATACAGGAGAAACGACATATGCGGGTACTCATTTTGGGGGGTGACGGGTATCTCGGCTGGCCCACGGCGATGGATTTCGCGGCCGCGGGGCACGAGATCATGGTGGCGGACAACTATATGCGTCGCCATATTGCCGAGGCAACGGATAGCGATGCCCTTATTGGTGCACCGAGCCTCAGTGAACGTGCCGCCATCTTCGAGGCTGTCACCGGTAAGGCGATTACGGTGCGCATCGCAGATCTGTCGAACCCCGAAGAGATGTTCGACCTAGTGCGGGAGATGCGGCCCGACACGATCGTGCACTACGCCGAACAGCCCTCCGCGCCCTATTCGATGCGCGGCTTCCGCGAAGCCCGGGAAACCTTCCAGAACAATCTTGATGTCACTTTTAACTGCATTTGGGCAGTGAAGGATCATGCGCCTGAGGCCCATATCATCAAGCTTGGAACGATGGGCGAATACGGCACTCCGAACATCGACATCGAGGAAGGCTGGATCGAGATCGAGCACAAAGGACGCAAAGATACCTTCTTGTATCCGCGTGCCGCCGGCTCTCTATATCACACGACCAAGGTGCTCGATACGGACCTGCTGTGGTTCTACGTACGAACCCATGGTCTTCGGGTGACGGACCTGATGCAGGGACCAGTTTACGGGATATCGACGGACGAAGCGGACCTCGACCCGCGTCTTTGCCCGAACTTCCACTATGATGATATCTTCGGCACGGTTGTGAACCGCTTTCTGGTGCAAGCGGTGGCCGGCGTTCCGCTTACCGTCTACGGCGGCGGCGGCCAGACGCGCGGCTATCTCAACCTTCGCGACACGCTGCAATGCGTGCGGCTGGCCGCCGAAAATTCCGCAAAGCCGGGCGAACTACGCATCTTCAACCAGCTGACCGAGACGTTCACCGTCAACGAACTGGCCGAGCGCGTCCAGCAGGCCGGAAACCAGCTGGGTCTGAATGTCGAGATCAAATCGATCGCCAACCCTCGCAAGGAGAAAGAAGAGCATTACTACAACCCGGTTCACAGCGGGCTCAAGGATCTTGGCCTGCAACCGCATTACATGACTGACGCAGTGCTCGGGGCCATGCTGGAACGGATCCTGGAAAACCGCGACCGCATCGTCGCGGACCGCATCATGCCCCGCGTGCGCTGGAGTTGAGCCGGATGAAGCGTTTCAAAGACAAGACAGTTTTGGTCACTGGTTCATGCGGCACAGTTGGCGCCGAATTGGTTCGGCAGCTCGTGAAAAGCGAAACATCGCATGTCGTCTGCATCGACAACAACGAAACTGACCTCTTCTTCCAGATTGAGCAATACCGGGCAAGCGGCAAGGTCTCGGGCCACCTCGCGGATATCCGCGATCGTGAAGCGCTGAAACTCAGGTTGCGCGGCGTGGAAGTTGTACTGCATGCCGCCGCGCTCAAGCATGTCGGCCTTTGCGAGGACAGTCCAGCCCAGGCCATTGCCACTAATATTCAGGGAACGCAGAATGTAATTGATGCTGCGCAGGAAAATGGCGTCGAACGTGTTATTTTTACTTCGTCAGACAAGGCCGTGAACCCCACCAACGTCATGGGGACCTCAAAACTGATGGGCGAGCGGCTGATGACGGCGGCGTCGGAGACCACGGCAAACGGGTTGGACCTGCGTGCGCGTAACACCGGCACGATCTTCGCCTCTACACGGTTCGGCAATGTATTGGGCTCGCGCGGGTCGGTGGTGCCGCTGTTTCGCCGCCAGATCGAAGCGGGCGGGCCGATCACCTTAACCGACCGGCAGATGACACGCTTCATCATGACGCTGGAAGAGGCGGTGCGGCTGGTGCTCGATTCGGTCTGGCTAGCCAGCGGCGGCGAGGTGATGGTGACCAAAATGCCGGTCGCGCGGATTGAGGATATCGCCCTCGTGATGCGCAACGAATTGGCAGGTGACCGCAATATAGAGATCATCGAAATCGGCGCCAAGCCCGGCGAAAAAATGTATGAAGAATTGATGAATGACGAAGAAGTTCGTCGCACCTTCGAATATGAGAACTTCTTCGTGGTAACATCAGCCTTTGCTGATCTATCAAATGAGCAATACATTTATCTTAGAGGCGCGCCAACTGCTGCCTTCCCTTACAATTCCGCTGTAGAATCTGCAATGACGTATAATGAACTCAAGAGCTATCTGGTTGAACGGGGCTTGACGTAGAGGCTTACATCACGAGTGGTTCTGACCTTTCTTGCCTGAAACATGGACGATACAGCATTTCTATCTGGAGAATCGAATTTGATGACAACAGGGCTTTGTGCTATTTTGCTGATGCTGGATTCACTTATCAAGTGCGACACCGAGGTTTTGAGCGAAAGCCTCGATCTGCGTCTGGAAGCCGAGGCATTTCCGCGGGGTTGAGTTGAGCATCCAGACGATGTCGTCGATGTCGGTGTCGTCGTAGTCGAAGAGCCTGGTCGTGCGCGGCAGGTCGCGGCGCAGGAGGCCGTTGCCGTTCTCGATGCCGCCGCGCTGCCAGGGGCTGTGCGGGTCGCAGAAGTAGG
>NZ_JARGYC010000200.1 GCF_029168335.1 Psychromarinibacter sediminicola
GAGACTGGATCACGCCAATGGAAGAACTGACAACTAAGACCATTGCGGTTTTTTCCCGGCCGTTCTCCGTTCCGGGGTTTGCCCAGACGCTCCCGGCGGGACGCTTCATCGCCAGAAAAGCGGCCCAGGAATTTTGACCCAGAGTCTTACACCTCAGTCATTCTCTTGCAGCTCAGTTAATTGTGCCCTTTTTTCAGAGGAGGGAGCCAAGAGCGACGGCCGAACGCGATCCTTTCGACGACACCTGCGCGAGATCACTGCTGTCTAGTGAGGTCGATTTCGTATATTTGACGCATGAGCCGTTGGTGAGGAGGGTCCGAATGTTGCCGCAGAATAGGAGACGAGGTGCTGCCGTGTCACATGGTGGCTTGAGAGTGTCGGTCCATGCGCTGGTTGCGAGCGTCGCGCTGGCCTTTGCAGGCACAGGCGGCTTGATGGCTCAGACCTCCACCCAGCAGAAGGATTCGGTGCGTGAGATATTCACGTTATCCGGGCAGATCGTCGATGATGTAGGCGGCAACCTGGTTCTGCGCCACGATGGCGGCCGGGTCGAAGTGAACTTCAGGAGTTGGCCGGAACGCGCCCCGGATGGGCCCAGAATCATGAGCATCGGAGATGGCGTGACCGTGACGGGATGGCTCGATAAAGACTTCATTGATACCGGCAGCCTCGACATCCTGGGCGTCTACGTAGAGGACCGCCGTGCCTTCTTCGCCTTAGGCGGAAGTGAGCCTGGCGACGGAGACGCTCTGCGCCCGTTGGTCGTGCCGACCGACACGCTCGGTCGCGAGGGCAACGCGTCGATGACAGGCATAATTATCGAGATGCAGGCGGACGGGTTTGTCTTGCAGGCGGGGCCAGCCGAAGTCGTCGTGGACACATCCAGGTTGTTCTACAATCCTTACGATGATGTCGGCATTCAGGTGCTCAAAACCGGCGACAGGGTGCACGTTTCCGGAACGCTTGGGACTGGATTTCCGGAGCAACCGGTGATCCACGCGGATGGGGTTACTGATATCTTTGTCATCGCACCTGCGGCTCTCTAA
>NZ_JARGYC010000201.1 GCF_029168335.1 Psychromarinibacter sediminicola
TCGGCGAACTCATCGACTGCTTCACGCACCAGGAATGCGAAAACTACTTCGCCGCCTGCGGATACGATGCAGATTGATCGGAAAACGCTCTAGCGCTTTGCGCAAGAATATCATCGACAGGAAGGGTGGGGGCGGGTCACCGAAAGCCTGCCGCCAGGCGACCCGCAGGGCGGCCCGGTCCATCCGATCGAGCTCCGCCCAACGTGCCGTGATCGCGTCATCCGGCATCAATCAGCATCCGAAGCCGGGTGGGCTTCGATGCGGTACCGCGACGCCCGTCCGTCCCCGTGGTTCTCGGCGGTGATCTCGTATCCGCCTTTCCGCAGCCCTGTCAGCGCGGCCCGTGTCGTGTGCTGCTGCCAGCCGAGCTTGGTACTGATGGTCGCGACATCTACGCCGTCCTTCCGGGACAGCATCCGGATAAGCTGCGCCTTCTTGGTCGTCCTCGCCGGGCGCTTGCTGCTCGCGGCCGCCTTGGAGCGGGAAGCACTCGGGGCGTCCGACGTCTCGGTTGCTTTGGATTGGGTGGTCATCTGCATCTCCCGTCTGATCGCCGCAGGACCGTCCTGGACCTGCTACTGACCAGAGCCCGGCGGACCGGGCGGAGATCACCGCACCCTCTGTCGGGTGCGTCGGCAAGGGCAGTAGCGCTCCGTTGCCGACCGAAGTCCAGTCATTCCTGGTCTCGTGCCTCGTGCCCGATCAGCTGCCGTTCGATAAAGGTGAGTTCGCACAGAATCCCGGCCAGGAGGCTCCGGAGGTACTTGCACTGCTGCGTCAGCCTAGACACCGTTGCTGTCGCGTTTTGCCCCTCCGACGAGATGGCCGCTCCGTCCTCGAAGAGAGCCGTCAGCCGGGCGAACCGTTCAGAAACATCGATGTCAGACGGATCGAGCATGACCACACCGACGCTTCCGCGCGGCGCGAAGTCAAGTCGGATTGGGAGGAAGGGCGGAGAGCGGACCTTCGCCGCAATCTGGCCTAAGGTCCGCTTGCCTATCGTTCGCGGGTTGCAGCACGTATCCGCACTCCGTTTTCGCACAG
>NZ_JARGYC010000202.1 GCF_029168335.1 Psychromarinibacter sediminicola
GGGGCCGGCGGCGCGCCGGGGTTACTTCTGCACCGCCTCGCAGGGGGCGCCGGCGGTCATCCCGCCCGGCACCGCGTTCGAGACGAAGACGCCTTCGCCGGGCGCCAGCGCGGGCAGATTCACCAGGCCGCTGTGATTGCCGGGGGCCAGGTAGGCCACCTGCACCGCCCCGGTGGCGAAGTCGTAGGGGTTCGAGATGCGGATGTCGTTGGGGAACTCCACCGGCGTGCCGGAGACGACGCAGGCGAAGGACAGCTTCAGCGGATACCGCTTCACATCCGGCACCACGGTCAGCGTCCGGTCGGGGCTGCGCGTCACGTAGGACGGGCCGTGCTGCATCCCGCCGAAGAGGGAATACATGCTCGGGGCGCTGAAATTGTCATAGGTCCGCACCGTCAGCGGCGAGGTCGAGCGCAGGTGGACAGTCGGCTCGGCCGAGGCCGGCAGGGCCGCCAGCGCCACGGCGGCGCCGGCCAGGAGGGTGATCAATTTGCGAGTCATAAGGGCTTTCCTTTGAGTCTGAGTCATTGGGACGCGGGGGGTGCGTCCGCGATGCGACATAAGGTGGCCCCGGGGCTGTCAGACAGGCAATATCGGGGGGGTGTCATCGGATAACGGGCGCCGGAAAGGCCTTTCGGGTCAGCCGGTTACGGGCTCCGGCGCCGCCGCGCGCACAGCCGGGTTCATCGCCGCCGCGACCGCCGCGCCACGCGGAATCGGGTCAGCGAGGGGCGCGCGCTCTGCTGTGCGCCTGCGCCGCTTCCTGTCGGGAAAAGACCGCCCGTCCACACGACACGACGTCCTCGGCCTTGCCGGATAGCGGCCCGGTCGAGCGGAACGCCGTGCAGCGCCGACCCGACGGGGCGCGGTCGAGCTTTGCGATGCCAGAGACATAAGCATGTAGGCCGGGCACTTGGCACCGTCCTCGCCAGTAGCGCCGCCCCGGGGGGGCGGGTCTCTCGGGCATTTCGAAACGAAATGCCCTGCCGACAGGCGATTGCACAGCAATCGCCGAGAGGCGGCGCTGC
>NZ_JARGYC010000203.1 GCF_029168335.1 Psychromarinibacter sediminicola
GCGGAGGCCCGATCTACGTTCATGCCAAGATCGTCATCATGGACAACCGCCTGATGCGTGTAGGGTCCTCCAACCTCAACAACCGCTCGCTCGGCTTCGACACCGAATGCGACCTGACCGTCGAGGTGCGCCCGGGACAGCCGGGCGAGGCGGAAACCCGGGCGCGCGTCGCCGGTCTCAGGACCGCGCTCTTGGCCGAGCACCTGGGCACCGCGCCGCGGGCGGTTCAGCAGGCTGTCGACGAAGCGGGCAGTTCGATGATCGGGGCGATTGAGGCGCTGCGCGGAGGCGGCAGGTCGCTCGTCCCGTTCTTGCCGCCCGAATTCGGCGTCGCCGAGGATGCAATCCTGCGCGAGAACGACCTTCTGGACCCCGAGCGTCCGGCCGGCCGGTGGCGCCGCAGCAGGCTGCACAGGATGCGGCAGCGGCTCGACGCCAAAAGATAACCGGCCACGCCATGACCGGTCACGCCATTAGCTGACCGACCACCCCGCCCTTCGGCCGGAATGGCCACTTTAAACTTGACGCTGCGCCTGCCACGCCGCGCCGCCGCAAGTCCGCTTTCCGCCCTCTATTCCGGATGCCGCGTCAGCGAAGCACGAGAGGTGGCACCCGCAGCGAATGGCAGGAAGGTCCGCGACCCGGTCGTTTGTGCTGGCCGCAGCGAACGGCTGGTATCGCGACCAGGGCGACGCTGCGGCAGCGACTGACCTGGACCTGTCGAAGCGAACGGACGTAACGGCGAACGTTCGATTTCTGTTCCATCTCGGCGAATGCCACCGGCATCGAAGTGTTCAGGTCTCAAGACCCAAAAGTAGAGAAATTTCAGACGGCTACAAACTCTGCACCAAACTAGCGCGGTCATGAGGTTCAGAGAATAGCCCGCCGAGAGAACGGATTTTGGGCCGGCAGCCGCCACGGTGGTGTTCAGCCTGTCCGGCAAACCCCTTTGAAAACGCGGTAAAATCCGGCCGCAGCCGGATCGGGAGAACGCTTTCGCGAGGGCAAATGGCGGAG
>NZ_JARGYC010000204.1 GCF_029168335.1 Psychromarinibacter sediminicola
TGCCACCAGAGACGCGTCTGGGGCGGCTTTGGATGACGCTACGGCTGCTTCTCCTGATGTCCTAGCCGGCACGTCGCCGGCGGGCGATAGCCGGAGCCTGGCTGCGTTCGCTGCGCGGCTGGGAGCGCTGTCGAAGCATTCCAGCGCCGCTGTCGAAACGAGGCATTGACGACCGATGGCACGAAAAAACGACGGCAAAACGTACACCGACGACAGGGGCAAGTTCGCGCCGGGCAATCCCGGCCGGCCGAAGGGCGCGCGACACAAGACGACGCTCGCCATCGAGGAGCTGCTTCAGGGCGAGGCCGAAGGTCTGACCCGCAAGGCCGTAGACCTGGCGATGGGCGGCGACACCACGGCTCTCAGGCTGTGCCTGGAACGCATCGCGCCGCCGAGAAAGGACACACCCGTGGAATTCGAACTCCCGCCCATGGAGACCGCCCAGGACGCCGCACAGGCCGCACAGGCGGTGCTGCTGGCCGTCTCCGGCGGCTCCATGACTCCGATGGAGGGTGCGAGCGTCATGGCCCTCGTGGAAGGCTACAGGAAGACCCTGGAGACCTCCGAACTGGAACTGCGCATATCGGCACTGGAGAAAGCGAAATGAGCGCATTGCGGAAACGCGTGAAGAGACTGGAAGGCGAATCCGATGGCGGACTGTCGGTCCTCGTGGCGGATTCATTCAACGACGGCGTGCCGGTCATAGGGACGGTCTGGGTGCGCGGGCAGACGTATGAGCGGGAAGGTGGTGAAAGCCAGGAGCAATTCCTGGCCCGCGTCGAGCGCACATCCGGCACTACCATCGAAAGGCCGTGAGATGCAGCTGAGACGACGACTGGATCGCCTCGAAGACCGAAAGGAAGGCGGGATGGAGCCGGTCTACGCTTTCGTGACCTTCGTGGAGAAGGCCGGCGAACGTGGGCTCTGTGGGCAGGCGATCACCCCGGCAGGGGTATTCAACCGGGCAGACGGTGAATCCGAAGGGGCCTTCCTCGTAAGGGCATTTGCGGCGAATGC
>NZ_JARGYC010000205.1 GCF_029168335.1 Psychromarinibacter sediminicola
ACCGACCGCGCCCATCGCGTGCCGGTCGAGGCCGACAGCTTGAGCCGCGACGCCGCCGCGCGCCCGCTCAACCCTTCTTCAATGAGCCTCTGAAACCGCGTCCGAAGCGCGTCTGGCAGTGGTGCTGACATGAAACATCCTCCTGAACAGGATGAATCACGAACATCCCCTCAAGGGAATCTCCCGCGACACAGGGTTGCCCCGAAATGCTCTAATACTACAGTTGCGTAACATACTGTTTTCGATGGGCCTTCGCTGCGCCTGCCTGGTGTCGCTGTCGCCATCGCGACCAGGCGAGGATGAAATCTGCCGCCGGGAGGCCGCGCAGGAGGAGGCGCGCCATCAGCCTCAGGATTTCCGGTATCGTGCAGATCTCCTCAAGCGTGCGGGTCAGGCGGCTTCGGTGCGGCCCTTTGGACTCGTTTCGTTCGCTTTCCCGAACGCCGCTCGGATTTGATCGGAGCCGATCCGGGTCAGGAGCGCGGCGGCCGCCATGACCAGGCTCATGTGGCGGTGCCAGCCGTGCTAGGACCGGGCTTCGCAGTGATCGAGTCCGAGGTCGTCCTTGGCCCGCAGGAAGCACTCCTCGATCGTCCAGCGCAATCCGGCGGCCGCAGCGAGTTCCGCCAGGGTGGTGTCGGCGCGCGCATGGGCGAAATAATAGGCGATGGCATCCGGGTCGCGGCGGCTTCGGCGCGCCAGGAGCCAGCGGGCGAAACCGTCCCCGGCTGTCCAGTTCAGTGATACCCAGGCCCAGTCGTAGAGCCGCGGTCCCTTGGCCCCCTCTCCGGCCGACAGCGCCTGCCAGTCGCCGGTATCGAGGTTGCTGACCAGTGTGGCCGGGTCGGTCTGGACGAACTGCCAGTCTTCGAGGAACCGAAGCACATGGTTGGAGCGCACCGCCAGCACATAAGGCTGGCCGCGGTCTTCCAGCATGCGCCGGAACCTGTGATCCGACCCGTAGAGCGCATCGGCCAGGACGAAGGCGCATGGCGTGCCTTCGTCGA
>NZ_JARGYC010000206.1 GCF_029168335.1 Psychromarinibacter sediminicola
CCCTTCTTCGTGCATCTGACCGAGGAGGCACGCAACGTGCTCCAGGAGTTCCGCGTCCAATGCCAGGTCTGGGAGGCCGAGGCCAACGGGCTGCTCAAGGGGCATATCGGCAAGATGCCCGGCCTCGTGGTCCGCGTTGCCAACGTGCTGGCGCATCTCGACTGGGCGTTCGCAGACGGCCAGGAGCCGGTCGGCAGCATCGAGCGTAGCCACGTCGCCCGCGCCTGTCACTATGTCGGCGAACACCTTCGTCACCACGCCTATCGGGCCTACGGGGCTTCGGTCCTGCCGGCGGAGCAGCGGAATGCGCGGCGGCTGGCAGAAATCATCCTCAGCGAAGGGCCGCGGCTGGTCAGCAGGCGGGACATTCAGCGCCGTCATCTCGCCGGCCTTCAGACCGCCGATGAGATCAAGCGGGCGCTCGATGTGCTGATCGACGCGGACTGGCTGGCTGTCGTTGATAGCAAGACCGGCGGCCGTCGGAAGGCGGAATACGCAGTTAACCCAAAGCTGGGAGGCCTGAAATGAGCCGCTGGTTGGCGATCATTAAGGACCAGGGTGCAATCGAGAGTCCCCTACCTGACACAGCGACAAAAGGCGACAAAAGTCCCAAATCCGGGCTCGCGATCCACTTCTGTCGCCTTTTGTCCACCTGTCAGGTGAGGTTCTCAAAGAAAAAGCATGACCCGACTGCGAGTCCTTCAGGGGGCACCGGACTTGTCGCGTTGGCGGAGTTGAGAACCAAGACGCCCAGCGATAGCAATAGGACGTCCTTCTCGGAGACCTCGGCCAGTGGCGCGATCAAGACGATCACGGAAGCGACCGACCCGCTCACGCCGGCAGGAGCGGTCAACAGGTCTGCCACCAGAGACGCGTCTGGGGCGGCTTTGGATGACGCTACGGCTGCTTCTCCTGATGTCCTAGCCGGCACGTCGCCGGCGGGCGATAGCCGGA
>NZ_JARGYC010000207.1 GCF_029168335.1 Psychromarinibacter sediminicola
CCAAAAGCCGGGAAACCTTGCGAAAACGGATACTGCAAATGCAGCCAAAACCACACGTTCTCAATCGCTTGCCCATTCTTCACGTGTGACGATCTAGCGCCAACAGAACACCTCGGACGCCGTGCGTCCGGCGACGGCGAACGGCATGGGGCAGCCTGCGCGTTCGGACTGGTGGCATGCCGCCCAAGTGAGTATGACGACATCCTAATTGACAGTTAAGCCGGTACGCCAAGCCTAATTGACATAGCGCTTTCTGAGACCTTGAAAATTCCAGCCAGTTTGTCAACGGACTTAGTGCCACCGTCGATATACTTATTCAGTAGATGCCACGGCATAAGAATGTCCGCCGCGAGCCGATTTGCCTGTGCTTCCATCGCATTGCTCAACCGACTTCGGTACAAGCCGTCATCTGTAATCCCATCACCGATCGAGTCTTGGTGCAGAATGAAATGCGCAATCTCATGTGCGGTTGTAAATCGCCGCCTATTAGAGTGATGCGCTTGGTTCACATAGATGGCATACCCAGACTTTCCTCCGTGTTTCTCAGACTTCATGATCTTGCCGCTTAGGTCACCAGGCCAGTCGGGAACATGGTAGACATTCACGCCAAGGTCTTTGGCCAGCGGTACAGTTTGCACAGGGGCGCCGCTCTGGTGCTGGCGCACGATTTCCATCTTGTCGGCGTATGTCAGCATTATTCGTCCTCCCCTGCGGGCACAGCATCTTCAACGGGTGCATCATCAGAATCAAAGTCGCCCTCCGTCTCGGTTTGCCCTTTGTCCGACCTTTGTTGCGCACGTTGGAGCTTCGTCATCTGATCGTTTGCCACTTCACGAGCAGCATCAATAGCTGCCGCTTTAACAGGCTGCTGAAAAACTCTGCCTCGACAGGGGTTTGAGAACGTGATTCACCCTTTGCACGGCATGCTGGAGGTGATGATGCGCGGGACGGA
>NZ_JARGYC010000208.1 GCF_029168335.1 Psychromarinibacter sediminicola
ACTCGGCAGGATATGCGACCTGTTCTCTCCGGTTGAATGCAGAAACTATTTCCAGGCTGCGGGATATGCGCCTGGTTAATCCCGAAAGACTCTATCGACCGGCAGGAGATCATCGACGTCGTCTGGCTTGGCCTCGGCGAGGTGGCGCAGACCTCGGTGCAGCCGGGATCGGTCTACTTCAACGAGGAGCTGGCCAAGCAGTACACCGAGTTCGACGTGGAGCTGGCGAACGAGCATCTGGACGAGATCATGCCGGAGCGCGGCTCCAACGGCATGCGTCTGCGCCCCGACGGTGAGCCCTTCGCCTTCACCTTCGCCTACAGCGCGGCGAACCCGGTCTTCGGCGATGCGCTGGAACTGGTGGCCCAGCAGTGGCGCGAGGTCGGTATCGCGATGACGCCGACGCCGCTCGACCGCACGCTGATCACGGCCCGCCAGGACGCGGGCGAGCTGCAGGGCGTGGCCTGGGAACGCGGTGGCGGCGCAGGCCAGGAGGTCGTGCTCGACCCGCGCTGGTGGTTCCCCTCCAACAACGACAGCTACTACTGGGCGCCCGCCTGGACGGCTTGGTATCTGGGAGCGGACCCCGAAGCGTCGCAAGTCAAGCCGCAGGAGCCCCCGGCGCCCGCGAAGAAGCAGATGGAGCTCTACGGGCAGCTGCAGGCCTCCGCGGACGCGGACGAGCAGACCCGCCTGATGAACGAAATCCTGGACATCGCGGCCGAGGAGTTCTGGACGATGGGGATCAGCTGGCCCGCTGCCGGCTACGGGGTGAAGAAGACGAACTTCCTCAATGTCCCCGACTCGATGCCGGCGTCCTGGGTCTACCCGACCCCCGGACCGACCAACCCCGAGCAGTACTTCATCGCCGACGAATAGGCGCTGGATAACTTCGCGGCCCTTTTTTCCTCCCGTTTGAAGGGTCCGCTCGACCGGACGTGGGCGG
>NZ_JARGYC010000209.1 GCF_029168335.1 Psychromarinibacter sediminicola
GACATCGACGCCGCGCCATTGCTCCATCGTGGTGGGGCCGACGCAACTCATGGACTCGATGTCGAAGGGGCCGGGCATCGCCATGCCGACGCCGATCACGCGCTCGGGAGGGATGTCCGCCACCAGGTCGGCGACCATCGCGGCGATGCGCTCGAAGGCGGCATCGGCGCTCAGCTGCGTCGCGGCCTCGGACCGGATGTCCAGCACCTCACCGGACAGGTTCATCAGCCCCGCCTGCAGCCCCCGGGGCGTGACGTAGACGCCGCAGGTAAAGCCGCCGTCCGCGTTCACCTCCAGCGAGGGCGCGGGGAAGCCGCGGCCCTTTGTCATCGCCGGCCCGACCGAGACGAAGCCCAGGTCCTGAAGTTCGGTGGTGATGGTCGACACGGTCTGGACGGTGAGTCCCACCTGCCGCGCGATCTGGGCGCGGGTGATGGGGCCCTTTTGCCGGATCGTCTCTAGGACGATGCGTCTGTTGAGCGGGCGTCCAAGCTCTTGGTTGGTGCCTCTGAGCGTCATGTCTTCCCCTATGGGTCTTTACGATAGGAGCGATTCGGCTTTTCAGTCAAATCATCTGAATTAATATCTATCGGCACTGCTATGCGCGATGGCAGTGTCAAAGGAACTCGGCTTGAGGCGGGGCAGGGGCGTCGGTAGCGTCGGCCGGGGTGGTGTCAGAAGGAATCTCGTTGAGCCGGGCAGGGCGGTTTCGTAGCGTCGGGCCATGACGAAACGCGACCCGTTCAAGTACTTCCAGAGCAGCCCTGAAGGTCCTGTCAAAGGAACTCGGCTTGAGGCGGGGCAGGGGTGCCGGTAGCGTCCGCCCCATGACCCGACGCTGCGCATTCAAATACTTCAAGACGTCGCGCGAGATCATCCGTCTTGCGGTGATGATGTACGTCCGGTTCCCGCTTTCGCTGCGGAATGTCGAAGACCTG
>NZ_JARGYC010000020.1 GCF_029168335.1 Psychromarinibacter sediminicola
GCCGCCGCTCTCGCCGAGTGGCGCGGTCTCTGCGCGGCATAAGGGACAGCGTCACTGTCCAAGCTGAGACTAGTTAGAATTCCTCTGCCAGCACCCGGCGGCGAGACATCCGTTCATGTCGGACAGCGGGTCGCTCTGACCCTGAAAGAGGTCACTCATCCGTCATGCGATGAGCGGCGCTTCACCTATGCTTTTCGCCCCGTGGCTTCCTCCGGGCAAGACGCAGCGAAAGATCGGCCGTCATGACCGGGGCTGTCGTCGCCGGTGTCGGCATGGTCAAGTTCGACCGGTATCGGGAAAAGACCCTGGCCGATATCGCCTGGCCGGCCGTTAAGCAGGCCTTGCTGGACAGCGGGGTCGAACGGGCCGACATCCAGGCCACCTTTTGCGGCACCGCATTGGGGGGCATGCTCGCAGGGCAGAGAATCCTCAAGGCCCTGGGGATGACGGGCGGTCCGATCATCAACACCGAAGATGCGTGTTCCAGCAGCGCTGCCGCCTTCAATCTTGCCTGTCAGACTGTGACGTCCGGCGCGCACGACCTGGTTCTTGTCATCGGGGCCGAGAAACTCACCAGGTTCGATGGCGGCCTGCTTCCGCTCGAAAGGGAAGACGGCGACGTGCAGCAGGGCCTGTCCATGCCCGCCTATTACGCCCTGCGCGCGCGCCGCTACATGCACGAAACCGGGACAACGCCCGAGGATCTGGCCGCCGTGTCGGTCAAGGCCCGGGCCCATGGAGCGAAAAACCCGGACGCGCAATACCAGACCCCGGTCACCGTGCAGGAGGTTCTGGCCTCACGCCGCATCGCCGATCCCCTCACATTGCTTCAGTGCTGCCCGAGTGGCGACGGCGCGGCGGCGGCGATCGTCTGTTCCGAGACAAGGGCGAGGCAACTGGGGCTCAAGCCGGTTTGGGTCCGCGCGGCGCTGCTCAATTCCGGCCTCGGTTCCGCAGGAGCATCGCACGACATGGCAAGGGCCGTCCGCGTGCAGGAGTCGGCCAGGACGGCTTACGATCAGGCCGGTCTGGGCCCGGAAGACATCGACGTCGTGGAGCTTCACGACGCCTTCACCGTCGGTGAGCTGATCTATTACGAGGCGCTTGGCCTGTGCGGCTTCGGCGACGGGCCGAAGCTGCTGCATGACGGCGAAACCTCCATCGGCGGCCGCGTCCCGGTCAATGCCGGCGGCGGTCTGCTGGTCAGAGGTCACCCGATCGGCGCCACCGGCGTGGCGCAGATCGTCGAGCTCACCCGGCAATTGCGCGGCACCGCCGGCGCCCGGCAGGTCGACGGTGCCAGGATCGCGCTGGCGCATACGATGGGGGGCGGGATCTCCGGCATGGATTACGGCGCATGTTCGATCCAGATCCTCGAAGCGCTATGAACAATGTCTCCCTCCGGCCCCGTGACAGCGCCATGACCGTTTCCGACCAGCTGACCCGCGCCGCCAGGAGTTTCGGCAACAGGACTGCGTTTATCTGCGGAGACCAGTCACGGACATTCTCCCAGGTGGACGACCGGTCCAACAGGCTGGCGAACGCCCTGAAATCGCGCGACTGCAAGCCAAGAGACCGGGTTGCCATGCTTGTCGGCAACCAGATCGAATTCTGCGAGATCGAGTTCGCCATTGCCAAGGCGGAGTTCATCCGCGTCGCCATCAATCCGCAACTGAAACGGCGGGATGTGCAATACATCCTCGACGATGCCGGCGCCTCCGTGCTGATCTACGACTCCGGCATGGATGCGATGGTCGACGAGCTGATCGCCGACGGCGACGCGCCAACCGGCCTGATACGGATCGGGGCGGGGCAGGGCGCGGCCGCGGGCGCCGAGGACTACGAGGCGGTCATCGCGTCAGCCGACGCCACGCCGGTCGAGGGGCGTTTCGATCCCGAGAAAATCTATTGCCTATTCTACACCTCCGGAAGCACCGGACGGCCCAAGGGCGTGATGATCAGCCACCGCGCCGTGTCGGCCGTGGTCCAGAACCTCATGATGGAAATGGGGCCGTGGGAGAACGGGCAGAAGATCCTGTTGACCCAGCCCATGTGCCACAGTTCCTCGTTCTTCGCACTGACCTACTACCTGAACGGCGGCTGCAGCGTCATCATGCCGAAATTCGACGCCGAGGCCTCGGTCCGGCTGATCGCCGAACACGGGATACAGACGTTGAAGCTCGTGCCGACAATGTTGCAGCGCATCATCAAGACGCCGGGCATCGAGGAGATCCCGACACCGTCTTTGAAGACCATCATGTACGGCGCCAGCCCGATGCCCATCGAGGATCTGAAGCGGGCGATGGCGCTCTACCCGGTGGACTATGTCCAGATCTATGGCCAGAGCGAAGCGGCGATTACTCTGACCATACTCAAGGCGGACGATCATGACCTGGAGTCGGATTTTCCTGAACGGCTGACATCGGTTGGCCGACCCTGGATGAGCCTGGAGATGCGGATTGCCGACGAGGACGACAACGAAGTCCCGATCGGTGAGCCCGGTGAGATCGTCGTTCGCGCGCCGCATGTGATGAGCGGCTACTGGAACCGCCACGACCTGACCCTCGACACGTTGCGCAACGGTTGGTTGCACACGAACGACCTGGGCCGAATGGACGAACACGGATACGTCTATCTGCTCGGCCGGATCGACGACATGATCATCAGTGGCGGCATGAACATCGCCCCCCGGGACGTCGAAGAGGCGCTTTGCGAACATCCCGGCGTTTCGGAGGCATCGGTCATCGGCCGGCCCGACGAGGAATGGGGGCAGGTCGTCGTCGCCTGCGTGGTCAAGGCGGATGCCGGCCTGACCGCCGAGGATCTTGTCGCCTTCGCCAAGGGCAGCATCGGCTTCAAGGCTCCCAAACATGTGTACTTCCTGGATGAGTTCCCGAAAAACGCAAACGGCAAGATCGACAAGAAGGCGTTGAAGGAGGTCTGCGAATTGCAGGACTCCCAGTAAACGTCCGGCAGGCGAGGGCGCAGAAGACCGACAGCCCCTGCAGTACATCCACCTGCCGCAGCTTCGGAACGATCTCCTCGGGCTTCTCTCGCCTCCCAGGCATTCTCTGGTCCTTCCCATGACGCCCAGCGGGCGGGCCACCTAAGCGGCACGTCACCTCGGTCAGGCGTCACACCAAGGTCATCCGAACAGACCTCCGGCAGAGAGGGACCGGCGGCGGGCCAACGGCAGAAACTTCGGAATGACGGCTGGAAACGGCAGAATACTTCCTGCGAGGACAGGCATAAACGGGGAAGGTGGGCCTTGCGCTCCCACGGTGCGGCAACGAGAAGATCATACCATGCAGGACGAGCGGGAGCAGGCGGTCATCGGTTTGCCGAAAGCCGGAATCGCGGCGATGCCGGAACTGGCGAAAAAGCGCTATGCGGCGTTCATGCAGCGCGACGTGCCGGAAGTGGCGCGGGACTGGATGCAGGTCGACGCCTTCATGGCGCGGATCGACACGCTCGACGCATCGAAGATCGGGCTTCTGCACGAGTTGACGATCAGCGTATTCTGGCCGCACCGCGCGCCCGATCTGGAGCTGTTCCTGCGGATGGGTCACGGCTATATCGCGGTCGACGAGATCGGCCGCCCGCTCGGCTCGGCGATGAGCTTCAAGAGCGGCGAGGATTTCGCGATGTGCGGGATGATGGTCACGACGCCGCGGCTGCAGGCGCATGGTGCGGGACGCCGGCTGTTGCGCCGGGTCATGGCGGATTGCTCGGGCTGCGACCTGCGCCTGTCGGCGACCCGCGAGGGTTATCGACTGTATGAAAGCGCGGGGTTCGTTCCGGTGGGTCCGGTCTATCAGCATCAGGGCGTGGCGCGGACAATCCACGCGCCGGAGCCGGTGCCGGGACTGACCGTCCGCCCGGCCGAGCCACGGGACTTCGAGGCGATCCGCGCGCTCGATGCCCATGCCTACGGGGCGCCGCGCAGCGGCATGCTCGACGTGCTCTGCGAGGTCTCCGAGACGCTGGTCGCGGAGCGGGGCGGCGCGGCGATCGGCTTCGCGATGCTGCGGGACTTCGGCAAGGGCAAGGTGATCGGGCCGGTCATTGCCGAGGCCGACGAGATCGCCATGCATCTGGCCGCGCCCTTCGTCATGGCGCATGCCGGCACGTTCCTGCGGTTCGACACGCCGGTCGAAAGCGACCGCTTCTCGGCCTTTCTCGCCGCCGCGGGACTGGGGGTCTATGACACGGTGACCGAGATGCGCCTCGGGCGGATGCGCCGCGCGCTGTCGGGTCCGGTGGTCTACGGGCTGGCGACGCATTCGCTGGGATAGGGCGGGCCGCCGTCGGCGCCCGCCGCGCGTCAGGACAACCGGTCCTTCAGCCCGAACCAGAGCCCGACCAGCGGCAGGAACCACGGCTTGCCCGAATGCAGCGGCACCTTGGGCCAGTCGAGGCCGCGCAGCGGGTTCGTCTCGTCGTTCCCCATCGCCATGTCCGCCAGCACCTGCCCGACCAGCGTGGAGATCTGCGCGCCGTGGCCGGAATAGCCCATGCCGTAGAGCATCCCGTCGGCCTCTCCGACGCGCGGATAGCGGTCGGCGGTCATGTCGACGAGCCCGCCCCAGCAATAGTCGATGTCGATCCCGGCCAGGTTCGGAAAGACCTTCTCCATCTGGGCACGCAGGATCGTGCCCGAGCGCGCGTCCGACTGCTGGTCCGACGTCGCGGAAAAGCGTGCGCGGCCGCCGAAGATCAGCCGGCGGTCCGGCGAGAGGCGGAAGTAGTTGCCGATATTCATCGTCGTCACGCAGGTGCGGTCGCCGGGCATGGTGGCGGCGACCTCGGCCCCGGTCAGCGGGCGCGTCGCGACGATGAAGGAGCCCACGGCGATGACCCGGCGGCGGAAATGGCCGAGCGGGGCGTCCGGCTCGCGCCCTGAATAGGCGCCGGTCGCGGCGATCACCCGGTCGGCGCGGATCGTGCCCCGGGGCGTCTCGACGATCCAGCCGGTGCCGTCGCGGCGGCGGCCGGTGACCGGCGCGCCCTCCCAGATGCGCGTCCCGTGCCGCCGCGCCGCCTCGGCGACGCCGTTCGCGTAGCGGCCCATATGCATCATCGCCGATTTCGGATAGAGCATCGCGGCGTGGAAGGCGTCCGAGCCGACCTCGCCCGCCAGGTCCGGCTTCTGGAGAAAGCGCGTGTCGGGATCCACCTCGCGCTGGATCACCTCGAACCCGGCGCGCAACCCGGCGACATGGCCGGGCTTCGAGGCGAGCTTGAGTTTGCCGGCGCGGCGGAAGTCGCAATCGATGCCTTCCTCGGCGATCACCTCCTCGATCATGTCGATCGAGCGGTCGTAGGCCTTGTAGAGCGCATGCGCCCGCTCCGCCCCGAGATGCGCCTTGGCCTCGGCATAGCCGTGGGCGAGCCCGTTGTTGAGATGCCCGCCATTGCGCCCGGACCCGCCCGCACCGACATGCTCGGCCTCCAGCACGGCAACGGAGACGCCCGCGCGGGCGAGCTTCAGCGCCGCGCTCAGGCCGGTGAACCCCGCGCCGATCACCGCGACATCGGCGCGCCCCTCGACCGGACCCGGCTCCCCGCCGGTAAAGGGCGCCGAGGTGGCGTGCCAGTAGGATCTGTATTCCATCTCGCGGCGCGTCCCTCAGAGTCCGACGACGCCGGGCAGGCCCGAGACGTCCCGGATCTCGGTATAGCCGTAGAACGGGTTCGCCGGCTCATGTCCGCGATTCACCCAGACCTTGTTCGCGATCCCCAGATCGTGCGCCGTCATCAGGTCGTAGCGGAAGCTCGACGACACGTGCAGCACGTCCTCCGGGCCGCAGCCGAGCTGGTCGAACATGTATTCGAACGGTCGCATCTGCGGCTTGTAGGCGCCCGCGCTCTCGGCGGTAAAGACATGATCTATGGGGGCGCCGAGCTTCGCGACGTTACGCACGATCTGGTCGTTCATCGAGTTGGTCAGCGCCACCAGCGGGATCTTCCCGGCGATGCGCGACAGCCCGTCCGGCACGTCCGCATGCGGCCCCCAGCTCGGCACGCGCTCGTAGATGGCCTGCGCGATGGCCGGGTCGAAGGCCACACCGTTGCGCTTGCAGGTGCGCTCCAGCGAATCGTGCACGACCTCCGCATAGGGCTTCCACGCGCCGAGCACCTCGTCCAGGCGGTAGGCCGCGAAATCGCGGATGAAGACCTCCATCCGCTCCGGGCCGAGCGTATCGGCATAGTGGTCGCGCGCCGCGCCGGCCATGTCGAAGAAGATCATCGTGCCGTGGCAGTCGAAAGTGATGAACTTGGGGCGGAAGGTCATGTCTGTCTCCGGAATGCGTGTTTGGGCCATGATGGGCCGACCGGCTTGACAGGGATCGCTGCGTTGGGCGGTCCGGGGCGCAGGAAATTGCGTTTCCGCGGGCCGGCGCGGCAGGCCCTGCCGCGCCGCGTCCGCATTCGGTGCCGGGTTTCGGCGCGCGCGGCGCATGCTGAGGCCGACACCGCGCCGCAGGACACGCCCATGCCGATTGCCGATCCCGACCCGACCGACGCCGCCGCGCTGCTGGACCGGCTGGTGAGCTTCCCGACGGTGGCCGGCCGGCCGAACGACGACCTGATGACGTTTGTGGCCGACCACCTCGCGTCCTGCGGCGCGCGGGTGCATCTCCTGCCGGGGCCGGAGGGCGACCGCAGCAATCTCTTCGCGACGATCGGCGATCCCGGCCGGCCCGGCTATGTCCTGTCGGGGCATGTCGACGTGGTGCCCGCGGAGGAGCCGGAATGGCAGGGCGACCCGTTCGCGCTGCGGCGCGCGGGCGGGCGGCTGATCGGGCGCGGCGCCTGCGACATGAAGGGCTTCGATGCGGCGGTGCTGGCCGCGGTGCCGGCGCTGGCGGCGATGCCGCTGGCGGCGCCGGTGCATGTCGCGCTCTCCTATGACGAGGAACTCGGCTGCAGGGGCGTGCCGCACATGCTGGCGCGGCTGCCAGAGCTCTGCGCGCCGCCGCTCGGCTGCATCGTGGGCGAGCCCTCCGGGCTCGTGCCGGTGCTCGCGCACAAGGGCAAGGCGGCGGTGAAGGTGACGGCGCGGGGGCGCGCCGGGCACAGCTCGCGCCCCGATCAGGGCGAGAACGCGATCCACGCCCTGCTGCCTGCGCTGAACGCGGCGGCGGCCCAGGCCGAGGCGCTGCGCGACGGACCGCAGGACGCGCGCTTCGCGCCGCCCTATTCGTCGCTCCAGATCGGCACCGTGGCGGGCGGGCAGGCGCTGAACATCATCCCCGACCGCGCCGAGGCGTGCATCGAGGCGCGCGGCATCGCCGGTGTGGAACCGCGGTCGCTGCTCGACCCGGTGACGACGCTGCCGGGGGTCGAGGTCGAGTGGCTGTCCTCCTATCCCGCGCTGGCGCTCGACCCGGATCACGATCTGGCGGCGCTGGCGGCGGCGATTTCCGGCAACGCGCCGGTCGGCGCGGTGTCCTTCGGCACCGAGGCGGGGCTGTTCCAGCAGGCGGGCATTCCGGCGATCATCTGCGGCCCCGGCGACATCGCCCGGGCGCACAAGCCCGAGGAATACCTGACCGAGGCGGAGCTGGCAGCGACCGTCGAAATGGTCCAAGCCCTGGGCCGGCGGCTGTGCTGAGCGCAGCATATCCTGCGGCGCGCCGCGCCGGCGGGCACGGGAATTCGCCGTCGCGCCCTCGGATCAGGCGCAAGATGCCGCGCGCGGCGCTTTAGCCTGCGGCGCAGACAGAACGAAAAGGGCGCATCATGCACGACAAGACGCTCGCTGCGGCGGCCCGCCCCGCGGCCGACTTCGCCGCCTTCACGCCGGAGCATATCCCGGGCGCGCTGGAGCTTTCGCGCGCGGTCGGCTGGCCGCACCGGGCGGAGGACTGGGCGCTGACGCTGCGCGTGTCCGAGGGCGTCGTGGCGCTGGACGGCGACCGGGTGGTCGGCACGGCGATGCGGTCGGATTTCGGCGCGGTGGCGGCGCTCAACATGATCATCGTCGCCGAGGACCGGCGTGGCTGCGGGCTCGGACAGGCGCTGATGCGCCGGGTGATGGAGCCGGCCGAGGGCCGCGAGCAGCGGCTCGTTGCCACGACCGACGGGCTGCCGCTTTACGAAAAGCTCGGCTTTGCGGCGACTGGGCGCGTGCTTCAGCACCAGGGCACCGCCCGCGCCGCGGCGCCGGAAATGCCCGTGCGCAGCGGCGGGCGCGGCGACCTGGCAGCCTTCGCCAAGGCGGATCTCGACGCATCGGGTACGTCGCGCGCGGCCCTGCTGTCGGCGATCCTGGAGACCGGCGAGATGCTGCTGGCCGAGGGCGGATTCGCCATGCTGCGCCCCTTCGGCCGGGGCCATGTGGTCGGGCCGGTGGTGGCGCGCGACGCCGCGACGGCCCGCGCGCTGATCGCCGAGGCCGCGACGCGCCGGGCGGGCGCCTTCCTGCGGGTGGACCTGCCCGAGGCGACCGGCCTTTCCGACCATGCCGAGGCTCTTGGCCTCGCCCGGGCCGGGGGCGGCGTCTCGATGGTCCGCGACGCCGCGCCGTCCCGCGAACGTGCTTTCACAACCTATGCCCTCGCCGCGCAGGCGCTGGGCTGAACGGAGCCGCAGATGCTGAGCAATTCCCTCGTCGAACTGGACCGCCGCCACCTCGTGCACCCGGTCTCTTCCTTCCGCGGCCACGAGGCGCGCGGCGTCCGCGTCCTGACCGGCGGGCAGGGCGCGACCGTGAGTGATGCGGAGGGGCGCAGGCTGATCGACGGCTTTGCCGGGCTCTGGTGCGTCAATGCCGGCTACGGACATGAAAGCGTCGTCGCCGCGGCGGCCGAGCAGATGCGCCAGCTGCCCTATGCGACCGGGTATTTCGACCTGGGCGCCGAGGCGCCGATCCTGCTGGCCGCCGCGCTGGCCGAGCGGTCGCCGGGCGATCTGGACCACGTCTATTTCACGCTCGGCGGGTCGGACGCGGTCGACAGCACGATCCGCTTCGTGCGCTACTACTGGCACGCCAGGGGCCAGCCGGACCGCGACCAGTTCATCTCGGTCGCGCAGGGCTATCACGGCTCGTCCTCGCTCGGCGCGGGGCTGACCGCGCTCCCGGCCTTTCATGACGGGTTCGGTCTGCCCTATCCGTGGCAGCACAAGATTTCGTCGCATTACACCTACCGCAATCCGGTTCGGGGCGACCAGGCGGTGATCGACGCCTCGGTGGCGGAACTCCGCGCGAAGATCGAGGAGATCGGGGCGGAGCGCGTCGCCGCCTTCTACGTGGAGCCGATCCAGGGCTCGGGCGGTGTGCTGGTGCCGCCGATGGGGTGGGTCAAGGCGATGCGCGAGGTCTGTGCCGAGTACGGCGTGCTATTCGTCGCCGACGAGGTCATCACCGGCTTCGGCCGGACCGGGCCGATCTTCGCCTGCGAGGAAGAGGGCATCGTGCCCGATCTCATGACCACCGCCAAGGGCCTGACCTCGGGCTATGTCCCGATGGGGGCGGTGTTTCTGAGCGACCATGTCTACGACACCATCGCCGACGGGGCGGGCGCGAAGGCGATCGGCCACGGCTTTACCTATTCCGCGCATCCGGTCTCGGCCGCCGTGGCGCTGGAGGTTCTGGCGCTCTACGAAGGCGGGCTTTTCGAGAACGGCCGGCGGATGGGCGCGCGGCTGATGGCCGGGCTGGAGGGGCTGCGCGATCATCCCCTGGTCGGCGACGTCCGCGGGCGCGGCATGCTGGCCGCGGTGGAACTGGTCGTGGACAAGGCCGAGAAGACACCGCTGCCCGCCTCGGTGCAGCCGGCGACGCGGCTCTTCGACCGGGCCTGGGAGGAGGGGCTGATCCTGCGCGCCTTCGCGCAGGGCGTTCTGGGCTACGCGCCGCCGCTCTGCTGTACCGAGGACGAGATCGACGCTATCGTCGCACGCACGCGGCGCGTGCTGGACCGGACGCTCGAAGACGAGGATGTCCGGGCCGCCCTGGCCTGATGACGCTGCTTTTTCTCTCCACCGCCGAGCGCGGCGCCGTCTGGCAGCGCGTCTTCGACGCGGCCGGCGAGCCGATCGTCATCGGGGAGGACGCGGTCGAGGACCGCGACGCGATCACGCATCTGCTGTGCTGGAACCCGCCCGCCGACCTGTCGCGCTATCCGAACCTGAAGGCGGTGATCTGCGCCGGGGCCGGCGTGGATCACCTGCCGCCGATGCCCGAGGGCGTGGTGCTGTCGCGCACCGTCGCGCCGGGCATTGAGGAGATGGTGCGCGACTGGACGGTGATGGCATCGCTCATGCTGCATCGCGACATGCCGGCCTATCTCGATCAGGCGGCGCGCGGCGACTGGCAGGCGCGGCCGACCCGCCCGGCGCGGACGCGGCGCGTCGGGATCATGGGGACCGGGCGCATCGGCGCGCTGGTCGCCGAGAGCCTGCGCGACCTGGGTTTCCCGGTCGCGGGGCTGAGCCGCTCCGGCCGGCCGGTCGCAGGGATGGACATCTACGCGCCAGACCGGACGGAGACCTTCCTGGCGCGCAGCGATCTGCTGATCTGCCTGCTGCCGCTGACCGACGAGACCCGCGGGCTGATGGATGCGCGCTTCCTGTCGTGCCTGCCGCAGGGCGCGCTGCTGGTGCAGGCGGGACGCGGGGCACAGCTCGACCTCGACGCGCTGCGCGCCGCGCTGGACAGCGGGCAGGTCGCCGCCGCCGCGCTGGACGTGACGGAGCCGGAACCGCTGCCCGCCGACCACTGGGCCTGGCGCGATCCGCGCGTGATCGTGACGCCGCATGTCGCCGCGCTGACCAATCACGAGGAGGGCGCGCGCCACGCGCTCGCGGTGATCGAGGCCACGCGCCGCGGCGCGCCGGTTCCCGGCGGGGTCGATCCGGACAGGGGATACTGAGCGGCCGGCACCGGCACGCGCGATCTGCTGTCGGAAGGCCGAATAGAGAAGAAAATGCCGCCGGGTGCGGAGAGAATGGATCAAACGGACGCCCCATCGGCGTGATGCTGACGATACCGGGGAAGCGGCCGGCACGGGGATCAGCCCGCGCCGCTGGCGACGGGGCCGGCCGGACCGAACCGCGGAGCGAGCCGCGGCGCAACGCAGAAAGAGGAATGCCGCATTGACGGATGCGACGACAGCACCAAGACCTCTGACCGACTTCGCCTATGTCAGCTTTGACGTCGTCGGCACGCTGATCGACTTCGAAGGGGCCATCACGGCAGGGGTCTCGGCCATCGCCGCGACGGCGGGCGTCGAGGTCGACGGCGAGGCCGTTCTCGCGACCTATCGCGCCGCCCGCTACGAGCCCGACGCGCTGCGCTTTCCCGACGATCTCGGCCGCTGCTACGGCCGCATCGCCGCGGCGACGGGACTGCCCGACACGCCGGAAAACCGCCAGCACATGATCGACGCGGTGGGCGAGGCCGAGCCCTTCCCCGATTCCGCCGAGGCGCTGGCCCGGCTCAAGACGCGCTACCGCCTGATCGCCATGACCAATGCGCGCCGGTGGGCCTACGAGAAATACCAGGCGAAGCTCGGCTTTCCGTTCTGGGCGGGCTTCACCACCGACGAGACCGGCTGCGAGAAGCCCGACCCGGCGTTCTTCCGCCAGGTCTTTGCCCATGTCGAGGCGGCCGGCGGCGCGCAGCGGGACATCCTGCACGCGGCGCAGAGCCAGCATCACGACATCGGGATCTCGCGCGAACTGGGCATGACCAATGTCTGGATCCAGCGCCGCCACGCCCAGACGGGCTATGGCGGCACGATCGAACCGCAGGGCTTCACCGCGCCCGACTATCATTTCCGCTCCCTCGCGGAGTTCGCCGATGCCGCGGACCTGGCATCCCAGGCGGCGCAAGACCGCCATTTCCCAGCAAGCTAACCGTTCCGACAAGGAGGAACCGATGACGAAGAATCCGACAAACTGGACCGGCCGCGACGACGCGATGGTCGAAGACATGATCCGCCGAGGGGCGACCCGCCGCGACCTGCTGCGGATGCTGATGGCATCCGGTGCGGGCCTTGCGGCCGGCGGCTCGGTCCTGATGCGCGCCACCGAGGCCGTGGCGCAGACGCCCGTCAGCGGCGGCTCGCTGCGCGCGGCCGGCTGGTCCACGTCGACCGCCGACACGCTCGACCCGGCGAAGGCGACGCTCTCGACCGACTACGTGCGCTGCTGCTCGATCTACAACCGCCTGACCTTCCTCAACGAGGCGGGCGAGGTGGAGATGGAACTGGCCGAGGAGATCGCCTCGGACGACGCGAAGACCTGGCAGGTCACGCTGAGGGACGGCATCACCTTCCACGACGGAAAGCCGCTGACCTCCGCCGACGTCGTCTTCTCGCTCCAGCGCCATCTCGACCCGGCCGTCGGCTCGAAGGTGAACTCCATCGCGTCGCAGATGTCCGAGATATCGGCCGTCGACGACAAGACGGTGAAGATCGTGCTCTCGTCGGCCAATGCCGACCTGCCCACGATCCTCGCGCTGCACCACTTCATGATCGTCGCCGACGGCACCACGGATTTCTCCAAGGGCAACGGGACCGGCGCCTTCATCATGGAGGTCTTCGAGCCCGGCGTGCGCTCTGTCGTCGTGAAGAACCCGAACTACTGGAAGCCCGAGGGCCCCTATCTCGACAGCCTCGAATTCGTCGCGATCTCGGACGACAGCGCGCGGGTCAACGCGCTGCTCTCGGGCGACATCGACTATGCGGGGTCGGTCGGCGCGCGCTCGATGCGGCTGCTCAAGGGCCAGGACTCGGTGGAAACCGCGGTCAGCACCTCGGGCAACTACACCAACCTCAACATGCGGCTCGACCTGCATCCCGGCGACAAGGCCGGCTTTGTCGAGGGGATGAAGTACCTGCTGAACCGCGAGGCGATCCAGCAATCCGCCTTCCGCGGCCTGGCCGAGATCGGCAACGACCAGCCGGTGCCGCCGTCGAACCGCTACCACAACCCCAACCTCAAGGCGCGGGACTACGATCCCGAGCGCGCCAAGGCGCTGTTCGAGACGGCCGGCCTTGTGGGCACCGAGATCCCGCTGGTGGCGTCCGACGCCGCGAACGCCTCGGTGGACATGGCGACCATCCTGCAGCAGGCGGGCCGCGAGATCGGCATGAACTTCAAGGTCGATCGCGTTCCCTCGGACGGCTACTGGTCGAACTACTGGCTGAAGGCGCCCGTGCATTTCGGCAACATCAACCCGCGGCCGACGCCGGACATCCTGTTCTCGCTGCTCTACGCCTCGGATGCGCCCTGGAACGAGAGCCAGTACAAGTCGGAGAAGTTCGACGCCATGCTGATCGAGGCGCGCGCCTCGCTCGACGAGGAGAAGCGCACGGCGATCTATTGGGAGATGCAGGAGATAGTCGCCGACGACGCGGGCACCGCGATCCCCGTCTACATCTCCAACGTCGACGCGCATACCACCAAGATGCACGGCCTGAAGTCGAACCCGCTGGGCAACATGATGGGCTACGCATTCGCCGAATACGTCTGGCTCGAAAGCTGATAGGCTGAACGGACGGGCCGCGCAGGTCGCGGCCCGTCCCTTTTTTGACTCCTGTCCGACGAGGTCTTCTTGTCTGCCTCCCTCGCCACATGGATCCTGGTCGCGCAACGTCTGGCCATCGCGCTATTGACGCTGGTGATCGTCTCCTTCGCGGTCTTCTTCGCGACCGAAATGCTGCCGGGCGACGTGGCCCAGATCCTGCTCGGCCAGGCCGCCACGCCCGAGGCGGTGGCGGGCTTGCGCGAGGCGATGGGGCTGGACGAGCCGGCGCTGCTGCGCTTCCTGGGCTGGATGCGCGGGCTGGTCAGCGGCGATTTCGGCACCTCCTATGTCAACGACATGCCGGTCGCCGAGCTGATCGGCGACAGGCTGATAAATTCGCTGCGGCTGGCCGGGGTGACGACGGCGGTGTCGGTGCCGGTGTCGCTGGTCCTCGGCATCGGGGCCGCGATGTGGCGCGGCTCGTTCTTCGACCGGACGGTGTCGATCCTCACCATCTCGGTTATCTCGGTCCCCGAATTCATGGTCGCGACCCTGGCGGTGCTGATCTTCGCGGTCTGGCTCGGTTGGCTGCCGGCGCTCAGCTACGGTGCGGACACGGGCTCTCTGGCCGCGATGCTCAAGGCCTACGCGATGCCGGTGATCTCGCTCTCCTTCGTCATCTCGGCGCAGATGATCCGCATGACCCGCGCCGCGGTGATCGAGACGATCAACACGCCCTATGTCGAGATGGCGCTGCTGAAGGGCGCCGGCCGCGTCCGGATGGTGCTGGTACACGCGCTGCCCAACGCGCTGGGGCCCATCGCCAACGCGGTCGCCCTGTCGCTGAGCTATCTCGTCGGCGGCGTCATCATCGTCGAGACGATCTTCAACTATCCCGGCGTGGCCAAGCTGATGGTCGACGCCGTCGCCACCCGCGACCTGCCGCTGATCCAGTCCTGCGCGATGATCTTCTGCGTCAGCTATCTGACGCTGATCACGCTGGCGGACCTGATGGCCATTCTGTCGAACCCGAGGCTGCGCCGCTGATGAAAGCCGTTTCCCGCCCCTCCCGCTCCGGCGACCCGGCCACCCCGCCGCGCCGCGCCGGCTATTCCTTCAACTGGGTCGGACGCATCGGCCTCGGGGTCATCCTGTTCTGGGGCCTCGTCGCGATATTCGGGCCGGCGCTGGCGCCCTATCCGCCGGGCGAGATCGTCGACTGGGACTACTTCTCGCCGATGTCCGCGGACTACTGGCTCGGCACCGACTATCTCGGGCGCGACATGTTCTCGCGCATCCTGATGGGCGCGCGATACACCGTCGGCATCGCGCTGGTGGCGGTCACCCTGGCCTGCACCGGGGGCGTTGTCCTGGGGATGGTGGCGGCGGTGATCGGCGGCTGGTTCGACATGATCCTGTCGCGGCTGCTCGACGCCTTCAACGGCATCCCGTCGCTCTTGTTCGGCCTCGTCGCGGTGGCGGCGGTCGGGTCCTCGATCCCCGTGCTGGTGCTGACCCTGGCGGCGATCTACCTGCCCGGCTCCTACCGCTTCGCCCGCGCGCTGGCGGTGAACATCAACACGATGGATTTCGTCACCGTCGCCCGCGCCCGCGGCGAGGGGACGCCCTATCTGATCGCGCGCGAGATCTTTCCTAATATCCTCGGCCCGGTTCTGGCCGATCTGGGTCTGCGCTTCGTGTTCATCGTGCTGGTGCTGTCCGGCCTGTCCTTCCTCGGGCTGGGGGTGCAGCCGCCCAATGCGGACTGGGGCGCGCTCGTGCGCGAGAATATCGAGGGCCTGTCGCTGGGCGCGCCGGCGGTCATCTTCCCGTCGATCACCATCGCGACGCTGACGATTTCGGTCAACATGTTCATCGACAACCTGCCCACCAAGATCCGCGACAGGAGCTGAGCCGTGACCAAGCAAAGCCTCGTCTCCGTCCGGGACCTGCATATCGGCGCGATCACCGATTCCGGCCGCGAGGTCGAGATCATCAAGGGCGTGAACTTCGAGATCGCCCCGGGCGAGATCGTCGCGCTGATCGGCGAGTCCGGGTCGGGTAAGACGACCATCGCGCTGTCGCTGATGGGCCACGCCCGGCCCGGCTGCAGCATCCACGCGGGCACGATCCGCCTGGGCGAGCACGACGTCACCGCCATGTCCGAGCGGCGGCGCGCGGATATTCGCGGCACCGAGGTGTCCTATGTCCCGCAATCCGCCGCCGCCGCCTTCAACCCCAGCAAGCGGATCATGGATCAGGTCATCGAGGTGACGGCGATCCACAACCTGCCGAACCGCTCCGGAGCCGAGGCGCGGGCGGTCGAGCTGTTCCGCGCCCTCGCGCTGCCGTCGCCCGAGACCATCGGCCAGCGCTACCCGCACCAGGTGTCGGGCGGCCAGCTCCAGCGGCTCTCGGCCGCGATGGCGCTGATCGGCGACCCGAAGCTGGTGATCTTCGACGAGCCGACCACCGCGCTCGACGTGACCACCCAGATCGAGGTGCTGCGCGCGTTCCGCTCCGTCATGGAAAAGTCCGACATGGCGGGGGTCTATGTGACCCACGATCTCGCGGTGGTGGCGCAGATCGCCGACCGGATCATCGTGCTGAAGGGCGGCGAGATCCAGGAAGAAGGCACCACCGAGCAGATCGTCAACGCGCCGCGGCATCCCTACACAAAGGAACTGCTCGCCGCCTTCGATCCGGTGCCGCACGAAGCGATCGCCACCGCGGACGGACCCGACCGGGCGCCGCTGCTGGAGGTCGACCGGCTGTCCGCCGGCTACGGGTCGATGCGCGGCGGGGAGCCGACCGCGAAGATCCTCGACGATATCAGCTTCACCCTCGAACGCGGGCGCAATCTGGGTGTGGTGGGCGAATCCGGCTCGGGAAAGTCGACGCTCGCCCGCGCGATCGCCGGGATCCTGCCGCCCTATCGCGGCGAGGTGCTGGTCAATGGCGTCGCGTTGCCCGCAAGCCTCGGCCAGCGGTCGAAGGAGCAGCTGCGCCAGGCGCAGATCGTCTTCCAGCTCGCCGATACCGCGCTGAACCCGGCGCAGCCCATCGAGACGATCCTCGGCCGGCCGCTGACCTTTTATCACGGGATCAAGGGCCGCGCGCGCGAGAAGCGGGTGATCGAGCTTCTGGACATGGTGCAGCTACCGGCCGCCCTGCGTCACCGCCTGCCGATGGAGCTCTCGGGCGGTCAGAAACAGCGCGTGAACCTTGCCCGCGCGCTGGGGGCCGAGCCGCAGCTGATCCTGTGCGACGAGATCACCTCGGCGTTGGATACCGTCGTCGCCGCGGCGATCCTCGAACTGCTGAAGGAGCTTCAGCGCGAACTAAGCCTCAGCTACATGTTCATCAGCCACGACCTGTCCACGGTCGAGGCGATCTGCGACGACGTGCTGGTGATGTACAAGGGCGAGATCGTCGAACGCCTGCCCGCCGCCACGATGAGCACCGAGGCGCAGCATCCCTATTCCAAGCTGCTCGTCTCGTCGGTGCCGAAGCTCGACACCGGCTGGCTGGCGGGGCTGGAGCAGGATCCCGAGCTGATCGCGCGCTTTGCCAACCGCTGACGGCGCGGCTCAGACCTTGTCGGCGAACAGACGGCTGAGCGGGATCTGCGTCTTGGCGAAGGCCGTCTTCATCACGACGAAGCTGAAATACTTGTCGATTCCCGCCTCGTCGCGGTCGATCAGCGCCTCCAGGATGTTCTGGTAATCGGCGATGCTGCTGCAGACGAACTTGGCCAGATAGTCGTAGCCGCCCGAGACCAGGTGGCATTCGACGCAGGAATCCACCTTCTCCAGCGCCTCCTGGAAGCGGGCGAAGTCGATCTGCCGGTGGTTCTTGAGCGTGAACTCGGTGAAGACGGTCAAGGTCTCGCCCAGCTTCGGCACGTCGATCAGCGCGCTGTAGCCGGTGATGTAGCCGGCCTTCTGCAGCTTCTTCACGCGCATCAGGCAGGGCGAGGGCGACAGAGCCACCCGGTCGGCAAGCTCGACATTGGTGATCCGGCCGTTGCGCTGCAACTCGGCGAGGATCTTCAGGTCGATGCGGTCGAGTTTGTGGGGGGTGGCGGCCATGGGCGTCATGTCCAGTGTTTCGGGGTGGCACAGTCAGAAATGGCGTGGCACCGGCCTGTCAATCTCTTTCGACAGGATATGCTGCCGGCGGCGCCGCTATGGCAGATGGTGCCGCCGCTAGGGTGATAGCCCGTTGGAAAAGAATGGAGAATGCCGCGATGGGTGTGCCCTTGAAGACCGTCGAGACCACGCAGGATCTGCCCCGCGAGGCCGATTGCGTCGTGATCGGCGCCGGCATCGTCGGCGTCTGCGCCGCCTACTGGCTGGCGCGCGCCGGGCAGAAGGTCGTGTTGATCGAAAAGGGGCGCGTCGGGGCGGAGCAGTCCAGCCGCAACTGGGGCTGGTGCCGCCAGCAGAACCGCGACGCGCGCGAGCTGCCGCTGTCCACGCGTAGCCTGGCGCTCTGGGAACGGATGGCCGAAGAGATCGGCGCCGATCTCGGCTTCCGCCGCTGCGGGCTGCTGTATCTCTCGAACGATCCCGCCGAGATCGAGGGCTGGGCGGCCTGGGGCCGCTTCGCGCGCGGCGAGGGGGTCGACACCCGGATGCTGAGTGCGGCGGAGGCGACGGACCGGGGCGCGGCCACCGGCCAGCGCTGGCTCGGCGGGGTCTGGTCGCCGAGCGACGGCACCGCCGATCCCGCCATCGCCGCGCCGTTGATCGCGACGGGCGTGGAGCAGAACGGCGGAACCGTGGTGCAGAACTGCGCGGCGCGCGGGCTGGAGACATCGGGCGGTCGTGTCTCGGCGGTGGTGACCGAGAAGGGCCCGATCCGCACGCGGCAGGTCGTTCTGGCCGGCGGCGCCTGGGCGGCGAGCTTCCTGCACCAGCTCGGCATCCGGTTTCCGCAAAGCTCGGTGCGCAGTTCCGTCCTGTCGGTGGGGCCGGGCGCAGAGGGCGTGCCGCCGGCGCTGCATACCAGCGCGGCATCCGTCACGCGGCGCGGCGACGGCGCCTACACGCTGGCGATCTCGGGCCGCGCCAGCGTGGACCCCACGCCGGGCACCCTGCTGGGCGCGCGGCATTTCCTGCCGATGGCGCTGAAGCGTTGGCGCGTGCTCTCCCCCGGGGGCACACAGGCCTGGCGCGCCGGCTTCGACACCCGCTCGCGCTGGCGGCTCGACCGCGAGACGCCGATGGAGCGGGTGCGCGTGCTCGACCCGCGCCCCTCGGCCCGGGTGATCCGCGAGACGCTCGCCGCCTCGCAGGCGCTGCTGCCCGGGCTGAAGGAGCTGCCGGTCCAGGCGAGCTGGGGCGGCTATATCGACAGCACCCCCGACGGCGTCCCGGTGATCGACGCCGATATCGGCGTTCCGGGGCTGACGCTCGCCGCCGGCTTCTCGGGCCACGGGTTCGGCATCGGGCCGGGCGCCGGGCATCTGGTGGCCGACTTGCTGCTGGGTCGCGAGACGCTGACCGAGACCGAGCAATACCGGCTGGCGCGGTTCACCGACCCGCAATGGGGGAAGGTGGCGGAGTTCTGATCTCACGCCGCGAACCTCTCGATCCCGAAGGGCTCCAGCGGCGTTTCGCAGCGCCCAGTCTCCACCAGCTCGGCCATCGCGTCGCCCACGCCGGGGCCGAGCTGAAAGCCGTGGCCGCAAAAGCCGAAGGCGTGAAACAGGCCCGGAGTGGTCCGGGACGGGCCCATCACCGGCAGGTCGTCGGCGACATAGCCCTCGCAGCCCGACCACTGCCGGATCACCGCCACGTCGCGCAGCGCCGGGCAGAGACGCACGATCTTCTCCAGCTGCGGCGCGAACCGTGCCGAGTCGATGCGGGCGAAACCGCTGTCGTCCACCGGCACGCGCGGCACGCCGCCGCCGAAGACAACGTTGCCGCGCTCGACCTGCCGAAGATAGGCGCCCGCGTCCTGGCTCCACATGCCGACGACGGGCAGGATGCGGTGGGGCAGGGGTTCCGTCACGCCCATTTGCGGGCCGTGGGTCGAAAGCGGCACGTCCTCGCCGAACTGCGCGGCGAGCGTCTTGCCCCAGGCGCCGGCGCAATTGACCAGCACGTCGGCCTCGAAGTCGCCCTGCTCGGTCTCGACGCGGAAGCCGCCATTCGCCGTCGTCACGAGCGGCACCCCCGCCCCCTGCACGATCTCCGCGCCCGCCCGGGCCGCGGCATCGGCGAAGGCCGGGCCGACCAGCCGCGGATTGGCGCTTCCGTCCTCGGGGGAAAAGCTGGCGGCGATGGCGGAGGGGCCGAGGCCGGGAAAGCGGCGGCGGATCTCCCCCGGCGCCAGCGCCTCGATCTCCAGCCCCCAGGGGCGGGCCGCTTCGGCGAAGCGCTCCATGTCCCGGCGCGAGCCCGCGTCGAAGATCAGCCGCAGATGGCCGGTCGGGCGGAATTCGACATCGCGCCCCAGCAGCGCCTCGGCGCGGTTCCACAGCGCGAGCGCGCGATGCGCCAGCGGCAATTGCGGCAGATGACGCCCGGTCCGGCGGATATTGCCGAAGGAGGCGACGGTCGCGCCGGCGCCGATATAGCCGCGCTCGACCAGCCGAACGGCGACGCCGCGCCGCGCGAGAAAGAACGCGGTCGCGCTCCCCATCAAGCCGCCGCCCAGAACGATCGCGCGCATTTGGTCTCCTTTCGCGGACAGGTGACAGCAAAGCGCGGCTTGACCTGCGCCGTCAAATACGGGAACCGTAGCAGGTCATAAGTTGAACCTATGGTTTCGCCCATGCGCGCGCGCCAGTTGGAAATCTTCACCGCCGTGATGCGGGCCGGCACCGTGACCGAGGCGGCGCGGATGCTGAACATATCGCAGCCCGCGCTCAGCCAGATCCTGCGCCACACCGAGGACGAGCTGGGCTTTGCCCTGTTCGACCGCGAGAAGGGGCGGCTGAAGCCGACGCCCGAGGCAGAGGAACTCTATCCCGAGGCGGAGCGGCTGTTCGGCGCGCTGGAGGGGCTGCGGCGCAAGACCTCGGATCTCAAGCTCGGCCGCGCCGGGCTGGTGCGCATCGGCTGCTCCACCCCGCCGGCCATGTCGCTGCTGCCGCATATCCTGTCCGTCTTTCGCGCGCGCCATCCGGATATCGCGCTGCGCTGCAACGTCGCGCCGCTGTCCTCGCTGCGCACCATGCTGCGCGAGGGCGACGCGGCGATGGCCCTGGGGCTGAGCGACCGCGTCGCGCCGGATATCGAGGCGGAGGTTCTGGGCAGCACCTCGTTTTCCTGCCTGTTGCCCACGGGGCATCCGCTGGCGGATCGCGCGGAGGTCGGCCTTGCCGATCTCGCCTCCGAGACGGTGATCTCCTACCGCGCCGCGACCCGTCCCTACGAGGAACTCGACAAGGCGGCCCGGCGGCAGGGCCTGCGCTTCGAGCCGGAGCTGGAGATCGACACGTCGATATCGGCGGTGGGCTTCGTGCAGGCCGGGCTGGGCGTGGCGGTGGTCGACTCGCTGCTGCCGTGGAAGCTGTTCGCCGGGCTGGTGATCCGCCCGCTCGCCCAGTCGCCCGAGATCCCGCTCGCGCTGATGACGCTGCGCGGCAAGACCCTGTCGCGCGCCGAGGATCTGCTGCGCGCTCAGATCAGGGCGCATGCCGATCCATAAGCTGACCTTATGCATCCGCGCGCCATCCGTCTTGGACCGCGCGCCGCCATTTTGCTGAACTGCCGGCGCAGCGAAACCGGAGAGGCGGAAGCGATGGACGGGCAGATTGCCGAGGAAGACTGGAAGATCGGCGTCGACATCGGCGGCACGTTCATGGATTTCTGCGCGCTCGAAGCGCGGAGCGGGCGGATGGCCTCGCTCAAGGTGCTGACCACGCCGGACGATCCCGGCGCGGAACTGCAGACCGGACTGGCGCTGCTCACCGAGCGCGAGGGGCTGTCGCCCGAGGCGGTCAGCCGCTTCGTGCACGGCACGACCGTGGGCATCAACACGGTGATCCAGCGCAAGGGCGCGAAGCTGGCGTTGTTCACCAATGCAGGCTTCGAGGATGTGATCGAGCTGGCCCGGCTGCGCATGCCGGACATGTACTCGCTGTTCTGCCACCGTCCAGACCCGCTGGTACCGCGCGACATGATCTTCGGCCTGCCCGTGCGGATGCGCGCCGACGGGCGCCGAACGGATGCGCCCGGCGACGTGACCGAGGCGCTGGCCAAGGCCCGCGCCGCGGGCGCCGACGGCGTCATCGTGGCGCTGCTGCACAGCTGGCGCGACCCGTCGCAGGAGGCCGAGATCCGCGCCGAGATCGAGGCGCAGGCGCCCGACCTCTTCGTGTTCACCTCGGCCGAGGTCTGGCCGGTCATTCGCGAATACGAACGCTTCTCGACCGCCATCCTCAACGGCTACGTGCATCCCTGCGTGTCGGGCTACCTGAGCGCGCTGGAACAGCGGCTAGAGGCGCAGGGCGTGCCGGCGCGGCCCATGCTGACCAAGTCGAACGGCGGCCTGATGACCGCCGGGGAAGGGCGCCGCGATTGCGTGTCGATGCTGCTGTCGGGCACCGCCTCGGGGGTGATCGGGGCGAACTGGCTGGCGCGGCAGGCGGGCGAGAGCCGCATCCTGACGCTCGACATCGGCGGCACTTCGGCGGATTTCGCGCTGATCATCGACGGCGCGGTGCAATTCGGCTCGGACGAGCTGGTGGGGGAGTTCCCGCTGCACATCCCGTCGGTCTCGGTCAGCTCGATCGGCATCGGCGGCGGCTCCATCGCCTCGGTGGACGAGCATGGCGTGTTGCGGGTGGGGCCGGAAAGCGCGGGCTCGGTGCCCGGCCCGGCCTGCTACGGGCGCGGCGGGACCGCGGCGACCGTCACCGACGCGATGGCCGTCTGCGGCTGGCTCGGCCATTCCGAGATGGCCTACGGGCAGCTCGACATGCAGGTGGAGCTCGCGCGCGAGGCGGTGGGCGCGCTGGCGGCCCGGCTGGAGCGCGGGCTGGAGGAGACGGCGCAGGCGATCGTCGACATCGCCGTATCCGAGATGTTCGTCGAGGTGGAGAAGCTGTCCTCGCGCGCCGGCGTCGATCTGCGCGACTTCGCGCTGATGCCCTTCGGCGGCGGCGGGCCCATGCTGGGCGCCTTCCTGGCGCGGGAACTCGGCATGCCGCGGGTGATCGCGCCGCGCCGGCCCGGCGTGGTTTCGGCGCTCGGCGGGCTGGTCGCGGATCTCAAGGGCGACTTCATCCGCACGGTCTTTGCCGACCTCGACGCCGACGCGCTGCCCCGGCTGAGCGCGCATTTCCGGGCGCTCGCCGAGGAGGGCCGGGCCTGGCTCGCCGCGCAGGGCCATGACGGCGCCGTCGACCTGCGCCTGTCGGCCGACATGCGCTACACCGGGCAGAGCTACGAGATCGAGGTCGCGCTCGACCCGGACTGGCTGACCGACCTGCCGGCCATCGAGACCGCGTTCCACGAGGCGCACCGGCAGATCTATGATTTCGACGACCGGGAGGGACGGATCGAGCTGGTCAACCTGCGGCTCTCGGCGCTGGGGGCGGGGCCGAAGCCCGACCTCACCGAACCCGCGCGGGTCGCGCCGGAAAGCGTGCGGCAGGTGCAGGTCCATATCGGCGGCTGGCGCCCGGTGCCGCTTCACGAACGCACCGGCCTTGCGGCGGGCACGGCGTTCGACGGCCCCGCCATCGTGGCGCAGGAAGACACGACCTTCGCCATCCCGGCCGGCGCCTCGGCGCGCGTGGACGACCGTCTCAACATCCATCTCGACTTCGCGGAGTGAGCGCCATGTTCGACAAGATGACCCTTCAGGTGCTCGCCAACCATGCCCGCGCCGCGGCCGAGAACATGGCCCACACGCTGCACCGCACCGCGCACAGCGCCTTCGTCAAGGAGACGCAGGACTTCACGGTGATGCTGATGGACCGCGCCGGCGACACCTTCGCCGTGCCGACGGAACTGGGCGCGACCTGGTATCCCGGCCTCACCTACGGGCGCGGGATCGACCTGGTGGAGGAGCCCTACCGCCCCGGCGACGTGGCCTTCACCAACGATCCCTATTCCGGCCATGTCGCCACCCACGCGCCGGACACGCATCTGTGGAAGCCGGTGTTTTCCGACGACGAGATCGTCGCCTGGACCGGGGGACACATCCACAATACCGACATGGGCGGCGCGGTCCCGGCCTCGCTGTCGCGCTCGCTGACCGAGATCCAGCAGGAGGGCATCCGCTTTCCGCCAATGAAGCTGGTGCGCGAGGGCGTGTTCGACGAGCAGATCCTGCGCATCATGTCCACGAACGTGCGCAAGCCCGCGCTCAATATCGGCGACATCAAGGCGCTGGTCGGCGCGCTGAACACGGGCGAGCGCAAGGTCCATGCGATGATCGAGCGCTTCGGGCGGCAGGGTTTCGTCTCGGGCGTCGCCGCGCTGAAGGATCAGGCCGAAGCGCAGGCCCGCGCGATCCTGGCCGAGATCCCGGACGGCGACTACCGGTTCGCCGATTATGCCGACGAGGACAGCGACGAGGCCAATCCCTGCCGCCTGAACCTGACGCTGAAGATCCGCGGCGACGAGGCCGTGCTCGACTTCACCGGTTCCGATCCGCAGCTCGCCTCGTCGCTCAACGTGCCCTCGGGCGGCGATCCGCGGCACACGATCCTGCTCGTGGGCGTCTACTACATCCTCTACACGCTGAACCCGCGTATCCTGCTGAACAGCGGCCTGACGCGGCCCTTCACCTGCATCGCGCCCGAGGGCACGGTGCTGAACCCGGTCGAGCCCGCGGCGGTCGGCATGCGCTCGCTCACCTGTGCGCGGCTGCGCTCGGTGATCTTCGGCGCCTTCGTGCAGGCGGTGCCGGACCGGATGCCCGCGGCGCCTGCCGGAAACAACTGCATCGTCAACGTGATGACCCGCGACGAGCGCAGCCAGAAGACGGTGATCGCGGCGGTGAACCCGGTGGTCGGCGGCGGTGGCGGGATGCCGCATCGCGACGGCACCAACGGGTCGGGCGCGGATGCGGCCTATCTCAAGAACACGCCGATCGAGATCACCGAGACCGAGGTGCCGGTGGAGTTCGTCAAGTACGGGCTGGCGCAAGATTCCGGCGGCGCGGGGCGCTGGCGCGGCGGGCTGGCGACGGAGATGGCCTTCCGCGTCTTCGCGCCCGACAGCCGCATCACCGCGCGGAACCGCGACCGCAGCGCGTTCCGCCCCTGGGGCACCGGCGGGGGGCGCGCGGCCGGGCTGGCCGACATGGTCGTCAACCCGGACACGCCGGACGCGCGGCGCATGGGCAGCAAGGACACCGCGATCCTGCAGCCGGGCGACGTGCTGATGGTGCGCTCGGCCGGCGGCGGCGGGCGCGGCAATCCGATGCAGCGCGAGCCCTGGCGCGTCGCCCGGGACGTGGCGCGGGGCTATGTCTCGGAGGCGGCGGCGCAGCGGGACTACGGCGTTGCACTGTCGGACGGAGAGGTGGACGAGGCAGAGACCGCGCGGTTGCGTGCGGCGATGCCCGCCCCCGACGAAGGGTTCGACTACGGGCCGGAGCGCATGCGCTACGAGGCGCGCTGGACCGAGGCCGCCTATGACCGGCTGACCGAGATCCTGGCCGGCCTGCCGATCCACTGGCGTTTCTTCGCCAAGACGGAGATCTTCCGCCGGATCGAGGGCGCGGGCCCGGAGGCCGTCGACCGCGCCTTCGAGGCCACCTGCACGCGGTTCCCCGATCTGCCGCGGCCTGTCCTGCCGGCGGAAGCCGCCGAATGACCGGCCGCGTCCTCCGTCTGGCCGAGACGGGGCGCGCCGCGCTGCGCTTTCGTTTCGACGGCGAGGAGCTGACGGGGCTTGCGGGCGACACGGTGCTGACCGCGATCCTCGCCGCACGTTCCACCCTGCGCGCGGCGGAGTTCGGGCCGGAGCGGCGGGCCGGCTTCTGCCTGATGGGCGCCTGCCAGGACTGCTGGCTCTGGCAGGAGGACGGCCCGCGCCTGCGCGCCTGCTCGACGCCCCTGCGCGAGGGCATGCGCCTGCGCTCCGCCGCCGCGGCGGGCTGGCCAGGGGAAGAGGCATGACGCGCGTCCTGATCGTCGGGGCCGGCCCCGCCGGCATGCGTGCCGCCGAGACGTTGGCCGAGGCGGGTCTGCACCCCGTTGTGGTGGACGAGGCGGCGCGCGCGGGCGGACAGATCTACCGCCGCCCGCCCGAAGGCTTCACCCGCCCGGCGGAAAAGCTCTACGGCAGCGAGGCCGCCAAGGCGCGGCGCCTGCACGCGCTCTTCGACCGGCTGGTGGCCGAGGGGCGGGTGACGCATCTGCCCGAGCGCTCCGTCCTTGCCTTGTCGGGCGGCGTGGCGCAGGTGCTGGGTGCGGTGCGCGAGGAGATCGCCTTTGACCGGCTGATCCTTGCCACCGGCGCGACCGACCGGCTGGCGCCCGTGCCCGGCTGGGAAAGCGCCGGGGTCTACACGCTGGGCGCGGCGCAGATCGCGCTCAAGGCGCAGGGTGTGGCGCTGGGGCGGCGGATCGTGCTGGCCGGGTCCGGCCCGCTGCTGACCCTGCTCGCGACGCAGCTGCGCGCCGCCGGGGCCGAGGTCGCCGCCGTGCTCGACACCGCGCCGATGCGGGCGCAGATCGCGGCCGGCGCTGCGATGGCGCGGGCGCGGCCGCAGACGACGCTGCGCGGGCTGCGCCTGCGCGCCGCGCTCGGGCGGCGCTACCACGCCGGCGTGACGCTGGAGCGGATCGAAACGGCGGACGGTCCCGTCGCGATGCACTGGCGGGACGCGCGGGGCAGGGCGCGGCGCACCGCGTGCGACATGGTCGGGCTCGGCTGGCATCTGCGCGCCGACACCCATCTCGCCGATCTCGCCGGCGCGCGGTTCGACTGGTCGGAGCCGTTCCGCCAGTGGCTGCCGCGCTGCGACGCGCTCGGCCGGGCGGGGGACGGGTTCTACGTGGCCGGGGACGGGCAGCGCCTGCTCGGTGCGGACGGGGCGGAGGAGGCCGGCCGCGCCGCCGCCATCGCCTGCCTGCAGGATCTGGGGCTGCCGCATCCCGCGCCGGCCCCGGTGCTGCGGCGCCTCGCCCGGATGGAGCGCTTCGCCCACGCGCTGGCGCGCGCGTTCCCCTGGCCGGCCGAGGCGGTGCGGGCGCTGCCCGACGCGACCGTGGTCTGCCGTTGCGAGAACATCTCCGCCGGGCTCCTGCGCGAGACGCTGCCGCTGTCGGGGGCCGAGGCGAACCGTGCGAAGTCCCTCAGCCGCGTCGGCATGGGGCGCTGCCAGGGCAGGTACTGCCAGCTCGCCGGCGCCGAGATCGTCGCCGCCAGCGCGGGGCGCAGCGTGGCCGAGGCTGGCCGGCTCAGGGCGCAGCCGCCGGCCCGCCCGGCGCCCATCGGGGCCTGGCTTGCAACCGGAGACCCGGGCGCAGAATGATCTGCCATGTCGGTGCAGGAAGCAGGGGATTCTGCGCCGCCGCCGCATTCGGCAGCATCGGCCGCGTCGCCTGACCGATCCTGCGTCCGAACGATACCGAGAGGTCGCCATGCAGCTCTCCGACATCCCGCGTCCCGCGGGGCATTTCATCGCCGGTCGTCACGTGCCCGGCGACGAGACGATCGAGGTGGTCTCGCCGTCCACCGGCCGCCCGGTCGGCGCGATCCCTGTCGCCGATGCCGGCATCGTCGACGAGGCCGTCGCCGCCGCGCGCGCCGCGCTGGCCTCTTCCGGCTGGGGCGGCGTCGCGCCGCGCGACCGGCTTCGCGCGCTTCATGCCTGGGCCGACCTGATCGAGCAGGAGGCGGAGACCCTTGCGCTGATCGAAGCCGTCTGCTCGTCGCGTCCGGCCGCGCAGGCGCGCAGCGGCGACGTTCCGGTGACGGCCGAACAGATCCGGTTCTTTGCCGAGTTCGCCGACAAGGAGGGCGGCGCGCTGGTGCCGACCTCGGACGCGCAGCACGGTTTCATCTCCGACGAACCCTATGGCGTGGTAGGCGCGATCACGCCCTGGAACTTTCCGATCAACATGGCGGGCTGGAAGCTTGGCCCGGCGCTGGCCGCCGGCAACGCGGTGGTGCTGAAACCGTCCGAGATGACGCCGTGGAGCACGCTCTACCTGGCCGAGCTGTCGGTCCGGGCGGGTCTGACGGCAGGCCTGGTCAACGTGGTGCTCGGCGATGGGCCGGTGACCGGCACCGCCATCACCGGGCATGCCGGGATCGACAAGGTCTCGTTCACCGGCTCCACGCGCGCCGGTGCGGCGATCATGGAGAACGTCGCCCGCACCGGCATCAAGCCGATGACGCTGGAGCTGGGCGGCAAGAGCCCGATGGTGGTCTTCGCCGACGCCGATCTCGACCTCGCGGCGGCCTGTCTCGACCGGGGCATCATGCCCAATGCCGGGCAGTTCTGTGTCGCCGGCTCGCGCATCCTCGTCGAGGAAAGCATCGCCGAGGAGCTGGCCGCGCGGCTTGCCGAGCGGTTCGCGCGCTACCGCCCCGTCGACACGCTGGCCGAGGCGGACGGCTTCTCGCCGATCATCTCCGGCAAGCAGATGGCGCGGATCGACGGGATCGTGCGCGCTTCGGCCGGGCAGGGGGCGGAGGTGCTTTGCGGCGGCGAAGCCTTCGACCGCGAAGGCAACTATTACCGTCCGACGCTGCTGACGGGGGTCACGCAGGACAATCCTGCCGTCACCGAGGAGATCTTCGGCCCCGTGGCGACCTTCCAGACCTTCGCCACCGAGGACGAGGCGATGGCGCTGGCGGCGCATGCGACCTACGGGCTGGCCGCGGGGCTCTTCACCCGCGACCTGTCGCGCGCGCTGCGGCTGAGCCGGCGGATCGAGGCCGGAACCGTCTGGATCAACCGCTACGGCCGCTCGCGCGACCACATCCTGCCCACCGGCGGCTGGAAGGCCAGCGGGCTGGGCAAGGATCTGGGCCGCGAGGCCTATCACGCCAGCCGCCGGACCAAGTCCGTCCTGATCGACCTTTGACCGCCCGGAGACGCAGATGAAAACGCACCGCCTTGCCCTGATCCCCGGCGACGGGATCGGCGTGGATGTAACCGATGCCGCGATGGCGGTCGTGCGGCAGGCCGCCGCCGGCCGCTTTGCGCTCGACACCGAGACCTTCCCGTGGTCCTGCGCCTTCTACCACGAGACCGGCGCGATGATGCCCGAGGACGGGATCGAGACACTGCGCCGCTTCGACGCGATCTATCTGGGCGCTGTGGGCTGGCCGCAGAGCGTGCCGGACTCGGTGTCGCTGCACGGGCTGCTGCTGCCGATCCGCAAGGCCTTCGACCAATATGCCAATATCCGGCCGCACCGGCTCCTGCGCGGCGTCGAGGGGCCGCTGAAGGCGGAGGGCTTCGACATCCTCTGCATCCGCGAGAATACCGAGGGCGAGTATTCTGGCGCCGGCGGCCGGGTGCATCCGGGCCGCGACAACGAGGTGGCGACCGAGGTCGCGATCTTCACGCGCAAGGGGGTGGAGCGCATCCTGCGTTTCGGGTTCGACCAGGCCCGGGCGCGGCGGGGGCACCTGACATCGGTGACGAAGTCGAACGCGCAGAAATACTCGATGGTCTTCTGGGACGAGGTCACGCGCGAATTGGCGGCGGAGTATCCCGACGTGACCGTGAGCCACATGCATATCGACGCGATGGCCGCGAAGATGGTGATGGCGCCGCAGGATCTGGACGTGGTCGTCGCCTCGAACCTCTTCGGCGACATCCTCACCGATCTGGGCGCCGCGATTCAGGGCGGGCTTGGCTTTGCCGCCTCGGCCAATATCTGCCCCGATGGCTCCGGCCCCTCGATGTTCGAGCCGGTCCACGGCTCGGCGCCCGACATCGCCGGCAAGGGCATCGCCAACCCGATCGCCGCGATCTGGTCGGCGGCGATGATGCTGGAGCATCTGGGCGAGGTCGAGGCCGCCGCCGACATCCTGCGTGCCGTCGAGAGCGCGACGGCGCAAGGCATCGGCACCCGCCCCGGCAGCCATTCCACCGACGAGATCACCGCGGCCGTGCTTGCCGCGATGGCAACCTGTCCGAATGCTCCGTCTGCGATATGATCTGATCTCCGGGCGTCGGTCGCGCGTCTCCGCCTGGCGCTGAGCCGCCTCGGAGAGGCCAAACCAAAGAGGCCCGGGATGACCAGGGACGAGACGAAGGCCGCGACCACGGATCCGCTCCTGCAGCCCTATCGGCTGAAGCAGGTCGCGTTGCGCAACCGTGTCGTCAGCACGGCGCATGCGTCCGCTCTCGACGAGGGCGGGATGCCCACGGAGGCCTACCGCGCCTATCACGTCGAGAAGGCCCGCGGCGGGATCGGCCTGACGATGATCGGCGGCAGCGCCATGGTCTCCGGCGATACCTCCTGGGGCGGCGGGCAGCTCGATCTTTCCACCGACGCGGTGATCCCGCATCTCGCCCGTCTGGCCGAGGCGGTTCATGCCGAGGGCGCAGCGGTCATGACACAGATCTCGCATCTGGGACGGCGGGCCAGCGCCTCGACCGGAAACTGGCTTCCGACGCTCGGCCCGTCGCGGGTGCGCGAGGTGCGCAACCGCGGGTTTCCCAAGGAGATGGACGACCACGATATCGACCGCGTCATCGGCGACTACGCCGCGGCGGCCCGCCGGGCGCGCGCGGCCGGCCTGGACGGGATCGAGACCCTGACCGGCGGTCACCTGATCGGGCAGTTCATGTCGCCGATGACCAACCGGCGGACGGATGGCTTCGGCGGCAGCCTGGAGAACAGGGCGCGCTTCGGGATCATGGTGCACGAGGCGATCCGCGAGGCGGCCGGCGCGGATATGGCCGTCGGCCTCCGGCTGACGATCGACGAGGGCGCGGAGGGCGGGCTGTCGCTGGCCGACGGGCTCGCGCTGGCCCGGCTCTTCGAGCGCGAGGGGGTGGTGGATTTCTTCAACGTCATCTACGGCCGCATGGACAGCGACCTGTTTCTGTCCGAGGACAACATGCCCGGCCTGTTCCAGCCCAGCGCGCCCTACCTGGCGCAGGTAGCCGCGTTCCGGGCGGAGACGAGCCTGCCCCTGATGCATGCCGGAGGCATCCGCGACACCGCGACCGCGCGGCATGCGGTGCGCGAGGGCATAGTCGATCTGGTCGGCATGACCCGCGCGCATCTGGCCGACCCGCACCTCGTCAACAAGCTCGGCGAGGGCCGCGAGGACGAGATCCGGCCGTGCGTCGGGGCCTCCTACTGCCTCTACCGCAAGGCGCATTGCATCCACAACGCGGCGACGGCCCACGAGCTGACGCTGGGGCATGAGGTGCCGCCCGCAGACCGCCCCGGCAAGGTCGTCGTTGTGGGCGGCGGGCCGGCCGGGCTGGAGGCCGCGCGCGTGGCGGCGCTGCGCGGACATGCGGTCGCGCTGTTCGAGGCCGCGGCGCGTCTTGGCGGGCAGCTCCGCATCGCGACGCTGGCGCGGGCGCGGGCGGACCTGGCGGGGATCCTCGACTGGCGTGAGGCGGAACTGGACCGGCTCGGCGTGGACGTGCGGGTGAATGTCTTTGCGGACGAGGCCACGGTGCGTGCGGAGGCGCCGCAAAGCGTCATCATCGCCACCGGCGGTCTGCCGGATACGGATTGGCTGGAGGGTTCGGAGCACTGCCTGACGGTCTGGGACGTGCTGGGCGGCGACGCCCCGCGCGTGCCCGAGGTGCTGATCTATGACGGCACCGGGCGGCAGGCCGCGCCCTCCTGCGCCTTGGAACTGGTGCGGCGGGGGGGTGGCGTCACCTTTGCGACGCTGGACGAGGCGATCGCCGTCGAGATGCCCTATCAGGACAAGACCGGGTTTCGGAAACGCTTTGCGGAACTCGGCATACCGCGGCTGACGGATGCGGAACTGGTTGCGGTGCGCCCCGTGGAGGGCCGACTGGAGGCGGTGTTTCGCGACACCTATTCCGGCGGCGAGATCCTGCGCCGGGCGGACCAGGTGGTGATCGAGCACGGGACGGTTCCGATGGACGATCTCTTTTTCGGGCTGCGCCCGCACGCGGCGAACGACGGCGTCACCGGGATCGACGCGCTTCTGGGGCCGGCAAGCGGCCGCGCGCCGCTTGGCGCCGCCGAGGGATTCGCCCTGCACCGGATCGGCGATGCGGTCTCCTCGCGCGACGTCCACGCCGCGATCCGCGACGCCTATCGACTGGCCCGGCTGATCTAGGTGAAACGCGACACGCGATACGCGCTGGCATCAATTGACGGTTCCTGTCCGACAACCAGGTCGGCGGTGATTTCGGCGGCCGCCGGCGCCATGGCCAGCCCGTGCGCAGAGAAGCCGCTACAGACATAAGCGCCGCCCACGCCGGGCAGCCGGTCGATGATCGGGGCGGAATCCGGCGTGATATCGATCACGCCGGCCCATTCGCTTGCGATCTCCACGTCGGAGAAGTCGGGGAACTCGTGCCTGAGCGCCGTGACGGTTGCGCGTTTCGTCCGCGCGTCCGGGGATGCGCCGAGAACTCTCGTGTTCTGCAACTCAAGCTTTTTTCGATCATCCGATGCGAAGAACATCTTCAGGTCGCGGAAGAAATCCTGGTCCACGTCGAGGGAAACCGCGCCATGGCCGTCCCGCATCGCCGGAAGGAACTGCCGAAACAGTCTGAAGCTGTCCGGCGTCACCGTCGAAATGACGGTGTTGTTGCCGACCGTGAAGCTGCCGTCCGGGCGGCGACACCACCCGAACGATCCCGTGGCGCCGCAGCCCTGCAGCGACGTTTCGACCGGTCCCGTTCGAAACAGGCTGCCATAGACCTGCAGAACCGGGATCTCGAAACCTAGACGGCGCAGGAAGGCGCGGCTCCAGGCGCCGCCCGACACCACCACGGCCTGGGCTTTGACACGCCCCTGCTCTGTAAGGACGCCGCTGACGTGTCCGGCGGTCGTCTCAAGATCCAGTGCGGCGCACTGCTCCATCACGGCCACCTGCAAGCTGTCGGCGATCCCGGCCAGGGCAGGGCCGACCTTCTCGGGTCTGACGCATCCGTCGCTCGGCTGATGCCAGGCGCCTGCCAGTCCGGGGATGTTCATCGCGGGCATCCGCTCGGAGACTTGCGCGGCGCTCAACTCGGTTGCGTCCACGAAACCGATCTCGCGTGCCTGGTCTCTCCAGTCGGCGAAATGCGCCAGTTCCGTTTCGCCGCGGCAGAGCAGGGTGACACCGACCTGCCGAAATGAGGTATCGACCCCGTATTTCGTGGCATAGTCGGCCCAGATCGCCTTGCTGCGCAGCGAAAGCGGCAGGCGAAGGCCCGTGTCGCCCAAGCTCGACACCCAGCCCATCGAACGGGATGTCTGTTCCGCGCCGACACGGCCCTTTTCGAGCAGCACGACGGACTGCCCGCGCTCCGCGAGTTCGATCGCGGTCGCAAGCCCGCAGAGGCCGCCGCCGATCACGACGACATCGCAGGATGCGGGCAGATCCGCCGCGTATGGCGACCCCTCGGGACGATCTGGGTTTTCCGCGCGACGGCGTGAGGGCCGGAAGGGATTGAACCCGACAAGTCTCAATGAAAACTCCAGATCAGTTGCCCCGGGGCGTCTTACCCCCGGCGCACGGGGGCGAGACGCAACGCTATCCTATCGGATAACCGCCGCGATGCCCTTGCCGATCACGTCGAGGTCCGCCTCGTTGATCGCGGCGATGTTCATCCGGCCGTCGGGCGGCATGAAGACGGCAGCCTCATTGCGCAGCTGGGTGATCTGTTCCGCGCTCAGCCCGAGCAGAGAGAACATCCCCTTGTGCCCCCGGACGAAGTCGAACCGGTCGGAATTGGTGGCGCTGCGCAGCGTCTGAGCCAAAGCCTCGCGGTTTCCGAGGATGCGTTGGCGCATCTCGTCGAGTTCGGATTTCCAGGCGCTCGTCAACGTCGGGTCCGACAACAGCAACGAGATCGTTGCAGCGCCGTGGTTCGGGGGAAAGGAGTAGTTCACGCGCCCCGCCGACAGCAGAACTTCGCGTGCCTTGTCGATCCCGGCGCCCGGATCGCCGATGATCATCGCCGTCCCGACACGATCCCGATAGACGCCGAAGTTCTTGGAGCAGGAGGTCGAAATGACCATCTCGGGAACGGTCCCGGCCAGGAGCCGCACGCCGGCCGCGTCCTCTTCCAGCCCGTCGCCGAACCCCTGGTAGGCGATGTCGACGAAGGGCAGGAGACCGCGCTCTGCAATGAGGGCCGCCGTCGCGCGCCATTGCTCCAGCGTCAGATCGGCGCCGGTCGGGTTGTGGCAACAGCCATGCAGCAACACGATGTCATTCGCCTCGGCCTTCCCGAGGTCATCGAGCATCCCGTCGAAATCGATCTGCCCGGTCGCCGGATCGAAATAGGTGTAGGTCACCACCTCCAGCCCGGCCGCCTTGGAAATAGGCACGTGATTGATCCATGTCGGGCTGGGAATCCAGATCCTGCCGCATTTGTCATTGGCCGCCAGCATGTCGGCCAGCAACCGAACCGCGGCGCCGCCGCCGACCGTCTGAATACCGCGAACGCAATCCGGCGAGACAGCGTCGTCAAGGACGAGCGTCCGAATGCGGTCCACGAAATCCGCGTCGCCGGCAAGGCCGAGATATGCCTTGGTCTGTTCCTGCTCGATATATTGCCGTTCCGCGTCCTTGACGGCCTGCATTACCGGCGTCTTGCCGTCGCCGGTCTTGTAGACGCCGATCCCCAGGTCGATCTTTTCCGGGCGCGGGTCGGCCCGGAACTGTTGCATCAGCTCCAGGATGACATCCGGTGCGGGTGACTTGTAATTCTCGAACATCGTTATTCCCTCACAATTCAATACGATAGGCATCAAGGGGGATCGTGCCCCCTTATAGCCATCGAGACTGTCTGGCGCGGTCCGTCAGAGCAGGACGCACACCGCCTTTTCGTGGGTGTGCGACTGCAGCGCAGACAGCCCCAGTTCCCGACCGACACCGCTCAGACCGCTGCCGCCCCAGACGGCGCGGGGGTCCGGCGTGCCGCCCCCGTTCACCCAGACCGTGCCGGCATCGACGCGCGCGGCGACACGGTGAGCGGTCCGGAGGCTTTCGGTGAAGATATTGGCGGACAGCCCGTACCGGCTGTCGTTGGCCATCGCCACGGCGTCCTCTTCCGACGAGAAGGTCATGACGGCGGCCACCGGCCCGAAGATCTCCTCCTGGGCAATCCGCATCGCGTTATTGACCCCGGAGAACACGGTCGGGCGCATGAAGAAGCCGGGGCCGTCGATCGGCGCCCCGCCGGTCACCAGGGTGGCGCCCTGGTTCAGACCGGACGAGATATATTCGGCCACCGTATCCATCTGCTTCTTGCTGATCAGCGATCCCATCGTCGTCGTGCCGTCGAGAGGGTGCCCCAGGACGCGCTTTTCGGCTTCTTCCCGCAGGGCGTCGACCAGTTCCGCCTCGATGGCCTCATGCACGATGATCCGCGACCCGGCGGCGCAGATCTCGCCCTGGTTGGAGAAGATCCCAAGCGCCAGCGCCTCGGCCGTCGCCTTGACGTCGACATCGGGGAAAATCAGCTGCGGCGCCTTGCCGCCAAGCTCCAGAGTCGTCGGCTTGAACGTGTCCGCCGCCTTCCGTGCGATCATGCGGCCCACTTCGGGGCTGCCCGTAAAGGTGACCTTCGAGACCTTCGGATGCCCGACCAGCGCGTCGCCGGCGACACGCCCGGCCCCCGGGACGATGTTGACCACGCCGGGGGGGAAGCCTGCCTCCTCGATCAGGCGACCGAGGTAGAGGACCGCCAGAGGCGCTTCGAGCGCCGGTTTGATGACAAGCGTGCAACCGGCGGCCAGCGCGGGGGCCAGTTTCCAGCAGCAGATCATCGTGGGCGCGTTCCATGGCAGGATCGCGCCCACCACGCCGACGGGCTCGCGGATCGTATAGGCGTGCGTCGGGCGCCCGAAATGGTCGGGGCTGGCCAGGGTCCGGCCATCCATCTTGTCGGCCCAGCCCGCGAAATACCGAAGCGTGACAATGGCGGAGGGAATGTCGACCATCTTCGGTTCGTTGGCCGGGCGGCCGATTTCCAGCGCTTCCAGCTTGGCGATCACCTCCAGATCACGCTCGATCAGATCGGCGAGCCGCGACAGCATTCGCCCCCGCTCACGGGCCGGGGTGTCGCGCCAGGCGCCGTTGAAGGCGTCGTCCGCCGCACGAACCGCGCGGTCGATGTCGTCGGGCGTGGCAACGGAAATCGACGCGATCGACGTGCCGTCGGCCGGGCATTCCACCTCGGCGACGCCGCGGTCGGAGGCGCAACGCCACGCGCCGTTGATAAAGAGCTGCGATTCAGGGTTTTTCAGTTCGACATCCATTTTCTTACCCCCGGATTTTCGGCATCAGAAGCATGTCCCAGGCGCTCGGCATCTCGCCGCATTTGACCTGAATCAGCGCAGGGGCGTTTTTCGCAAGAGCGGTCGACAGCTCTTTCTCGAGCTCGTCCGGGCTGGACACGCGATAGCCCTCGGCTCCGTAGGTTTCCGCCATGGCGGCGAAATCCGGGCTCGCAAGGTCCGCGGCGATGACCCGGTTGCCATAGCGCTCTTGCTGGATGCGTTTCACGTTGCCGAACATCGCGTTGTCGAAGACGACCATGACGAGGCCGATGTTGTGCTGAACGGCCGTCGCGAGTTCCCCGACCTGGTACATGAACCCGCCATCCCCGGCGATGCCGACGACCGGCTTGTCGGGGTTGGCGGCCTTCACGCCAAGCGCGGTGCCATAGCCCCAGCCGAGGTTGTCCTGATAGCCCGGGGAAATGAAGGTGCGCGGCGAATACACCGGGAACAGAAGTCGGCTTGCAAAACCGACCTGCGTCACCTCGTCGACGAAGATGCCGTCGTCGGGCAGGGCGTTCCGGATCGCGCGAAGGTAGCCGACCTGCGGCTCCAGGCTCTGAATGCGCTGGTCCAGCCAGGCGTGCTGCCCTTCGAGATCGAAGGCGCATGTCCTAGTTGGCGTCGACGTCGCCTTGAGCACCTCGAGCAGGCTTGCCGTGTAGTCCTTTGCGTCGCCGATCATGGACGCGTCGGGGGCACGGTGCCGGTTCGGGGCCTCGGGGTCCGAGTCGATGCGAAGGACCTTCAGATCCTTGTCCATGCCCCATTGCTGTTCCTGAATGAAAAGACGGGTGCCGATCGCGATGACGACATCCACTTCCGGCCAGAGATGATGGCCCTGCGGCAGATTGATGGCCAGCGGGTGCTCCGTCGAAATGACGCCGCGCCCGCGCCGGTAGGACAGAACAGGTGCCTGCAGGAACTCGGCGAGGCCCCTGACCTCGTCCGAGGCGTCCAGGGCGCCGCCGCCAACGATGATCATGGGCTTTCGGGCGGAGGCGGCGATCTTTGCAGCCTGTTCCACCTGGTCCATGTCCAGGTGGTACTTCGCCTTTCTGGCCTGCGCCTCGGCCATCGAGACGGGCGCCCGGGTCGCCCAGATATCCATTGCGCATTCGAGTACCGCCGGGCCGGGCCGGGTCGAGATCATCTCGCTGATGGCATCGCCGACAAGGCGCGGCGCTTCATGCGCCGAGCGGATCCGACGCGCATACTTGGCCACGTGACCGGCCATGCCGATCTGATCGCGGATTTCGTGCAGGTGACCGTAGTTGCGGTCGATGTCGCGCTGCGGGATCTGCCCGAGGAGTCCCAGCACCGGCGCGCAGGTTCCCTCGGCGGTCAGAAGGGCGGCCGTGGTGTTCAGGAACCCGGGCCCCGGCACGGCGGCGAAGGCCTGCGGCTTGCCCGTGGACAGCGCGGCGCCCAGCGCCATGTAGGCCGTCCCCTGTTCATGCCGCGCGTGCAGCACGCGCAGGTCGTTGCCGCGTTTGTAGGCCGCGTCGCAAAGGGGGTCGTTGTGCAGACCCGGAAGCGCATAGAGTGTGTCGATTCCATTCTCGATCAACGCCGCAACCGTGGCTTCCGATGCGTCCATCGAGTCCACATCGCTTTTTGCTGACGTGGCGCGCGCTGTTACGTTCATCTCGGACACTCCTTCTCCCGATCCGGCGTCCTCCGCCCGATCGCATTTTCGGTCAAAGCCCACAGCGGGCGTTCGTCATTCTCCAGCCTCCAGTAATACGAGTGATGGCGCGCCCGGTCTGTCACCCCCGAATGTGATATCGACCGCATCCCGGCCGGCTTAGGTTCGCCGAAACAACGACGAAAAGGCCGATGCTCAATCAGACGTTCGGTTGTGCGGTCGTATGGAAACGGACCAATTGCCCGGCCGGGCTTCGCCCCGGCCTCGGCGACTGGACCGGCTCCGCATGACGAACACGCTCGGGGAGTACAGATGAACAGCGAGACAATTCAGACTCATCCGTCGGCGCCAGGCTCGGCGAATGACGAGTCGGCAACCTATTTTCCGGTCTACAAGGAAAAATCGCGTTGGAGCTTCGTCGTCGGAACCGTCGCCATCCTGATATTGGCCGGTGCGTTCTATGGCCTGGTGACGAACCAGAACATGAAATGGTCGGTGTTCCTGGAATACCTGTTCTCGGGACCGATCATGAGCGGTCTCATCGTAACGATCGAGCTGAGCGCGTTCGCCCTGGCCGTCGGTCTGGCCCTCGGGATCTTCGTCGCCCTCGGGCGCATGTCCGACAACATCGTGATCTCGAACATCTCGGCGTTCTACGTCTGGGTTCTGCGGGGCCTGCCGGCCATCGTACAGCTCCTGATCTGGGGCAACATCGGCCTGTTCGTCCCGGTCATCGTGCTGGGGGTTCCGTTCACGGACATCGCCCTCGGCGAAGTGAGGGTGGCGACATACCTTACCCCGTTCGTCGCATCCTTCGTCGCGCTCGGCCTGGCGGAGTCCGCCTATATGGGCGAAATCATCCGCGGTGGTCTACAAAGCATCGACAGCGGGCAACGCGAGGCCGCCTTCGCGCTGGGGATGCGACGGGGCCGTATCCTGCGCCGGATCATCCTGCCCCAGGCCATGCGCGCCATCGTGCCGTCTCTCGGGAACCAGTTCTCCAACATCATCAAGGCCAGTGCGCTTGTCTCGGTGATCGCGGGTGGCGACCTTCTGACGACGGCCCAGAACATTGCCGGACAGAACTATCGCGTGATGGAAATGCTGTTCGTCGCAAGCTTCTGGTATCTCGCCATCCTGGCAGTGATGTCTCCGGTCCAGCATCTCATCGAAAAAAGAACGCGGCGCATGGATCGCTGATCGGAGAGACCAATGATCAAGATCGAAAAAGTCAGAAAATCCTTCGGTGCCCATCTTGTCCTCAAGGACGTGTCGTTCGAGGTCGCAAAGGGCGAAACGGTTTGCATCATCGGGCCGTCCGGGTCGGGCAAAAGCACGGTGCTGCGCTGTATCAACCGCCTGGAGGTCATCGATTCCGGCCGGATCACGCTGAATGACGAGCTCATCGCCTACCGCGAGAACGAGGGCCGCCTCGTCGAGCTGCGGGAGCGCGAAGTCCTGAACCGGATCAAGGACCTCGGGATGGTCTTTCAGGGCTTCAACCTGTTTCCGCACATGACCGTGCTGCAGAACCTCATCGAGGCACCGGTCGGCGTGAAGGGGGAAAAGCGCAGCCTGGCCACCGAGCGCGGGCGCGACTACCTGAGAATGGTGGGCTTGGAGGACAAGGCCGAGGCCTATCCGGTCATGCTGTCCGGCGGGCAGAAACAGCGGGTGGCGATCGCGCGGGCCCTGAACATGGAGCCCCAGGCCATCCTGTTCGACGAGCCGACCAGCGCCCTCGACCCGGAGAACGTCAACGAAGTCCTGCAGGTCATGAAGAAGCTGGCCAAGGGCGGTCTGACGATGATCGTGGTGACCCACGAAATGGGCTTCGCCCGGGAAGCGGCGGACAGGGTCATCTTCATGGATGACGGACGCATCGTCGAGGTCGGCACGCCCAATGAAATCCTCAGCTGGCCGCAGAATGCTAGAACACAGGCCTTTGTGAAGTCCGTTCTCTAGCAGATGCGAACGTCAGATCCCGTTTGGCCAGATCTCCAAACGGTCAAATCCAGGTTCTATCCAACAGAAGGAAGGTAGAAAGATGAGCATCGTAGTAACAGTCCGCATCCCTGACGTTGACATGGATCGGGTCCGCGAAGTCGAAAAGACGCATGCGGAACAGATTGAGAAGATGAAAGACGCTCTGAAACGTCACGGCTGCATTTCCCATCGCCGGCTTTACCGCGAGGGCGAGATCCTCGACATCGACGAGTGGGAGTCGGAAGAGGGGCTGCGCGCCTTTCTGGAAGAAATGGGCCCGACCATCCAGGAGCTCGCCAAGGCACGGGGAACCGGCAAGCCGTTCGACACGATCTGGCAGGTCTACTGATCCGTCGGCCTATCGCGGCCGGGGGGCGGCCGCGTTCCGAAGACGGCAGTCCGTCCTAACCTGAGCGTGGCACAGCCTTCATGCGCTGTGCCACGCGCGCCCGATGCTCTGGGATCGGCCCTCGGCCCGAGCGTTTCAGCAAGCCGCGGAGAAGCCCGATGAATGCCGTGAAACAGATCCTCGTTCCGGTTTCCGACATGGACGCCGCGGTGGATTTCTATACGACCCGGTTCGGGTTTCCCCTGAAGTTCCGGGACGGAGACCGCTACGCGGCGCTCGATGGTGGCTCCGTGACGATTGCCCTTACGAGCGGCGAGGAAAGCCTCGCGGGGGCGTCCGTGACATTCTCGGTCGTGACCGCCGATGTCGGCAGCCTGGTCGCCGCGGCGCGCGGCGCCGGGGTGACGGTCGCGTCGGATATCGCGCAAGGCCCGCACGAAACGCGCGCCGTCCTGCGGGACCGGGATGGCAACCCCGTCGTGGTCTATTCCAAGACCACCTAAGGCCGTCCGGGGCCCGGAAAGACACATGACGCTAGAGAAACCGTCCTCGGAGTCCTACGACCTGATCGTCATGGGGTCCGGTTCGGCCGGACTTGCCGCCGGTCTGGCCGCGTCGCAAGCCGGGCGGTCCGTATTGATCCTCGAAAAGACATCGAAAATCGGTGGCACCACGGCCTATTCGGGCGGCGCCATCTGGATGCCGGCCAACCCCGTGGCCGAGCGGGCGGGGATCGCGGACACCGCCGGCGACGCCCTGGACTACATGCTGGCGACGGTGCCGGAGGGGTGGGCCGACGCCGAAGCCGGGCGACTGGCGGCTTTCGCGGAAAACGCCGGCCCCGCGCTGAGGCTGATCGAGGAAGAAACACCGCTCGCCTTCCGGCTGGTCGACGGCAGCGACCTGTTTCCCGATGCCCCCGGGGCCAAGGCGCACGGTCGCATGGTAACGCCCGACCTGCTGCCGCGCGCTGTCCTGGGGGCGTGGAAACGGCGTATCCGCTCCTCGGTCCTTCCGCTTCTGTTCCGCTTCGACGAAGTGTCGGTTCGCAATCCGCTGACGGCACCGCTGCACGAGCAGATCAAGGATCTCCCGACGATCCTGTCGCGCCTTGTCAAAGGCGAACGGGGCATGGGCGCCGCGCTGGTGATCGGGTTGCTCAAAGGGTGTCTGGACAAGGGCTGCGAGGTCGTCACCGAGGCCCGCGTGACCGGCGTGCGCATGGCCGACGACGGTCGGGTTGCGGGCGTCACGGCCGACATCGGCGGCCGCGCCGTCGACATCCCAAGCCGCCAGGGGGTCGTGATCGCCTCCGGCGGCTTCGAATGGAACGACGACCTGATCCGGCAGCATTTCCCGGGTCCCTTCGATTTCCGTCTGAGCCCACGTTCGAACGAGGGCGACGGGTTGCGCCTTGCGGCCGATGCGGGGGCCGATCTTGCCTATATGGATCAGGCGAACTTCAACTCGGCCATGCCGGGCCGATACGAGGGAAAGGTCCAGGGTCTGGGCTGGTTTCATCACACCGCGCCGGGCGCCCTGACCGTCAACCGGAACGGAGAACGGTTCTGCAACGAGGAAGACCACAACCTCGGGCTTCACATCGACGAACGGGATGCCGCCGGTCAGCCGGTCAATCTGCCGGCCTGGTTCATCGCCGACGCCCGGTTCGTGCGGCGTGAGCGGATCGCATTGCTGATCGCAAGATGTCAGCCGGGCTGGGTGACACGCGCCGCGACGGTGCCGGAGCTGGCGCGCAAGATCGGCGTGAACGAGGCGAAGCTGACGGCGACCGTGGACGCATTCAACAGATGCATCGCAGGGGGCAGGCCCGATCCGTTGGGCCGGACCAACCGGGAACCGATCTCCTCCGCCCCGTTCATCGCCGCCCCCTTCAACCGATCCTTCGTGTCGACCAAGGGCGGGCCGCGCACCGATACGCATGCCCGCGTTCTACGAGAGGACGGCACCGCGATTGCCGGTCTGTACTGCGCCGGCGTGGCAATGGCCAACCCACTGGGAACCAAGGCCATCAGCCCGGGCACCACCCTGGGCCCCAACCTGACATGGGGCTATATCGCCGGCCGGGATGCGGCCGCACTCGGCCGCGGCGACCGGTCCTGACCCACCGTCTCAGGCGACGCCGCCCAGGCAGACATACTTGATCTCCAGGTAGTCCTCGATCCCGTATTTCGAGCCCTCGCGGCCCAGCCCCGATTGCCTGACGCCTCCGAACGGCGCCAGTTCGGTTGAAATCGGGCCGGTGTTGACCCCGACCATCCCGCATTCGAGGCGCTCGGCCATCCGCCAGACGCGCGCGAGGTCGCGGCTAAAGAAATAGGAGGCCAGCCCGACTTCGGAGTCGTTCGCCAGGGCGAGCACTTCCTCCTCGGTCTCAAACCGGATCAGGGGGGCGAGGGGACCGAAGGTCTCTTCGCGGCGCAGTGTTTGTCACATCTCGTGGTGATTGGATCAGAGGCGGCCAGACCCCTAACAATGCAGCAGGAAACTCCGCCGACATGCGCCGAACGCGACGGGCCGACTTCTGTGCCGACGACAACAGTGAGGAAAAACGATGAGTTCTTCGAAACCGTGGCCGTTTTATACGGAGCCAGATTTTCTTGACGTTCATGGCCTGAAGACAGCCATACGCCGCAAAGGGGAAGGCGAGGCTGTCATGTATCTCCATGGCGCCGGGCTGACGCGCCGGTGGCTGCCGTTCCACGAGGCCCTGTCCCAGTCGGTCGATCTGATCGCGCCCGAGCATCCCGGTTACGGGGACACGCCGTTCCCGGAATGGCTCGACAACTTCGCGGACATGGTGATCCACTATGCCGAGCTTCTCGATGAGCTCGGGCTTGAGAAAGTGCATCTCGTCGGGCATTCCTTCGGCGGCTGGATTGCCGCAGAGTTCGCCTCGTTCTACCCGGAACGCCTGGCCAGCCTGCAACTGATCGCGCCGGCGGGGCTCAAGGGGGCGTTCCGGCACGACATCTTCCGCCAGACGGGCGAAGAAATCGTCGCCCGGCTGTTCAATGGCCACGAGGACAAGTTCCCCGACTACCTGGACGAGGGCGACCAGGTCGAAGCCATCGTTCACAACTACGTCGAGTCCATCACCCTTGCCAGGCTGGCCTGGCAACCCCGTCACGACACCAAGCTCGAACGGCGTCTGGCGCGTGTGAAAGCCCCGACCCAGATCATTCTCGCGGAAGAAGACAACGTGATCGATAACGCGGTCGCCGCGCGCTATGCCGATCTGATCGACGGGGCAAAGGTGGTGACCATCACCAGCCCGGACGTTCCGACGAGCCATCTTCCGTTCGTGCAGGCCCCTGAAAAGCTTGCCGAAATGATCAGCACGTTCGCCAGCCGTTCGAAGGAGTAAGACCCATGAGAGAGCTAGAATTCTACGTCTGCAACGGCGGCAAATACCCTTACGTTCCGCATCGCGAAGAGCTGGGGAAAACGCGGTTCATCACGACGCCGAGCAAATACTACGACGACCTGCGCGGCCAGCAGATCATCGAAGACTATATCGAGGATACCGTCTTCGCCGAGCGCCTCGGTTACGACGGCGCCATCGTCATCGAGCAGCATGGCGGCCCGAACTCTCTCGTCGGCCAGTCGATCACCATTGCGGCGACGCTGATCGCCAGGACGAGCCGGATGCGCATCGGCACCGTCGGCGCCCTGCTCAACAGCTACCTGTCGCCGATCCGTTTCGCCGAGGAGATCGCAACCCTCGATATCCTGTCGCGCGGTCGCTATTTCGGCGGCCTCCCCATGGGGATCGGCGGCAACTACCACTCGCTGGGCGTCATGAACCCGACCTATGCGCGCGAGCGGTTCCGCGAAGCCCACGACATGGTCATGGCGGCGTTCAAGGCCGACGAGCCGTTCAAGTGGGACGGCAAGTTCTTCCAGTCCGAATACGTGAACCTCTGGCCGAAGCCGATCCAGAAACCCTGTCCGGAGATGTGGGTTCCCGCCTCGGGGTCCAAGGACTCGCTCACCTTCGCGGCGAACAACGGCTACACCTATGTCGCCGTTCTGGTGCCGTGGCCGATCCTTCTGAAGAACTGTCAGAACTTCAAGCAGTCCGTGATCGACGCCGGGCAGGAATTCGACCCGCGCCGGATCGCCGCGACGGCCTATGTGCATGTCGCCGAAACCGACAAGCAGGCACGCCGGGAAGCCGAGGGTCACCTGATGTCGGTGTTCCAGAACTCGCTTGGGTCGCCCTTCCACGACTCCTTCCCGCCGGGCCACGTGACCCCGCAGTCCCTGCGCGGCATGGCTGCAGGCGGCGGCTATCGCAGCGTCGATCTCGCCACGCTCAGGTTCGAGGACGGCCTCGAAAGCGGTCAGTTCATCGTCGGCTCTTCCGACACGGTGGCCGAGCGGATCGAAGAGATCACCACCCAGATGGATGCCGGGCGGCTGTTCATGTTCACCGACAGCTGGACCATGCCGTCCTGGATGACGCGGAAGAACATGACGCTCTTCGCCGAAGAGGTCATGCCGCGCTTCCGCAAGCGCGACGGCAAACCGCTCTGGGACAAGGACGAGACCGGCTACGCCGCCAACACGCGGTCGGAATACGGTGCGCGGGTGGGCGAAGCCCCGGCCGTCGCGACCGCCGACATTCAGGAAGTCGGCCGCGTGGACATCACCACCTCGCACATTCCCGAATTGTGCAAGCCGATCAAGTGAGGCGACCGGCACACCGGCGGCCGGGCGATATGCCATCGGCCGCCGGACGCAAGAAACAGTCAACGAGGTGCCTCGAATGGCCGACAGGGAAAACGACAACGGCGACCTGATCGCTCAGGTCAAGAAGGTGCATCGCGCTTTTCCGACGGGCGTGACGATCGTCACGACGATGGAGGGCGAGCTTCCGTTCGGGTTGGCCGTGAACGCGTTTTCGAGCGTGTCGCTGTCGCCGCCCATGGTTCTGGCCTGCATCAACGAGACCTCGAGCACCTATCCCCGCTTCTTCGGCAGCCGGAAGTTCGGCGTCAGCATTCTTGCCAACGATCAGGAAGGTGTGGCGATGCAGTTTGCCAAGTCCGGCGGCGACAAGTTTGCCGAGATCGACTGGCACAGGGGCGTCAACGGCGTGCCGCTGATAAGCGACGCAGCCGCAAACCTGGAACTGGAGGTCGTCAGCATGCTGATGGCCGGAACGCATACGATCTTCATCGGTCAGGTCCTGTCGGCGGATGCGTCCGGAAAAGCGTCTCTGATCTATTCTGGCGGTGGCTTCTACGATGGTGCGAAGCTTTCGCCGACGACCGAAAACTGACTCACCCGGGGAGAGCATACAGGATGACAAACGCCGAACTTATCCGTGCCATGTGGGACGCCGTCAACGAAGGCGGACCGGAAAGAATGCGCGAATTCCTCGCCGAGAATTACATCCGCCGGGATGCCGACCACGAATTCACGCGCGAGGAATGGGTCGCCACCCTGTCGGCGCGTTGGGAGGCCTTTCCCGACAACCACTCCAACGTCGTCGACGTGATAGAGGATGGCGACAAGGCCGCCTACCGTTGGGAAGCCGTGGGACGCCATCGCCAGACCTACGAGCGTGTCCCGCCGACCGGCAAACAGGTCAAGGCGCAGGGCATCACCATTTCCAGGTTCGAAAACGGTAGGATCGTGGAAGAATGGGCGTCCTGGAACAAGTCCTCCGTCCTGCACGCGCTTGGCGTTCTGCCCATCGCGTGAAATACAAAGTCGAAGGGAAGCAGCATGCCCCCCAGCGCGCAGGTCTACGAATGGGAAACCCTCACCCGTGACAGGCTGAGGCAGATCGCCCCGGACGCGACGGTCGTGGTTCCGCTTGGCGCCATCGAACAGCACGGCCCTTTCCTGCCGACGGGGACCGATGCAATCCTGTCGAACAAGGCCGTGGACCTGGCCGTCGCGCGGGCGGCGGCCGACACCGATCAGACCTTCATCATCGCCCGAGTCCTGCGCATCGGGACATCGGAACATCACCTGCCGTTCGGCGGCACGATCAGCCTGACGCCCGCGACGCTTCTGCAGGTCCTGACCGACGTGCTGCGCAGCATGCGCCACACCGGCGTGCGCAAGGTCATCGTCGTCAACGGGCATGGCGGAAACACCGGGGTTTGCCATGCCGCCGGATCCTCCGTCAGCACGACAACGGATATGGCCGTGGCCGTGCTCGACTATTGGGAGGCCGCACCGCAACCCGTCGGCCAGTTCCAGATTCCCGGCCATGCCGGTCGTTGGGAGACCTCCCTGATCCTGGCGACCTGTCCCGAGCACGTTCAGGAGCGTCATGGCCGGGATACCGGCTCCGGCGTCAGCCTTCCGGGCCGGGGCGTGTATTCGAGCGAGATCTGGAGCAACATAGACGGCTATACGGACGAGCCGGAACAGGCCTCCGCCGACGAGGGCAAAGCCGTATGGGAGGCGCTGATACCGGCGCTGGCCTCCAGACTCGCCGAGCTCTCAAGGACGATGTGATGCAGCCGCCCTATCTGGACAGAAACGCCGTCATGGCGACCCTGGGCCCGGCGGACGTGAAGGACGCGGTTCGGCGCATTCTGGTGGACGCTGCCAACGGGCAGGCAGGGCAGGCGGTTCGTCGCGAGCTCAAACCATCCGAGATGCCCGGCCTGATGGGGCTGATGCCGTCCTACCGCTCCCGCGCGCCCAGGCTGTTCGCCGCCAAGACCGTCTGTGTCATGCCTGACAACCCCAAACGGGGTCTGCCGGCGCACCAGGGGATCTGCGTGCTGTTCGACGGCGAGGACGGTCATCTTGTCGGCATGGCCGAGGCCGGGGCCGTCACCGAATTGCGGACCGCGGCCCTGGCCGCCCTGGCGACGCAAACGCTCGCCCGGCAGACCCCGCGCCAGCACCTGATTGTCGGCAGCGGGCACCAGGCTCTTCCGCATATCGTCGCGATGGCCCAGTCCGGGCAGGCGGAACGCCTTGTTCTCTGGGGGCGAAACCCGGAGACCGCGGCGGATGTGCAACGTCGGGCGGCCGATCGCGGCATCGAGGTCGAACGTGCGCCGGACCTGGAAACCGCCGTGCGCGGCTCGGATGTCGTCACCATGGTGACGGGGGCCCGCGCCCCCTTGCTCAAGGCCGAGTGGCTGGCGCCCGGCAGCCATGTCAATGCCATGGGGTCCAGCACGCCTGTCGTCCGGGAGTTCGGACCGGACGTGATCGGGACGGCGAAGCTGTTCGTCGACGACGTCGAGTCCGTGATGTCGCTGGCCGGCGAATTCGTCGATTTCGATAGCAAGCCTCCGGCGCGGACGCTGGGAGCGGTGCTCGCGGGTGCCGAAGGCGGCAGAACGCAGGACAACGACGTTATGTTGTTCAAGTCCGTCGGGATCGGAATTCAGGATCTCGCGGTCCTGGAGCTTTTGTTTTCGGACCACCTCGCGGCGGCGAAATGACCGGCATCGACAGCACCTGTTCCCCGGAGGCGGCCGAGTTTGGAACGGTGACCGGCAAGGTCGTTCATGGCGACAAGATCGGGCGCAACATCGGCTTTCCGACGGCAACCCTCGATGTCAGCCCGACCGCTCTTCCGCATGGAATCTATGCCGGCATCGCCACGCTGCACTCCGGGCCACGGACAGGGCAGCGCTTCCTGACTGCCGTTTCCCATGGACGCAGACCGACCGTCGGCGGCCAGGAGTCCCGGCTGGAATGCCATTTCCTCGACTTCTCCGACGACATCTATGGATGCGAGGTCGAGATCGAATTGGTCAAGTTTCTGCGGCCGGACATCCACTTCGACCACCTGGACGACCTTGTCGCCGCGATAAGACGCGATGTGGACGATATCAGGCAGCTGTTCTCGATGACCCGCTGACAGGGAACCCCGGCGGCGTCCCGGGACGCCGGCGATCTCGTCTCGGGACACCGGTGCCGCGGCTGGCGAGCGTTCTCTGCATCGTCCGCCCGACCGTGATCGAATGGGGACGTCCGGGCCGCACCCGGCGCCGGGCGCGTCACGGCATCCGGAAATGCTTTGACAGCTTCAGCCCCTGGCCCTGGTAGTTCGACGCGATCCCCGCGCCGTAGAGCTGCGCGGGCCGTGCCGCCATCCGCTCGTAGACCAGCCGTCCGACGACCTGCCCGTGCTCCAGCACGAAGGGCGCCTCGTGACAGCGCACCTCCAGCACCCCGCGCGAGCCGCTGCCGCCCGCCGCGTCATGTCCGAACCCCGGGTCGAAGAAGCCCGCGTAATGCACCCGGAACTCGCCCACCATCGCCAGGTAGGGCGCCATCTCGGCGGCATAGTCGGGCGGGATATGCACCGACTCGCGGCTGACCAGGATATAGAAGGCGCCGGGGTCCAGGACGATGCGGCCGCGGTCGGTCCGCACCTCCTCCCAGAACTCCGCCGCCGGATAGGCGCCGATCCGGTCGAGATCCACCAGACCGGTATGCGGCTTGGCCCGATAGCCCACCAGGTCTCCCGCCGCCGGCCGCAGGTCCACCGAGAAGCCCAGCCCCCCGTCGATCACCGCCGGCCCGTCCACCAGCGTCACCTCCCGGTGCAGCGCGCGCAGAGCGTCGTCGTCCAGCACCGCCTGGCCGGCGCGGAACCGCACCTGGTTCAGCCGCATCCCGGGCCGCACCAGCACCGAGAACGAGCGCGGGCAGATCTCGGCATAGAGCGGCCCGTCGTAGCCGGCCGCGATCCGGTCGAACTCGGTCCCGCCATCGACGATGGCGCGGGTCAGCAGGTCGAGCCGCCCGGTCGAGCTCTTGGCGTTGCACACCGCCTGAACCCCGGGCGGCAGGGACAGCCGCTCCATCAGCGGCACGACGTAGACGCAGCCTTTCTCCAGCACCGCGCCGTCCGAGAGATCCACCGCATGCATGGTGAACTCGTCCAGCCGGTCGGCCACCCGTGCGCCGGCCCCGGCCAGGAACGACGCCCGCACGCGGTAGGCGACCTGTCCCAGCCGCAGATCCAGCGAGGCCGGCTGGACCTGGCCCGGTTCCAGCGCCGGCGCGGCGTGAATCGCGCCCGAGGCCGCCATGGCCTCGATCTCCTGGCTGGGCAGAACGCCGGTTCGGGTCATCGCGGCCCCCGATACGCGAAAGCCCGCGGGGGTCCCCCACGGGCCGGATGACGATTGGTCGGGCTAGCAGGACTTGAACCTGCGACCTTCCGTCCCCCAGACGGACGCGCTACCAGACTGCGCCATAGCCCGACGCGAGCCCCTTCATACCGTTTTTGCGCCGGGGGGCAAGAGCCGAAAACGCCGCTCAGCCCGGCGGTCCGGCCGACATGCGCGCGCGCAGATCGACGAGGCGATCGTAATGGGGGCGCAGCGCGGCGGCGTCGGGCGGCGGCCCCTTGCGCAACCGGCGCAGCACCTGCTCGGCCATGGTCGGCCCCTCCGGCGCGGCAGGCGTTGCGGGCGCAGGGGATGCTTCGGCCGGGCGTGCCGGGGCGTCCTGCGCCCGGCTTGGCGGTTCGGGGGACGGTGGCGTGTCGGCCGCCCCGGCCTCGGGCGCAGCGCGGGGGAAGGCCGGGGAGGGCGCTGGGGCCGCCGGCTCGGCCGGCTCTGCCGGAAGATCGGGCTCCGGCGCAGGAGCGGCCGACTCGGTAAAGGCGGGGGCCGGCGCGTCGCCGGTCGGTGCGCTCGGTTCCGGCGCGCCGGTCTCGTCGTCGGCGGGCGTGTCGGGGGCCTGCGGGGCCGGTGCCTCCGCGGCGTCCTCGCCGGCGCTCTGCGGCGCTGGTGCGGCCGGATGCGGCGCTCCGGGGGCCGGGGCAGGGCTGGCGAACGGGTTGAAATAGCTCTGCGTCTCGGGCGCCGCGTCCGCGCGCTCCGGTTCGGGCTCTGCCGGTGCCTCGGGCTCGGGCTCCGGGACCGGCTCCGGCTTCGCCTCCGCTGCGGGCCAGGCCGCCGTTTGCGGAGCGTCCTCTTCCGCGGGGCGCCAGTCCGGCGCCGCGTCCTCCGTCGCCGCGCGATCCACGAGCGGGGCAGGGGCCGCGGGCTCTGCCGTGACCCCGGCGGCCGCCTCTTCCTCCGGATCGGGCGCCGCGTCGGCCTGGGTGGTCGCGGCCTCTTCGGGCTCCGGCACCGCCGTCGCCGAGACGGGTTCGGGCGTTGCGGCCGGAGGCGCCGCCTCGGGCTCCGACCGAGTGCTGTCCGGCGCGGCGGGCGCCGTCTCGCCCTCGATCGGCTGCGACATCGCCGCGACGTGCTTGACCCCCTGCTCGCGCAGGATTTTCTGCACGCCCCGGATCGTCAGCCCGTCATCGTGCAACAGCTTCTTGATCCCGCCCAGAAGCGCCATGTCGTTCGGGCGATAATACCGCCGCCCGCCGGCGCGCTTGACCGGCTTGATCTGGGTGAAGCGGCTTTCCCAGAAGCGCAGCACATGCGTCGGCGTGCCGAGCCAGTCGGCCACCTCGCTGATCGTGCGGAAGGCGTCGGGGGACTTGTCCATCGCGGTTGTCCTCAGGCCTCGGTCTTGTTCCCCGCCGCGACCCGGTCCTTCATGAGGTGCGAGGGCCGGAAGGTCAGGACCCGCCGCGGCAGGATCGGCACCTCTTCGCCGGTCTTCGGATTGCGCCCGACGCGGGCCGCCTTGTCGCGGACCGAGAACGTTCCGAACGAGGAAATCTTCACCGTCTCGCCGCGCACCAGCGCGTCGGACATGTGGTTCAGGACCGATTCGACGAGCTGCGCGGACTCGTTACGCGACAGACCGACCTCGCGAAACACGGCTTCGCTCAGGTCCATGCGGGTCAGTGTCTTGCTCATTCAACTCCCCCATCCGGTGTGGGCCAAGGATAGGGGCGGGAGAATTTCAAAGTCAACATCAACGGCTTGGCAGATGTGCCTAATATGTGACTTTATTGGTCACCAGCGGAGAACCACCGACCCCCAGGCCAGCCCGCCGCCGATCGCCTCGGTTACCACGATGTCGCCGGGCTTGATCTGGCCGCGCGCCACCCCGACGGACAGCGCCAGCGGAATCGAGGCCGCCGAGGTATTGCCGTGATCCTGAACCGTCACGACGACATGGTCCATCGGCAGGCCCAGCTTCTGCGCGGTGGCCTTGATGATCCGCAGATTGGCCTGGTGCGGCACGATCCAGTCGACGTCGGAATGCTCCAGCCCCGCCTTGGCCAGCGCCCGCTCGGCGGTGCGCGCCAGCTTGTCGACGGCATGGCGGAAGACCTCCTTGCCCTGCATCCGCAGGTGGCCGGTGGTATTGGTCGACACGCCGCCGTCCACGTAAAGGATATCGCGGTGCCGGCCGTCGGAATGCAGATCCACCGACAGGATGCCGCGGTCGGCCTTGGTGCCGTCGCCCTCGGCGGCCTCCAGCACCACGGCGCCCGCGCCGTCGCCGAACAGCACGCAGGTCGACCGGTCGGTCCAGTCCATGATCCGGCTGAAGGTCTCGGCCCCGATCACCAGGATCCGGTCGGCCTGGCCCGACATGATCATCGCATGCGCGTTGCCGAGCGCATAGACGAAGCCCGCACAGACCGCCTGCACGTCATAGGCGAAGCCGCGTTCCATCCCCAGCTCCGCCTGCACCATCGTCGCGGCGGAGGGGAAGGTGAAATCGGCGGTCGAGGTCGCAAGGATGATCGCGTCGATGTCGGCCGGGGTGACGCCGGCATGGTCCAGCGCCGCCCGCGCCGCGTGCAGCGCCAGGTCCGACGTGGTCTCGCCCTCGGCCGCGAAATGCCGCCGCTCGATGCCCGAGCGCGAGCGAATCCACTCGTCGGTGGTGTCGAGCGTCTTCTCGAACTCGGCATTCGGAACGATGCGTTCGGGCAGGTAGTGCCCCACTCCTCGGACCACGGCGCGTCTTATCATTCTTGGTTACCGCTATCGGCCTCTCTGCTCGCCGCATCATTGCCCGGCACGGCGACGGATGCAAGCCGGGCGGCAAGACGCTCGTTGAACTTGGATTCGGCCAGCTTGAAGGCCAGCTTGATGGCGGCCGAGACGCCCGTGGCATCCGCCGCGCCGTGGCTTTTCACCACCGTGCCGTTCAGCCCCAGGAACACGCCGCCGTTCACCCGGCGCGGGTCGATCCGCTTGGACAGGCGGCTGAGCGAGGTCATTGCCAGGAGCGCCGCGATCCGGCTCAGCGGCGTCGCCTTGAACGCCTCGCCGAGGAAATCGCGGATCAGCGTGGCCGTGCCCTCGCCGGTCTTCAGCGCGATGTTGCCGGTGAAGCCGTCGGTCACGATCACGTCCACCCGGTCGGACGGGATGTCGCCGCCCTCGACGAAGCCGACATAGCGGTAGGCGCCCAGCTCGGCGGCATTCGCCAGCATCTCGTTGGCGACCTTCAGCTCGGCGCGGCCCTTGTGCTCCTCGGTGCCGTTGTTCAGAAGCCCGATGCGCGGGTTTTCCACGCCCAGCCCGTTGCGAGCATAGCTCGCGCCCATCATCGCGTATTGCAGCAGGTCCTGCTCGTCGGCGCGGATATCGGCGCCCACGTCCAGCATCATGTTGAACCCGCCGGGGTTGCGCGACGGCCAGAGGCAGGCGATGGCCGGGCGGTTCACGCCCTCCAGCTTGCGCAGCCGCACGACCGACAGCAGCATCAGCGCGCCGGTGTTGCCGCAGGACACGCAAGCCTCGGCCTCGCCCGCGCGCACCGCGTCGATGGCCTGCCACATCGAGGTGTCCTTGCCCTGCCGCATCACGTGGCCCGGCTTCATGTCCATGGTGACGATGCCGGACACGTCGCGGATCTCGCAGCGGTCGGCCAGCGGCTTGCGGCGGGCCACCAGCGGCTCCAGCTCGTCGTGCTTGCCGTGCAGGATGAACCCGATATTGGGGTTTTTCGCCGCCGACTTCGCGCAGCCATCCAGGACGACGGCCGGTCCCCGGTCGCCGCCCATGGCGTCTACGGAAATCACGATGCGGTGGGCTCCTGTCCGTGTGGGCAGAGTGCGTTTGCCGGTGCCCATCTCGCGGTCGGGGCCGGCTTAGGCCGCGTCTTCTTCGTCCAGATCGATCTCGTCGACCATGGCCACGACCTCGCGGTCGTCATAGTGGCCGCAGGACGGGCAGACGTGGTGCGGCCGCTTCAGCTCGCCGCAGTTCGAGCACTCGTTGGGGTTGGCCCCTTCCAGCGCATGATGCGCGCGGCGTTTGTTGCGGCGCGATTTGGTGACCTTGTTCTGAGGGACAGCCATGTTGCAACCTCGGTTTTCGGCGGGCCTTCCGCCCTTGTGGTGGATAGACAGGGCGGGGCGTCGACCCCTCGGCCCAAAGATGTCAGCGAGGGCCGGAACATACTGCGATTTTTCACCTGTGCAAGAGGATTCTCGCGGATTTTCCGATGCATCTCGCCGGCCGGGGCGGCGTGTCGCCGGGATCGCCGCGCAGGCGCTTGAGTGTGGCCGGCAGTCCGGCTAATCGGAACGGCATGACACCCGAAGAGATCGACCGCGCCGGGCTGATCCGCGAAAGCTATCGGATCGAGGGCATCTCCGCCGAGGAATGCCGCTCGATCTTCATGGACTGGGCGCTGCAACTGCCCGACGGCATCGACGTGCGGGACGCGATCGGCCGGCTCCTGGCCTTCTACGGGCAAGAGGGGCACCCGATGACCGTGGTTCTGCGCGAGGGCCTCGCCGCGCCGCGCCGACCGCGCCGCCGCGGCGGCTGGTCCGGCCGGAGGTCGTAGGCCGGGGGGCTGCGCGCGGGGGGGGGACGGCGTGGGGCGGCGGTGGTTTGCCGGCGGGCCGGCTCCGCCGGTTCAGGCTTCCGCTCCGCGCGTTCGCAACTCGGACGGTCCCCCGGACCGTCCGCCGGCTACGCCGGACCGTTGCTCACTCCCAACACCCCACGAGGACGGTCATCTTCGCGGCCAACTCGGCCAGGTCCTCGCCCGACATCGTCGCCGTCCGGTCGGAGGCCGCCGCCGAGGCGCCGTTGTTCGACAGGAACTCGGCGATGGCCGCCGCGTCGGTGGCGAAGCTGACGCCCTCGGGCAGGCGCTTGCCGTCGGGATTGGCGTCGGGCAGCAGCATGCCCATCACCGCGCCGGAGGTGTCGAAGACCGGCCCGCCCGCGTCGCCCGCCGCGGCGTTCAGCGCCAGGCGGCTCTTCGCCTCCTCGCCGTTCAGGCCGCGCACGTCTTCCAGCGTGCCGTAGGTCATCGTCGGCGAGGACAGCATCCCCTCGTAGGAATAGCCCGCCACGGCCACCTCGGACTGCAGCCGCACCGGCGAGGGCTGGAACCGGGCATAGTCGATCGGCGCCAGCTGTTCCTCGGGCCGCAGGAGCACCAGCCCCAGCGCCGCGTCCTGCGCCGCGATACGCGCGTCGTAGGTCTCGTCCAGCGTGATCCGGCCGCAGCCCGCCACCGCCTCGGTCGTGGTCAGCACGCCGCCGCGGCCGTCGATGTAGAAGCCCGAGCGCGACCGCTCCGGCTGGCGGATCTCAAGCCCCGAGAACAGGTCGACCGACTGCTCCAGCGCGCCGTCGCCATAGGCATCGGGCAGGACGGTGCCGGAAATCGGCGTGAAGCTGTCGCGCATCGCCTTCAGCGCCACCTCGAAGCGGCGATCCTCGCCCGCGGGCCAGATCAGGGTAAAGCCCTTCACCGCCCCGCCGGTCAGCTCGGCATGGGTGTAGGAGCGGATGCGGCTGTTCTCGCCGGTGATCGTGAAGGAATTGGCCGAGCGCGAGCGCTCGCCCTCCAGCGGCACGATCTCCAGCGTCTGCATGATGTCGTAAAGGCCCAGAAGCGCCGCCTCGTCGCCGGTCTGGCTGATCAGCAGGACGGTCACGCCGCTGTCGTTGATCGAGGTGTAATGCGCGAACGGCGGCTCGTAGCGGTCGAAGGAGACCATCGCCAGCGGCATCGTCATCTCGATCCCGGCCGTCGCGTCGCGGCGGGTTTCCAGGCCCAGCGAGTCCAGCACCTCGTTATACTGCTCCAGCAGCATGCCGCGCTGCATCGTGGTCAGCACGCCCGTCGACTCCAGCCCCTGCGACTCCTGCCAGCCGGCCATGGCGTTGCGGGTGCCGGGGCCGATGGCGGCGTCGATGCGGCCGTTGTAGAAGCCGAACCATTGCAGCGCGACCTGCAGGTCGGCGCGTTCCTCGCGGCTGAGCTGCGCCTCCGAGCGGTAGGCGTCCTGCTGGGTCTCGGGGTCCTCGACCGTTTCCGGTTCGGGCTCGGGCTCGGGTTCGGCCTCGATCACCGGAATCTGCGCCTCGTTGGCGGCCGTCTCGGTCTCGCCCTGCAGCGAGGGCGTGTCCGGCGTCGACGGCCCGGCGGCCGGGTCGGCGGTGAGCGCGCCGCCGCCCTCGGGGTAGAACTGCCGCGTGTAGGCCGTGGCCTGCGTCAGAAAGCTGTCCGGCGGGATCGCGCCCTGCGCGCGCAGCTGCTGCAGCGCCTGGATCGCCTGTTCCTCGGTATAGGGGCCGAGCGCGATGCCGTACCAGCCCGACGCCATGCGGAAGCCGTTCACGTCGGGCAGGTTGCCAGCATAGGTATCGACCCGCTCCTGCGCGCCGTTCAGGTCGGGCCGGGCCTCGATCTGGATGAAGGTCGCCTGGGCGGCGGCAATGCCGGCCCAGACCGTGAAGATCACCGACAGAAAGACGGAGACGGCCTGCTTCATTGGTACAGTTTCCCTATGGACTTCGCGCGCGGATTTCGATTCCAACCTTTGAAGGCTGGATCGGTCCGGCAGTCAATATGCGGGGGGCGGAGTTGATTGACCCTGCCGGGGCTGTTGCCTATTGAGAACGCGCATTTCACGGCATGTTGAAGGGACGGGTCGGCGACATGGGGGACAAGCCCAGGAGCTTTCAGGAGATCATTCTGCGGCTGCAGACCTACTGGGCGGGCGCGGGCTGTGCCGTGCTGCAACCCTATGACATGGAGGTCGGCGCGGGCACCTTCCACCCGGCGACGACGCTGCGCTCGCTGGGCACCCGGCCCTGGGCGGCGGCCTATGTGCAGCCCTCGCGGCGGCCGACCGACGGGCGCTATGGCGAGAACCCGAACCGGCTGCAGCACTATTATCAATTCCAGGTGATCATCAAGCCGTCGCCGCCGGACCTGCAGGCATTGTACCTCGGCTCGCTGGAAGCCATCGGCATCGACATGGGCGTCCACGACATCCGCTTCGTCGAGGACGACTGGGAAAGCCCGACGCTGGGCGCCTGGGGCCTGGGCTGGGAGGTCTGGTGCGACGGGATGGAGGTGAGCCAGTTCACCTATTTCCAGCAGGTCGGCGGGCACGACTGCCACCCGGTCTCGGGCGAGCTGACCTACGGGCTGGAGCGTCTCGCCATGTACGTCCTCGGCATCGACCACGTGATGGAGATGCCGTTCAACGATCCGTCGCCCCGGAGGGGCGCAGACGGAGAGGTTGCGCCCATCGCGCTGTCCTATGGCGACGTGTTCCGCCAGACCGAGGAGGAGTATTCGCGCTTCAACTTCGACGTGGCGAATACCGACATCCTGCTGAAGCAGTTCGAGGAGGCGGAGGCCGAATGCGCCCGCCTGCTGGCCGAGCCGGCCGAGGACCCCAAGACCGGCAAGCGCATCATCATGGTCCACCCGGCCTACGATTTCTGCATCAAGGCCAGCCATCTCTTCAACCTTCTGGATGCCCGCGGCGTGATCTCGGTCACCGAGCGGCAGGCCTATATCGGCCGGGTCCGCGCGCTGGCCCGGCAATGCGCCGATGCTTTCGTGCAGACGGCGGCCGGAGGGGCCGGTGCCTGACCACTTCCTGGAGGTCCAGTCGCGCTCGGCCCCGCAATACGGCGTGGGCTTTCCGGCGCAGGCGAACCTGCAGGGCGCCGACACCGCCGTCTTCGCCGCCGCCTGCGTCGAGGCCGGCGCGGCCTTCTTCGGCGAGGGCGCCGGCAACCTCCTGGCCGAGGTGCCCGCCCATCTGGTGCTGTTCAACCGCGAGACCGGGCACAGCCCCTTCGTCAAGGTCTTCCTGGACACCAACGGCCATGCCGACTGGATGGTGATCTTCGTGCCCGTCCCGGTGGGCTTCATCGACCGCTGCGCCGGGCTGGATCTCAGGGTGCGGCTGGCCTTCGATGGCGCCTGGCGCGACACCTTCGCGGGCGCGCCGCAGAGCGACGGGCAGGGCGGGCGGTTCCTGTTTTCCGAGGCGGTGCATTACTTCGTGATGACCGACGCGCGCAAGGCGGACGGCTGAGCCATGGAGCAGACCCCGTCCCGCCTGCGCCTGGAGGCGGCGCATCTGTGGTCCAAGCTGACCGGCCGCCGCGCCCGGGCGCGGGCGGCGGCCAAGCGCGGCTTCGCGGCGGCGCTGGCGCGGCTGGGACCGGACGACGTGGCCGTCGATCTGGGCGCCAATGTCGGCGAGTTCACGCGCCCGATGGCCGAGACCGGCGCGCAGGTCTTCGCCTTCGAGCCGGACCCCCACGCGCTGACCCTGCTGCGCCGCGCGGTGGCGGGGTTCGACAACGTCACCGTCGTCCCGGCCGCGGCGGGCATCGAGGCGGGCACCGCGCGGCTCTACCGCAAGACCTCCTTCGCGCGCGAGCCGGACCGGGCGACGAAGTCGTCCTCGCTTTACGCCGAGAAGCGCAATGTCCGGACCGAGGACGCGCTGGAGATCGAGCTGCGCGACTTCCCCGCCTTCCTCGCCGGGCTCGACCGGGACATCGCGCTGATCAAGATCGACATCGAGGGCGGCGAGGTGCCGCTGATGGAGGCTTTGCTGGCGGCCCCGGTGGCGGCCCGGATCGGCGAGGTCTATGTGGAAACGCACGAACGCGGGCTGCCCCATCTGGCGGCGCGCACCGCGGCCCTGCGCGCCGCGACACGCGGCCGGCGCAATCCGACCGTCAACTGGGACTGGCACTGAATGACCGGAAAACTCATCGGGGGGCTTATCGTGGGGTTCGCACTGATCGCGGGCGTGTCGATCTACTACCTGCAGGTCTACGCCTATTACATGACGCTGGCGCCCGAGGACGTCGACATCCGCCTCACCTCCGTCGCCCTGCAGGAGCCCGAGCCGATCCGCACCGACGCCATGGCGGCCATCGATTCCGACTCCTCGCCCCTGCGGTTCCGCGCCTGTTTCGAAACGCCCCGCTCGCTCGCCGCGCTGACCGAGCAGTTCGTGATCTACGACGCCGCCGAGCCGCTGAACGCCCCCAACTGGTTCGACTGCTTCGACGCCGAGACCGTCGGCCTGGCGCTGGAACGCGGCGAGGCCATCGCCTTTCTGGGCGAGCGCGACATTCACGACGGGGTTGACCGCGTCGTCGCCGTCTTCGATGACGGGCGCGCCTATGCCTGGCACCAGCTGAACGAGACCTATCAGGACTGACATGCCCGACCTTCTGATCGAGCTCTTCTCGGAAGAGATCCCGGCGCGGATGCAGACCCGCGCTGCCGACGACCTCAAGCGTCTCGTGACGGACGGGCTGGTGGAGGCCGGGCTGACCTATGCCCATGCCGGCGCCTTCGCGACGCCGCGCCGGCTGACCCTGACCGTCGAGGGGCTGCTCGCCGAAAGCCCCACCACGCGCGAGGAGCGCAAGGGGCCCCGCGTCGACGCGCCCGACAAGGCGCTGGAGGGCTTTCTGCGATCCACCGGCCTGACGCAGGACCGGCTGGAGCAGCGCGACGACAAGAAGGGCCAGGTCTGGTTCGCCGTCCTCGAACGCCCCGGCCGGCCGGCGGCCGAGATCGTGTCCGAGGTGCTTGAGGCGACGATCCGCAATTTCCCCTGGCCCAAGTCGATGCGCTGGGGCGCGGGGGCGTTGCGCTGGGTCCGGCCGCTGCACTCGATCCTCTGCCTGCTGAGCGACGAGGCCGGCGCCACGGTCGTGCCGCTGGAGGTCGACGGGATCAAGGCGGGCGACAGCACCCGCGGCCACCGCTTCCTGTCGCCGGAGCCGTTTTCCGTCGCCTCCTTCGAGGATTACGAGGCAAAGCTGAAGCGCGCCCGGGTGATCCTGCGGCCCGAGGAACGCGCCGACCATATCTGGACCGACGCCCACAACGCCGCCTTCGCGCAAGGCCTCGAGGTGGTCGAGGACAAGGGCCTTCTGGCCGAGGTCGCGGGGCTCGTCGAATGGCCGGTGGTGCTGACGGGCGAGATCGGGGCCGAGTTCCTCGACCTGCCGCCCGAGGTGCTGCAGACCTCGATGAAGGAGCACCAGAAGTTCTTCTCGGTCCGCAACCCCAAGACGGGCCGCATCGAGAAATTCGTCACCGTCGCCAACATCGAGACCGCCGACCAGGGCGCCACGATCCTGGCCGGCAACCGCAAGGTGCTGTCGGCACGGCTGTCGGACGCCAAGTTCTTCTGGGAGAACGACCTGCGCACCGTCGCCCACAAGGGCATGAAGGGCATGGCCGAGGCGCTCTCGGCCGTCACCTTCCATGCGAAACTCGGCACCGTCGCCGACAAGACCGCCCGCATCGCTGCGCTCTCGCGCGAGATCGCGCCGCAGGTCGGCGCCGCCCCGGACCTCGCCGACGAGGCCGCGCGCATCTGCAAGGCGGACCTGGTGTCGGAAATGGTCTATGAATTCCCGGAACTTCAGGGGATCATGGGCCGATATTATGCGAAAAGTGCAAGCCACGACGACGGCGTGCCCGAAGCCTGCGAACAGCACTACGCCCCGCTCGGCCCTTCGGACGCGGTGCCGGAGGGCCCCGTCGCGGTGGCCGTCGCGCTGTCGGACAAGCTCGACACGCTGACGGGCTTCTGGGCGATCGACGAAAAGCCCACCGGCTCCAAGGACCCTTACGCGCTGCGCCGCGCCGCGCTGGGCGTGATCCGCATCGCGCTGGAAAAGGACCTGCGGCTGCACCTGAAGGACCTCGTGGCCCACGCCCTGGCCACCCACGCTAGGCCGGAGACACCCGAGGCCGCCGACCGCTCCGACCTCGTGCTCGCCGAACAGGTCGCGGCGCTGCATGCCGAGCATGTGCGCGAAGAGCAGACCGCCGCGCCCGCCCCCGACGCGGTGGCCGAGGATCTCCTGTCCTTCTTCCACGACCGGCTGAAGGTCCACCTGCGGGGCGAGGGGCTGCGCCACGACGTGATCGACGCCTGCCTGTCGATGGCGGCGAACGACGACCTGACCCTGCTGGTCAAGCGCGCCCGCGCCCTGGGCGCGTTCCTGGCCACCGACGACGGCGAGAACCTGGTGCTGGGCTTCCGCCGCGCCAACAACATTGTCACCCAGGCCGAGGAGAAGGACGGCGTCGAATACAGCTTCGGCGCGGACGCGAAATTCGCCGAGGACCCGACCGAACACGCGCTGTTCGCCGCGCTCGACGCGGCCGACGCCCGGATCGCCCCGGCGATGCAGGCCGAGGATTTCGAGGCCGCGATGTCCGCCATGGCCGACCTGCGCGCCCCGATCGACGCCTTCTTCGAGGCGGTGCAGATCAACACCGACAACCAGATCGTCCGCCGCAACCGGCTGAACCTCCTCAACCGCATCCGCACGACCTGCCTCGGCGTCGCGGATCTGACCCGTCTGGAAGGCTAGGGGCGCCACACCCCCTGCTTCTTCTGGCCCTGCTTCTTCTCGTTCAAAATACGCACGGGGGTTTGGGGGCAAAGCCCCCAACGCGCACGAAGTGCCAGAAACCTTGCGCCGCAGGCGCGCCTTTTGCAAAGACTCGGTTTAAACTTGTTCTGCACGCGCCGAACGCTATGCTGCCGCGACACAGCGGAGTTGCTGCGTTGCAGAAAATCGTCACCCTGAAGCCCTTCGTCCACATCACCTCTTCCGCGCCGATCGCGGTGGAGACGCATGGCGGCCGGGCGAAATGCCTGCAGCGGCTGATCCGGCTGGGGCTGCCGGTGCCGACGACGGTGGCGCTGTCCTTCGAGACGGTGCATCGCATCGCCGCCGGCGCGCTGCCCGACACGCGCTCGATCCTGAACGAATTCGGCGCCGCGCCCCTGGTCTCGGTCCGCCCGTCCAGCGAGGATCCCGACTGGGGCGGGCCGGGGGCGATCCTGAACATCGGGATGAACGACGACCGCCACGCCGCGCTGTCCGAGACGCTGGGCGCGCGGGCGGCGACGAAGCTCTACCTGCGCTTCATCCAGGCCTATGCCGTCCATGTGGCGCGGCTCGACCCGGACATGTTCGACGTGCCCGAGGCGCCGGACGCCACGGCGCTGCGCCATGTCATGGACATCTATGCTGAGGAGACCGACGAGGCGTTCCCGCAGGATCCGGCGGCGCAGCTAGCCGAGGTGCTGCGCTCGATGGCCCGCGCCTGGGAGGGAACGACGGCGCGGCTTCTGCGCCAGGCCAAGGGCGCGCCGGCGGATGCCGGGCTGGGCCTCGTGGTGCAGCGCATGGCGCTGGGCCTGGGGCCGGCGGAATCCGGCGCGGGCGTGATGCAGTTCGTCGATTCGGCGACCGGCCGGCGCCAGATCACCGGCCGCTACCGCAGCCAGAGCCAGAGCCGCGATGCGCTGAAAAAGCGCAAGGGCGCGCTGTATCTCACCCGCGACCCCCGCGGCGAATCGCTGGAGGACCGCTGTCCGGAGGTGTTCGCCGAGCTGGTGCGCCACGGCGAGACCTGCCGCGAGAAGCTGCGCGAGGAGATGCAGCTGGAATTCACCATCGAGGCGGGCGAGCTGCGGGTGCTGGACGCGCTGCGCGCGCCGCGGTCGGGCCGGGCGGCGGTGCGCATCGCGGTGTCGCTGGCCGAGGACGGGGTGATCCCGCGCGAAGAGGCCGTGCTGCGCATCGAGCCGCGCGCGCTGACCGAACTCCTGCATCCGCAGATCGACCCCGAGGCCAAGCGCGACATGGTCGCCCGCGGCATCCCGGCAAGCCCCGGCGCCGCCAGGGGCAAAATCGTCTTTTCGGCCACCGCCGCCCAGGCCAGCGAGTCGCGCGACGAGCCCTGCATCCTGGTCCGGCGCGAGACGGCGCCCGAGGATATCCGCGGCATGCACGCCGCCCACGGCATCCTGACCGAGCGGGGCGGGATGACCAGCCACGCCGCGGTGATCGCGCGGGGGCTGGGCCTGCCCTGTGTCGTCGGGGTCAGCGGCGTCGCCATCGACGACCGCAAGAAGGTGCTGACCACGGCCGAGGGCCGCAGCTTCCGCGAGGGCGACGAGATCACCCTCGACGGCGGCACCGGCGAGGTGCTGGCCGGCGCCGTCCCGATGCTGGAGCCGTCGCTGGACGAGACCTTCCAGGAGCTTCTGAGCTGGGCCGACGCGGTGCGCGACATCGGCATCCGCGCCAATGCCGACAGCCCGTCGGAGGCGCGGCTCGCCCGCAGTTTCCGGGCGCAGGGGATCGGGCTGTGCCGGACCGAGCACATGTTCTTCGAGGACGACCGCCTGACGGTGATGCGCGAGATGATCTTCGCCGACACGCCCGAGGACCGGCAGGCGACGCTGGATCAGCTTCTGCCGATGCAGCGCGCCGACTTCGTCGAGCTGTTCGAGATCATGCAGGGCCTGCCGGTCTGCATCCGCCTGTTCGACCCGCCGCTGCACGAGTTCCTGCCCTCCGAGCGCTCCGCGATGCGCGATCTGGCGGAGTCGCTGGACCTGCCCATCGCCGAGGTGACGCGGCGGGTGGACCAGCTGTCGGAATTCAACCCGATGCTGGGGATGCGCGGCGTGCGGCTGGGGATCACCGTGCCCGAGATCTACGAGATGCAGGCCCGCGCGATCTTCGAGGCGACGGTCGAGGCCAGCCGCCGCGGCGACCCGGTCGTGCCCGAGATCATGATCCCGCTGGTTTCCGCCAACCGCGAGGTCGAACTCGTGAAGACCCGCATCGACGGTGTCGCGGCGGCGGTGCGCAACCAGACCGGGGCCGAGTTCGACTATCGCCTCGGCGTGATGGCCGAGACCCCGCGCGCCTGTCTGCGCGCCGACGAGATCGCCCAGCACGCCACCTTCCTGTCCTTCGGCACCAACGACCTGACCCAGATGACCTATGGCCTGTCGCGCGACGACGCGGGGCGGTTCATGTCGGACTACGTCAACCAGGGCGTCTTTGCCGAGGATCCGTTCCACATGCTGGATGTCGACGGCGTGGGCGAATTGCTGAAAATGGGGGCAGAGCGGGCCCGCGCCACGATGCCGGACATCGTTCTGTCGATCTGCGGCGAGCATGCGGGCAACACCGAATCGATTGCCTTCTGCCGCGCGGCGGGGTTCGACTACGTGTCCTGTTCCCCGTTTCGAGTGCCGGTTGTACGCCTGGCCGCCGCCCATCTGGCGCTGCGCGCCCCCAGGACCGCAGATTGACGCTATAAGACGCTGACCTGGAAGTATTTTTTCCAATCGCAAAATCGCAAGGGCCAATCAATTTGCGCTTGCACTTTCCTGCGCGTCAGCCGCAGCCCCGCGCAGGAGACTCGACTCGATCCCCGTTTCGTGATTATCCGATAAGTCAAGATTGCATTTCGCCCGAATGGGGTGTGCCTGGGGGACAGTTTTATGGGGATGAAGCGTCTTTTCGGCGCGGTGGTAATTTGTGCCGCGTCACTCGGCTTCGGACATGTCGCGACCGGGGGCGAGGTGCTCAGCGAATCCAACGATCCGGGGATCGTGTTCGATTCGCGCCTGACCGATCTGCTCAGCAGCGAAAAGGCCGCGCTGGGCCGCATCAAGGCGGTGCGGCTGGAACGCCTGTCGGAAATCCCGCCCGGGAAGTTCGAGAAGATGACGCCCGACGGGGTGGAATTCTCCAATGCCTGGCTCGACACGCTGCCGGCGCCGAAGGGCGGCGCGCAATGGGCCTGCCTGGCCGAGGCGCTGTATTTCGAGGCGCGCGGCGAGAGCGTGAAGGGCCAGTTCGCGGTGGCCGAGGTGATCCTGAACCGCGTCGACCGGCCGGAATTTCCGGGCACCGTCTGTGGCGTCGTGCGGCAGGGCACGGGCGAGCGGTACCAGTGCCAGTTCACCTATACCTGCGACGGCCATGCCGAGGCGGTGAACGACAAGCGCACCTACGAGCGCATGGGCAAGATCGCCTGGCTGATGCTGAACGGGACCGAGCGGGTGCTGACCCGCGGGGCCACCAACTATCACACCATGGCGGTCAGCCCGGCCTGGGCGCGGCGCTTCCCGCGCACGACGACCATCGGGGTGCATCACTTCTACCGGATGCCGGGGGCCTAGGCAGGCGCCCGCCGCGCGGCGGCGGCGGCCCGGCGGACGCAGGCGGCGCCTGTAAGGTCGTTCCGCGACTCGCATCCCGTCCGCCGCCGCGCTAGAGCGTGCGGCATGACCAGCGAGATCACCCAGGCCTTCGCCCATCCCGAGGCGCGCTCCGCCGCCACCGCCGACCCGGCGATGCCGGACCGCATCTCGCTGCGCGACCATATCGTCGAGGCCGAGATCGGCGCCTTCCAGCAGGAACGCGGCCGGACCCAGCGCATCTGTTTCAACATCGTGGTCGAGGTGTCCACGCCCGACAGCCCGGTGGACGACGATGTCGACCGCATCCTCAGCTACGACCACCTGACCGAGGCGATCGCGGCGGCACTGGCGGCCGAGCGGCTGAACCTCCTGGAAACGCTGGCCGAACGCATCGCCGAGCGGGTGCTGGTCGAGCCGCGGGCGCGGCGCATCTTCGTGCGGATCGAGAAGCTGGACCGGGGGCCGGGGGCGCTTGGCGTCGAGATCGTCCGCGCCCGGCGGCCGAGCGCCCGCGCAGTGCCCGAGGGCGAGGCGATCCCGCATCCCACCGTGGTGTTTCTGTCGAACGCGGCCATCGCCGCGCCGGGTCTGGCAGAGACCATCGACGGCTTCGCCGCCTCGGGCGAGCCGCTCATCTTCTGCGTCGGACTGCCCGCGGCGCCGGCGCCCGCGGCCGAGGCGCGGCTGGCGCAGCGGCGCATCGACCTTCTGGCGCTGGAACAGAACGCCTGGGTGCTGGCCGGGCGCGACCGGCGCTGTGTCGTGGTCAGCACGCGGACGGAACTGGACTGGGCGATGCGGCACGGGCAGATCTGCGTCTGGGCGCCGTCGAAGCTGGTGCTCGACGCCGTCGAAGGCCCGCGCACCGACCCGCGCGACGCGCCGGCGCTGGCGGCCTGGTTCGCCGAGACGATGGAGGCGCGCGAGCTGGTGCTGGTGGGCGCGGCGGCGGTCGCGGCCGGCGTGCCGGTGCGCGTGGCGGAGGGCGCATGAGGGCGCGGTTCCACGCCCTGGCCCGGACCGGGCGGCTCGACGGCGAGCCCGAGACGATCACCACCGTCGTCGGCACCAAGCCGGTCCGGCCCGCGCTGGCCGGCAGCCGGCATGTCTGGTTCGAGGACGTGAACATCCGCGGCGCGGACGGCGCCTGGGACTATCTCTGCGCCTTCGAGCTGGACGAGGCGATGCGCGCCCATCTCTCGGCGCTGCGTCCGGCGGTCTGCGGGCTGTCGCTGGACCGGCCGCGGATCATGGGGATCGTGAACGTCACGCCCGACAGCTTCTCGGACGGCGGCGACCGGCTGGGTGTCGCGGATGCGCTGGCGGCGGCGCAGGCGATGGCGGCCGAGGGCGCCGACCTCCTCGATATCGGCGGCGAGAGCACCCGGCCCGGGGCCGAGACGGTGGCGGAGCACGAAGAGATCGCCCGTGTCGTGCCGGTGATCGAGGCGATCCGCGACGCGGGGATCGCCACGCCGATCAGCATCGACACCCGCAAGGCGGTCGTGGCCGAGGCGGCGCTGGCGGCCGGGGCGGACATGGTCAACGACGTCTCGGCGATGACCTACGACCCCGAGATCGCGGCGGTCGTGGCGCAGCATGCCGTGCCGGTCTGCCTGATGCACGCCCAGGGCGACCCGGCGACGATGCAGGACGCGCCGCGCTACGACGACGTGCGCTTCGAGGTGTTCGACAGGCTGGAGGCGCGCATCGCCGCCGCGGTGGCCGCCGGCATCCCGAAACAGCGGATCCTTGCCGATCCGGGCATCGGCTTCGGTAAGACCCTGAAACACAATTTGACGCTGCTGCGGATTCTGTCGCTTTATCATAACCTGGGCGTGCCGTTACTGGTGGGGGCGTCGCGCAAGCGGTTCATCGGCACGATCGGCGGGGCGGATTCCGCGAAGGACCGGATGCCCGGCTCGCTGGCGGTGGCGCTGCACGCGGCGGCGCAGGGGGCGCAGATCCTCCGCGTCCACGACGTGAAGGAGACACGGCAGGCGCTCGACCTGCATCTGGCACTGAACGGGGACGAGTGGGATGACACGTAAGATTTTCGGCACCGACGGGGTGCGGGGCAAGGCCAACAGCTATCCGATGACCGCGGACCTGGCGCTCAGGCTGGGCGCGGCGGCCGGGCGCTACTTCCGCCGCGACGGGTCGACCCCGCACCGGGTGGTGATCGGCAAGGATACGCGGCTGTCGGGCTACATGCTGGAGAACGCGCTGACCGCGGGGCTGACCTCGACCGGCATGAACGTGCACCTGCTGGGCCCGGTGCCGACGCCGGCCATCGGCTTTCTGACCCATTCGATGCGCGCCGATCTGGGCATCATGATTTCGGCCAGCCACAACCCCGCCCACGACAACGGCATCAAGTTCTTCGGCCCCGACGGCTTCAAGCTGTCCGACGAGGCCGAGGCCGAGATCGAGCGGCTGATGGAGGGCGAGATCGACTATGCCCGCCCCGAGAATATCGGCCGCGCCCGGCGCATCGACGACGGCCGCCGCGGCTATATGGAATTCGCCAAGACGACCTTTCCGCAGGGCCGCAAGCTGACCGGGCTGAAAGTGGTCGTCGACTGCGCCAACGGCGCCGCCTACCGCGCCGCGCCGGACGTCCTGTGGGAGCTGGGCGCCGAGGTGATCGCCATCGGCACGTCGCCCGACGGCTACAACATCAACGACGGCTGCGGCTCGACGAACACCGCGCTGGCCTCGCGCCGGATCCGCGAGGCGGGGGCCGATGTCGGCATCTGCCTGGACGGCGACGCGGACCGGGTGATCATCCTGGACGAGAACGGCGAACTGGCCGACGGCGACCAGATCATGGCGCTCTTCGCCACCCGCTGGGCCGAGAGCCAGCGGCTGAAGGGCAACGGGCTGGTCGCCACGGTCATGTCGAACCTGGGGCTGGAGCGCTATCTCTCCGGCCACGGCCTGGCGCTGGAGCGGACGCCGGTGGGCGACCGCTATGTCGTCGAGCGGATGCGCGCGGGCGGCTGGAACCTGGGCGGCGAGCAGTCGGGCCATATCGTGATGACCGACTACACCACCACCGGCGACGGGCTGATCGCGGGGCTGCAGTTCCTGGGCGCGATGGTCGAGACCGGCATGCGCGCGTCGGAGCTGTCGGTCAGCTTCGAGCGGGTGCCGCAGCTTCTGAAGAACGTCCGCTACGCCGCCGGGACGGAGCCTCTCAGCCTGGCGAATGTGCAAAGCGCCATCGAGGCGGCGGAGGCGCGACTGCAGGGGCAGGGGCGTCTGCTGATCCGCAAGTCGGGCACCGAGCCGCTGATCCGGGTGATGGCGGAATGCGAGGACGACGCGCTGCTGACGCAGGTGGTCGACGGGATCGTGGCCGAGGTGGAGTCGGCCGGCGTGGCCGCCTGAGGGGCAGGGCGCCCTGCCGCGAGGGGCGCGTCGACCACTGGGTTAGTCCAAGGGTCGGTAGCCGTTTTCGCGCTGCCAGTCGCGCCAGCGGGTGGCGAATTCATCAGAGTTCAGCTCCTCGTTGATCGGAGCATCAGGGTGTAGCTTGATTCCGTCGGGCAGGGTGACTGTGACTTCACCATAGCAATCCAGAAACGCATTTCGATCTAGAGCGTTTGCCCACCGACATGAATCGATTGGGGATTCCCATTCGGCCGAGGGACTGATTCACTGACCCTGGGGCAGATACTGGGGGC
>NZ_JARGYC010000210.1 GCF_029168335.1 Psychromarinibacter sediminicola
GCCCCCAGTATCTGCCCCAGGGTCAGTGAATCAGTCCCTCGGCCGAATGGGAATCCCCAATCGATTCATGTCGGTGGGCAAACGCTCTAGATCGAGCGACCTCGCATATGCGGGTAGGCTCACCGATGAAAAGCCAAAAGCGTTCAGAATTTTCCATGCGCCGCCATTCACTTCAGAAATGACCGACAGCCACTCAGCCTCAGTTTCGTCTCTCTCATGGTCAGGCAGCAATTTGCACTGCTGCCTGATGAGCCAGAACGCTATTTCCTCAGCTCTCTCATAGACGAGGCGGAACACGAGACCGCCACAGATCGCACTGAAGAAGAACCATATCGTCGCGTTCATTTCAGGTTGCTCCCAGAGGTTCCTTCCCGACAGAGCCGAAGAACTTTCTCGTGCGCTCGTTCTTCAGAGCATTTTCAGCTTCTCGCTGACCGGCGGCGGTAAGATCGTAGAGTCGCCGTAGTGGGCGTCCAAGTTGCTTAGGGTCGCCATCTTCCCAGGTTGCTTCAACCCATCCTGCTTTCTCAAGCCTTCTCAGAATCGGGTAGAGTGTTCCTGAGAAAAGGCCATACTGATTTATAAGATCCGCACCAGAGAGCGGCTCGCGCGATTCGAGAAAGCCGATCAGAACGCGGATCGTGGTTGCAGTCATTCTCATAACGTAACCTCGCAAAGTAAGGCGCCTTTACCTAGCACTACCATACAAGACTTCATGCCAGACCAGCGCTTTAAAAGCTTAACAAGGTATGATCATGGAACGCCGCAAGACTTTGGAAGTTGACATATTTTCATGGGTGTGTCTCGGTTCTTCGGTTCTTCGGTTCTTCGGTTCTTCGGTTCTTCGGTTCTTCGGTTCTTCGGTTCTTCGGTTCTTCGGTTCTTCGGTTCTTCGGTTC
>NZ_JARGYC010000211.1 GCF_029168335.1 Psychromarinibacter sediminicola
TACACCACCCCGTGGGGCACTACCCTCGGGCTTGTGCCGCGACAAATGACGACCGGCGGCAAGCCGCGGTTGCTCGACATTACCAAGAGAGGGAACAGATACCTGCGCATGCTGCTGATCCACGGTGCGCGCGCCGCGATGCCAAGCCTCTCGAAGCAGTCGACACCGCTTGGAAAATGGCTGCGCGGCCTGCTCGCGAGGGCGCATCGTAACGTCGCGATCGTGGCACTGGCGGCGAAGCTCGCGCGGATCGCATGGGCGAGCCTGCGGCGCGGCGTGCGCTTCGAGCCATCCGCCCCGGTGGCCGCGACGGTTTAGGCGAAGTAGCCGGTCGCGGCGCCACGCATCAGCGGCTGTGCCGTGTACCGATGAGGTTGGCGATCGGAGGTTGATGGCCGGAAGGGTCGAACGCCCGCGTTCTTGGAAGCCTGGTACAAAAAACGGCGCATCGATGCCGGGTCTTTTATGAGGACCAGGACGCGCGGATCTCCATCATGGCGACGGCCAATGTGCCGCTATGCCGGATACGTTTGTGCACGACCGAGCCGAGCCAGCAGAAACCGACTTGCCAACGGGGCGGGCCATACGTTTTTGTACGTATAACCCAGCTTCGACAGCAGGTCGGCAATCGAGGAATGATGCACCGTAACCCCTTCGGCCTCGGCCAGCGCATCGCGCAATTCAAACAGTGTGATGTCGGGGTCCTGCGTGACCAGTTCCTCGAAAAACCCGCTGTAAGGGGATAGCTTGCCGCTGCCTTTCGGGCGGCCCTGCGGCCCGGGAGCCGCCTGGCCCTTGATACGCACCGACCGCGCCCATCGCGTGCCGGTCGAGGCCGACAGCTTGAGCCGCGACGCCGCCGCGCGCCCGCTCAACCCTTCTTC
>NZ_JARGYC010000212.1 GCF_029168335.1 Psychromarinibacter sediminicola
ATCGGCGAACTCATCGACTGCTTCACGCACCAGGAATGCGAAAACTACTTCGCCGCCTGCGGATACGATGCAGATTGATCGGAAAACGCTCTAGCCCGTCCAAATGAGCGTTCGCCTCCGAAGAAGAACGATAGCCATAAACGTAATGAACTCCACGATAGCCAGTTTCCTTCGGTGACGCGATGTAGTCGTATTTGTTCTCGTAGTGCAGAAGCTCATGGCGAGCTCGACTGCCTTTTTCAAGATAATGACGAAATTCAGAGAGCGCCTGAAGATCTCCAAAAATCAACCTACAACCGCCCAAGTCTTGCATGGTAGCTGCGTCTTTTGAACGACCTGAAATCAACTTATCCAGTACAGTGTTAAGGCGCTTCAAGCGCTGCGCCGGAGACAGACCAGTCGTTTCTTGCGAGGGCTTTCGAAGCCACATAGATATTGCGGTCAAAGGTTTCAAATGAGCTTTGCGCCAGTTATCGACAATATCGATATCCTCTTTTGACGCAGCCCTAACAGAACCAGCCTCTGAAATCCTTTTTCCTGCTTTGCGGACACTTGACTTCGATGGTAGTTTCTTATCCATACTCCCCTTATGGGTATGTGTTTGGGAATTTCAAGAAAGTTCTGCAAGAAGCCGTAGGGTGGGCAATCTGCCCACCATCCAAGCGCAAGCCGCGCGAGGGCCGACGCGCGCGGTGGCGCTCCGACCTTCGAACGACGCACTTTATGGTTGCCAAACGCGGGCGATCTCCGAGCTCCGCGATAACGTCGACCACAGCGCCGCCGCGTGGGGCAACTGTGTTCTCAGGTCGGATTCGGCGGGGCGATTTCGCGGAACGGCACGCCGTCGCGCAGGACGGCGTTGGCAATGGTCAGGAGCTTGC
>NZ_JARGYC010000213.1 GCF_029168335.1 Psychromarinibacter sediminicola
AGGTAATGCCTCTCGCCGTTGATCTTCACGAACATCTCGTCGAGGTGCCATCGCCACTGGCTCGACCGCATCCCCTCGATCCGGCGCTTGCGGATTTCCGCGGCAAACATCGGGCCGAACCGGTGCCACCAGAACCGGACCGCTTCGTGGCTAACGTCGATACCGCGTTCATGCAGCAGGTCTTCGACATTCCGCAACGAAAGCGGGAACCGGACATACATCATCACCGCGAGACGGATGATCTCGCGCGACGTCTTAAAGTACTTGAACGGGCAGCGTCGGGTCATGGACGGACGCTATCGGCGCCCCTGCCCTGTCTCAACCCGAGTTCCTTTGACACTGGCCCGTAAAACGCTCTCGGCCAGTTCCAGATCCCGGCACACCTGGGCGACCGACACGCCTCGTTCCGTCACCAGCTTCATCGCCTCGATCTTGAACTCGCGGCTGAACTTCCGTCTCGTCATGTCCACTCTCCAGTTCCTTGGTCACGATCTTATCTTCGTGTCCACGAAACCGGCAGCAGGCCACTAGGTTGCTCTGACAAGACCTGCCCAGTTCATGGCTGCGCCTGAACGACCTTAAGATAGGGCGTCAACTCCGTCGGGGTGTCACCGAAATTCTTCATTATCTCCTCATCACTGTGGCGCTTTGGCAGGATGTACATATCTCCTGGCTTCCAGTCCGCGGGCAGATGCACCGCCAAGCTGTCCTGGGCCTGCGCACCATCGATGGAGCGCAGTATCTCCTCGGTGCTACGGCCGAGATAGTCATCCGTGAACTATGGCTGGCAACGCTCATGAGCGTCACGCCGCGGCCTTTTCCTGTGCACATGATGGGCTGCGGCCGTAGAGAACGGCCAGC
>NZ_JARGYC010000214.1 GCF_029168335.1 Psychromarinibacter sediminicola
TGGCCGTTTTCTACGGCCGCAGCCCATCATGTGCACAGGAAAAGGCCGCGGCGTGACGCTCATGAGCGTTGCCAGCCATAGTTCACGGATGACCAGATCATGTATACCGACGGCGGCTCGATCCCGCGCGCGGTGCAGCCGTTCCGGGGCCTGTCGCCCTGGGGCTATGCGCCGGGCTACATGGTGCATGACTGGCTGTTCCAGGCGAAGCATTGCGTGACCGACGGGGCCGCGGATGCCGAGGAGGCGCGGGTCGCCGGCATGCCGTTCATCGAGAGCGCGGAAATCCTGGGCGAGGCGATCCGCACGCTGATCGCCGAGCGGCGCGTGGCGCCGGACGACGTGGCGCCGCGGGCGATTTCCGGCGCGGTGGCGGGGCCGATCTCGCGGGCCTTGTGGGAGCGCGGCGGCGCCTGCCCGGAGCCGCGGGTGTCGGCGGCCCACATGGCGCAGATCCGCCGGGCCCTGGGCCGTTTCGGCACGCGCCCGGCGGAGAGCCTGCGCGGGTTGGGCGTTGCGCCGGCGGGCGAGGTGGCCGGGATCGTGAGTGTGGTGCGGTTTTGAGGGGGGGGCGGCCGGTGGGCGTAGGGTGCGCGCGTGGTCTCACGCACGGGAGGCGCCGGTGTGAGGCCGCCGAATAACTGCCCTATTCGCTAATTGCTGGGTTGGCACTCGCCTCATGCTTGCTGTAAAAATGCCTAGAAGCACTACTTCCGCGAGGTCTGCATTATTAGCAGGCTGCTGAAGAAGTCGGGTTGGAAGGACGTTATTCCTGTCGCCGGGGCTGGAAGGCGGGTCGCTCGCAGATGCGAACGTCGGGTCCA
>NZ_JARGYC010000215.1 GCF_029168335.1 Psychromarinibacter sediminicola
TGCCACCAGAGACGCGTCTGGGGCGGCTTTGGATGACGCTACGGCTGCTTCTCCTGATGTCCTAGCCGGCACGTCGCCGGCGGGCGATAGCCGGAACCTGCCTGATCTTGGCCCCCGGCTGGCCGCGCTGGCGAAGCGTCTCGGTGCAGTGGGCGAAACGAGGCATTGACGACGGATGGTGGCACGAAAAAACGACCGAAAAACGTACACCGACGACACGGGCAAGTTCGCGCCGGGCAACCCCGGCCGGCCGAAGGGTTCGCGGCACAAGGCGACGCTCGCCATCGAGGAACTGCTTCAGGGCGAAGCCGAAGGTCTGACCCGCAAGGCCGTAGACCTGGCGATGGGCGGCGACACCACGGCTCTCAGGCTGTGCCTGGAGCGGATCGCGCCGCCGAGAAAGGACACACCCGTGGAATTCGAACTCCCGCCCATGGAGACCGCCCAGGACGCCGCACAGGCCGCACAGGCGGTGCTGCAGGCCGTCTCTTGTGGCTCGCTGACCCCGATGGAGGGTGCGAGCGTCATGGCGCTCGTGGAGGGCTACAGGAAGACGCTGGAAACCACGGAACTGGAACAACGCATATCGGCACTGGAGAAAGCGAAATGAGCGGGTTGAGCAGACGACTGGACCGACTGGAGGGATGCACGGGAGACGGGCTGCACCCGGTTTCCGCGTTCGTAACCTTCGTGGAAACGGCCGGTGAACGCGGACTCTGTGGGCAGGCGATCACCCCGGCAGGGGTATTCAACCGGGCAGACGGTGAATCCGAAGGGGCCTTCCTCGTAAGGGCATTTGCGGCGAATGC
>NZ_JARGYC010000216.1 GCF_029168335.1 Psychromarinibacter sediminicola
CCGAAGTTCTTGGTGATGCCTTGCAGATTCAGCAGGGGCTCGGCTTCGCTCACGCGATGCTCTCCTTGTTGCTCCGGCGTAGAAACGGATCGTCCGTGTCGCCTGCCGTCTCGCCGGCAGCGGGGCGCGGTGTGAAGACCTGCGACACGGCCAGCGACGCCGCGCCCCGGATCACCGCGTCGCTGTCGACTTTCGACAGCACCACGCGCGGCAATTCGCGGTCGGCACGCAAGGCGAGCGAGCCGGGCAGGTCGGCCGTCAGGTCGAGCAACCGCTGCCGCAGGCTGCGGGGGGCCAGGCCGCCCAGAACGATGGCCGATGGGTCGAACAGGTTCTCTATGGTGACGATGGCGTTGCGGAAGATCGGAGTGATTTCGTGGAACCAGGCCGCTTCGCCGATCTCCGCGCGCCGGCGCTCGTACGCCTCAAGGGACAGGTAGCGTTCCAGGCAGCCGCGGTTCCCGCAAGGACAGAGGGCCCCGTCGGGCACCAACGGGATATGACCGATCTCGCCGGCGTTGCCCCAGGCACCCCGGATCACCTGCCCATCGTGGATCGCCGAGCCGCCGAGGCCGACGCCGAGATAGAGGTAGTAGAAGTCCTTCAGCGTGTCGCCGATGCCGTAGAGCCGCTCGCCATGCGCCGCTGCGGCGCTGTCGACCTCTACGAACACCGGGAACGGTACGGCCGCTTTCAACCGTGCAAGGACATCGACGCCGCGCCATTGCTCCATCGTGGTGGGGCCGACGCAACTCATGGACTCGATGTCGAAGGGGCCGGGCATCGCCATGCCGACGCCGA
>NZ_JARGYC010000217.1 GCF_029168335.1 Psychromarinibacter sediminicola
ATCGGCGAACTCATCGACTGCTTCACGCACCAGGAATGCGAAAACTACTTCGCCGCCTGCGGATACGATGCAGATTGATCGGAAAACGCTCTAAGTCGGTTCCACGTAGGTTTGTATTGAAGATCCCGCATCCTTGAAGGCTTCTGGGCCGAAATTGCCTCATATTGAATAGTTCCACCGAGAACATTCGCATTCCACTTAGGTCAGCTTGATAGAAAACGGAGTCCTCAAAATATGCTACATCAAAGTGCGATTCAACAATCTCTGACATAAAAAAACTTGATCTAACAATGACTGAATACTCAAATCTCACCTCGGATCCAGTGGCTTCTCGGAACATGGAGTTTATTATTCTTGAATTATTGAAAATGGACTTTGATATTTTAGAATTCTGGAAATTTGAGCCAATTATTCGGGAGTGGGAGAAATCGGCCTCTATTGCTGTAACGTCTTGGAAGCCCGAGTCCATGATCTCCGCTTTTGTGAAGTCTGATTTGTGCAGATGAGCGTTTTTAAAGTTTGCCCCTCCCAAAGAAGATTCCTTGAGATCCGCGTGATTGAGGAAGGCGTCGCTCGCATTTACGCCTTCGAGCCAAGCCGTGCTTAAGTTGGCATTCTGCAATCTCGCGCCCGATAGATCTGCACCCACTAGACGCGCGCCAGAAAGGTTCGCTCCTCTCAAATCCGCACCAGATAGTCACACGTGAAGAATGGGCAAGCGATTGAGAACGTGTGGTTTTGGCTGCATTTGCAGTATCCGTTTTCGCAAGGTTTCCCGGCTTTTGG
>NZ_JARGYC010000218.1 GCF_029168335.1 Psychromarinibacter sediminicola
GCTGCCCCCAGTATCTGCCCCAGGGTCAGTGAATCAGTCCCTCGGCCGAATGGGAATCCCCAATCGATTCATGTCGGTGGGCAAACGCTCTAAAGTATATTCAGGCAGATCAACTCTGGCAAGTTCTTCTCCTTGTTATTGCAGCCGAGGTCGTAGTAAAGAATGAACAAGGCGTGCTTTCAAGTGTAAAATTTCGAGCGCTTCACAACGCAATTCAAGAGTTTTATGAGGACCGCTTCACGCCCGAATTCCCAATGGTGGTACAACTCATGGGAAAACTTGAAGCTATGGCCGAGCTATCAAATAAACACATTGGAAAAATCGGAGAAGGCGAGTCCGCTTCCGAAGCAGTAACATTCAATCAAGCCCGAAGTCCGCTTAATGAAATGCGAGGTCACCTCGAAGAGGCTTTCACCAGTGCACGAGTCTCTCAAGACCACGTGATATTCATAGACAAAATAGACATTAGAGCGCTTACCTACCGACCTGAATCGATTAGGGATTCCCATCCCTGCGTAGGGCTGATTCACTGACCCCGAGGCAGATTTTGGGGGCAGCGATGGGCAAACCACTCTCCATAGACCTGAGGGAACGGGTGATAGAGGCGATCGACGGCGGCATGAGCCGACGTGGCGCCGCGGCGCGATACGGGATCGCGCCGTCCACGGCGATCCGCTGGGACAATGAGCGACGGGCAACTGGGTCCTTTGCCCCGAAGCGACAGGGCGGCGACATGCGCTCGAAGCGGCTCGAGGCCCATGCCGGGGTGATCCACGCTGCGC
>NZ_JARGYC010000219.1 GCF_029168335.1 Psychromarinibacter sediminicola
CAACGCACGAATCGAGCGGCGGGCAGGCGTCGACATTCTCGATCCCGAGAGCCGCATCCGGTTCTCGACGACAGACCTCGGAAAGGCGCGTGTGACGGTTAGCCTCTTCTGCCCGACACAACTCGCCGAGGCGCTCGAAGACGCAATCACGAAGGAGATTATGGCGCTGATCCACCGCGGCCGGCAGGAGGAACCACCATCTGACGCGACGGATTGATGTCCGAAGCAGCGTTCCGGCCCGGCGCCATCGAATGATAGCCCACCAGGAGAAGGTAAATGACGATCCTGATAACGATTCTCGACGCGTTCGGCCTCGTCACCGCCGCGGCGGCAGCCTGGTTCTGGTACTTGTCGGGCACGCGTCGGCTGCGCCGTGTGTCGCGCTTCGAGGAGCTCGACCACTCAGACCTCAATCGTATCGTCACCGCGTTCAACAGGGCCTCCATCCTGAACCGTCAAGCGGCCAAGGCCGCAGCGGCCTCCGCGGCCGCTCTCGCGCTGCGCTTCGCGGTGGACCTCGGGGCGCGGGTCTGAGGCCGCCATGCCAAATGGGAGTCAGACAGATGCGCGCGCCAGCCGCGGAGCGCGGCCCAAGGTTGAAATCGGTTGGCTGCTCGAGGGCGACCTGCCTGTCGAGCAGCGCGAAGCCGCCAAGGAAGCCGCAGCAGAGATGGAGCGGTCGCTCGCCGATCTAATGCCGGGGTTCCACTGGGTGATCGAAACGCTCGAGCGACTTGTCACCACCGAGCGTGACATCGTCG
>NZ_JARGYC010000021.1 GCF_029168335.1 Psychromarinibacter sediminicola
TTTCGAAACGAAATGCCCTGCCGACAGGCGATTGCAGAGCAATCGCCGAGAGGCGGCGCTGCACGGCGTTCCGCCGCGCGAGGCAGGTGGAAATGTCCCACAAAAAAACCCTGTGTCGTGCAGTGTGGACGCAGGGTAAGGGGCGGTTTCGATGCGGTATGCCTTCGCGGATTGTCTGCTGGACACGGGAAGCTACACGTTTTCGCGCGCCGGCGAAGCCGTTCGGCTGGAGCCGCAGGTCTTCGACCTTCTGCGCCTGCTGGCCGAGACCCCCGGACAGCTCGTGACCCGCGACCGCCTGATCGAGGCGGTCTGGCAGGGACGCATCGTCTCCGAGGCGACGATCAGCGCGCGCATCGCCGCCGCCCGCACGGCCGTCGGCGACACCGGCAAGGCGCAGGCCGTGATCCGCACCGTCCCGCGCCGCGGCATCGAGCTGATCGCGCCGGTCCGCACCGAAGCGGCCGCGGATCCCGCATCGCCCGGCGACAGCCCTCCGGCCGCCGCGGCGCCGGGCACGCAGCAGACGATCCGCTACACGACATCGCCCGACGGTACGATGATCGCCTATACCGTCTCCGGGACGGGCCCGCCGCTGGTCATGGCCTCGCACCATGTGACCCATCTGGAACGCGACTGGGCGAGTCCCCTCTATCGCCCGATCCTCGACGCGCTTTCGTCGCGCCATAGGCTGATCCGCTACGATATCCGCGGGACCGGTCTCTCCGATCCCGCCGGCACGGCGGACACGCTCGACCATCACCTGGCGGACCTGCGCAGCGTGGCCAGGGCGGCCGAGGTGGTGCCGCCCTACGCGGTTCTCGCCGTGCTCAACAGCGCTGCCGTGGCGATCCGGCTGGCGGCCACCCGGCCGGACGAGATATCCCGCCTCGTCCTCCTCGAAGGCTACGCCCGCGGCAGGGCGATGCGCGGCGACGACAACAAGAACCGGCCGGACGATCCCTTCATCTCGCTCCTGCAAAGCGGCGGCTGGGGCGATCCGGCGAACGGCTTCATGCGCGCCTGGGTGTCGATTGCCGCGCCGGGGCTGACCTACGACGATGCGACCCACCCGATCGAACTGATCGGCAGCGCCACGAGGGCAGAGGACTCGCTCAAGAGCCGCGCCGTGATCGACCGTTTCGATGCCCGGCCCGACCTGCCGCGCGTCACCGCAGCGACGCTCGTCAGCCACGCCCGGAACGACACGCTCCATCCGCTGGCTGAGGGCCGCCTCATCGCCGCCTGCATACCGGGCGCCGCGTTCAACGTGGTCGAAAGCGGCAACACGCTTTGCCTCGCGCCCGATCCCGCAAGCGGGCCGCGTATCGCCACGATCCTCGACTTCCTCGCGCGGCCCTGATCTGCCGGGGCCCATGCTCTCTTGCGGAAAGCGAGGGGCCTGTCGCAGAAAAGCGCCACCGCTCGGCCGGCGCACCGCCATTCTCCAAGCGCCGGCCCTCGGGCCGACGCGCCTACGCCGCCCGGTCGGGAAACAGCCCGGCCAGCTCCCCCGGCGCCACCACGCCGCGCTCGGTGATCAGCCCGGTCACCAGCCGCGCGGGCGTCACGTCGAAGGCCGGGTTCCGCGCCGGCGTCGCATCGGGCGAGATCTGCACCGACGACACCGCGCCGTCCGCCAGCTTGCCCTGCACATGCGTGACCTCGTCGCCGCCCCGCTCCTCGATCGGGATCTCGAAGCCGTCCGAGATCGTCCAGTCGATCGTCGGCGAGGGCAGCGCCACGTAGAACGGCACCCCGTTGTCATGCGCCGCCAGCGCCTTCAGGTAGGTGCCGATCTTGTTGCACACGTCGCCCCGCGCCGTCGTCCGGTCGGTCCCGGTGATCACCAGATCCACCTCGCCCCGCTGCATCAGGTGCCCGCCGGCATTGTCCACGATCAGGTCATGGCTCACCCCGTGCCCCGCCAGCTCCCAGGCGGTCAGCAAAGCGCCCTGGTTCCGCGGCCGGGTCTCGTCGACGAAGACATGCACCGGGATACCGGCCTCGTGCGCCTGGTAGATCGGCGAGGTCGCCGTGCCCCAGTCCACCGTCGCCAGCCAGCCCGCGTTGCAATGTGTCAGCACCCGCACCGGCCCGTCCTTCCGCGTCGCGATCTCGCGGACGATCTCCAGCCCGTGGACCCCGATCATCCGGTTCATCTCCACGTCCTCGTCGCAGATCGCCGCCGCCTTGGCGAAGGCCGCCGTCGCGCGGTCGCCCGCGGGCAGAGGCGCCACGGCGGCCCGCATCGCCTCCAGCGCCCAGCGCAGGTTGACGGCCGTCGGCCGCGTCGCGTGCAGCACCTCGCAGGTCTCGGTCAGGGTTCCGTCCGAGGGATCCCGCGCCATCGCGCAGGCCACACCGTAGGCCGCCGTCGCCCCGATCAGCGGCGCCCCGCGCACCCACATCTCGCGGATCGCGGCGGCGAACTCGTCCAGCGACTCGACCGTCACGACGCGGAACTCGTGCGGCAGCCAGCGCTGGTCGATGATCCGGACCGCGCCGTCCTCCATCCAGATCGAGCGGTAATGCCTGTCGCCAACCTTCATCGGATCCCCCTTTCGCAGATGCGCCGCACGTAAGCAGTCTCGCCCGCGCCCACAATGCGGTCAAAGAAAAACCGGGACGCCCGCACGCAAGCGGCTTGGACGCCGCTTGCAAGCGCTTTGCAAAGCGCTTGCCCGCGCCCCGCACGAACCGGCTCTGCCCAACCACGCGCCTGCACCGGACGGCCGCCATGCCCTTCGACCCCGCCGCCCCCGTCCTGGCCCGGCTGCCGCAAGGCGACGTGGCCGTCCGATCCCAGGCGCACCGGGACCGCCTCCCCGACGTCGCACGCGGATCGGCACCCAAGGCTGGGGCGCGGCCCTGCCGGCCCGGCGCCCTCCGGACGGCAGCTGCGGCCGCTGGCCTACCCTGATCGCCCCGCGGGCGCCGGCGCACAACGACAGGCACCCACCCTGCCCCGCCCCCGTCCCACCGGGCAAGGCGGGTTGCCGACTCGCCCGTTCGGCCCGATGCTGCCGCCATGACCGACGCGCCCGCCTTTCCCGCGATCCGCGACGTGGGCCTCTCCGGCCTGCTCGTCACCTTCGCCGACACCCTGTCCGAGCCCGCGAACCGCGCCGCGCTCGCCTTCCGCGCGGCCGTCGACGCGCAGGGCTGGGACGGCGTGCAGGAAACCGCGACCTCGCTGGCCTCGGCCTTCCTGCGCTACGACCCGCTGACGCTGGACCGCGACGCGCTGGCCGGCCGCCTGCGGGACCTGCTGGCCGAGACCGACTGGACCCGCGCGCCCCTGCCCGAGGGCCGCCGCCTCTGGACCATCCCCGTCGCCCTCGGCGGCGACGCCGGCCCGCAGTTCGATGAGGCCGCAGACGCCGCCGGTCTCACCCCCGACCAGGCGCGCGAGGAGATCGCCGCCGCCCGCACCCGCGTCCTGACCATCGGTTTCGCCCCGGGCCAGGCCTATCTGGGCCGGCTGCCCGAGCACTGGAACATCCCCCGCCTGCAAGAGCTGACGCCGAACGTCCCCAAAGGCGCGCTCGTCGCGGCGATCCGCCAGCTCATCGTCTTCGCGCGGCCGACGCCCACGGGCTGGCGCCATATCGGCCAGACCGCCTTCCGCTCGTTCCGGCCGGACGCGGAGACGCCCTTCCCGCTCACCCCCGGCGACGAGATCGCCTTCTCGCCGGTCCCCGTCCGCGACATCGAAGCCCTGCAGGACAGCGACGACGGCGGCGCCACGGTCACGCCGATCCGCGAAGAAGGCGGTCCCGCCTGATGAGCGCCACTCTGACCATCCACAGCGCCGGCCCCGGCCTGACGGTGCAGGACACCGGTCGCCCCGGCCACCTGGGCCAGGGCCTCTCGCGCGGCGGCGCCGCCGATCCGCTCGCGCTGGCCGAAGGCGCGGCGCTGCTGGGCCAGCCGCCCGACACCGCCGCCGTCGAGATGGCCGGCATGGGCGGCGTTGTCTCCGCCGACACCGACATCCGCATCGCGCTGACCGGCGCGCCCATGCAGGCCACCCTGAACGGCGAAAGGCTGACCTGGAACGCCAGCCACACCCTGCCCGCCGGCGCCCGCCTCGCCATCGGCGGCGCGCGACAGGGCACCTACGGCTACCTCCACCTCGGCGGCGGCATAGCCACCGAGCCCGTGCTCGGCGCCCGCTCCGCCCACCTCGCCGCGGGGCTCGGCCGGGCGCTGGCCGAGGGCGACACCCTGCCCCTCGGCCCGGACCACGCCGGCGAGACCGGCCAGACGCTCGACATCGCCGACCGCTTCTCCGGCGGCACCGTGCGGGTCATCCCCTCGATGCAGACCGACCGCTTCGCCCCGGACGACCTCAAACGCTTCGAGGACACCGAGTTCACCCGCGACCCCCGCGGCAACCGCATGGGCGTCAAGATGCGCTTCGACGGGGCGCCCTTCGCGGCGCAGGACCAGCTCCACATCCTGTCCGAGATCATCGTGCCCGGCGACATCCAGGCCACCGGCGACGGCGCGCCCTTCGTCCTGCTGTCGGAATGCCAGACCACCGGCGGCTATCCCCGCATCGCCACCGTGATCCCGCCCGACCTGCCCCGCGTCGCCCAGGCCCGCGCCGGCGACACCATCCGCTTCGCCTTCGTCACCCGCGACGAGGCGCTGGCCGCCCTGCGCGACCACGCCAATCGACTGGCGCAACTGCCGAAATCCACCCGCCCCCTGGTCCGCAATCCGCACGACATCCCGGACCTCCTCGGCTATCAGCTGATCGGGGGCGTCACCACCGGGAGGGAAGAGCCATGACCACCGTCGATCTCAACGCCGACATGGGCGAAAGCTTCGGCCCCTGGCCGATGGGCAACGACGCCGCGCTGCTGGACATCGTGACCTCGGCCAACATCGCCTGCGGCTTCCACGCCGGCGACCCCGACACGATGGCACAAACCATGGCCCGCGCCGCTCGCGGCGGCGTCGGCATCGGCGCGCATCCCGGCCTTCTCGACCTGCAGGGCTTCGGCCGCCGCCGGATGACCGTGCCGCACGAGACGCTGGCGAACTGGACCCGCTATCAGCTCGGCGCCGCCCAGACGATGGCCAAGGCCGCCGGGGCGCAGGTCCGCCACCTGAAGCTCCACGGCGCCCTCGGCAACATGACCTCCGAGGACGCCGAGATGGCAATGGCCTGCTACGCCGCCGCGCTCGACGTGGACCCCGACATCGTCATCGTCGCGATGGCCGCCACCGCCCAGGAACGCGCCGTCCGCGATCTCGGCTGCGCCTATGCCGCCGAGATCTTCGCCGACCGCGCCTATAACGACGACGCCACGCTGGTCGACCGCAGCCAGCCCCACGCCGTCATCCACGACCCCGACCACGCGGCGAGGCGCATCGCCGAGATGGTCTCCGAAGGCGCCATCGTCACCGACACCGGCAAGCGCATTCCGACCCGTATCGACACGATCTGCATGCACGGTGACAACGCCGACGCCGTCGCCCTGAGCCGCGCGGTGCGGAGCGGCCTGGAGACGGCCGGAATCGAGGTCCGGCGCTTCGCCGCGCGCCGGTAGCCGCCCCGCGGGGCGAGACCGCCCGCCTTCGCCCCGGCACTTTCGCGGGGCCGGCGCGAATTAGATCGAATGCAATGGAAAAACCCGCGCGCCTCCGATGGCGCTCACCGCCCGTTAACCCGAATCCCCCCATGGTCGCGTCCGCGTCCACCGAGGGAGATTGCAGATGCGCGCCTTTTTGAAACAGGCCAGGGGCACCGGACCCGACCTCACGTCCGACCTGTTCGAGGCCGTCGGCGACCAGATCGCGGTTGCCTGGATCGGCGCCGACAGCCGGATCCAGCAGGCCACCGCCAGGTTCTGTGCCCTGACGGGCTGCGACCCCGCGAAGATCGCCGGCGTGTCGCATGATGACCTGCTCGCCACGAAGGACAAGGGCACCGCGGACCGCCGCGCGCTGTGGGAGGCGCTGAAGGCCGGCCGCTCCCAAACGACCGAGCCCCTCCTGCGAAACGACAGTGCCGGGCAATCGGTCCGGATCGGCGCCGACTACGTGCCGCTGATGGACGAGACAGGCGCCTTGCGCCGCGTCGTCCTGTTCGCCCGCGATGTCGGCCATCGCGCCGAGAACGACGGCGCGCAAAGCCGCCTGGACGCGCTCGACCGCTCGCAGGCACGGATCGAGTTCGAACCCGACGGCACGATCCGCATGGCGAACGAGAACTTTCTGAAGACGATGGGCTACGGCCGCGAGGAGATCGTCGGCAAGCACCATCGCATCTTCGTCTCCGAGCAAGAGAGGCGGTCCGACGCCTACGGCTCCTTCTGGCGCGAGCTTGCCGAGGGTCAGTTCAAGGCGGGCGAATTCCGCCGGATCGGCAAGAACGGGCGCGAAATCTGGCTGCGGGCCAGCTACAACCCGATCCTCGATGCCAAAGGGCGCGTCACCGGCGTCGTGAAAATGGCAAGCGACGTCACCGCCGACAAGCACGAGGCCCTTCTCGCGGAGTCCCGCCTGAAATCGCTGGACGCATCGCAGGCGATCATCGGGTTCGCGCAGGACGGCACGATCCGGACCGCGAACGCGAATTTCCTGAACGCCGTCGGCTATACGCTGGAGGAGATCAAGGGCCGCCACCACAGCATCTTCATGCCCGCCGAGGAGACCGGGACCGACGACTACCGCCGCTTCTGGGAGGATCTGCGCGCCGGTGTGTACAAGTCCGGCGAATTCCGCCGCATCGGCAAGTCGGGCCGGGAGATCTGGCTGCAGGCGACGTACAACCCGATCCGGGACGAGGACGGACAGGTCATCGGGGTCGAGAAATTCGCCACCGACATCACCCCGACCAAAGAGGCGATCTCCGCCTTCCGCGACGCCGTCGCCGGGCTGGCCGCCAACGATCTATCCACGCGCGTGTCGCAGGACGTCCCGCGCGAGTTCCAGGAACTGAAAGAGCAGTTCAACAGTGCGCTCGAGTCGCTGTCCGACGTGATCGCCGGCATCTCGGAACGCGCCGACCGGCTTCGCGCCGACACGACCCAGATCGACGGCGCCGCGAGCGATCTCAGCACCCGGACGGAACGCCAGGCCGCCACGCTGGAAGAGACCGCGGCCGCGCTCGACCAGATGACCGCCTCGGTCCGCAACGCCGCCCGCAGCGCCGAAGAGGCGTCGCAGACCTCCAACTCGGCCGAGCAGAGCACCTCCGCCGGGCTGGAAACCGTGCGCAAGGCGGTGCAGGCGATGAACGAGATCGCGCAAAGCTCGGAAAAGGTGTCGAAGATCACCGACGTGATCGACGGCCTCGCCTTCCAAACCAACCTGTTGGCGCTGAACGCCGGGGTCGAGGCCGCGCGCGCCGGCGAGACGGGGCGCGGCTTTGCCGTCGTCGCGTCCGAGGTGCGTCAGCTGGCCCAGCGGTCGTCCGAGGCGTCACAGGAGATCGCGGAACTGATCCGCACCACCTCCAGCCAGATCGACGGCGGCGTGAAGCTGGTGGACGAATCCGGCGGCGCCCTGGAACAGATCGCCGAATTCGTGAAGGAGATCCGCGGCAAGGTCGCCAGCCTCGCCGAGGCCGCGCAGGAGCAGTCCAGCGGGCTGGAAGACATCAACGCCGCGACGGGTCAGCTCGACAAGGTCACCCAGCAGAACGCGGCGATGTTCCAGGAGACGACGGCCGCGACCCAGTCGCTGGCCCGCGAGGTCGAGAACCTGTCGGAAAGCACCCGCGCCTTTTCCTTCACCGGCCACACCGACGACGACTCCGGCCACTGGCCCGCCGTGCCGGAACGGCACAGCGCCTGACCCGCGGCCGGCGCGGCCCACCCCGTCGCCCGGCGTTCCCACGGCTGACGCTGGTCTTCGCGACAACCCGCCCCGGCCTTTTGCCGGGGCCCGTCGCCTGGAAAGGGCACCCAGCTCAAGACCGGGGAAGGGGCCGGCACGAGGCCGGGGGCGGTGCAGCACGAGGACGTGCCGCACAGCCTGGACACCCCAATGTCAGTTACCGCTATCATTAACGATTTCAAAGAGTTGACATACCGTCCAACCTTGGACACCCTCGGACAAGCCCGATTGACCCGCCCGCCGAACTCCGCCATCACACGGCAACCGCCCCGCCCGGATGCCGCCGATGAAGCCCTTCCTGATCCTCCAGCTCCGCCCCGAGACCGAGGCCGCCGACAACGAATACGAGGCGTTCCTCTCCAAGGGCGGCCTCACCCCGGCCGACACCCATCGCATCCGTCTCGACCAGGAGGTCCTGCCCCCCGACCTCGATCTGTCCGTCTATGCGGGCACCATCGTCGGCGGCGGCCCCGGCTGCGTCTCCGACCCCGACGCCGCCAAGCCGCCGGTCGAGAAGCGGATAGAGGACGCCGTGATGAGCCTGATGCCCGAGATCACCGCCCGCGACCTGCCGTTCCTCGGCTGCTGCTACGGCATCGGCATCCTCGCCCATCACCTCGGCGGCGCGGTCTCCAAGGCCCGCTACGGCGAACCCGTCGGCACCTCCACCTGCCACCTCACCGACGCCGGCCGCAGCGACCCGCTCCTCGCCGGCTGCCCCGACAGCTTCGACGCCTTTGTCGGCCACAAGGAGGCCGCCCAAAACCTGCCGCCCGGCGCCACCCACCTGCTGCGCTCCGATGCCTGCCCGTTCCAGATGATCCGCCATGGCAGCCACGTCTACGCCACCCAGTTCCACCCGGAGGCCGACCCCCAAGTCTTCCACCTCCGCATCGACATCTACAAACACCGCGGCTATTTCCCGCCCGAGACGGCCGACGCGCTGCACGCCATGGTCGACGCCGCCGACGTCCATGCCCCGGAGCGGATCCTGAAGAATTTCGTGGCCCGTTACGGCTGAATCGCCACTGGCCGCGTCCGCAGGAACAGGTAGAGCGGCAACCCACAGCTCACCCCGATGCAGAACGTCGCCGGCACCGCGACCAGCGCCAACCAGTTCCGCCGCACCCAGGTCTCCGCCACGATCCAGACCGTCAGCGCCACCGCCGCGATGGTCAGGTCCAAGACCAGCCCCGTGCTCCCCGCGTTCACGTACCAAGACGACACCAGCGCCGAGAGCGACCAGCCCTCCTCGCGCCAGAACGTCACGAACCAGACCATCGGATGCACCGCGCCCCAGACCGCGAGCGCCAGATAGATCATCCGAAGCCCCGACATCGGCCTAGAAGAACACGCCCGGGTCGAAATCCTCGGGGTCGGTGATATTGTCCGGGTCCACGTCCGATCCCGGCGGCACCGGTGCCCCGTCGACCCCGCAGGCCGCGACGCCCAGCACCAGGACCATCCAAAGCCACTTCATCCCAGCGCCTCCTTCCAACGCACCACCTGCTCGCGCACCCGCTCCGGCGCCGTCCCGCCGTAGCTCACCCGCGACGCCACCGAGTTGTGCACCCCCAGCACCCCGAACACGTCCTCGCGAATGCCGTCATGCACGCCGCGCATCTCCTCCAGCGACAAATCCGGCAGGTCGCAGCCCTTCGCCTCGGCGAGCGCCACCAGCGCCCCGGTCACATGATGCGCCTCGCGGAACGGCAGGTCCAGTTCCCTGACCAGCCAATCGGCCAGATCCGTCGCGGTGGAGAAGCCCGACGACGCCGCCGCCTCCAGCGCGGGCACGTTCGCGGTCATGTCGCGCACCATGCCCTCCATCGCCGCCAGCGCCAGCATCAGGTGGTCGGCCGCGTCGAAGACCTGCTCCTTGTCCTCCTGCATGTCCTTGGAATAGGCCAGCGGCAGCCCCTTCATCACCGTGAACAGCGCCACCTGCGCCCCCAGGATCCGGCCGATCTTGGCGCGGATCAGCTCGGCCGCGTCGGGGTTCTTCTTCTGCGGCATGATCGACGAGCCGGTCGAGAACCGGTCCGACAGCGCCACGAAACGGAACTGCGCCGAGGCCCAGATCACCAGCTCCTCGGCCATCCGCGACAGGTGGACCGCGCAGATCGACGCCGCCGAGAGGAACTCCAGCGCAAAGTCGCGGTCGGACACCGCATCGAGCGAATTCGCCATCGGCCGGTCGAAGCCCAGCGCCCGCGCCGTCGCCTCCCGGTCGATCGGAAACGACGTGCCCGCCAGCGCCGCCGCACCCAGCGGGCACTCGTTCATCCGCGCCCGGGCGTCGCGAAACCGCCCGAGGTCGCGCGAAAACATCTCGACATAGGCCAGCATGTGATGCCCCCAGGTCACCGGCTGCGCCGTTTGCAGATGGGTGAAGCCCGGCATGACCCAGTCCGCGCCGGCCTCCGCCTGCGCGAGAAGCGCGCGGCAGAGCGCGACGAGCCCCGCATCGGCCGCGTCGCACTGGTCGCGGACCCACAGCCGGAAATCCGTCGCCACCTGGTCGTTGCGCGACCGCGCCGTGTGCAGCCGCCCCGCCGCCTCGCCGATCAGCGCCTTCAGCCGCGCCTCCACGTTCATGTGGATGTCCTCCAGCGTGGCCGAGAAATCGAACGCCCCCGAGTCGATCTCTGACAAGACCGTGAGAAGCCCTTCCCGGATCGCGTGCGCGTCTTTATCAGTCAGGATGCCCTGCGCCGCCAGCATCGCGGCATGGGCCCGGGAGCCTTCGATGTCCTGGGCGTACAACCGCTTGTCGAACCCGATCGAGGCGTTGATCGCCTCCATGATCGCGTCCGGCCCCGCGGCGAAACGCCCGCCCCACATGGCGTTGGACTGGGCGTTGGACTGGCTGTCGGTCATCGTGGGAAACCCTTCGGAGGGAGATACATGCGCTGGTTCCGGTTCGCCGTCCTCTACACCTGCCTTTGCCTTACCGCAAATGTCGCCGCCGCCGCCGACACGGCCGCGCTGGAGGCGATGCGCGAGGGCGACATGCGCAAGCTGAACTTCCATTCCGAGCCGGAGGCGGTGCCGGAGGTGACCTTCCTGGGCGACGGCGACGCCGAGATGGGGCTGGACGCCTTCGCGGGCAAATACGTGCTGGTGAATTTCTGGGCCACCTGGTGCGCGCCCTGCCGCGAGGAGATGCCCTCGCTCTCGGCGCTGCAGGCCGAACTGGGCGGCGAGGCGTTCGAGGTCGTCACCATCGCCACCGGGCGCAATCCGCCCGCCGGGATGCGGCGGTTCTTCGACGAGGTGGGGGTCGACAACCTGCCGCTCTACCGCGACCCGAAACAGCAGCTGGCCCGCCAGATGGCCGTTCTGGCCTTGCCGATCAGCGTCGTCCTGGATCCCGAGGGCCGCGAGATCGCACGGCTCCAGGGCGATGCCGACTGGTCGAGCGACAGCGCCAAGGCGATCTTTCGGGCGCTGATCGGCGGCGGCAGCTGACGCCTCACCACGCCATCGCCGCCACCGCGTCGTGCCGCGGGCAGGTGACGAGGTGGTCGTTCACCATGCCGCAGGCCTGCATCCAGGCATAGACGATGGTCGGCCCGCAGAACCGGAAGCCGGCGGCCTTCAGATCGCGCGAGATCGCCTTCGACACCGGCGTGTCCGCGGGCACCTCGGCCATCGTGGCAAAGCGGTTCTGCACCGGCGCGCCGCCGGCGCGGGTCCAAAGGAAGTCCGAGAACCCCTCGCGCGCCTCGATGTCGAGATAGGCACGCGCATTGCCGATCGTCGCCTCGATCTTGCCGCGGTGCCGCACGATGCCGGGATCGGAGAGCAGCCGGGCGACCTCCGGCTCGCCCCAGGTCGCGACGACCTCGGGGTCGAAGCCGGCGAAGGCCGTGCGAAAATTCTCGCGTTTCTTCAGGATCGTGAGCCAGGACAGCCCGGCCTGGAACCCGTCCAGAATCAGCTTTTCCCACAGCGCGCGGCCGTCGCGTTCGGGCACGCCCCATTCGGTATCGTGGTAGGCCACGTAGATCGGCTCGCTGCCGCACCAGTCGCATCTCTGGCCCATAACCCTGCCCTTTCAACGCCTTGGACGTTAACCTCAAACGCCTCTAGAACAAGAACAAAACGCGAAGGTTCACCGGTTGTAAACGGTTCTGCCGCATTTTCGTCCCTGCTTCGACGGAGGGCAGCATGCAGGATTCGGATCATGGCGGCTTTGTCGCGCCCCCCGGCGCCGACAGTCCCCTGTCCTACGCCGTGTCCGAGCGGGACCGCAACATCATGGCCATGGTGAAAGAGGCCGTCGCGCGCCGCCATGTCATGCTTGCCTTTCAGCCCGTCATCCCGGCCGCCCGCCCCGACCGCCCGGCGTTCTGGGAGGGGCTGATCCGCATCATGGACAGCACGGGCCGCGTGATTCCGGCCCGCGACTTCATCGACACCATCGAAACCACCGAGGCCGGCCGACAGATCGACTGCCTGTCGCTGGAAATGGGGCTGCAGACGCTGCTGGACAATCCCGGGCTGCGCCTGTCGATCAACATGTCCGCCCGGTCCATCGGCTATCCCCGCTGGATGGACGTGCTCAACCGCGGCCTGTCGCACGACCCCACGATCGCGGAGCGGCTGATCCTCGAGATCACCGAATCCTCCGCCATGGTCGTGCCCGACATCGTGCAGGTGTTCATGGCCGACATGCAGCACCGCGGCGTCGCCTTCGCCCTCGACGATTTCGGCGCCGGCTACACCGCCTTCCGGTATCTGCGGCAGTTCTATTTCGACATTCTCAAGATCGACGGCCAGTTCATCCAGAGCATTCACGCCGACCCGGACAACCAGGTTTTGACGCAGGCGATGATCTCCATCGCCCGGCACTTCGAGATGTTCACCGTCGCCGAATACGTGGAGACCGCCGAAGACGCCGATTTCCTGACCGAGGTCGGAATCGACTGCATGCAGGGCTACTTCTTCGGCGCGCCCACGACCCGGCCCTACTGGATCACGGGGGATACCGCGCTGCGCGCCGGTTGACGCGGGGGCGCGACGCTTTGCTGCGGATGCAGCATAGGCTTGCATCACAGGGCTTTCCGGCATACCACCAACGGCAATTCCGGGCGGCGAGCGGGGGGAGGATCGACCGGCTCCACAGCGCCCGCCCGGCGTGTCTGATGGAGAGAGGACTGCCATGACCAATGTCGTAATCGCCTCCGCCGCGCGCACCGCGGTGGGCAGCTTCAACGGCGCCTTCGCCAACACCCCCGCCCACGACCTGGGCGCCGCGGTGCTCGAAGCCCTCGTCTCCCGCGCCGGGATCGACAAGGGCGAGGTCAGCGAGACCATACTCGGCCAGGTCCTGACCGCCGGCCAGGGCCAGAACCCGGCCCGCCAGGCCCATATCAATGCCGGCCTGCCCGAGGAATCGGCGGCCTGGGGCATCAACCAGGTCTGCGGCTCGGGCCTGCGCGCGGTCGCGCTCGGCGCCCAGCACATCCAGCTCGGCGACGCCTCGATCATCGCCGCCGGTGGGCAGGAGAACATGTCGATGGCGCCGCACTGCCAGAACATCCGGCAGGGCCAGAAGATGGGCGACCTGAAGTTCATCGACACGATGATCAAGGACGGCCTGTGGGACGCCTTCAACGGCTATCACATGGGCAACACCGCCGAGAACGTCGCCGAGAAGTGGCAGATCAGCCGCGACCAGCAGGACGAGTTCGCGCTGGCCAGCCAGAACAAGGCCGAGGCCGCGCAGACCGCCGGCAAGTTCGACGACGAGGTCGTGCCCTTCACCGTCAAGACCCGCAAGGGCGACATCGTGGTCGAGAAGGACGAGTACATCCGCTACGGCGCGACCATCGAGGGGATGCAGAAGCTGCGCCCCGCCTTCGCCAAGGACGGCTCCGTCACCGCCGCCAACGCCAGCGGCATCAACGACGGCGCCGCGGGCGCCCTGCTGATGTCCGCCGACGAGGCGGAAAAGCGCGGGATCGAGCCGCTGGCGCGCATCGCCTCCTACGCCACTGCCGGGCTCGACCCGTCGATCATGGGCGTCGGCCCGATCCACGCCAGCCGCAAGGCGCTGGAAAAGGCCGGCTGGAAGGTCGACGACCTGGACCTGGTCGAGGCCAACGAAGCCTTCGCCGCGCAGGCCTGCGCCGTGAACAAGGACATGGGCTGGGATCCGTCGATCGTGAACGTGAACGGCGGCGCCATCGCCATCGGCCACCCGATCGGCGCCTCCGGCGCGCGCGTCCTGAACACCCTGCTGTTCGAGATGAAGCGCCGCGGCGCCAAGAAGGGCCTGGCCACGCTGTGCATCGGCGGCGGCATGGGCGTGGCGATGTGCATCGAACGCCCCTGACGGGCCATGGGCGGGCCGCCAGTGCGGCCTGCCCCCTCGCATGATCCGGCCCCCGGACCAGCTCGTCTTCTCGGGCGGCGGACTTCGCTGCTTCTGGCAGGGCGGCTTCATCTCGGTCGTCGCCCGGCACATGGAGATTGCGCCCAAGCGCCTCACCGGGGTCAGCGGCGGCGCGCTGGCCGGGGCGGCCTTTCTCTCCGGCCGCTCCCGCAGGCTCCTCGACACGATGTGCGCGGTGTTCGAACGCCAGGACAGCAACCTCGACCTCTTCCACGAAGGCGACGACGGAATCACCCCGCACCAGAGCCTCTATCGCGAGGTGGTCGAAAGCGTGCTGGACGCCGAGGCCGCGCGGCGCGTGGCGCAGGGCGCGCAATACCAGATCCAGATCGCGCATCCCCCCGACCACGGCAGCCCCACGCTCAGCGGCACCGCGATGGCGATGGCCTACGAGGCGGAGCTGAAGATCGTGAACTCGCCGCATTTCGACTGGGCCGAGAAGATGGGCCTGACCCGCACGCTGGTGAACGCCAATCAGGCGGCGCGGGAGGGCAAGCTTTGCGATCTCGTCTGCGCCGCCGCCGTCATTCCGCCCGTGTTCGAACCGCCGAAGTGGGACGGCCGCCCGGTCATCGACGGCGGCATGGCCGACCAGGCGCCGATGCCCGAGCCCGACCGGGGCGACACGCTCGTCCTGCTGACCCGGCGCTATCGCAACCTGCCCGACGTGGCGGGGCGCCGCTACGTCATGCCCGCCGACGAGACCGAGGCGGACAAGATCGACTTTACAGACCCGGCCAAGCTGCGTGACACTTGGGCGCAGGGAGAAAGGGACGCGCGGCAATGGCTTGACCGGGTTGGCCGGGGCTGATTTAGCGCGCGTCGGAGAGACTTAACCTTAAGTCAACGTGATCAAATTGGAGGACATCATGGGTAGAGTTGCGCTCGTCACCGGCGGCAGCCGCGGCATCGGCGAGGCCATTTCGAAGGCGCTGCAGGCAGACGGCTATACCGTCGCGGCGACCTATGCCGGCAATGACGAGAAGGCCGCCAAGTTCACCGAAGAGACCGGGATCAAGACCTACAAGTGGAACGTCGCCGATTACGACGACTCCAAGGAGGGGATCGCGCGGGTCGAGGCCGATCTCGGCCCGATCGAGGTCGTGGTGGCGAATGCCGGCATCACCCGTGACGCGCCGTTTCACAAGATGACGCCGGAGCAGTGGAAAGAGGTGATCGACACCAACCTGACCGGCGTGTTCAACACCCTCCACCCGGTCTGGCCCGGCATGCGCGAGCGCAAGTTCGGCCGGATCATCGTGATCTCGTCGATCAACGGCCAGAAGGGCCAGTTCGCGCAGACCAACTATGCCGCGACCAAGGCCGGCGATCTGGGCATCGTCAAGTCGCTGGCGCAAGAGGGCGCGCGGAACGGGATCACCGCCAATGCCGTGTGCCCGGGCTATATCGCGACCGAGATGGTGATGGCCGTTCCGGAAAAGGTGCGCGAGTCGATCATCGCGCAGATCCCGGCCGGGCGGCTGGGCGAGCCGGAAGAGATCGCGCGCTGCGTGACCTTCCTCGCGTCGGATGACGCGGGCTTCATCAATGGCTCGACGATTTCGGCCAACGGCGCGCAGTTCTTCGTCTGATCTCGACGCCGCAAGGCATCGCGCGCGCCGGTCCGGTTCGGGCCGGCGCCGTCATTCGCGCCGGGAGAGGAGCGCACTCGGCAGGGCGGATGCCCCGTCCGGTGCGACTAGCTACTGAGGCGACTGATTTCCTCTTTCAGGCGAAGCTTCTGTTTCTTGAGTTCGGTGATTTCCAGATCGTCGCTGCCGGGATGCTGTTGGGCGGCTTCCACCCGTTCCGACAGGGACGCATGCTTCTTGCGGAGCTCCTCAAGGTGCGAACTCAAGCTCATCGCCGTCCTCCTTCTGTGTTGATGGGATCAGTGCAGCACAAAATCCCGGTCTTGTCACGCGAGTGTCACGCGACGCCGTAACGGATTAGTTAAGCATCGCTTTCTCCTCCTGCCATCCGGTCGGCAGGGTTTTGCCGTCTCTCAGGACGGCGCGAATCTCTTCCCGGTAGCTCTCTGCGTCCCGCTCGTGCCGCGCGCCGGCATGCAGGATCAGCGGCGCGTGAAGGCGGAACGGCCCCCGCGCGCCCTTCACCGCGCGCAGCAGCACAAGCTCCGCCGCGCGGCCGTCGCGCGGGGCCAGCGGCTGCACCTGCACGTCGCCCAGCCGGCTATCGCAGGCGGTCAGCAGGTCGTGCAGCCGGTCGGCCCGCTGGATCACGGTCAGCACCCCGCGCGGCGCCAGCCGCCGGACCGCGGCGTCGATCCAGGCGGCGAGCGGCGTGGCCTCGCCCAGCGCCGTTTCGCGCCCCGTCTGGGCGGCGGCGGTGCGGGCGGCGCGCCGGTAATAGGGCGGGTTCGCCAGCACATGGTCGAAGCTTTCGGCGCGCAGCTCGGTCGGCATCCGCGCCAGGTCGCCCTCGACCACCCGCATGGGCACCCCGTTCGCGTCGGCGTTCCGGCGGGCGAGCGCGGCGTAGTCCGGCTGCAATTCCAGGCCGGTCAGTGCCAGCCCCCCGACCCGCGCCTGCAGGCACAGCGCCGCGACGCCCGCGCCGCAGCCCAGCTCCAGCACGCTCTGCCCGGGCCGCGCCGTCACCGCGGCGGCCAGGAGCACCGGGTCCACCCCGGCGCGATAGCCCCGCTGCGGCTGCAGGATCGACAGCCGCCCGCCCAGGAACCCGTCGCAGGTCGTCGCGCTCGGGTCAGCCATCGAAGGAGATGTCGTTGTCCCTCAGGATGGCCTGGGCGCGGAACAGATCCTCGTCGCGCACCATCAGGCGGCGGGGCAGGATGCCGATGGAGCCCTCCAGCACGCTCATATGCACGTCCATCTGGAAGGCGTCGATCTCCTCGCCCTCCAGCAGCGCCGTGGCGTAGGCGATGACAGTCGGGTCGTTGCTGCGCAATAGCTCTTTCATTCCGCGATTTAAGGGATATGAAGGGCCAAATGTCGAGAGGGCTGACGGGATGGTGAGCGCAATGGACATGGCGCAGACGAAACCGCACGAGCGGCTGGCCGAGATGCTGGCGGAGGACATGGGCGCGGTCAACGCGCTGATCCGCGAGCGGATGGCCTCGGAGCATGCCCCGCGGATACCGGAGGTGACGGCGCATCTGGTGGAGGCGGGCGGCAAGCGGCTGCGGCCGATGCTGACGCTGGCCGCGGCCCGGCTGTGCGGCTATGGCGGTCCCTATCACGTGCATCTGGCCGCGACGGTGGAGTTCATCCACACCGCGACGCTGTTGCATGACGACGTGGTGGACGAGAGCCGGCAGCGGCGGGGGCGGCCGACGGCGAACCTTCTGTGGGACAACAAGTCGAGCGTGCTGGTGGGGGACTACCTGTTCGCCCGGTCGTTCCAGCTGATGACCGATACCGGGAACATGCGGGTTCTGCGGATCCTGTCGAACGCGGCGGCGGTGATCGCCGAGGGCGAGGTGCTGCAGATGACCGCGGCGCGGGATCTGGGCACCGACGAGGCGGTCTATCTGAAGGTCGTGCGGGGCAAGACGGCGGCGCTGTTCTCGGCGGCGACCGAGGTCGGCGGGGTGATCGCCGGGGCGCCGGAGGAGCAGGTGGCGGCGCTGTTCACCTACGGGGATGCGCTGGGGATCGCGTTTCAGATCGTCGACGATCTGCTGGATTACGGGGGCGATGCGACGGCCACGGGGAAGAACGTGGGCGACGATTTCCGGGAGCGGAAGTTGACCCTGCCGGTGATCAAGGCGGTGGCGCAGGCGGATGCGGAGGAGCGGGCGTTCTGGACGCGGGTCATCGAGAAGGGCGACCAGCGCGACGGCGACCTGGCGCATGCGCTGGAACTGCTGGACCGGCACGGGGCGATGGCGGCGACGCGAGCCGACGCGCTGGGCTGGGCGGAGCGGGCGAAGGGGGCGATCCGGGCGCTGCCGGAGGGCGAGCTGCGGGGCCTGATGATTGACCTGGCGGATTACGTTGTGGCGCGGATCAGCTAGGTGTCCGAGGTTGGACGCATATCCAAGTCTTTGTAATTCTTGCCGATAGCGGTAACAGGAGCCGTGGACGGGCGCGGACGCGGGCCGGGTGCGGCGTGGGCAGATTGCCCACCCTACGGGGTCCGGGCGAAGGTGGTGGCGCGGACCCACCAGTCCGGATGGGCGGCCGAGACGGCGCGGGCGCAGGCTTCGGCGGAGGCGGAACTCTCGTGCAGCGAGAAGCAGGTGGCGCCCGAGCCGGACATGCGGGCCAGCAAGGGCGATTGCGCGCGCAGGGCCGCGAGCGCCTCGGCGACCGGCGGCGCCGCGGCCAGGGCGGGGGCTTCGAGGTCGTTGCGCTGATCCGCCAGCCAGCCGGCCAGGGTGCGCGGGCTGTCGAAGGAGGGCAGCGGATCGGGCATCGGCGGGTTGTCCCGCGCGGCCAGCGCGCGGAACACGGCCGGGGTGGAGACCGCGCAGCCCGGATTGACCAGCACGGCCGCGAGCGGCGGGAGGTCCGGAACCGGCTCCAGCCCCTCGCCCACGCCACGCATCCGGCAGGACCGGGCCGCCAGGCAGACCGGCACGTCGGCGCCGAGTGACAGGCCGCGGTCCGGCGGCACCTCGCGCCCCGTCATACCGGCCAGCGCGCGCAGCGTGGCCGCCGCGTCGGAGGAGCCGCCGCCGATGCCGGCGGCCGCCGGCAGATGTTTCTCCAGGGTGATCGCCGCGCCGGTCACGCCCATCGCCCGCGCCGCGCGCAGCACGAGGTTGCTGCCGTCGGTGGGCACGCCCGCCGCCATGGGCCCGGTGACGGTGAGCGTCAGGTCGTCGGCCGGCGCCACCGCGATGCGGTCCCCGATCCCGGCGAAGACCACCAGCGAATCCAGCAGGTGATAGCCGTCCGGCCGCTGGCCGGTGACGTGAAGGGTCAGGTTGATCTTGGCCGGCGCGAACGCCTCAGCCATCCGTGTTGGTCACCCGGATCGGCTCTTCGCCCTCGGCTTCCAGCACGGCGTCGAGCCCGACTTCCAGCTTGCGGCGGATGCGTTCGGCCTCGTCCTCCTCGGGGTCGAAGGACAGGGCGCGCTTCCACTGGAACCGGGCCTCGTTATAGCGTCCGACGGCCCAGTAGGCATCGCCGAGGTGATCGTTGACCACCGGGTCGACCGCCATCAGCTCGGCGGCGCGTTCCAGGTTGGTCACGGCCTCGTCGTAGCGGCCCAGCTGGAACTGCACCCAGCCCAGCGAGTCGATGATGTAGCCGGAGTTCGGCGCCGCGGCGACGGCCTCTTCGATCATGTCGAGCGCCTCGTCGTAGTTCTCGCCCATCTCGACGAAGGAATAGCCGAGATAGTTCAGAACCTGCGGCTGGCCCGGGTTCAGCTCCAGCGCCTTGCGGAAATCGGCCTCGGCCTGTTCCCAGCGGTCCTCGCGCTCGTGGGTGATGCCGCGGGCGAAGAACAGGATCCATTGCGGCTGTTGCGGGTCGTCGAACAGGGCGATGGCCTCGTCATAGGCCTTCGACGCCTCGTCGTAGCGTTCCAGCCCGCGCAGCGCGTCGCCCAGGGTGACGAAGACCGACGGGTTCTCCGGCTGCAGCCGGGTGAGCTGTTCCATCACCTCGATCGCGGCCTCGGTCTTGCCGGACTTGCGCAGCGCCTCGGCGCGGCCCAGTTCCGCGGCGGCGAAGGACGGGTGGTCGCGCGGGATGCGGCTGTAGGTCTCGGTGGCGAGCTCGTAGCGTTCGAGGCTTTCCAGGAGCCCCGCCGACAGCAGGATCGCGTCGACATGGCCGGGGCGCAGGTATTCCGCCACCCGGCTGTAGAGCAGCGTGTAGCTGTCCGAGGTCTCGCCCGAGAGCGCACCGGCGACCACCAGAAACACCTCGGCCGCGCCGTCCTTGGCGTCGCGGACGGAGTCGAAGGGCAGCACCTCGCCGGCCTCCAGCCGGTCGCGCATGGCGGCGAGCGCCGGGTCGAGGTCGGGCCCGAACGCCTTGTCGATCAGGTCGATGGCGTCGGCCTGGCGCTCCAGCTGGCTGAGCACCTCGGCATAGGCGATGATGCCGCGGCGGGTGAGCTGCAGCGGGCCGCTGTCCTCGCCCGACATGATCTCGGCCGCGCTTTCGAAATCGCCCACCGTCGCGAGCGCCAGCGACTTGTGGTAGAGGCCGAACAGTTCCATCCCCTCTTCCGCGGCGAGCGCGTCGAAGGTCTCCAGCGCGGCGGACATGCGGCCGGCGCCGATCTGCGACCAGGCGCGGATCAGCGGGTCCATCGCCTCGCCGATGCTGAGGCCGGCCTCGAAGTCGTCCAGCACCTGTTCGAACTGTTCGTTCTTCAGCTGGTTGGCGACCAGCGCCATGTTCGCGATCTGGCTGGTGACGCCCAGCGACGTCAGGCGCCGTGCCACGGCCGACGCCTTGTCGACGTCGCCCAGCGCCATGTAGGACATCGCCGCGCTTTCCAGCAGGCCCGGGTTCGACGGGTCGCGGGCGATGGCCTGGCCGTAATACTCGGCCGCGGCGCGGAAGTCGCTGAAGATCGAGGCGTGCCGCGCGGCGAGATAGGGGCCGGCGATGCCCTGCGACTGGGCCACGGCGGGGGCGGTCAGGCCAAGGCCGGCGGTGGCCAGGGCGAAGAGGGTCGGTATCAGTCGAATTGCCACGGTTTCTGCGCCTCTCTCTCGGGTCGGCAAACCCTAGACTCGCACGGATTCCGAAGCAATGAGCGAGGCCGCCCGGGGGCGCGGGCCAACACGCGACTGTGACCCGCGGGCAAGCGCCGTCACATGTTGGGATAGTTCGGCCCGTCCCCGCCCTGCGGCGTGACCCAGTTGATGTTCTGGCTGGGATCCTTGATGTCGCAGGTCTTGCAGTGGACGCAGTTCTGGAAGTTGATGACGAATTCCGGCTTGCCGTCCTTCTCGACCACCTCGTAGACGCCGGCCGGGCAGTAGCGTTGCGCCGGTTCGGCGTATTCGGGCAGGTTGATCTTGATCGGGACGTCCGGGTCCTTCAGCTGCAGGTGGCAGGGCTGCGATTCCTCGTGGTTGGTCATCGCGTAGCTGACATTGGTCAGGCGGTCGAAGCTGAGCTTGCCGTCGGGCTTGGGATAGTCGATGGGCGCGTAATCGGACGCCTTGCCGGTAGCGGCGGCATCGGACTTGCCGTGCTTCAAGGTGCCGAAGAGCGACACGCCGAGGAGGTTGTTGGTCCACATGTCGAAGCCCCCGATCGCCAGCGAGGCCCAGAGCCCGTATCTCGACCACATCGGTTTGACGTTGCGCACGCGGCGCAGGTCCTGGCCGACGGGGCCGGTCTTCAGCTCTTCCGCGTAGTCGTCGAGCAGGTCGCCCTCGCGCCCGGCGCCCAGCGCGGCATGCACCGCCTCGGCCGCGGCCTTGCCGGAGAGCATGGCGTTGTGGTTGCCCTTGATGCGGGGGACGTTGACGAGGCCCACGGAACAGCCCAGGAGCGCGCCGCCGGGGAAGACCGGCTTCGGCATCGACTGATAGCCGCCCTCGGTGATGGCGCGGGCGCCGTAGGCGACGCGCTTGCCGCCCGCCAGCAGGTCGGCGACCAGCGGGTGGTGCTTCATCCGCTGGAATTCCTGGTAGGGGCGCAGGTAGGGGTTGGCATAGTTCAGGTGAACCACGAAGCCGAGAAACACCTGGTTGTTCTCGGCGTGGTAGATGAACGAGCCGCCGCCGGCGTTCTTGCCCAGCGGCCAGCCCATGGTGTGGGTGACCGTACCCTCGCGGTGCTTGTCGGGGTCGACCTCCCAGATCTCCTTGATGCCGAGGCCGTATTTCTGCGGCTCGGAGTCCTTCGCCAGCTCGTATTTCGCGATCAGCTCCTTGGACAGCGAGCCGCGCACGCCCTCGGCGATCAGCACGTACTTGCCGTGCAGCTCCATGCCAGGCTCGTAGCCGTCGCCGGGGGTGCCGTCGGGGTTGCGGCCGAATTCGCCGGCGACGACGCCCTTCACCCGGTCGCCGTCATAGACGAGTTCCGAACAGGACATGCCGGGGAAGATCTCGACGCCCAGCGCCTCGGCCTGCTCGGCCATCCAGCGGCAGACATTGCCCATCGAGACGATGTAGTTGCCGTGGTTGTTCATCAGCGGCGGCATCGGCCAGTTGGGCACGCGGACCTGCCCGCCCTCGCCCAGCAGGTAGAAGTTGTCCTTTGTCACCTTGGTCTTGACCGGCGCGCCCCTGTCCTTCCAGTCCGGCATCAGCGCGTCGAGGCCGGACGGGTCCAGCACCGCCCCCGACAGGATATGCGCGCCGACCTCGGAGCCCTTTTCCAGCACCACCACCTCCAGGTCGGAGTCGAGTTGCTTCAGCCGGATCGCGGCGGACAGGCCGGCGGGGCCCGCGCCCACGATCACCACGTCGTATTCCATCGACTCGCGCTGGGTGTCGGCCATGCCTCGCGTTCCTCTCATCCCGTCAGGTCCGGACCAGAGGTAAAGAGCGCGGCGGCGGGGGTCAATCGCGACACGGGATCCTCGGGCCCGGCCCGAAAAATCCGCGGGTCCGCCCGGCCCGCGCGCCCGCCGCGGCGGCGCCCCCCCGCGCTTCGGGCGGAGGCCCGCGCAGCGGCGCGATACGCTTGACTTTCACGCCACATGCGATGAGGTAGGCGGCCAAGGCACACTCAACCCAAGACCCGTCGGACCCATGGACAAGATACCGCTGACCCGCGCGGGCCATACCGCGTTGAACGACGAACTGAAGCAGCTGAAGTCGGTGGAACGCCCCGCCGTGATCCGCGCCATCGCCGAGGCGCGCGAGCATGGCGACCTGTCCGAGAATGCCGAATACCATGCCGCGCGCGAGAAGCAGGGCTTCATCGAGACGCGAATCAAGGAGCTGGAGGCGATCATCGGCCGCGCCGACGTGATCGACCCCGAGAAGATGTCGGGCTCGATCAAGTTCGGCGCCACGGTGGAGCTGGTGGACGAGGACACCGACGAGGAACGGACCTATCAGATCGTCGGCGAGCCCGAGGCGGACATCACCAACGGCAAGCTCAACATCGCCTCGCCGCTGGCCCGCGCCCTGATCGGCAAGGAGGAGGGCGACAGCGTCGAGGTGCGCACGCCCGGTGGCGAGAAGAGCTATGAAGTCCTGAGCGTCGCGTACAAGTAGGCGGTTTCCGCCCCCTTCCGGCATGGCCCTGTTCCGCAAAAACACCACCTCCCGCGCCGACCGCGAGGCCCGGCGCACGCCGCCGGGCGCGACCGAGGTCGTCGCGGTCGTGCTGTCGGTGATGTGGGTCGCGGGCGTGGGGCTGTTCTTTCTGTTCATGGACGAGCCGGGCGGGATGAACGCCGACACGCTGGGCTTCGTGATCACGCTGATCGCCGTCTTCATGCCGGTGGCGATGCTCGGGGTCGCCGCCGCGGCGGCGCGGTCCGGCCGGATCATGCGCGAGGAATCGGCGCGGCTGCAGGCGGCCATCGACGCGATCCGGCAGAGCTATCTGCAGACCGCCTATCCCGGCGGCGCGGTGCGGCCGACGGTGGAACAGAAGCTGGAAGAGATCGCGCGCACCGCCCGCAAGACCGAGACGGCGCTGACCACCTTCACCTCGATCCGCCAGCCGGTGGAGGGGCGCCCGCCGGTGCCCGTGCCGCCACTGGTCGCGCCCGGCGCGGAGCCCTCGGACGACCAGGCGACGCTGGCGCTCGGCACGCCGGCCGAGGCGCTGTCGGACCCGGTGCCGACGGCGGACTTCCTGCGCGCGCTGAACTTCCCGGAGAACGGCGAGGACAAGGAGGGCTTCCGCGCCCTGCGCCGGGCGCTGCACGACCGGCAGACGGCCCAGCTGATCACCGCGGCGCAGGACGTCCTCAGCCTTCTGGCCGAGGAAGGCATCTATATGGACGACCTGTCGCCCGACCGCGCCCGCCCCGAGGTCTGGCGCCGTTTCGCCAAGGGCGAGCGGGGGCGCGCCGTGGCCGGGCTGGGCGGCATCCGTGACCGCTCGTCGCTGGCGCTGGCGGCCGGGCGGATGCGCCAGGATCCGAAGTTCCGCGAGGCGGTCCATATCTTCCTGCGCCGCTTCGACGACATGCTGATGGGGTTCGAGCCCACCGCCACCGACGCCGAGATGGCGGAACTGGGCGGCACGCGGACGGCGCGGGCCTTCATGCTGCTCGGCCGCGTCGCCGGCGCCTTCGCCTGATCCCGTGCGGTACGGCGTCCGATCCGCCTATTGGCGCGGCTTCCGCGCCGGCGTACCGTTCCTGGTGGTGCTGATCCCCTTCGCGATGGTGTTCGGCGTGGTGGCGACCGAGGCGGGGCTGTCGGTGGCCGAGGTGATGGGGTTTTCGGTGCTGGTGATCGCGGGGGCGTCGCAGATCACCGCGCTGCAGCTGATGCAGGAGAACGCGCCGACGGTGATCGTGCTGGCGGCGGCGCTGGCGGTGAACCTGCGGATGGCGATGTATTCCGCGGCGCTGGTGCCGCATCTTGGGCCCGCGCCGCTGCGGCAGCGGTTGCTGATCTCGTATTTCAACGTCGACCAGACCTTCGCGCTGGCCAATGCCGAATACGAGCGGCACCCGGACCTGTCGGTGCCCGAGCGGGTGGCCTATTTCCTCGGCGCCTCCACGCCGGTCTGCCCGCCGTGGTATCTGTTCACCCTGGCCGGCGCGCTGGTGGGCACGCGCATCCCGCCGGGGTTCGCGCTGGACTTCGCGGTGCCCATCGCCTTCCTGTCGATCATCGCGCCGTCGCTGCGGACGCCCGCGCATCTGGCCGCCGCCTTCACCTCGATCGTCGCGGCGCTGGCGCTGGCCTGGATGCCGTCGGGCCTCGGCGTGATCGTGGCGGGGCTGATCGCGATGATGGTCGGGGCGCGGGTCGAACTCTGGCTGGAGGCGCGGAAATGACCGACGATCCCGTTACCGTCTGGACGATCATCGTGCTGCTGGGCCTCGGCACCTTCCTGATCCGGTTCTCGTTTCTGGGGATCATCGGCGACCGCAAGCTGCCCGCCTGGATCCTGCGCCACCTGCGCTACACGCCGGTCGCGGTGCTGCCCGGCCTCGTCGCGCCGCTGGTGATCTGGCCCGCGGCGACGGGCGGCCAGCCCGACCTGCCCCGCATCTCGGCCGCCGTCGCGGCGCTGGCCACGGGCTACCTGACGAAAAGCTTCCTGGCCGCCTTCGCCACCGGCGCCGTCACGCTCTACGCCCTGCTCTACCTGACGGGATAGGCACCGCCCCGCAGCTTCTTCTCGTTGCAAATACGCTAAAGGGGGGGGGCGCCATTTTCGCGCCATTGGTCCGAGAGACCATGCCGGCGGGGGCTGGCCCCCGGCGGATCGGACCGCAAAGCGGTCCGAGGCCTCAAAGAACCGCGGGCGCGCGGATGTAGTCGTTGTTCGCCGGCGAGTTGTCGCGGAACACGTCCTTTTCCACCGACGGCAGCGTGTCGAAATACTTCATCACCGCGATCGGGCTGAACCCCGTCGGCACGCCCTCGAATCCCGGCAGCTCGCTCAGCACCGAGGTCGTCGCCACAGCGCAATACGCCTTGGGCACGGCGCCATAGGCCTGGATCTTCCGCAGCGCCGCCTCGGCCACCTCGGGCGGCACCTGCACCTCCTGGCTGACGACATGCCAGGTGACCCGGGCGTGGTATTCCTTGTAGAACTGGTACGCCTTCTCGGACATGCCGTAGATGACGTCGTTCCGCTCCGGCAGCGCGGGATGCTGGAAGGTGCCGGCGGGGTCGAAGATCGCGCGGTGCGAGCCGTTGACCAGCAGCGCCGAATGCCCGCCCGAGCCGTTCTTGTTCGACACCACCGTGACCAGCGTGATCGACGGCGGACCGTTATGGCGGTAGAGGGCGCGCTGGACCTCTTCCTCGGGCGCCCAGACCGGTTCGGCGCCGCAGGCGGCCAGCGCCAGCGGCAGCATCAGAAGGAAAAGTATCCGCCGCATGGCCCGCTCCCCCGTCCCGGCCCCTAGCCGTTGATCATCGCCAGAAGGACGAGGAAGACGATGATGATGACGGCGGACCAGGCGACCGTCTTCACGAAGCCTTCGAAGGTCTTCTCCTGGGTGGTGATGTCCATCTCGCCATGCTTGTGCTCGGCCATGTCGCAAGTCCCGTTGCGGTGTCTGTCGGACCGGGTCTTAGACGATTCCGCCCCCCCTGTCACGCGGCCGCACGCCGCATGCGGGCCGGGACCGTCAGCCGCCCTCGCCGCCCTTTTCCAGATCGGCCGTCAGGCGAAAGCCGATGCGCCGTGGCGCGTCCTCGGCCCGGGGCTTGGGCACCGCGCGCAGCAGCACGTTCAGCTGGCTGACATGCTGGATCAGCTGGTTCTTCCCGCCCGCCGGGTCGGAGCCGTAGAAGGTCACGATATCGGGGTCGAAATAGCCGACCCCCTCGATCCGGATCACCCCGGCGTCGGCGCCGGTGAAGCCCATCGCGACCTCGTGCTCGTTGTCGAGCTGCTGCTCGAAGTTCCGGATGTAGAGCACCAGCCGTTCATAGGCCCATTGCGCCGCGCTTTTCGCGGCCAGCGGCTTGCGCGCGACGCCCTCGGGCACCTCCAGCGCGGCGCTGCGGGCCTCGGCCTCGGGGTCGGCGTGGACGGCGTGGGCGCGGGGCATGGCGTGGTTCTCGCCCGCCTCCGCGGCGGTGTGAATCTCGTGTTCCATGGCGCTCAGCCTATGCGCTGCCACAGCCAGGCGCCATCCTCGCGTCGCCAGCGCCGCACGCGGCCCAGGTTCAGCAGGTGGTTCAGGTGTGCCACCGCCTCGACCAGCGCCATGCCATAGATCGCCTCGGTGATCCGTGCGCGGAACAGCACCGGGAAGCAGTCGGCGGCGACCTTCGGCTCGGCCAGGAACTCTTCCAGCCGGTCCAGCGCCTCGTGGTGGTTGTCGATCAGCTGCCGCATCCGCGTGGGCAGGCCGGTGAAGGGCAGCTTGTGGCCCGGCAGGACAAGCTGGTCGTCGGTGGCGTAGGGGCGCAGGCGCTCGCAGGCGTCCAGCCATTCGGCGACCGGGTCGGCCTCGGGCTCGGTCGCGTAGACGCCGAGATTGGGCGAGATCGACGCCAGGAGCTGGTCGCCGCCGATCACCACCGCGCCGTCGCGCGCCCACAGCGTAGCGTGTTCCGGCGCGTGGCCGTCGCCCATCCGCACGTCCCAGTCGCGGCCGCCCAGCCGGATCAGGTCGCCTTCCTTGATCCGGCGGAAGCCCAGCGGCATCGGCGCCACCACGTCGGAGAAATTCATCGGCCGCGCGTCGCGGCGCTGTTCGTAAAGCTCGGGATCCATCCCGGCGCTGCGCCAGTAGGCCAGCGTTTCCGAGGTCGGCACCGCCTGTTCGTCCAGAACCAGCATCCGTGCGGTCAGCCAGGCGGTGCGGGTGGTGATCAGCTCGGTCCCGAACTCGGTCTGGAACCAGCCCGCGAGCCCGATATGGTCGGGGTGGTGATGCGTCACCAGCAGGCGCTTGACGGGTCGCCCGCCCAGCGGACCGGCCATCGCCGCGTGCCACATCTCCTGCGTCGTGTCGTTGCAGAATCCGGTGTCGACGACGGTCCAGCCGTCGGCGTCCTCCAGCGCATAGACGTTGACATGGTCCAGCTTCATCGGCAGCGGGAAGCGCAGCCACAGGAGCCCCTCGGCCACCGCGACCGCCTCCCCCGGCGCCGGCGGATCCTCGAACGGAAAGCGGAGAGGCGCGGCGCCGTCCATCACACCGCGAGCGCCTCGGGCGTCATGTCGTAGAGCCCGTCGTTGCCCTGCCGCGCCTGGGCGCAGAGCGACAGGTGGTCGGGCAGCAGGCGGCGGATGTGGAACGCCGCCAGCGCGGTGCGGTCGCCGGTGCCGCCCTCGGCCACGGCGCCCTTCAGCAGGTAATGCGCCCCCAGCACCCGGGCAAAGGCGCGCAGGAAGGGCACGGCGACGCCGAAGCGGTCGGCGGGCGGCAGCGCCGCCAGTGCCTCGGTCGTCTCGCGCAGGGTTTCGGCGGCATCCCAGACGGCCTGGGCCAGCTCGGGCAGGGTGCCGCGCGCGGCCTCGGCGGCGGCCTCCACCTCGTCCAGCAGGCGATGGGCGGCTTCGCCCCCGTCGGCCATCTTGCGGCCCACGAGATCCATCGCCTGGATGCCGTTGGTGCCCTCGTAGATCGCCGTGACGCGCACGTCGCGGGCGTATTGGGCGGCGCCCGTCTCCTCGATGTAGCCCATGCCGCCATGCACCTGCACGCCGGTTTCGGCGACGAGGATGCCGGTGTCGGTGCCATAGGCCTTGGTGATCGGGGTCAGCAGCGCGGCGCGGGCTTTCCAGTCGGCCTCGCCCGTGGCGTTGCCCATGTCGATGGCGACCGCGTTGGCCAGCGCGATGGCGCGGGCGGCGGCGGTTTCGGCCTTCATCACCATCAGCATCCGGCGCACGTCGGCATGGTCGAAGATCGTGCCGGTGCCGTTCTCCACAGGCGCGCGGCCCTGCCTGCGCTCCAGCGCGTAGGCGAGCGCCTTCTGCGTGGCCGCCTCGGCGACCGAGATGCCCTGCACGCCGACGCCGAGGCGGGCGTTGTTCATCATCGTGAACATCGCCGCCATGCCGCCCTGTTCCGGCCCGATCAGCCAGCCGGTGGCGCCGTCATACTGCATCACGCAGGTGGGCGAGCCGTGCAGGCCGGTCTTATGTTCCAGGCTGACCGCCTTCAGGTCGTTGCGCTGTCCCGGTTCGCCGGTCTCGTCGGGGAGGAACTTCGGCACGAGGAACAGGCTGATCCCCTTGGTCCCCGGCGGCGCGTCGGGCAGGCGGGCGAGGACCAGGTGGCAGACATTCGCGGCAAAGTCGTTGTCGCCCCAGGAGATATAGATCTTCTGGCCGGTGATCGCGTAGCTGCCGTCGCCGTTCGGCTCCGCCTTGGAGCGCAGCGCGCCGACGTCGGAGCCCGCCTGCGGTTCGGTCAGGTTCATCGTGCCGCACCACTCGCCGCTGACGAGCTTGGGCAGGTAGAGCGCCCTGATCTCGTCGGAGGCATGGTGTTCCAGCGCCTCGATCTGGCCCTGGGTCATCAGCGGGTTGAGCTGCAGCGCCAGGCAGGCGGAGCCCAGCATCTCGTTGACGGCCGTGGTCAGGGTCAGGGGCAGGCCCATGCCGCCATGGTCGGGATCGGCGCTGATCGAGACCCAGCCGCCCTCTGCGATCGCGCGGTAGCCCCTGTCGAAGCCGGGCGAGGTGCGCACGACGCCGTTCTCCAGCGTGGCGGGGTGCAGGTCGCCCTCGCGCTGGAGCGGGGCCAGGACCTCCTCGCACATGCGGCCGGCCTCTGTCAGGATGGCGTCGACGGTGTCGGGCGTCGCCTCGGCGAAACGGTCGGTCGCGGCGACGGCGTCGAAGCCCACGACGTTGTCGAACAGGAACCGAAAGTCCGCCACTGGCGCGCGATATCCCATCTTCACCCCTCCCGGCTTGGCAGCGGGCGCCTGGCTCGCTACATCGCGGAAAGCCTAGCACGGGCCAAACGGCCGTCACCACCAAGGACGCTGCGTCACGCCTATGTCAGAGACCGAGCACCTGCAAGCCGACACGGCCGGGCTGAACCGCGCCGCGGAACTGTTACGGACCGGCAAGCTCGTCGCCTTTCCCACCGAAACCGTCTATGGGCTGGGCGCGGACGCGACGCGGGATATCTGCGTGGCGCGGATCTACGACGCCAAGCGGCGGCCGCGGTTCAACCCCTTGATCATCCACGTGCCGGACGTGGCCACGGCGCGCGAGATCGCGTCGTTCGACGAGGCCGCCGACCGGCTGGCGGGCGCGTTCTGGCCGGGCGCGCTGACGCTGGTGCTGCCGTTGCTGTCGTCGTCGCGGATCGCGCCGCTGGCGGTGGCGGGGCAGAAGACGGTGGCGGTGCGGGTGCCCGATCACCCGCTGGCGCGCGAGCTTCTGGCGCGCGCCGACCGGCCGATCGCGGCGCCCTCGGCCAACCCCTCGGGGCGGGTGAGCCCGACCACGGCCGAGCACGTGCTGGAGGGGCTGGGCGGCCGCATCGCCGCGGTGCTGGACGGCGGCGCCTGCCCGGTGGGGGTGGAATCGACTATCGTCGCCACGGGTCCGACGCCGCGGCTTCTGCGCCCCGGCGGGCTGCCGTCCGACGTGCTGCAGGCCTGCCTGGGCGCGCCGCTGGAGGCGGCAGACGGCGCGGTGACGGCACCGGGGCAGCAGAGATCGCATTATGCCCCCGACGCGGCGATCCGGCTGGACGCGACCGAGGCGCGCGAGGGCGAGCGGCTGCTGGGCTTCGGCGACATGGAGTGCGACGTGAACCTGTCGCGCTCGGGCGACATGGTGGAGGCGGCGGCGACCCTGTTCCGGGCGCTGCACGACCTGGATTCCGCCGGCGGCCGGATCGCGGTGGCCCCGATCCCGGACGAAGGGCTGGGCCAGGCGATCAACGACCGGCTGCGGCGCGCGGCGGCGCCCCGCAAGTAACAGATTTTTCTAGAAAAATCTGCCCGGCACGATCTTCTAGAAGATCGTGCCCGCTCGGGTTGGCCCGCGGGGGCCTTCAGGATTGCAACGGGGGGCGCTGAGCGCGCGCCCTCAGTCCAGCCCGTCCACGAGGATCGACTCGAGGGTCGAGCCGGACCGCCGCAGAACGGCGAGCGACTGGAATTCGGCGGAATTCCAGAAGGACAGCGCGTGATCGCGGTTCGGGAACTCGATGACGAAAGCGGCGTCCGGGAGCGGGGCACTTCCCTCCATGCGGGCGGGTTCGCCGCCGCGGACCCTGAAGGTTCCCTGGTGCCGGGTCACCAACGCGGGGATGCTGGCGAAGTATTCCTCCATCCAGTCCCGGTTGTGAATTGCCATCTGGCCAATGATGAATGCCGTCACCTGCACCTCCCCCGCCGCGAACGCGCGCGCGTCGGCAGGGTATGGCGCCCGGTCTCATCCGGCAACACTGGCCCCATGGCGGCCCGACGTCCTGGCGCCGCGCGCATCCGTCGCCGAGGGGCGATTAATCTCGGCCAGACGTTGGCCGGTCAGGCCCGCCCGGCCTCCGCCGAGAGCAGCAGTGGGTCGATGCCCAGCGAGGCCAGCGCGGCGGCCCATTTGCCGCCGTCATCCGGCGCAAAGACGATCTCGGGCGAGGCATCGCAAGTCAGCCAGCCGTTCTGGTGGATCTCGTCCTCCAGCTGCCCCGGCCCCCAGCCCGAATAGCCCAGCGCCAGAATCCGCTGCTCCGGCCCGCTGCCGGAGGCCATGTCCTGCAGGATGTCCAGCGTCGCGGTCATGCCGAACCGGTCGTCGACCCGTAGCGTCGAGGACTGCGTCGCGTAGTCCCCGCTGTGCAGCACGAAGCCGCGCCCGTGTTCCACCGGCCCGCCGAAATGCACATGCACCCCGCGCGAGCCCTCGCCGCGCGGAATCTCCAGCTGCTCCAGCAGGTCGTCCATCTCCAGCCCCGGCGCGGGCTTGTTGACGATCAGCCCCATCGAGCCGTCGTCGGAATGGGCGCACATGAACACCACGCTCTTTTCGAAGCGCGGGTCGCCCATTCCGGGCATCGCGATCAGCAGCTTGCCGCTCAGATCGGTGAAGTCGCCGTCGGGAACCATGGCCGCATCATCCGCGGATTCGCGCGCGGGCCGCAAGTGGGGGAATTACCACAGGGCCGCCGGCATCGCCGGAATGTGATTTCCGGATTCGCCAGTGATGCTTAGATTGGCGCCGATGCTCAGGACGCTCTTCATATCCGCATGTCTGGCCCTGGGGCTGGCGCAGACCGCCCCGGCCGGGGGCAACCCGTTCGGCGCCGCCCCGGCCGATGTCTCGATCCTGCCCGGCTGGCGCACGCCCGACGGCACGCATATCACCGCGCTGCGTGTCCGGCTGGCGCCCGGGTGGAAGACCTACTGGCGCGCGCCGGGCGACGCGGGCATTCCGCCGCGCTTCGACTGGCAGGGCTCGCGCAACCTGGCCTCGGTCGACTTCCACTGGCCCGTGCCGCATGTATTCGAACAGAACGGGCTGCGGACGGTGGGCTACAAGGACGAGTTGATCCTGCCGATCGAGCTGACACCGCGCGTGGCCGGCGACGAGATCGAGCTGCGCGCTGCGGTGGAGCTTGGCGTCTGCCAGGACATCTGCATGCCGATGTCGGTGAACGTGCGGGCCGATCTGAGCCCGTGGGGCCAGTCCGACGCCCGCATCCGCGCGGCCCTCGCCGACCGGCCGTTCAGCGCGGGCGAGGCGGGGCTGAGCGCCGCGCGCTGCAAGGTCGAGCCGATCGACGACGGCCTGCGGGTCACGGCCACGCTGCGCCTGCCGGCCCTGGGCCCGGGGGAGGTGGCCGTCTTCGAGCATCCCGATCAGCGCATCTGGGTCGCCGAGGCCGACACCCGCCGCAGCGGCGGCACGCTGACCGCGGTGACCGAGATGGTGCCGCCGGCGGGCCGGCCGTTCTCGCTCGACCGATCGCAGGTGCGGATCACGGTTCTGGGCGACGGCCAGGCGGTGGACATCCACGGCTGCACCGGCTGAGGCGCTCAGTCCGACAGCATCCCCATCCAGTCGCGGCGGGCGTGGAGGATACGGATCAGCTCGATCCCGTCCTCGATCGGACGATAGATAATGATGTGGCTTTCCGCCGGCAGCATCCGCAGATCGGGGCGGCTCGGCAGACGGGCGGTTCCGATGAGAGGTGAACGCGCGAGGCGCGACAGCTTCCGCTCGATCCGGTCCAGGTAGCGCACCGCGCGCTCGGCCGACGAGTCGGCTTCGATATAGAGATAGATCGAGACAAGGTCTTCGCGGGCTTCCGGCCTGCGAACGACCCTAGCCAATCGGGCTGCGACGCCGCGCTTCCGCGACGATCTCGCTCATCGGCTCCAACGGCTCCGCCGGCCCGCTGGCCAGCCCCTTGTCGATTTCCGCCTCCAGCTCAGCCAAGGCCTGCCGGCGGTCCTGGTCGCGGCGGATCAGGTCGCGGACATAGTCGCTTGCATTGGCGTAGCGGCCGGTTTCGGCCTGGGCCTCGACCCATTCCTTCATCGCGTCGGGCAGCGAGACGTTCATAGTGGCCATGGCGCACCTCCGTTCTTGGCAAGGATTGCCAAAATCCAACGACCCATGCAACCCCGGGGCGGGTTTCACCCCGCCGCCGGTTTGCGCCGCCCGAACAGCGAGACCAGGACCGCGGCCACGACATAGACCGCCAGTACCAGCACCGCCGTCCCGGCCAAAAACAGCGCGAGCGCAAGGCCCATCGGGGCGCCGGTGTCCGCGTCTGCCTCCTCCCACGGCAGGGCCGCCTGCACCGGCCCCGGCAATGTCCCCTCCACGATCACCCAGCCCAGCGTGACGGCGAACAGGCCGGCCACCGCCACGCCCGTCAGCACCGCTGCCGCCGTCACGCCGCGCCCGTGCCGCGGCCCGCGCAGCGCGCGTTTCAGCGCCCGGACCTGGCGGGCCACGTCCTGCTGCATCGCCATCAGCGCAGGTACGACCATCAGCACAAGCACCATGCCGAAGCCCAGCCCGTAGACAAGCGTGATGACGGTGGGCTTGAGGAACTGCGCGTCCTGCGAGCCCTCGTAGAGCAGCGGCGCGAGGCCAAGAACGGTGGTCGCCGTCGTCAGCATCACCGCCCGCAGGCGGTCGCAGGCGCCGTCGACGATGGCAGGGAACAGCCCGCGCTCGGCGGCGTAGTCGTCCACGGTCGTCACCAGCACGATGGAGTCGTTGATGATGATCCCGGTCATGCCGATCAGCCCGACGACCGAGAACATCGACAGCGGTACGTCCCAGACGAGGTGCCCCCAGAACGCGCCGATCAGGCCGAAGGGGATGATCGACATCACCACGATGGGCCGGGTCCACGACCCGAAGATCCAGGCCAGCACCAGGTAGATGCCCAGCATGCACATCAGGAACCCGTCGCGGGCGTCGTTCAGGAACTCGTTCTCCTGCTCCGACAGGCCCGACATCTGCCAGCTGATGCCGTATTGCTCCTCCAGCCCCGGCAGGATCGCCTCTTCCAGCTGGGTCATGATCTCGGTGGCGCGGGCCGGGTCGTCCTCGCTGAGGTCGCCGTTGACGGAGACCAGCCGCAGGCCGTTCTCGCGCCGCACGGTCGAGAAGCCCGCCTGCCGGTCGACCGTGACGATGTCGGACAAGGGCACGTATTCGCCGGCGGCGGTGCGCATCCGCGTGCGGTCGAGGAAGTCGGCCGTCAGCTCGCCCGCAGGCAGTTCCACGCGGATCGACGCGGTGCGCGGGCCGTCGGGATAGGTCGCCGCCTCGATCCCGTTCAGCCGGTTGCGCAGCACGCGGCCCAGCTCGTCGATGGTGAAGCCCAGCGCCTGGCCCTGCGGCGTCAGCTCCAGCACCAGTTCTTCCTTGTCGTAGGAAAGCGAATCCTCCAGCGCCGAGACCTCGGGGAACTGCGACAGCTGCGCCTTCAGCGTCTCGGCCGCCTCCTTCAGCACGTCCGCCGAGGCGCCGTAAAGCTCCACGTCCAGCGCGTCGCCGCCCGGCCCGCCGCGCCAGCCGCGGAACGAGACGGTTTCGGCCAGCGGGTGATCCTGCACCTCCTCCTGCAGCATGGCGACGAACTGGAACGAGGAATAGGGCCGCTCGTCGGCGCCGATCAGCTCGATGGCGATGGAGCCGAGCTGGTAGTCCTCCTTGGTGTCGGTGCCCGACAGGCCGCGGCCGGTATTGCCGCCGATCTCGGCGATGACATAGCTCAGCGGGTTGGTGCCGTGCTCTTCCTCCAGCCGCGAGGCGACGGCGTCTGTGGCGCGCTGCAGCTCGCGCATCATCTCGATCGTGTCCTCGCGCGTGGCGCCGGGCGCCATGGCGAAGTTGCCCGAGACCGAGCCCTGTTCCGGCGAGTTGAAGAACCGCCACTGCAGATCGCCGGTGATGAACGATCCGATCTGCATCGCCAGCAGCACGACGGCGGCCGCCAGCACCGGGTAGCGCGCCCAGACCACGAAGCGCATCCAGCGGCGGAAGATCACCTCGCGGAACCAGCGGAAGCCGCGGTTCACCACGCGGCTGGGCAGGTCGTACCAGTGGGCCTTCGACGAATGCGCGATGGAATGGGCCATGTGGTTGGGCAGGATCAGGAAACACTCGGCCAGCGAGGCCAGCAGCACGACGATCACGGTGAACGGAATGTCGGCGATCATGTCGCCGAACCGCCCGCCGATGGCCACCAGCCCGAAGAAGGCGATGACGGTGGTGACGGTCGAGGAGAAGACCGGCGGGAACATCCGCCGCGCGGCGTTCTCCGCCGCCTCGGTCGGGGTCTCGTCGGTGCGGCGGGCGCGGTGGTCGGCGTGTTCGCCCACGACGATGGCATCGTCCACCACGATGCCCAGCGTGATGATCAGCGCAAACAGCGAGATCATGTTCAGCGTCAGCCCGAAGGCGTACATCATCGCGATGGCCGTGGTCATCGCCACCGGGATGCCGGCCGCCACCCAGAAGGCGGTGCGCGCGTTCAGGAACAGAAACAGCAGGACCAGCACCAGGCCCAGCCCCACCAGCCCGTTGTCCAGAAGGATATTCAGCCGGTTGGTGATCGCCTCCGCCCGGGTGCGGATCAGGTCGATATGCACCCCCTCGGGCAGGGTCAGCTCCATCTCGGCGGCGACCTCCTCCACCTGCCGCTGGATGGCGATGGCGTCGCCGCGGTCGGAGCGGTCGACCTGGATGGTGATCGCCGGGTGCTCGCCCACGTAATAGGCCCGGTCGCGGTCGATGCCGCCGACGATCACGGTGGCCACGTCGCCGATGGTCAGCTCCGACCGGTCCTCGTAGGTGCGCAGGACGATGTCCGCGATCTGGTCGGCGCCGGTCTTGGCGACGCCGGTGCGGACGCGGGCGTTGGCGCCGTCCACGTCGCCGGCGGGGTCGGCCTCGGCCTCGGCGGCGATGGCGTCGGCGATCTCGCGCATGGTGATGTCATGCTCGATCAGCGACATCGTGGGCACTTCGACCACCGTCTCCGGCGCCGCGACGCCGCGGATCGTGGTCCGGGTGACGCCCTCGGCGAACAGCCGGGTGACGAACTCGTCGGCGAAGCGGCCCAGCTGGTCCACGCCCACAGGCCCGGTGATCACCACGTCGGTCACGCGGTCCCACCAGCCGCCGCGTGTCACGCGCGGATCCTCGGCGTCCTCGGGCAGGTTGGTGACGGAATCCACCGCCGTCTCGACATCGTCGGCGGCGCGCGACATGTCCCAGCCGGGCTCGAACTCCAGCTCGAAGCGCGCGCTGCCCTCGCGGCTGACCGCCTCGGTCGCCGTCACCCCCTCGACGCCGAGCAAAACGGGCTCCAGCACCTGCACGATGGCGCGGTCCACGTCCTCGGCCCCCGCGCCGTCCCAGCTGACCGAGATGTCGATCTCGTCGATGACGATGTCCGGGAAGAACTGCGCCCGCATCCGCGGGAAGGACAGGATGCCGGCGGCGATCAGCAGCACCAGCAGCAGGTTCGCCGCCGTCGCGTGGCGGGTGAAATACGACAGAATACCGCCCATCCGGGCGAAGCGGTCAGCCATGGCACGCCCCCGGCCGCATCGCCTCAGCCGCCCATCCGCGATTCGATCCGCTCGACCATGGTGGCCGGGACCATCGGTTCGGCCAGCTGCGCCAGCACCCGTTCCTTGGCGTCCTCCGGCATCGACTGGTTCGATTCGATGAAGGCCACCAGCCGCGCGCGCCGTTCGCTGGACAGCTCGACCATGGCGGAGACGTCCGGCTCGTCGGTCGCGTCAGTGGCGGCCGATGGGTTGCTGGGCCGCACCTTGATGCCCTCGCCCAGCAGCGGCGAGCGTTCCGAGACCACGGCGCGGCCCTGCAGCCCCGCGCCCCGCACGATCACGTCGTCGCCCTGCCGGCGCAGCAGCGTGACCTGCGCCACCTCCAGCCGGTCGTCCTCGCCCACCACCAGCACGGTGTTCGCGGCGTCCAGCGCGGTGGACGGCAGCACCGCGACGTTGTCGAGCGGCGGCTCCTCGATCCGCACGGTCACGAAGTCGCCGGGGCGAAAGCCGCGGGTCTGGCCGAGCCGCGCGAAGATCTGCCGCCCGGTCTGGCCGCTGCCGACGGCGGCGCTTTCGCGGCTGATCGTGCCTTCGGTGACGAGGTTGGTGCCCAGCACGTCGAGCGACACCGCGACGGGCGCCTCGATCAGGTCGCCGTCTTCGTCCAGAAGCCGGGCGTATTCGGTGGTGGAGACACGAAAGGCGACCTCCAGCAGGTCGGGATCCACCAGGTTCGCGATCTGCTCGTTGTTCTGCACCAGCCGCCCCTCGACGACGGTCACGTCGGACAGGGTGCCGGAGAACTCGGCGTGAAGCTCGGTATCCTCCAGCGCGCGCTCCGCCTCGGCCAGGGCGATCTTCTGGCGGGCGACGGCGTTCTGCGCCTGGTCCACCCGCGCCTCGGCATCGGCCAGCGACTGGCGGCGCGACAGCACCGCCTGCTTCGCCGCCGCCTCGGCCAGCGCGGCGGCCTCGACGGACGACTCGGTGCCCAGCCCGCGCTCCGACAGCGACCGGGCGCGGGCCAGCGCCTGGGTGCGCAGCTGCGCCTGTTCCTCGGCCGAGGCCAGGTCGTCGCGCGCGATCTCCAGCGCCCGGCGCGCATCGCGCAGCTCGGCCTCCGCCTCGTTCAGATCGGTGCGCGCCACTTCCAGCGCGGCCTCGGCATTGGTCGGGTCGATCCGCAGCAGCAGGTCGCCGGCCTCGACGGTGCCGCCCTCCTCGAACGCCTCGGCCAGTTCCTCGACCGTGCCCGAGGCCGTCGCCCGCACCTCCAGCGTCCGGCGCGAGCGCACCTCGCCGAAAGAGGTCATCACCGGCGCCACCGTCTCGGGCGCGTAGGTGACGACGTTGACGGCAAAGACCCGTTCGCGCGCGGGGCGCGACGGCTCTTCCCGGCTCCAGACGGATTCCAGCGCGCCATAGACCGTCTGCCCGGCATAGGCGAGCAGGCCGAGCGTGACGGACATCAGAAACAGCCCGACCAGAGTGCGACGAAGAAAACGCATAACCGCGAGGATCACCTCAGACGTAACAGGCACTTAAGATAGGCGCGGCGCACGAAACCGCCAAGCCACATCGTCGTTACGTGCGAAAGCGCGTATTCCGTCGAAAAAATGTCGGTGTCCTAAGAAACCCGGGCGCCGCCCCGAACCTTGCCCTGCCCGTGGTGCCACACCAGGCCCGCCCCCTACTTCCGCCGCATATGCTCGTCCAGCCGCGGCATGATCTCGACGAAGTTGCAGGGCGCGTGGCGATAGTCGAACTGCGCCTTCAGGATCTCGTCCCAGGCATCCTTGCAGGCCCCGGGCGAGCCGGGCAGCGCGAAGAGATAGGTGCCGTGCGCCACCCCGCCGGTCGCCCGGCTCTGCACCGCGCTGGTGCCGATCTTCTGCATCGACACCATGGTGAATACGGTCCCGAAAGCGTCGATCTCCTTTTCATAGACGTCGCGATGCGCTTCGACCGTCACGTCGCGGCCGGTCAGCCCGGTGCCGCCGGTGGAGATCACCGCGTCGATGCCGGGATCGTGGCACCAGCTGCGCAGCTGTCCCGCGATCTCCGCCCGCTCGTCCGGCACGATCTCGCGCGCGGCGACGACATGGCCCGCCGCCTCGATCCGCTCGACCAGCACGTTGCCCGACCGGTCGTCGGCCTCGGTCCGTGTGTCCGACACCGTCATCACCGCGATCCGCACCGGGACGAATTCCTTGCTCTCGTCGATACTCATGCCCGCTCCATCACTGCCAATCGCACCGCCAGCGCCGCGAAGATGCCCGCACTGACCCATCCGAGACCGCGCGCGACGCGGCCCGAGCGCGCCAACCGCCGCCCGATCCCGCCGGCGAAGACGCCCGCCAGCCCGTTCACCACGAAGCCGCCCAGCGCCAGCACCGCCGCGAAGGTCAGGAACTGCGGCAGCACCGCGCCCGCGGGGTCCACGAACTGCGGCACGAAGGCCAGCACGAAGAGGATCACCTTGGGGTTCGTCAGGTTCACCACCAGCGCCTCGCGGAACGCCCGCCCCGACCGCTCGGGCACCGCGCCGCGGACCGGCCCCGCGCGCAGGGTCTGCACCGCCAGCCACAGAAGATACGCCACCCCCGCCCAGCGGATTGCGTCGAACAGCCAGGGCGACGCCGCCACCAGCGCCCCCAGCCCCAGCCCGGCCAGAAGCCCGTGCGTCAGCACGCCCAGCGCCACGCCGCCGCTCGCCGCCCAGGCCGCCGCCGGCCCGCGGCGCAGCCCCTGCCCGATGCAGACCATCATGTCCGCCCCCGGCGTCAGGTTCAGCGCCAGCGCCGCCGGGACGAAGGCCAGAAGGACCAGCGGATCGATCACGCCGCGACCTCGAACCACACCGGACGCGGGCCGAGGTTCACCACCCGCGTCGTCCCGATGGTCCCCTCCTGCCCCCAGCTGTCGTGGATGTGGCCGCAGAGCGCCAGCTTCGGCCGGATCCGCTCGACCGCCTCGCGGATCGCGACCGAGCCCACGGACTGCCCGCCCGAGGTCACGTCGGCCACGCCCTTCGGCGGCGAATGCGTCACCAGGATGTCGGCCCCGGCGCAACCCGCCAGCATCGCGGCCGCCTCTTCCTCCGGCAGATCGCAGGACCACGCCCCGAACGGCGTCACCGGCACGCCATAGCCGAGCCCGAAGATCCGCAGCCCGGCGATATCGCAGCCCTCGCCGTGCAGCACCTGCGTCCCGGCATGGGCCGCCTCGCGCAGTTCGTCGGCGCTCTCGGCATTGCCCGGCACCGCGACCATCGGCGCGACGATCCCGGTCAGCAGGTTCATCGCCTCGGGCAGCGCCTGCCGCATGTTGCAGAAATCGCCCGCCCCGATCACCAGCTCCGCCTCGGCGCTGGCCGCCACGATCGCCTCGGCGCGGCCCCGCGCGTGGTGCAGATCGGAAAACGCCAGAATCCTCATGCCCCGCCCCCCGGCTTCATCTTGGAAAAAATTCTCAGATTCCGGCGATCACACATCGCGCGGCCCCCGGAGTTTCGCCTGCAGCATCAACAGGTCGTGCCACGCCTCGCGCTTGGCATGCGGACTGCGCAGCAGGTAGGCCGGGTGGAACATCGGCAGCGCCGGGCGGCCCAGCACCTCGGTCCAGTGGCCGCGCAGCCGGGTGATCCCCTTGCGGCCCAGAAGCCCCTGGCACGAGATATTGCCCATCAGGACCAGAACCTCCGGCGCGGCCAGTTCCACGTGACGCGCGACGAAGGGCATCAGCATGCCGATCTCCTCGGCCGTGGGCGCGCGGTTCTGCGGCGGGCGCCAGGGCAGGATGTTGGTGATATAGACCGTCCGCTCGGCATCCGGGTGGTCGCGGCCCAGGCCGATGGCGTCGAGCATCCGGTCCAGGAGCCGCCCGGCCCGGCCGACAAAGGGTTTACCCTGGATGTCCTCGTCGCGTCCCGGCGCCTCGCCGATGATCATCACCCGGGCCACCGGGTTGCCGTCGGAGAAGACGGTGTTCCGCGCGCCCCGCTTCAGCTCGCAGAAGTCGTAGGCCGCGATCGCGTCGCGCAGCGCCTCCAGCGTCTCCGCCCCCGCCGCCGCGGCGCGGGCCGCCGCCACCGGGTCCTCGGCCGTGACCTGAGGGGGCGCCGGTGCGGGCCCGGCCGCCGGTTCGGGGGGCGGCGGCGCGGGGGCCGGCTCGGGCGCTGCCTTCGCCGCCTCGTAGCGGTTCTGCGGCGTCTCGCAGATGGCCTCGGTCACGCCCAGTTCGACCTGCCATTCCAGAAGCGCCCGCAGCGCGTTATGATCGAGCGATTCCACCTGCATGGCGCCATGCTAACGCGGATCGGCGGGGGCGGAAACGGCCCGCGGGGGAACAGGGACCGGCAATGCAACGTTGAACCTGTGCGACGGCACATCACGGCAGGAAAGGACCCCAAGGATGATCGCGATCCGCTACATCGTCCGGGACGCAGAGACCGCGGCCGAGTTCTACAGGAGCTATCTCGAGTTCGACCAGGACACGACATCGCCCGGATTCGCGAAACTGACCCGGGGCGACCTGACGCTCGTGCTGAGCGAACCGGGCGCCGGCGGCGGCGGCAATGCCGGCGGCACGCCCGAGCCGGGCGGCTGGAACCGGTTCCTGCTGCAGACCGACGACCTCGACGGCGTCGTGAAGCGGCTGCACCAGTTCGGGGCGCAGTTCCGCGGCGACGTCACCGAAGGCAAGGGCGGCCGGCAAGTGGTGGTCGAAGATCCCTCGGGCAACCCGATCGAGCTGTTCGAGCCGTTCGCCTGACCGGCCCCGCGCCTTGCCGCGGCGGCCCCGGCTTTCTATAAGGCGCCAGAGCATCGCCGGGGCGCCGCATGACCTTTCACCAGAAACACCTCCTCGGGATCGAGGGCCTGCACCCCGAGGAAATCCGCACGCTCTTGGACCTGTCGGAAACCTATGTCGACCTGAACCGCGCCGCGTCCAAGCATTCCGACGTGCTGGCGGGACTCACCCAGATCAACATGTTCTTCGAGGCGTCGACCCGCACCCAGGCGTCGTTCGAGATCGCGGGGATGCGGCTGGGTGCCGACGTGATGAACATGGCGATGCAGGCCTCGTCGATCAAAAAGGGCGAGACGCTGATCGACACGGCGCTGACCCTGAATGCCATGCATCCCGACCTTCTGGTGGTCCGCCACCCGCATTCCGGCGCGGTGAACCTCCTGGCCGAGAAGGTGAACGCCGCCGTGCTGAACGCCGGCGACGGGCGGCACGAACATCCGACGCAGGCGCTCCTGGATGCGCTGACGATCCGCTACGCCAAGGGCCGGCTGCACCGGCTGAGCGTGGCGATCTGCGGCGACATCGCGCATTCCCGCGTCGCGCGCTCGAACATCCTGCTTCTGGGCAAGATGGAGAACCGCGTGCGGCTGATCGGGCCGCCCACGCTGATGCCCTCGAAGATCGAGGAATTCGGCGTCGAAGTGTTCGACGACATGGAAGAGGGCCTGCGCGACGCCGACGTGGTGATGATGCTGCGGCTGCAGCGCGAGCGGATGGACGGCGGGTTCATTCCCTCGGAGCGCGAGTACTACCACCGCTACGGGCTGGACGCCGAGAAGCTGGCCTTCGCCAAACCGGACGCCATCGTGATGCATCCCGGCCCGATGAACCGCGGCGTGGAGATCGACGGAACCATCGCCGACGACATCAACCGCTCGGTCATCCAGGACCAGGTCGAGATGGGCGTGGCCGTGCGCATGGCGGCGATGGATCTTCTGGCGCGCAACCTGCGCGCGGCGCGGGAACGGGAGAGGGCCGATGCCTGACGGCGGCAACAGCACCCCCGCGGCCCCGCTGCGCGAGGACGAGGAGGTGCTGCACAGGTTCCACGCCGACCGCGCGGCCTATCTGCGCGACAATGCCTGGATGGCGGCCATCGCCATGGCGGGCGGGATGCTGGTGCTCTGGCTGATGGGCAACCCGCATGTCTGGACCGGCGCCGTGGGCGGTCTGGCGGCGATCGGGCTGCGCGGCTGGTACATGGCGTCCGAGGAGCTCGCCGCGCGCTGGGACCTGACCGACCGCCGCCTGCTGGGCCCCGGCGGGCGCGTCGTGCGGCTGGCCGAGATCGTGAAGCTCCGGACCCTGGCAAGTACCGTGCAGGTGGTCACCGCCGCCGGCGACAAGCACCTCCTGAAGTACCAGGGCGACCGCGACGAGACGCTGCGTCGCCTGCGCGCCGCCGTCGCCCGCGCCGGAGGACAGGCCGAATGATCGACCCGCTGCAGATCCCCGCCGGCGAGCGCGAGGTGGTCCGTGTCTTCGCGCTGGATCTGTCCGCCACCGAGGCGGAGGCGCTGGCCGAATCGCCGCAGTCCAACGGCGCGCCCTCGCCGCTGGCGCAGCTTCTGGGGATCGACCACCTGGAGCGCGATCATGTCGAGATCTTCCCCGCCTCCGACCTGACCGGCGTGGGCCTGCCCGGCTACCTGACCGAGGGGCTGGGGATCGACGAGGTGGACGTGGAGGTCGACCGCGAGAAGCTGGAGGCCGAGACCGGTTACATCGTGATCCTGCATTCGCGCGCCTTCGGCGGGGTCAAGACCCGGCTGACCCCCGAGACGCCGCTGCACCTGCTGGGCGTCTATCGCCTCGCCCAGCCGGCGACGCCCGGCCCGATGCCGAAGGCGGATGCCGGGGCCGAGGCCGAGCCGGCCGCGCCTTTGCAATCCCCGCCGCCCCGCCTGCCCCGGACGCTGGCCCTGATCGTCCTGCTGGCTGCCGCCGTCCTCGCCCTCGGGCTCGCCTATCTGTTCGGCGGGCGCGGACCCTGACACCCATGCGCACGGACCCGAAGACATGAGCGACCTGTCCGACGACGCCCCGGTCCCCGCCCGCGACGCCCCGGTCGACAAGACCGCGGCCGACCCGGTCCCCGCCGGCTGGGAGGGCATCCTGGACGCGGGCGAGCGCATCCTGTGGCAGGGGCGCCCCGGCACCTCGGTGGTCTGGAAGGCGTCGCATATCCTCACCTCGCTGTTCGGCGTGGTCTTCGCGGGCTTCGCCGTCTTCTGGATGGTCATGGCCTCGCAGGCGCCGGGCGGGTTCTGGATGTTCGGGCTGATCCACTTCGCCGTCGGCGTCGGCCTCGCCATCGGCCCGCCGGTCTGGTCCGCCTGGACGCGCCGGCACACCTGGTACACGCTGACCGATCGCCGCGCCTTCATCGCCACCGACCTGCCCCTGCAGGGCCGCAAGCTGAAGAGCTACGAGATCGGCCCGGACACCACGATCGACTACGAGGCGGGCGAGCGCAGCAACATCTATTTCGCCCACGAGTACAAGCGCACCAAGAACGGCTCGCGCCGCGTGCCCATCGGCTTCGAGCGCATCCCGGACGGGGCCGAGGTCTATCGGCTGATCCGGCAGGTGCAGTCCCGCAAGGCCTGAAGGAAAGACATGAGCGACACGCTCCTCACCAACGCCCGGCTGATCGACCCCGAGGCCGGAACGGAAACCGACGGCGCGCTGCTGATCTCCGGCGGGCTCATCGCGCGGGTTTTCGCGGGGCCGCCGCCGGCAGATACGGGCGCCGCGGTCGTCGACTGCCGCGGCAAATGCCTCGCCCCCGGGATCGTCGATCTCGGCGTGAAGATCTGCGAACCCGGCGAACGCCACAAGGAAAGCTTCCGCTCCGCCGGCCGGGCGGCCGCGGCGGGCGGCGTGACCACGATGATCACCCGCCCCGACACGCTGCCGGCCATCGACTCGCCCGAGCAGCTGGAATTCGTCTCGCGCCGCGCGGCCGAGGCGGCGCCGGTGCGCATCCACCCGATGGCCGCGCTGACCAAGGGCCGGCAGGGGCGCGAGATGGTCGAGATCGGGTTTCTGCAGGACGCGGGCGCCGTGGCCTTCACCGACGCCGACGCGGTCGTGACCGACACCAAGGTGTTCTCGCGCTGCCTGACCTATGCCCGGGCGCTCGGCGCGCTGGTGATCGCGCATCCGCAGGAGCCGGGGCTGACCGGGGGCGCGGCCGCGACCTCGGGCAAGTTCGCCTCGCTGCGCGGCATTCCCGCCGTCTCGCCGATGGCCGAGCGGATGGGGCTGGAGCGCGACCTCGCGCTGGTGGAGATGACGCGCGCCCGCTACCACGCCGACAACCTGTCCACCGCCGCGGCCCTGCCCGCGCTGGAGCGGGCCAAGGCGGCGGGGCTGGACGTGACCGCGGGCGTCAACGTGCATCACCTGACGCTGAACGCGCTGGACGTGGGCGACTACCGCACCTTCTTCAAGATCAAGCCGCCGCTCCGGGACGAGGATGACCGGCTGGCGATGATCGAGGCGGTGGGCGCGGGGCTGATCGACGTGATCTCCTCGATGCACACGCCGCAGGACGAGGAATCCAAGCGCCTGCCCTTCGAGGAGGCGGCCTCCGGCGCGGTCGCGCTGCAGACCCTGCTGCCCGCCGCGCTGCGGCTGTACCACGCCGGGCAGCTCACGCTGCCGCAGCTGTTCCGGGCGATGGCGTTGACCCCGGCGCAGCGGCTGGGCCTGCCGGCCGGGCGCCTGTCCGAGAGCGCCCCGGCGGACCTCGTGCTGTTCGATCCCGACGCCCCGTTCGTGCTGGACCGGTTCAAGCTGGAGTCGAAGTCAAAGAACACGCCGTTCGACGGGGCGCGGATGGAGGGCAAGGTGTTGAAGACCTGGGTCGGCGGGCGCGAGGTGTTCGCCGCCTGACCGTTCTCCTTGAAAGAGAACGGCCCGGATCGTTACCAACGATCCGGATCGGAATATTTCAAATATTCCGACGCCTTACCCCACGCTCATCGCCAGCACGCGGCTGATCTCCGTCAGCGACCGCCCCGACTCCGCGCGCCAGGTATCGAACGCCGCTTGCACCTTGCCCATCGCGCCCTTCGAGGTCGGCGCCTTGTCCACCACGCCCTCGGCCACCAGCCGCGCCACCACGTCCCGCGACGGGATGAACCCGTCGCGCCCCATGAAGCGCAGCGCGTAGGCCCCGGTATTCCCGCCCAGCCGGTTGCCCCTGGTCTTCAAAAGCTCCAGCAGTCCGACATAGTCCTCCGACGGCCAATGCGCGAAACAGGCCGCCGCCGAACCGTGCTCCGCCGCCAGGTCCTGCAGCAGGACCGCATTGTCCCGCACCGACTGGATCTTCGCCCCGTGCCGCACGATCCGCGTATCCTGCAGCAAGTCGTCCAGCCAGTCGCCGTCCATCATGGCGCAGCGGCCCACGTCGAAGCCGTGGAACGCGGCCTCGAACCCGTCCCATTTCGCGTCGATGACCTTCCAGTTGAAGCCGGACTTGAAGATCATCTCGGCGAACCGTGCCAGCCAGCGGTCGTCCGGCACCCGGGCCAGCTCCTCCGCCGGTACCGGCCGCTCCAGAAGCGCCTCCAGCGCCTCCGGCCCGCCCTTCCGGTCGGCGGCGATCGCATAGATGTCCTCGAAGTTCCGCATGGCGCGGATCAGATACCGGCCGCGACGCTGCGTCAATCGCTCTTGGGCTTGTCGTCGTACTCGTCGGACAGGATCCGCCGGCTGTCGCCCTCGGGGTCGTCGTACTGCCGGGTCTTCAGCGTCCAGACGAAGGCAGCCAGCCCCAGCCCCCCGAGGATCAGCGAAATCGGGATCAGGTAGACCAGCACGTCCATCAGCGCAGCCGCATCGCGTTCAGCGAGACGCAGATCGACGAGCCCGACATCGCCAACGCCGCCGCCAGCGGCGTCGCGAAACCCATCAGCGCCACCGGGATCGCCACCGCGTTATAGGCCGCCGCGATACCGAAGTTCTCCTTGATCCGCCGCGTCGCGCGCCGCGCCGTGGCCAGCGTGTCGCCCAGCGGCGCCAGCGACCCGCCCAGCAGCACGATGTCCGACACCACCCGCGTCGCCTCCAGCGCCGAGGCCGGCGAGATCGACGCATGCGCCGCCGCCAGCGCCGCCGTGTCGTTCAGCCCGTCGCCGACCATCAGCACCCGGCGCCCCTCAGCCATCAACGCCTCGATCCGCGCCGCCTTGTCCTGCGGCAGAACCCCGGCCTCCCAGGTGCCGATCCCGGCCCGCGCGGCCAGCTCCACCACCGCCGCCGGCGCGTCGCCCGACAACAGCCGCACGTCGTAACCCTGCGCCTGCAGCGCCGATACCGCCTCCGCCGCGCCGTCGCGCAAGCTGTCGGTGAAGCGGAAGGTCAGCACCCGGCCGCCGATCTGCAGGTAGGTCGCCGTCTGCTCCGCGGCCTCGGCGCCGACCCAGCTCGCCCGGCCCAGCCGGACCAGCTGTCCCTGCCATGTCGCCTGCACGCCGTGTCCCGGCACCTCGCGCAGCTCGCTCACGCTCGCGGGCTTCACCCCGCCGTCCTTCGCCGCCGCGGCCAGCGCCTGCGCCAGCGGATGGGCCGAGCCCTCGGCCAGCGCCGCCGCCACCTCCAGGTCGCGCCGGGCGAAATCGCCCAGGTTCTCCACCTCGGGCGTGCCGGTGGTCAGCGTGCCGGTCTTGTCGAACACCACCGTGTCGACCTCGGCCAGCCGCTCCAGCGCCGTGGCGCTCTTGATCAGCAACCCGCGCTTGAACAGCCGCCCCGAGGCGGCCGTGGTCACCGCCGGAACGGCGAGCCCCAGCGCGCAGGGGCAGGTGATGATCAGCGTCGCGACCGCGATGTTCAGCGCCAGCCGCACGTCGCCGCCCGAGATCCACATCCAGCCGAGGAAGGCGAACAACGCCAGCAGATGCACCGCCGGGGCATAGATCCGCGCCGCCCGGTCGGCCAGCGACGTGTAGCGGTTGCGCGTGGTCTCGGCCACGGCCACCAGGTCGGCCAGCCGGTGCAGCGTCGAGTCCTCGCCCGCCGCCGTCACCCGCACGGTCAGCGCGCCGGTCAGGTTCACCTCACCCGCATTAACCTCGGCCCCCGGCGCCGCGCCCACCGGCAGGCTCTCGCCCGTCAGCAGCGACCGGTCGATCTCGGTCTCGCCCGTCTCGATCACCCCGTCCACAGGCACCCGCGCGCCGGGCAGCACCCGCACCACGTCGCCCACGGCGAGTTCGGCCACCGGCACCATCGCCTCGGCCGCGCCCGACACGCGCAGCGCCCGCGGCACCTCCAGCGCGGACAACTCCTGCGCCGCCGACCGCGCGGCCGAGCGGGTGCGATAGTCCAGAAACCGCCCCGCCAGCAGGAAGAAGGTCAGCGACAGCGCCGCGTCGAAATAGGCGTGCGCGCCCGACTGCGCCGTCTCGTAGACCGACATCCCGGCGGCCAGCAGGATCGCCAGCGAGATCGGCACGTCCATGTTCAGCCGCGCGGCCTTGAGCGCGCCCCAGGCGTTGCGGAAGAACGGCTGCGCCGAGAAGGCAATCACCGGGATCGCGATGGTCGCGCTGATCCAGTGGAACAGGTCCCGCGTGGCGTCCGCCGCGCCGGACCAGACCGCCACGGACAGGAGCATCACGTTCATCATCGCGAAGCCCGCGACACCCAGCCGCATCAGCAGGTCGCGCCCGGTGCGGTCCACCTGCGTGCCCGCCAGCGTGGCGGCGTCCAGCTCGTGCGCCTCCCAGCCCTGGCGGGTCAGCTCCTCAGCCAGGGTGCCGGCCGCGACCCCCGGATCGGCGTCCACCGTCGCGCGCTTCAGCGTCAGGTTCACCCGCGCCCGGCGCACGCCCGGCATGGCGGAGAGGCTGCGCTCCACCCCCGCGATGCACGCGGCGCAGTGGATCGCGGGCAGCGACAGCAACAATTGCTCGCCCCCGTTCGGCGCGCCGTCCTTGCCGGCCACGGCCCCCGCCGCAGGGGCGGCCGAACAGGCCGGGCAGGCCGAGGTCGGGGCGCTGGTGCTCACGCCGGGTCGCCCACCGGGTCGTCGACATGGACGATCAGCCGCTGCTTGAATTCGGTGCCGTCGGCGGCGACCGCGTTCACCCGCAGCTCCCACTTGCCCGGACCGGCATCGACCGGCGCGACATGGGCGGTGCCGTCGAAGATCAGCTCAGGCGTCATGTCATGCTCCTGCATCGTGGTCCGGCCCAGCCGCACCGACAGATCCTCCGGCGCCACCGGCCGCCCGTCGGGGCCGGTGATCGCCACGCGCAGCGCCCCGCCCGTCACCTCGGCGCTGACATCCCAGCCCAGCGCCTCCTGCGCGGCGCGGTCGTCGTCGAAGGTCTGGCTGGCGACATAGGAGTTCTTCACTTCCAGCCCGGGAAAGGTGCCGACCGCCTGGACCGCCAGGACGACGTTCACCGCGATGATCACGCCGAAACCGGCGGCGAAGATGGCAAAGACCTTGCGGCCGGTCAGGGGTTTTCCGCTCATTGCTCTCGTCCGTTGAAGGTGCTGTCGGTATAGACCCGGTCGCCGTTCACCAGGTCCTCGACCCAGAAACGAATCTCGGTGCGGTCGCTCGTCGCCGGATCGGACCCGGGCGCGGCCACGACGTAGACCCGGTGCTGCCCGGTCTCGTCGGCGGGCACGGTCACCGTCTCGTAGGGCGTGCCCTCGATCTGGATCCGCAGCGCCGGGTCGCCCTTGACCGAGATGCGGAACGGCCGCTCTTCGCCGTGCTTGTTCAGCAGGCGCACGTCATAGGCGTTGCGGATCGAGCCGTCGGACAAGGTCACGTAGGTCGGGTTGCGTTCGGGCGCGACGGTAACATCGATGTCGCTGCGGATGAAGAGCGCGACGATCAGCCCGATGCCGATCAGCGCCCACAGCGTCGTGTAGAGCACCGTGCGCGGCCGCAGGATGTGCTTCATCACCGGCTTCGCGGGCAGGCCCTGGCGCTCGCGCGTCTCGTCGGTCAGCGCCATGTAGTCGATCAGCCCGCGCGGCTTGCCGATCTTGTCCATCACCTCGTCGCAGGCGTCGATGCACAGCCCGCAGGTGATGCAGGCCATCTGCTGGCCGTCGCGGATGTCGATGCCCATCGGGCAGACGTTCACGCAGGCGTTGCAGTCGATGCAGTCGCCGTAGCCGTCCTTCTCGGGGATCGGTCCGCCGACGCCCGAGGGCATCCCCGGCATCGGCACCTTCGGCGACACCCCGCCGTGCTTGGCGCCGGCGGCGCGGCTCTCGGCCTCGGCCGCCTCGGCGATGGCGCGGCGGCGCTTGCCCTTGCCGCGCGGCTCGCCCCGCCATTCGCGATAGGCGATGGTCAGGGTGTCCTCGTCCATCATCGCCGCCTGGATGCGCGGCCAGGGGCACATGTAGATGCACACCTGCTCGCGCGCGAAACCGCCGAACAGGACCGTCGTCGCGGTCAGGATCAGCATGGTGGTATAGGCGATCGGATGCGCATCGCCGGTCACCAGATCCACCGCCAGCGTCGGCGCGTCGGTGAAATAGAACACCCACGCCCCGCCGGTCGCCAGCCCGATAAGCGCCCAGACCACGTATTTCGTCGCCCTGAGCCGCAGCTTGCGCGCGTCCATCTTCTGCTTCCACAGCTTGACGCGGGCGTTGCGGTCGCCCTCGATCCAGCGCTCGGTCAGCACGAACAGGTCGGTCCAGACCGTCTGCGGGCAGGTATAGCCGCACCAGACGCGGCCCAGCGCGCTGGTGAACAGGAACAGCCCGAGGCCGGCCATGATCAGCAGACCGGCGACGAAGTAGAACTCGTGCGGCCAGATCTCGATCCAGAAGAAGAAGAACCGCCGGTTCGCCAGATCCACCAGCACCGCCTGGTCCGGCAGTTCCGGCCCCCGGTCCCAGCGAATCCAGGGCGTCAGGTAGTAGACGCCCAGCGTCAGGATCATCACCACCCATTTGAAGGTGCGGAAATTGCCCTTCACCCGTCGCGGGAACACGGGTTCGCGCGCGGCGTAAAGGGCTTCGGGTTCGGTGGAGCTCATGGATCGGACCTTGCGGAGATATGCGCGGTTGGGAATGCTTCTCGCAGTCGCAATTGTTCACGTCCTTGACCTGTATCAAGTAAGTCCGGCGCACCTTTTTGACGCAGGGCGACGGGTTTGACGCAGGGTTGCAGGCGGCCCGCCCTGCCGCGGCGCCGGCGCGCGCCGGTTCTCTGCTACACTGTTGTCGAATCAACCGAAAACACAGGGAGACGACCATGCCACGCACCCCCCTCGCCATTCTGTCCGGCGTTGCGGCGGCCGCGCTCGCCACCGCCGCGGCGGCGCATCCGCTCGACGGCCTGACGCCCGAGGAGATCACGGCGGTCGGCGAGATTCTCGCCGAGGCCGGGCACACCACCGAGGACAGCCGCTGGCCGCTGATCGAGCTCTACGAGCCGCCCAAGGACTTCGTGCTGAACTGGCAGGAAGGCGACCCCGAGCAGCGCCAGGCCATCGTCAACGTCAACACCGCCGAGGGCACGTTCAAGGGCATCGTCGACCTCACCGAACGCACCGTCGTCAGCTGGGAACCGGCCGAGGGCGAGCCGATGATCCTGGTCGAGGAATTCGTGCAGGCGATGGAGCTGGCGCTCAGCCATCCCGATTTCGTCGCCGGGCTGGAGGAGCGCGGCTTCACCCCCGACGACGTGTTCTGCCTGCCGCTGACCGCCGGCGCCTTCGGCGACCCGGACGAGGCCGGGCGGCGGCTGATGAAGGTGCCCTGCTACGTCCTGCCGGAAGGCTCGAACTGGTACGCCAAGCCGATCGAGGGGCTCTACGCCACCGTCGATTTGCGCGGCGAGGAGGTGGTCGAGGTCATCGACACCGGCGTCGTCCCGGTCCCCGAGGACAGCTGGGGCTACACCACCGAGGAGATCGCGGCGCGGCCGGACATGGAGCTGCGCGAGGAAACCGAGCGCGCCGGGCTGGAACCGCCCGCCGAACGTAACGTGAGCGTCTACGGCAGCCTGGTCACCTGGGACATGTGGTCGTTCCGCTGGCGCATCGACAAGCGCCCCGGCGTCGTGCTGTCCGACATCCGCGCCGACGGGCGCGAGGTGCTGTACCAGGCGCATCTGTCCGAGGTCTTCGTGCCCTACATGGACCCCTCCGAGGGCTGGTACTGGCGCACCTACATGGATTCCGGCGAATACGGCTTCGGCATCTTCCTGTCGCCGCTGCGCCCGGGCGTCGATTGCCCGACCTACGCCACCTACCTGCCGGCGCTCGTCCATGCCGACGACGGCACGCCGCTGGAGATCCCCGGCGCCGTCTGCATCTTCGAGCGGCAGATCGGCGACCCGGCCTGGCGCCACTTCGAGATCTTCGCCCAGGGGCCCGACACCTTCACCCCCGCCGAAGGCCGCCCGGCGACCGAGCTGATCGTGCGCTCCGCCTCCGAGGTCGGCAATTACGACTACCTGATCGACTACCGCTTCGATCAGTCGGGGCGGATGAACGTGATGGTCGGCTCCACGGGGCTCGACGCGTTGAAGGGCGTCGCCGCGACCAGCATGGCCGACGACACGGCCGTCGAGGACACGCAGCACGGCACGCTCATCGCGCCGAACCTCGTGGCGCCGAACCACGACCACTTCTTCAACTTCCGGCTCGACTTCGACATCGACGGGCGGTCCAACAGCTTCATGCGCACCGGCATCGTCCCGGCCACCGCGCCCGAGGACGTGCCGCGCCGCACCATGTGGGTCACCGAACAGGAGATGCCGCAGACCGAGGGCGAGGCGCGCTACAAGGTCAACCCGGACACCCCGGCGATGTACCACGTGGGCAATATGGGCGTGACCTCGGGCCTCGGGCATCACCCGTCCTACATGATCCAGCCGGGCAACTCGGTCGCCTATTCGCCGCTCGACGTCACCATGGACCCGCCGGCGATGCGCAACCCCTATATCGAGTACACGATGTACGTGACGCCCTATGACCGGGACCAGCGCTATGCCGGCGGCGAATACGCCTTCCAGAGCGACGGCTCGGACACGCTGGCCACCTGGATGCAGCAGGACCGGCCGATCGCGGATACCGACATCGTGACCTGGTACACGATGGGCTTCCACCACATCCCGCGGATGGAGGACTGGCCGGTGATGCCGCTGATGTGGAAGGGGATCACGCTGGCGCCGTTCAACTTCTTCGACCACAACCCGGCGATCACCATTCCGCTCTCCGCCGAGTAACGCGACAGGCGCCCGCCCCTTTCGCGCGGGGCGGGCGCCGCCTTCTCTTCACGCCGCGCCGTCGCGCTTGACCTGGCGCCGCAGCCAGCGGCAGAACGCCTTCAGCGAGGGCCGCTGCGGCCCCGGGCGGGTGACCAGCCAGTACCCCTCGCCCCGCCGCTCGTCCTCGAACAGCACCACCATCTCGCCGCGGGCGATCTCTGGCTCGATGAAGGCGCGGGCCGTCGCGCCCACGCCCTGCCCCCGGCGCACCGCGTCCTGCAAGAGGTTGCCGGGCAGGTCCGTCATCCGCCGCACCCGCGCCTCGGTCACGCCGTTCTCGGCCAGCCACTCCTTGGCCTCGTTGGTGCCCACCTCCTGCAGCCACGGAAAGTCCAAGAGCTCGCCGGGCTCGGTGATCGTCCGGTCGCCCAGCAGATCGCGGGCGGCCACGATGGCAAAGCGCGTCTCCAGCAGCAGCTCGGCCTCCAGCCCGGGCCACTTGCCCGCCCCGAAGCGGATCGCCAGGTCGATGCCGCCGGGGGCGGGGTCGGCCAGCTGCGCCGTGGGGTTCAGCATCAGGTGGATGTCGGGATGCGCCTCGGAAAAGCCGGCCAGCCGCGGCATCAGCCAGCGGTCGGCGAAGCTGGGCGTGCAGGTGACTTGCAGCGGCCGGTCGGCGTCGGCGCCGGTGAGCACCTCGATCTCGCGCGCCATGGCGCCGAACGAGTCGCACAACGTGGCGCCCAGCCGCTGGCCCTCCGGCGTCAGCACGACGCTGCGGCCCTCGCGGGTGACCAGCTTCAGGCCCAGCCGGTCCTCCAGCGCGCGCACCTGCTGGCTGACCGCCGCGTGGCTGACATTCAGCTGCGCGCCGGCGCCGGACATCGAACCGGTATCCGCCAGCGCGGCGAAGGCGCGCAGCTGGCTGAGCGGGGGCAGGTCGCCGAACATATCCGTAACCCTGGCTTACACGTCGGAATTATTCCTGATTCGCAATTTTCGGTCGGAAACGCAACATTACAGGCATCCGCAACGCCGAACAGGAGCTGGACCGATGATCAACCCCTTCGCAGAAACTTTCATGACCGCCACCCGGACCTCGCCCCGCCCGACCTGGGAGGAACGGCGCCGCAACCCGCATCGCGCAGAGCCGCCCGCGCCCCGCCTCGTCGCGGCGCCCAAGGCCCGGCCGGGCCGCCGCCGGTTCCGGCTGTTCCGCCGCCGCGAGGTCGCGGATCCGCGCAACCTGTGACACCTGTACAAAGTTGCGCCGATAATGTATCATTTGACCTGGGCCGGTCCGGACTTTCGCGCTCCATGACCGGGTCGGCCTGCCCTCCGGCGGCCGGGCTCCGACCCCGCACGACCGCCTGATCGGGGGTCCGGAGCAGCCTGCGGCGCGCTTCGCGCGCGGTGCGTGGTCCGCCGGGGGCCTCCCGCCCCGGCGGGCCAGGTGTCAGACGCGACGAAGACGCCCGCGCCGGAAAGGACGCGGGCGTCTTCGTCGCATACCGTCGGAGCGCGATGAAGGGCGGCGCTGGTCCCAGGAAGAAACGCGCGAACAGGACCTGGAACCAGCGCCTCTCCCGAAGGATGGACCCCCGGGATTCCGTGTTGCGGCCTACTGACCGCCGCCCAGCTGGTGGACGTAGGATGCGACCGCGTTGATCTCCCAATCCTCGAGGCCGGAGCCCACGCGGAATTCCTCAGACCAGGCGGGCATCACGCCGAAGTGCGAGTTCGTGACCGTCTCGGTCAGCGAGTCGACATCGCCGCCATAGAGCCAGATCGCGTCCGTCAGGTTCGGCGCGCCGAGCCCGGGATTGCCGGTGCCGTCCTCCATGTGACAGGCCGCGCACTCGTACTCGAAGGTCTCGGCGCCGGCCGTGGCCATCTCGGCGTCGTGCTCCTGGCCGGAGATCTGCAGGACGTATTGCACGACCTGGTCGATCTCTTCCTCGGGCAGGATTTCGTCGGCGCCGAAGGCCGGCATCTCGGACCAGTTGGCGTCCGGCGACTGCTCGTTCCGGATGCCGTGGGTCACGGTCCAGACGATGTCGTCGATGGTGCCGCCCCACAGCCAGGCATCGTCCAGCAGGTTAGGATAGCCGTTGCCCGCCTCGCCGCCATTCGCGCCCGAGCCGTGGCACTGCGAACAGTTGTTCTGGAAGATCGCCGCGCCGGCATTCACCGCGAAGTTCTGCACGTCGGGATGCTCGCCCAGCGTAGTCAGGTCCATCGAGGCGAGCTGCTCCTCCAGCCCGGCATTCATCTCCTCGAAAGAGGCGATCTGCTCTTCCACGTTGGCGCGCGTGGAGTAGCCCAGAAAGCCGCCCGTCGCCCGTTCCACCAGCGGCCAGGCCGGGTAGGCGATGGTATAGATAAGCCCCCAGATGCAGGTGGCATAGAAGGTCCACAGCCACCAGCGGGGCAGCGGGTTGTTGTATTCCTCGATCCCGTCCCAGGAGTGACCGGTGGTCTCGGTCTGGGTCGGTTGATCGGCCGGTTTCTTGCTCATTGCCGCGTCTCCTCGGCGCTATCGTCGTCATCGCCCGTCCGTTCGCTCGCGTCGTCGGGCGCAGGTTTGTCTTCGTGCCGGAACGGGATGTTCGCGGTGTCCCTGTGGGTCTTGCGGCTGCCCGGGCGGAACGCCCAGACAACCACGCCGATGAAGAACAGGAACAGCACAAGGAGCACCCAGCTGTCGGCGAGCTGTCGCAGAAGCGAATAGGTGTCCATCGCGGGCGGCCTCCTACCGGTGCTCGTCCGGGGTGAAGGTCGAGAAGTCGACCAGCGTCCCCAGCATCTGCATGTAGGCGATCAGCGCATCCATCTCGGAAATGCCGGGGGCGCCGTCGAAATTGGCCACCACCGCGCCCGGGTACCGCTCCACCACGCCGTCGAAGTCGGCGTTCGGGTCGGCCTGGGCGCGGAAGTCCGCCTCGGCGTTCTCCAGCATCTCGTCGGTATAGGGCACGCCCACGAAGCGATGGGTCTCCATCTCTTCCCGGATGTACGCGCCGTCGATCATCGTGGTCCGCAGGAAGCCGTATTTCGGCATCACCGATTCCGGCACCACCGACTGCGGGTCGATCAGGTGGTCGACGTGCCACTCGTTCGAGTAGCGCCCGCCGACCCGCGCCAGGTCGGGCCCGGTGCGCTTCGACCCCCACTGGAACGGGTGGTCGTACATCGACTCCGCCGCGAGGCTGTAGTGGCCGTACCGCTCCACCTCGTCGCGCATCGGGCGGATCATCTGGCTGTGGCAGACGTAGCAGCCCTCGCGGACGTAGATGTTGCGCCCTTCCAGCTCCAGCGGCGAATAGGGCCGCACGCCGTCCACCTCCTCGATCGTGTTCTCCAGGTAGAACAGGGGCACGATCTCGACGATGCCGCCGATGGTGACCACCAGGAACGAGAAGACCAAAAGCAGCGTGGCGTTCTTTTCCAGGATCTTGTGGCGGTCTAGGATGCTCTTGCGCTTGGGCCGCTCGCCCGCGCCGGTGGCGGAGGCAGGCATCGGTTCTTTTTCGTTGTCAGCCATTGCCGGCCCTCCTTATTCGGCCGGGACCATGGCGGGCTGGTCCGAAGTCTTCGGCTGGCCCTTCACGGTCATCCAGAGGTTGTAGCACATGATCAGCGCGCCAGCGAGGAACAGGACCCCGCCCAGGCCGCGGACGACGTACATCGGGAACTTCGCGGCGACGGTGTCGGCGAAGGAGTTGACCAGGAAGCCCTGGGCGTCGACTTCACGCCACATCAGGCCTTCCATGATGCCGGTGACCCACATCGACGCGGCGTAGAGCACGATGCCGATGGTGGCGAGCCAGAAGTGCCAGTTGACCATGGCCAGGCTGTAGAGCCGCTCGCGGTTCCACAGGCGCGGCACCAGGAAGTAGAGCGCGCCGAAGGTGATCATGCCGTTCCAGCCCAGTGCGCCGGAATGCACGTGGCCGATGGTCCAGTCGGTGTAGTGCGACAGCGAGTTCACCGCGCGGATCGACATCATCGGGCCCTCGAAGGTGGACATGCCGTAAAAGCCGATGGAGATCACCATCATCCGGATGATCGGGTCGGTACGCAGCTTGTCCCAGGCGCCCGACAGGGTCATCAGGCCGTTGATCATGCCGCCCCAGGAGGGCATCCACAGGATCACCGAGAACACCATGCCCAGGGTCGAGGCCCAGTCGGGCAGCGCGGTGTAGTGCAGGTGGTGCGGACCGGCCCAGATATACAGGAAGATCAGCGCCCAGAAGTGGACGATGGACAGCTTGTAGCTGAAGACGGGGCGCTCGGCCTGCTTCGGCACGAAGTAGTACATCATGCCCAGGAACCCGGCCGTCAGGAAGAAGCCCACCGCGTTATGGCCGTACCACCACTGCGTCATCGCGTCCTGCACGCCGGCGAAGACCTGCACCGACTTCGACCCCCAGATCGACACCGGGATCGACAGGTTGTTGACGATGTGCAGCATCGCGATGGTCACGATGAAGGACAGGTAGAACCAGTTCGCCACGTAGATATGCGGCTCCTTGCGCTTCAGGATCGTGCCCAGGAAGATCGCGAGATAGGCGACCCAGACGATCGTCAGCCACAGATCGACATACCACTCGGGCTCGGCGTATTCCTTGGACTGCGTCGCGCCCAGCACGTAGCCCGTGGCGGCCAGCACGATGAACAGCTGATAGCCCCAGAACACGAACCACGCGAGGTTGCCGCCCCACATGCGGGCGGCCGAGGTGCGCTGAACGACGTAAAACGAGGTGCAGATAAGCGCGTTGCCGCCGAAGGCGAAGATCACCGCGCTGGTATGCAGCGGCCTGAGCCGGCTGAAGTTCAGATAGGGCTGCGCCCAGTCGAAGTTCAGCACCGGGAAGGCCAGCTGGAAGGCGATGAACACGCCCGCCAGAAAGCCCACCGCGCCCCAGAAGGCGGTGGCGATCACGCCGGCGCGGATCACGCCGTCCATATACTCGTTGGGGTTCGCCGCCGGCACCGGCTCGTCCCAGCGCCGCAGGGTCGCGATGAACAGACCGGCGGCGACGAGCAGGATGATCACGGCATGGACCTGATAGGCCAGGTCGCGGCCGTAATTGGCGGCGAGCGCGGCCAGAACGGCCAACACGCCCAGAACCACCAGTTTCGCAGTATTCCACATGGAAGTCGTCCCTTTGTCCCTTTCCCGGCGCACGGCCCTCCGCGCGCCGGACCTTTTCCGACATGCTGCATCTGCACGTCGACCTCTTGCACCGCCTTGATCCATGTCAATGATGCGGACACCATCCGTGTGATCATGGTCGCGGGCACTGCATGTCGCCCGTCGGCCGACGGGCAGGACACACCATCTCCGGAGGAGCGGCTCATGTCGTACAAGACTATCGTATCAGTGGTAACCAACATGGAAACAGACCACTGGGCGCTAAATGCCGCAGTCACCCTGGCGCAGCGCGAAGAGGCGCATCTGGACGTGCTCTGCCTCGGGATCGACCGGACCCAGCCGGGGTTCTACTATGCCGGCGCCAGCGCCGTTGTGTTGCAGGACAATCTGATCCAGGCTCAGGCCGAGGCCGAGGAGCTGGAGAAGGCGGTGGACAAGCACCTGGCGCAGCAGGGCATCCCCTATGGCGTCCGCGGGGCGACCACGCAGTTCGCCGGTCTGTCGCCGATTGTTGCCCACAGAACACGGCTGGCCGACCTCGTCGTCCTGCCCAAGCCCTATGGCGACGACCGCCCGCACGAGCACGAGGCGATTCTGGAGGCGACCCTGTTCAGCGGCTCGGTGCCGGTGCTGGTGATTCCCGACAAGGTAGAGCTGCCCGCCTCGCTGTCGCACATCGTCGTCGCCTGGAACGAAAGCCGCGAATCGCTGACGGCGATCCGCTCGGCGCTGCCGTTCCTGCAGCAGTCGGCCGAGGTCAGCATCGCCATCATCGAACCGCCGGCGCACGGCCCCGACCGCTCGGACCCGGGCGGCGAGCTCAGCCAGGTCCTGTCGCGCCACGGCGTCCGCTCCGAGGTCTGCGTGCTGGCCAAGACGATGCCGCGGATCTCCGACATCATCTGCCGCCTGTGTGACGACAAGTCCGCCGACATGGTGGTAATGGGCGCCTACGGCCATTCCCGCTTCCGCGAGGCGATCCTCGGCGGCGCCACGCGCAACATGCTGGAAATGGCGGAAATCCCGGTGCTGATGGCGCACTGATCCCACCCTACAGCGTCCTCATGCGCCCCTTCGAAAAGACTCGCGCGGCCCCGTCCTGGAACCGGGGCCGACGGCATCGCGTTGCAGGGGACGCAACCGGATGCGACCATTCGGGCGTATGCCGCGAAACGCATGAGGATGGGCAATGCCGGGCCGCTCCGCCCGCCACGCACTCGCCAGGCTGCACCGGCTGAACGCCGCCTTCTTCGGCGCGTACCTGCTTATTCACTTTTCCAACCATCTCGCGGCGCTGGCCGGGCCGGGCGCGCATCTGGCCGTGATGGACGCGCTGCGCACGGTCTATCGCAATCCGGTGATCGAGCCGCTTCTCTTCGCGTCGGGCGCGGTGCAGATCGGCTCCGGCCTGACCCTGGCATGGCGCGCGGTGCGCCGCGGCTTGCCCGAGGGCCTGTGGCCGCGGCTGCAGGTGATCTCCGGCGCCTATATCGCGCTCTTCCTGCTCCAGCACTTCTTCGCAGTGATCCGCGCGCGGCTCCTCTTCCCCGAGGTGGACACCAATGTCTGGTGGGCCGCGTCGGTCGTCTCCGAGGCCCCGCTCGCCTATTACTTCGTGCCGTACTACGCCCTCGGCCCGCTCGCGGTCGGTCTGCATGTCGGCGCGGCGGCGCGCTTTGCGCTGACCGACCGCGGCCGACCCACCAGCGGGGCCCGCGCCGGCTGGACGCTGGCCGCGCTCGGCGGCGCGATCGGGGGGCTGACCGTGGCGGCGCTGACCGGAACCTTCCACGATTTCTCGCTGCCTGCGCCCTACCGCGGCTACCTCGAGGCGTTCGGCCTGTGACCCTGCTCGCCCCCCTGCACGGCCACCACTCGACCCCGCTCCAGCGCGCGGCGACCGACGGCGTGGCGGGCGCGGCGGCGGCGCTGGCGCTGTTTCGCCTGCCGCCGGGCTGGACCGGCTGGCTCCTTGCGCCGATCGCCGCCGACTGGGCCGGCGGGAGTCCCGCCAATGCCGCCCGCTCCACCCGGCGCTGGCGGGCCAGCCGTCCGCGCCTGCGCCGCGGCTTCCACGCGCTGCATGTCGCAGAGATTCCGGTCGTCTGGTGGCTGTCGCCCCGGCCGCTCGTGTTTCAGCTTCTGTCGCTCACCCTCGCCGCCAAGCTCACCGTCTTCGAACTCGGCACGCGCTCCGAGACCTAAACCGGCAGCCCGCCGTCCGAGTCGTCGCCGGTCTCGTCCATCAGCGCCGCGAAATCCGGCACCGTGACGAAGCGCTTGCCTTCCAGCTCGATGATCCCGGCGCGCTTCAGCGCGCTGATCTGCCGGCTCACCGTCTCCAGCGTCAGGCCCAGATAATCCGCCATCGCCTCCCGCGTCAGCGGCAGCTCGAAGCTCGACCCGTTGGTCGGCGCCCGCCGCTGCAGCGCCGCCTCGCGTTGCGCGATGATCGTCAGCAGGCTCGCGATCTTCTCGCGCGCCGTCTTGCGGCCCAGGATCAGCATCCACTGCCGCGCCGCGTCCAGCTCGTCCAGCGTCATCTCCAGAAGCCGCTGCGAGATCGACGGCGTCTCCACCAGCATCTTCTCGAACGGCTTGCGCCGGAAACAGCACAGCGTCAGCGCCGAGGTGGCGGTCACGTCGTAGGGCGCCGTCACCCGCCCCGGCCGGCCCAGGAAATCCGACGGCAGCAGCAGCCCCACCATCTGGGTGCGCCCGTCCTCCAGCGTCTGGCTGAGCGTCGCGATGCCCGCGACGACGGAGGCCACGAAATCCATCTCGTCGCCGGCCCAGACGACCGGCTGACCCGGATCGTAATGCCGATAATACTTGATCCGGTCGAGCATCTGCAGCTCGTCCGGCTCGCATTTCGAGCAGACCGCCCGATGCCGGATCGGACAGCTCTGACAACTCCGCTGGTCGAGGAAGATCTCGTTCATATCGGCTTTCTATTCCGCTCTTGATCAGGATCAAGGCGGCTCCTGTCGCACCCCGGCAATTTACGCCCATGTCACAGGTTTCGCAACTCAAGCGGCTGGGATTGTTCGACGCACGTGTCCCGCGCTACACGAGCTATCCCACGGCCCCGCAATTCTCCAACGCCGTCACGCCGGCGCAGACGGGCGACTGGATCGCTGCCATCCCGGCGGGCGACACGATCTCGCTTTACATCCATGTGCCGTTCTGCCGCAGGCTGTGCTGGTTCTGCGCCTGCCGCACCCAGGGCACCTCGACCCTGTCGCCGGTGGCGATCTATGTCGAGACGCTGAAGAAGGAGCTGGCGCTGATCCGCGACCGGCTCGCCCCCGGCGTGACGATCGAGCATCTGCACTGGGGCGGCGGCACGCCGACGCTGCTGTCGCCCGAGCTGATCGGCGATCTCTCGGCGGCCGTGTTCGACGCCGCGCCGCTGGCCGAGAACGCCCAGTTCTCGGTCGAGATCGACCCGAACGAGATCGACGGCCCGCGGCTCGACGCGCTGGCGGCCGCCGGCATGAACCGCGCCTCCATCGGCATCCAGGATTTCGACCCCGCGATCCAGGACACCATCGGCCGGCCGCAGAGCTACGAGGTGACCAAGGCCGCCGTCGACGCGCTCCGCGCCCGCGGCATCGACAGCCTGAACGCCGACATCCTCTACGGCCTGCCGCACCAGACCGAGGCGAAGATCGCGGATTCGGTGCAGAAGCTCCTGTCGCTGAACCCCGACCGCGTGGCGCTGTTCGGCTATGCCCATGTGCCGTGGATGGCCAAGCGCCAGGCGCTGATCCCGACCGAGGCGCTGCCGGCGCCGGAGGCACGGCTGGCCCTGTTCAACGTGGCACGCGAACTGTTCCTGTGGGACGGCTTCCGCGAGATCGGGATCGACCATTTCGCCCGCCCCGACGACGGGCTGGCGCTGGCGCAGGACGCGGGCACCATGCGCCGCAACTTCCAGGGCTACACCGAGGATCACTCCGAGACGCTGATCGGCGTCGGCGCCTCGGCGATCTCGCGCTACCGCCAGGGCTATGCCCAGAACGACCCGTCGACCTCCGGCTACCAGCGGCAGGTGCGCGACGGCGCGCTGGCGACGAAGCGCGGCCATGCCTTCCGCGGCGACGACCTGCTGCGCGCCCGGATCATCGAGATGCTGCTCTGCGACTTCCGCGCCGACCTGCGGCAGGCCGCCGACGAAACCGGCCACCCGGCCGCGAAGGCCGAGGCGATGGCCCAGGGGCTGGAGGCGGCGTTCCCCGACATGCTCGACGTCGAGCACGGGGTCGTGACGATCCGGCTTCCGGGCCGCCCGCTCGCCCGGATGATCGCGCGCTACTTCGACGCCTACGACGCCGCCGCCACCGGCCACAGCCACGCGGTCTGACCCCGGCGCAAGGCCCCGCAAAGGGCCTTGCGCGCTCGCCTGCCAGAGAGATCGCCGGCACACCCGGCGCCCTCGCCACGACCGCAGGCCGCGGGATGAGTTGCGCCGCACGCAAACCGGCCAAGCCACGGCCGCCCACTTCCCCGAGCCACCGCCGCACGGCACCCGCCCCTGCTATTTCTTCTCGTCTCAAATACGCCGGGGAGCGCGAGGGGCAGAGCCCCTCGCACGGATCGGGCCGCGCCAGCGGCCCGAAACGCACCGCCACCTTGCCCCCGGCCGCGAAACGCGCCATGTCACGGGCGGGTCATAGGGAGGCATGGTCATGGACATCATCGCGCAACTCCGGGACATCGTCGGCGCGGCCCATGTGCTGACGGGCCCCGACACCGCCCCCTATTGCGACGACTGGACCGGCAAGTATCAGTCCGACCCGCTGGCCGTGGTCCGGCCGGCCGACACCGCCGGGGTCTCCGCCGTCCTGAAGCTCGCCAACGACACCGGCACCCCCATCGTCCCCGCCTCCGGCCGCACCGGGCTGAACGGCGGCGCCTATGCCGACGGCGCGGCGGTCATGCTCTCGCTCGAACGCCTGAACACGATCCGCGAGATCCGCCCGGCGGCCCGCGTCGCCATCGTCGGTGCCGGGGTGATCCTGTCGCAGCTTCACGAGGCGGTGGAGCAGCACGACCTGGTCTTCCCACTCACCTTCGGTGCCAAGGGCTCGGCGATGATCGGCGGGGCGCTGTCGACCAATGCCGGCGGGTCGAACGTGCTGCGCTACGGCTCCACCCGGCACCTGTGCCTGGGGCTGGAGGTGGTGCTCGCCGACGGCCGGATGATGGACCTGATGAGCGAGTTGCACAAGGACAATTCCGGCTACGACCTGAAGGATCTGATGATCGGCGCCGAGGGCACGCTGGGCATCATCACCGCCGCCGTGCTGAAGCTCGCGCCCAAGCCCCGCGCCTACGCCACCGCCATGGTCGCCGCGCCCGATCTGCCCGGTGCGCTCAGCCTGCTGAACCGGCTGCAGATCGCCACCGGCGGCGCCGTCGAGGCGTTCGAGTTCATGCCCCGCCGCTACATCGAGGCCAACCTCGCCCGGTTCCCCGACGGCCGCGAGCCGTTCGAGGCGCCGCACGAGGTCAACGTGATGGTCGAGGTCGGCGCGCTGGCCCCGCGCGACGCTACGCCGGGCGAGATCGGCTCGGTCCCCATCGTCGACTATCTCGAGGAGGTGCTGGCCGAGGCGATGGAGGACGGCGCCGTGCTGGACGCCGTCGTCGCCCGGAACGAGGCGCAGCGCCGCGCCATGTGGCAGCGCCGCGAACAGGCGGCCGAGGTCAACATGGACGGCCGCCCCCTGATCCAGAACGACGTGGCCCTGCCGCTGGACCACGTGGCGCCGTTCCTCGACCGCGCCGCCGCGATGCTGGCCGAGGCCGACCCGGGCGCCAACAGCATGTATGTGGCGCATCTCGGCGACGGCAACGTCCACTACACCGTCTACCCCGCCGCGACCGACCCCGCGGCCCACGACGCGATCACCGAGCGGGTGGAGGATCTGGTGCTGTCGCTGGGCGGCTCGTTCTCGGCCGAGCACGGCATCGGCCTCTCCAAGAAGCCGTCGATGGCGCGGCGCAAGAACCCCGTCGCGCTGGAGGTGATGCGCGCGATCAAGGCGGCGCTCGACCCCAAGGGCATCCTCAACCCCGGCAAGGTGTTGCCCGATTGACGCCCCGGCCCGCCGCGCTGCACTGACGGATTTCGCGGCCGCCGTCGCCGTGCCATGGTGACGGCAACAAGGATGGCCGCTGCCCCGATGACCACCCGCGCCGAGATCGAAGACCTGATCGCCCGGATCAAGCTCCGCGACCGCGATGCGTTCTCCGCGCTGTATTCGGCCACCTCCGCGAAACTCTTCGGCGTCTGCCTGCGTGTGTTGAAGAACCGGGCAGAGGCGGAAGAGGCCCTGCAGGATGTGTATGTAAGGATCTGGAAGCGGGCCGACGCCTATTCGGCCAACGGATATTCCCCGATGACCTGGCTCATCACGCTGGCGCGCAACATCGCCATCGACCGGCTGCGCGCCCGCAAGGCCCCGGCGGAGGATATCGACAGCGTTCCGGACCTCGCCGCATCCACGCCGACGCCCGAGGCCGAGGCGGTCGCCGCCTCCGACCGGCGCAGGATCGACGCCTGCCTGGACGAGCTGGACCCGGAGCGTGCCGACGCGGTCCGCGGGGCCTATCTGGATGGGGAAAGCTATCGGGACCTGGCCGCGCGCCACGACGTTCCGCTGAACACGATGCGAACCTGGCTGCGCCGCAGCCTGCTGCGACTGAGAGACTGCCTGAGCCGATGACGGACGCGAACGGCCACAACGAAGACGACATCGCCCTGGCGGGCGAGTACGTGCTGGGCTTGCTGCCCGCCGACGAGCGCCGCGCGTTCGAGGCGCGGCTGCGCGACGAACCGCGCCTGCGCGTCCTCGTCGTCGAATGGGACGAGCGTTTCGCCGCGCTGGCCGACGAGGCCGGCGAGGTCGCGCCACCCCCCGCGCTCGAGGCCCGCATTGAGCGCCGCCTGTTCGGCGCCCGCCGCCGGCGCATCCCCTGGATCGGCGCCACGCTCGGCGGCCTGATCGCCGCCGCCGCCATCGTCGCGCTGGTCTTTTTCGCCCCGGTCGGGCCGGCCGATCCCAGCCACCGCGCCGAGGTCGCCTCGGAGGACGCCGAGCTGCGCCTCGCCGCCGCGCTGGTCGAGGCGACGGGCGAGATGCAGGTGGAGCGCCTCGCCGGCGCCGCCCGCCCCGGCCGCGCGCTGGAATTGTGGTTCATCCCCGAGGGCGAGGCGCCGGTCTCGCTCGGCGTGCTGCCGGAGGCGGAGGACTACACCGTGACCCTGCCCGAGCCGCTGCGCGACCGTCTCGCCGGCGCGGTGCTGGCCGTCAGCGACGAACCGCCGGGCGGTTCGCCCACCGGCGCGCCGACAGGCGACGTGCTGGCGACGGGAGCGCTCGACACGGTGGGTTGACGCCAAGCTGCAAGCATCGCGCGAGTTGCCAATACGAGCGGAGCCGCGCGAGGGCCGACGCGCGGGGCGGCGCTCCGACCACCGATCAGCGCGCTCTATGGCAACCAAATCCGGGCGACCTCGGATCTCTGCGATAACGTCCACCACAGCGCCGCCGCGTGGGTGCGCGTCTCTCGGGCATTTCGCTGGCGAAATGCCCTGCCGACAGGCGATTGCAGAGCAATCGCCGAGAGGCGGCGCTTGCTCGGCGGCTTCGCCTTGTTCCGCGCTGGGCACCATTCAAAGGGGTTATCGCATATGCCACAGAAAATTGAACGTGCAGTAGACCGACGCCACTGCGCACCTCCGAGCAATGTGAGAAGCCGCGCAAGAGTCGACGCGCGCGGTGGCGCTCCGACTTCCGAACGGCGCACTTTATGGCTGCCAAGTCCGGGCGACCTCGGATCGCTGCGATAACGTCGACCACAGCGCCGCCGCACCGGGGCGCGTCGGCGCTTGCGCGGCGGCTTCGCCTTGTTCCGCGCGGGCACCGTTCAAAAGGGGTTATCGCATATGCCACAGAAAAGAGAACGTGGCGTGGACCGACATCACTGGGCACGTCCAAGCAACGTGAGAAGCCGCGCAAGGGCCGACGCGCGCGGGGGCGCTCCGACCTCCGAACGACGCACTTTATCCCAGCCAAGTCCGGACGACCTCCGAGCGCAGCGATAACGTCGACCACAGCGCCGCCGCACTGGGGCGCGTCTCTCGGGCATTTCGCTGGCGAAATGCCCTGCCGACAGGCGATTGCAGAGCAATCGCCGAGAGGCGGCGCTTGCGCGGCGGCCTTC
>NZ_JARGYC010000220.1 GCF_029168335.1 Psychromarinibacter sediminicola
AGGCTGGCCGCGGTCTTCCAGCATGCGCCGGAACCTGTGATCCGACCCGTAGAGCGCATCGGCCAGGACGAAGGCGCATGGCGTGCCTTCGTCGAGGAGTCTTTCCACCATTTCGCGCGCCATCGCGGGCTTGGTCGCAAAGGTCACGTCCCTGGAGATATGCGCCTTCGCGCGACGCGCCCGATCCTCCGCCCATGGTTTCGGCAGGTAGAGCCGACGGTCGATCAGCGCGTGGCCGAAGCGGCTGGCATAGGCGGCGAAGACGCCGACCTGGCAGTTCTCGATCCGCCCGGCCGTGCCGGAATACTGCCGCGCGACACCCACCGAGTGCGTGCCCTTCTTCAGAAACCCCGTCTCATCAACGACCAGGACGCCCCCAGGGTCGTCAAGCGCCTGTACCACGTAGCGCCGGACCCGGTCGCAGAGCGCATCCGCCGACCACGACGAGCGACCCAGCAGCGACTGAATACGATACGGTCGCGCATGCCCGGCTTCCTCCGCCAGCATCCAGCCCGTCTTTCGTTCGGCCCCGGATAGAAGCCCATCGATGAACGCGCGCGCCGACGCCCGCTACTCGCTCCGTCGAAACGCCGGCTCGATGAAGCGCTTCAGATCCTCCAGAGTATCCCGCCAATCAACCAGCGTCCCCGCCCAATCCGCAACCGACACGCCCGTCGCTCCCTGTCAGCCCCAACAATGACACAGAGGCACAATCGCACATGAAATGAAACTGAAGTACTAG
>NZ_JARGYC010000221.1 GCF_029168335.1 Psychromarinibacter sediminicola
ATCGGCGAACTCATCGACTGCTTCACGCACCAGGAATGCGAAAACTACTTCGCCGCCTGCGGATACGATGCAGATTGATCGGAAAACGCTCTAACTCGGCAAAAAGTGGCTGCCAGGTGGCGTGCACCGCTTCAAACGCTTCACGGATCTTTGCTACGTCCGCTGCATGTTTTTCACGCAGACCCTCGAATACCTTGGTGATTTCGCGAGCCTGCTTGGTCCACACGCCTGACAAGTCTGCGAGCGCCGCGGATATGTCTCGCTTGGTATCATCCGCGCTACGATGTTCCCTCAAGTTTCTGCCTCCCAATCAATGAATCCCAGATCGTAAGTTTCCTTCTCTATCAGCCCATCTCATGGTCGATAGGGCCCCTTATGTTAAGTGAACAGATCCGTCTTCAGATCGCGGGTCCGGTAGAAATCTTCACCGACTTCACCTTTTGTGAGCGCAGGCCGAACTCCCCGCCGTTTCAACCGACTAACCACCTTACCGACCTGGAGACCATGCTGCTCGGCAATCCGCGCTGGATGGGTGAAGCGGTCTTTGAAGTCCGCCACGACCGTCGGGTCGAACCGCGGAATCCTGTGTTCCGCATCATTGCCAACGATCCACTTAACAGGCTGCTGAAAAACTCTGCCTCGACAGGGGTTTGAGAACGTGATTCACCCTTTGCACGGCATGCTGGGGGTGATGATGCGCGGGACGG
>NZ_JARGYC010000222.1 GCF_029168335.1 Psychromarinibacter sediminicola
CGCTGCCCCCAGTATCTGCCCCAGGGTCAGTGAATCAGTCCCTCGGCCGAATGGGAATCCCCAATCGATTCATGTCGGTGGGCAAACGCTCTAGTCCGACACTTCGGCGACTTTTCCCGTTCGTTCTCGCCTGCTCGATGCCTGAAGTTTTGAATACAGTCATGATACGTCATCAACAGATGGAGCGTGTCAGACATGACGCAGAAGACTTCTCTTCCAGTTATCTGGCCGGATAACATGCGCCCCGGTATCGCCGCAAAATACCTCGGCGTCTCCGACTCCAAGCTCGCAAAACTTCGTATGGAGCCGAACCGGCATCTTGGCCCCCGGTTCATCAAGGCGGCCGGCTGCATTGTCTACCGTAGGTCGGACTTGGATGACTGGCTGGAGAGCCACCTCGTCGAGGCCGCCTGAAAAGGAAAACCCCCGCTCAGTCAGGGACCGGGCGAGGGCAATTTCTTTCTACGGCAATTGAAAGATACCCCTTCGAGCCCGGTTCCGCAACAACAGAAGGAACCGAGCATGACTGACAAGATCAAGTCCAAGGACGACTGGGGCGACAAGCGCGCCAGTATCGTGAACAGGGCCAGCCCCCCCTTCAGCATCACTGTCGGCGGGCGTGAGCTCTGGGCTCTCACTCAGCTAGCGAATGCCGGCCAGAAGGGCTGCACGCCGATAGACAACCCCGCGCC
>NZ_JARGYC010000223.1 GCF_029168335.1 Psychromarinibacter sediminicola
CCAGCGCTCCAAAACAGACCGAAGCAGAAAATGCTTGGAAGGCTGGGTCAGGTGCCCGTAGGCTCATCGGCAACCGGCCAAATGGGAAATGTCGGGTCAGTTAGTCAGCGCGCAGCGAAGGGCTGCATCCGAGTGCTTGGGCACCCAGCCAGCGAAATCTTCTCTTTCGCTGACCGGCATTTTTTTGATTGCTTACTGCAATTGAAGGTTTTCAGCGGAGGACTTGCCGCGCATGCGATCTTCGACAATTTCGAAGATAACCTTCGCGCCTTCCTTCAGGCTGTCGAGCCCGGAGCGTTGAACCGCGCTGATGTGCACGAAAGTGTCACCGCTGCCGTTATCCAGCTCGATGAAGCCGTAACCTTTGGTATCGTTAAACCATTTTACAGTGCCTTTTGTCATGAGATTATCCTTTCAATGACATTGCGCGCCCGCCGGGATTGGCCAGGCTGCTTGCTGCGTTCAGGCAGCAGATTTCGTGAACTCGCCAATCCTGGAGAGCATACGATTCAAGCCGTCCCGGGCATGCGCCGGGTCAATCTTGAGTTGTGGATGAAAGTTCCGCTTGGGGGATGTGTTCCGCGCAGGCGTCATAGACGGTCTGCGGCTTTCGGCATGGCCGAGGGTGTTGTTCTTGGTCAAACTTATATGGTC
>NZ_JARGYC010000224.1 GCF_029168335.1 Psychromarinibacter sediminicola
GCTGGCCGTTTTCTACGGCCGCAGCCCATCATGTGCACAGGAAAAGGCCGCGGCGTGACGCTCATGAGCGTTGCCAGCTATAGTTCACGGATGACGAGCTAAGAGGGAAGACCCGGAAACGCCTTGTAGTCGCCGGTATCCGCCCGCCCGGCCTCCAGCCCGAAGGTCAGCCGGTCGGTCCGCCCGTGCTCGACGAACAGCGACAGGTAGCCGTTGGGGTCGAAACCGGATGTGCCGATGGCCGGCGGTTCGTCGCTGAGCGTGTAGGAAAGCGCGGCGAAGGTGTTGCCCTCGCCACGCGGCCACGCGCCGCCCGCCGCCTGCCCGGCAGCCAACAGAATCAGCAGAACGATCCGCAGGATAACCATGACGCCTCCTCGGGCAAGGATACGGCAGGCAAGGTTAACGAAACCTGAACAGGGACTTGGCGCCGCCGGGCCGCGGGGCTAGGTGAGGGGCGACGGCAACGGGGAACGCGAATGGCGGACTGGGATCTGGAGCGGCGTGATGGCCTGCCCGAGGCGCTGCGCGTGCTGCGTGACGCCTATCCGCGCGCGGACTGGGAGGGCCACGAGAACTTCGGCGAGATGGTCCGGTTCTGGATGGAACGGCACGCGATGTTCCGCGAGCTGAT
>NZ_JARGYC010000225.1 GCF_029168335.1 Psychromarinibacter sediminicola
TCGGGTCCGGGTGTAGTTGATCGAGTCCGTGCCGCCGGGCTCGGTGACCATGATATAGTCGTCGTGGTAATCCGGGCCGGTCCAGTCGACCTGGACGGTCTCGCCGGCGGTGGCCGTGTCCGGGGCGTCGAGGGTGGCCTCGACCTCGGTGACCTCGATGGAGACGCGGGCGAGTTCCGTGCGGTCCTGGCGCATGATGTAGACGATATCGTAGGTGCCGGGCTCCGCCGGCAGCTTCAGATCCAGCGGGGAGCCGCTTCGCGTCCGGGTGTAGTTGATCGTGTCGGTCTCGCCCGGGAGGGTCACGCCGATATAGTCGTCGTGATAGTCCGGGCCGGTCCAGTCGACCTGGATCGTCTCGCCGGCGGTGGCCGTGGCCGGGGCGTCGAGGGTGGCGCCGATCTCGCTGACCTCGATGGAGATGCGCGCGAGTTCGGTGCGGTCCTGCCGCATGATGTAGACGATGTCGTAGCTGCCGGGCTCGGGCGGCAGTTTCAGGTTCAGCGGGGAACCGCTTCGGGTCCGGGTGTAGTTGATCGAGTCCGTGCCGCCGGGCTCGGTGACCATGATATAGTCGTCGTGGTAATCCGGGCCGGTCCAGTCGAC
>NZ_JARGYC010000226.1 GCF_029168335.1 Psychromarinibacter sediminicola
GCGCCATCGGCGAAGAGGATCAGGATGGGCCGGACGGAGGTACCGCGCATCTGCAACCTCGGGCCGTCGCCACGCCCAGGGCTGCGTGATGCCGATCCGCGGAGGGGCCGCGCGACCCTCCGTCACAGCAGCCCGGCCAGCCACAGGTAAAACGGCAGTCCAACGGTGATGTTGAACGGGAAGGTCACCCCCAGCGACAGGGTCAGGTATATGCCCGCCTCCGCCTGCGGCAACGCGATCTTCATCGCGGCGGGAACCGCGATGTAGGAGGCGGAGGCCGCCAGAACCATCAGCAGGAACAGGCTGCCGGTCTGAAGACCGATCAATACGCCCAGCCCCATCGCCAGCATCGCGCCGATCACCGGCATGAGGAGCCCAAAGGCGAACAGCCCCGCGCTGAGAAGATGCCGGTTGCGCAGCAGGCTGCGCCCCGCAGACAGGCCCATGTCCAGCAGGAACAGACACAGAATGCCGGTAAAGGGCGTCACCACGAAGGGCGCGATCATCTCCATCCCCTTGTCCTGCGTCACGGCGCCGATCACGAAGGCCCCGGTCAGCAGAACGATGGAGCCGTTGGCGAAAAGCTCGCGCATCGGCACGCTGCC
>NZ_JARGYC010000227.1 GCF_029168335.1 Psychromarinibacter sediminicola
ATCCCCTTGTCCTGCGTCACGGCGCCGATCACGAAGGCCCCGGTCAGCAGAACGATGGAGCCGTTGGCGAAAAGCTCGCGCATCGGCACGCTGCCCGCCACGCCCTCGCGCCCGAAGCGGTGCGCGATCCACAGGGCCGACAGGATCGCGGGCACCTCCATCATCGCCGCCACCGCGACCATGAAACCGTCGGAGGCGATGCCGGTCAGCTCCAGCAGGCTCGACGCCGCCACGAAGGTCACGATGGAGATCGAGCCGTAATGCCCCGCCACCGCGGCAGCGTTCAGCGCGTTCAGCCCGGTCATACCAGCCCAGCTCGTGCCGCTCCACTAGGCCCGGGATTCGCGTCTTCTCCTGCAGGAAAGAACGCGCTGGTTGGCGCGCGGATCTCGACGGCCGGCGGCGTGTCTTCCGTGCTGCGGGCCTCGCAGGAACGGTTGCACTGCCATGTCCCGATAGAAATTGCATCCCGGAACAAGATGGTCGAACTTGCTCCCGTGTCGATCCAGATCGCGGCCCGGTTGAGCGTCGCGATCGTCCCTGCAACGGACGCGGCTCGCCCCCCCCCCCC
>NZ_JARGYC010000228.1 GCF_029168335.1 Psychromarinibacter sediminicola
TATGATCGCCGCCCAGTGAACGAGCGACACCAGCTATGAAGAAGCAGGTGGACGCCAGTTCCTACACCATTTCCCGGGGCACTACCCTGATCCGCTCGAAGGACGGATTCTGGCTCGCAATACCGACCGAGGCGGCCGGTCGTGGTCTCCGAGGCGCTAAGTTAACCCCCGGCGAATGGGAACGCCGCCGCGGCATTCGCTTGCGGTTCGTCTACCGGCGTCGCGGCCCCAGCCTGCTGGTGGCCGACAGGGCCCGGATCAACACCCGCGGTCAGGCGGTTGCGTCACGCGCGAAGACCGGCCGCAACCAGGTCACCGCGCCGATCTTCCTGCTCGTCCCGCAGGTCAAGCTGCCGAAGCGGCTGGATCTCGACCGCGACGCCGAGCGAGCGCTCGACAGCGTGCCGGGGCTGATCGTGGCGAACTGGGTGGAGGACAGGCGGTGAGCGTTCGGTGGGTTGCCAAAGAATTAGAGTCTTTCGGGATTAACCAGGCGCATATCCCGCAGCCTGGAAATAGTTTCTGCATTCAACCGGAGAGAACAGGTCGCATATCCTGCCGAGT
>NZ_JARGYC010000229.1 GCF_029168335.1 Psychromarinibacter sediminicola
TCGGCGAACTCATCGACTGCTTCACGCACCAGGAATGCGAAAACTACTTCGCCGCCTGCGGATACGATGCAGATTGATCGGAAAACGCTCTAATATCTTCACCAAGCTTTGCAGCAATGTCAGGGTCTTGACTTATTATGTTTCCAATCCAACGCGTGAGTGCTGATAGCTTAGCTGTCGTGTCGGAAACGGCGTTATGGTACTCTAGCACATTTTTAGAGCTGAAGTTCAGGACGCCAACTGATATGCGAAAAGAAGCTTCATAGAACTCTTTCGTGGGGGCGGCGGATGAACGGCGTATCATTCGCTCTGCCTTCTCAATAGCCGCATCGAACTCATCCAACGCTGCCTCAAGTGGCGTTAACCTTGTAATTCGGTTCTGGACTGCTCCAGCACTGGAAGAAGGGCGTGTTTTAGAGCGTTTGCCCACCGACATGAATCGATTGGGGATTCCCATTCGGCCGAGTGACTGATTCACTGACCCTGGGGCAGATACTGGGGGCAGCGATGGGCAAGCCACTTTCCATGGACCTGAGGAAGCGTGTGATCGCAGCGATTGATT
>NZ_JARGYC010000022.1 GCF_029168335.1 Psychromarinibacter sediminicola
CGAAGAAGCGCGGTGGCCACCAGACAGGCCGCGCGCTGCGCTACGCCAGATGGCTCCGCGCGCGGCCTCCTACACCACCCCGTGGGGCACTACCCCTTGAAGCCATGTTTTGCCGCCCACTGGGGGACAGTCAGCCCACTGCGCCGGATATCTTTCTTGGCCTGAATAAGTGTCTTTGACATTTTCCTGGTCGCGTGTAGCTTGGCACAGACACGACACAGAATATACACAAGTCAGCACATATCAACACAAGACAGCACACGCGAGGACGGGGTAGGTGCGCGATTGCGCCACCTGCGCGGCGAAAGCACTCAGGCAGAGTTTGCCGAGCGCTTGGGGCTGACGCGTTCGGCATTGGCCAATTACGAGAACGGACGCACGAAACCCAAACCGTCCCTGCTTCGCGAGATTTCTCGGAAGCTGGGGATATCGGAGGATTTTCTTCTTTCTGGTCAGGTGCGTAATGAGTACGAGCTTAACCTTGTTGTTACTGGTCGAGGCATGTTGAACGAAAGCCACACGACCCACGACGAAGAGGCAATTCTCAGGCTCTTGAGGGCCATTCCGCCGAACTACGTTAAAGAGATCGTTGAAAAGCTATTGGAACTGGTCGAGCTGAAACCCGAGGTTCGAGAGCGTTTGAACGGACCGGGGATCGAGACGGACTTGGCTTTGTTGGCCGAAATCTACCGCAAAGGCGGGGTATTCGATAAGGGCCAGCATCCGCTCGAAGCGGAAGAATGGCTTGAGCGGTATGCAAAGCTCGCGCGCTCAGAGCACTGACCTACGCCTTACCAATAGCTTTACTGGCAAGCTTCAACACACGGAAAATCAATAACTTATCATGCCGCACTGTCCTGCGGGATTGGGGCAATATTGGCTGCCTTCATTTCCGTCGGCAATTCAACGCCTTACGCGACACTCACGGCACGGTCGCGAACATTCCAAAGGTATCACTCAGGGAAAATCCAAAAGTCGCGCGTCAGCGGGGATATTTCGGACCAGAAGAAGTTCAGGGTCGGGCCCCCCGTTCCGGTCTTGGGAACAGGGGGCCTTCTCCTGGTGCGGTCATCGGCGTCCCCGCCTGTACCGCGGGTCCAATCATGACGTCGCAGGATTAAGAGTTCGTTACTTCTTCTGGTTCAAAATATCCCCGCCGGAGGCATGAAAGTTTCCGGCGCGACGGATCGGCCACGCGCGCCGCTTCAGACGAAGTGCCGCACGTCGCGGGGGTGTCGATGCAGCGCGGGCGGTGCGGCGGTGTTGGCGACGGGGCGTGGCACCGGCGCCGGCCGGTCGGGCGTCAGCCGGGGGCGCAGCAGCGCCAGCGGGTGGGCGCGCAGCGTCAGGCGCAGCGAGACGTAGTCCTCCACCACCTCCTCGCCCAGGGTCATCGGCTTCAGCGTCACCTCCGGCTCGCGCAGCCCTTCGCCGTCGAGATCGCCCTGGAACAGTGGTAGCTCGCCACCGTCGGGCAGCGCCCTGGCGGCCCAGAGCGCCTGGCGCCGGGTCAGCCCCAGCCCGGCGAAGACATCCGCCGTGGCCAGCACCTGCAGCAGCTTCGACGACAGCCCGGCGCGGCGCCACACGTCCTCGACCGCGTGGTAGCCGTTCAGCCGGGCGGCGGTGATCCACTGTGCCTCTTCCTCGGACAGCCCGCGCACCTGGCGGAAGCCCAGCCGCAGGGCCAGCCCGCCCTCGTCGTCGGGTTCCATCGTGTTGTCCCAGGCGCTCGCGTTGATGTCGACGGGGCGCACCTCGACTCCGTGCTCGCGGGCGTCGCGGAGGATCTGCGCCGGGGCGTAGAAGCCCATCGGCTGGGCGTTCAGCAGGGCGCAGGCGAAGATGCCCGGGTGGTGGTATTTCAGCCAGGCCGAGGCATAGACGAGCTGCGCGAAGCTGGCCGCGTGGCTTTCGGGGAAGCCGTAGGAGCCGAAGCCCTCGATCTGGGAAAAGCAGCGTTCGGCGAAGTCGGCCTCGTAGCCGTTCTGCGCCATGCCCGACAGGAACCGGCCGCGGAACTCGCTGACCGAGCCGTGTTTCTTGAAGGTGGCGAGCGACCGGCGCAGGCGGTCGGCCTCGTCCGGGGTGAAGCCGGCGCCGGTGATCGCGATCTGCATCGCTTGTTCCTGGAACAGCGGCACGCCGAGGGTCTTGCCCAGCACCGCGCCCAGCGCGTCCGAGGGAAACGTCACCTCTTCCTCGCCGTTGCGCCGGCGCAGGTAGGGGTGGACCATGTCGCCCTGGATCGGGCCGGGGCGGATGATCGCCACCTCGATGACGAGGTCGTAGAAAGATCGCGGCCGCATCCGGGGCAGGAAGTTCATCTGCGCCCGGCTTTCCACCTGGAACACGCCGAGCGAATCCGCGTCGCAGAGCATGTCGTAGACCGCCGGATCTTCGGGCGGCAGGCTGGCGAGGTCATAGGCCACGTTGTGGTGCTCCCGGATCAATCCGAAGGCCCTGCGGATGCAGGTCAGCATCCCCAGCGCCAGCACGTCGACCTTCAGGATCCCCAGCGCGTCGATGTCGTCCTTGTCCCAGGGGATGACGGTGCGGTCCTCCATCGTCGCGTTCTCCACCGGGACCAGCTCGTCCAGCCGCCCCTCGGTGATGATGAAGCCGCCCACGTGCTGGCTGAGGTGCCGGGGGAAGCCGATGATCTCGTAGATCAGCGCCATGGTCTGGATCAGCCGCGGGTCGTCGGGGTCGAGCCCGAGCTCGCGGAAGCGGCGGTCCTCGACGGCGTCGGCCGAGAAGAAGCCCCAGAGCTGCGACGACAGCGCGCTGATCGTGTCCTCGGTCAGCCCCATGGCGCGGCCGACCTCGCGGATCGCGCGCTTGCCGCGATAGTGGATGACCGTGGCACACAGCCCGGCGCGGTGGCGGCCGTAGCGCTCGTAGATGTGCTGGATCACCTCCTCGCGGCGCGCGTGCTCGAAATCCACGTCGATGTCGGGGGGCTCGTTACGGGCCTCGGAGACGAAGCGCTCGAAGACCATGGTGCCGATCTCGGGCGAGACGCTGGTCACGCCCAGGCAGTAGCAGACCACCGAGTTCGCCGCCGAGCCGCGGCCCTGGCACAGGATGCCGCGCTCGCGGGCGAAGGTGACCACGTCGTTCACGGTCAGGAAATAGGGCTCGTAGTTCAGCCTGGCGATCAGCTGCAGCTCGTGCTCCAGCATCGTGCGCACCTTCTCGGGGGCGCCGGAGGGGTAGCGCCAGTGCAGCCCCGCGTAGGCCAGGCGCGACAGGCGGTCGGCGGGTGCCTCGCCCTCGGCGATCTCGGCGGGGTACTCGTAGCGCAGCTGGTCCAGGTCGAAGGCGCAGCGCGCGGCGATCTCGGCGCTGCGGCGGACGGCGTCCTCGTGGCCCTCGAAAAGGCGCAGCATCTCGGACTCGGACCGCAGCCGCTGTTCGGCATTGGCCAGCGCGGCGCGGCCGAGGTCGTCGACCCGCACGCCCGCGCGGATCGCGGTCAGAACGTCGGTCAGCTTGCGCCGCGCCCCGTGATGCATGACCGGGGCGGCAGAGGCGACGGTGGGGATCCGCAGGGCCTCGGCCAGCGCGGCGAGACGGTCGAACCGCTCTTCGTCCTGCCCGTCGTAGCGAGGATAGATCAGCAGCGAGACCTGCCCGGGGAAGCGGCGCGACAGCCGGTCCGCCTGTGGCCGCCACGCGCCCGCGCCGCCCGTCTCCGCCTGCGCCTCTGGGGACGGGTGGAGGAGCAGTTCCTGCCCGTCCCCCCAGGCCATCAGGTCGTCCAGGGTCAGCCGGCAGTGCCCCTTCTCGGCCCGGAGCCGCCCGGCGGAGATCAGGCGGCAGAGCCGGCCCCAGGCGGCGCGGTCGCGGGGCAGGACGGTGACAGTGAACTCGTCCTCCAGCACGATCCGCGCGGCGGGGATCAGGCGGGGGACGGTCAGCACCGGTGCCGCCGGCGGCGGCGGGATATGCGCGGGGCGCGGGGGGCCGATCGGCTCTGCCTCCTGCCGCAGGCGGACCGCGCGGGCGATCTCCTTCATCTGGGTATGGGCGCGGACGATCCCGGCGACCGAGTTCTCGTCGGCGACGGCCACCGCCTCGACCCCCAGGATCGCCGCGCGCGCCATGTATTCCTCGGGATGCGAGCCGCCCGTGAGGAAGGTGAAGTTCGAGGTGGCGTTCAGTTCGGCGAAGGGCATGCCCGGCAGTATATTCCCGTTTTGTTCCAGTGTGGAGTCGTCCTTGCCGGCGAGCATGATTGGATGGGCCGGAAAGGCGTATTTCGAACGAGAAGAAGCCTGGTGCGCGACAGGGGGCTTCTTCTCGTTTCAAATACGCAAAATCCGACGGTCCGGCCGGGGGTGGCGGCGGGGTCAGCTCGCGGTGCAGCCCATCGCGAAGCAGTCCTTGATCGCGTCGATCTGCTCGGTCGTCGGATCGGTGAAGAAGTCGGGGTAGCAGGGCCCGACCTCCAGCAGCGGATCGGCGCCGGCATCGACGCGCAGGAAGGTCATCACCTGCCGGCCGGTGGGCACGCTGGCGCACCAGGCGGAGACGCAGTGCTCGACCACGCGGACGGTGCGGTTGACGGGCTCGGCGGGGCCGTCGCGGTTCAGGGTGTGGCCGGTGAAGGTCATGTCGTAGACCCGGTCCTCGGGCCGGGTGTTCGAGGGATCCTCCGGGCGCGGGCCGGGGCCGCCGGAGAATTGGCCGAGGACGATCACGTAGACCTCGGTGGCGGCGTTGGCGCGGGCGAAGGCGTCGACCGGGTCGGGCCGCATGCAGGACAGGGCGGCGGCCTGGGTGGCGGTGAGGCAGAGGGCGGCGAGGGCGGCAGTCAGGCGGCGCATCAGAGTTTCTCCCGGAAGCTGTCGATGACCTGGGTATAGACCGCTTGCTTGAACGGGACGATGGCGGCCACCAGGTCGTCGGGCGCCATCCATTGCCAGCGCGAGAATTCGGGGTGCTCGGCTTCGAGGTCGATCTGGTCGTCGCGGCCGAGGTAGCGCAGCAGGAACCAGCGCTGCTGCTGGCCCCGGTAGCGGCCCTTCCAGACCCGGCCCAGCAGGTGGGGCGGCAGGTCGTAGGTGATCCACTCGGCGGTCTCGGCCTCGCAGTCGACGAGGTCGGCCGTCACGCCCGTCTCCTCGCGAAGCTCGCGGAGGGCGGTCGTGCGGGGGGCCTCGCCCTCGTCGATGCCGCCCTGGGGCATCTGCCAGGCGCCGGGGGTATCGATCCGTTCGCCGGCGAAGATCAGGCCCGCGGGGTTGGCGAGGACGACGCCGACGCAGGGGCGGTAGGGCAGGCGGGCGGCGTCTTCGGGGGTCATGGGGTCCTCGTGGCCGATTCAGGGGGCAGGGTAGGGCGTTCGGAGCGGAAGGGAAAGCGGGAAGCGGGGGTGTCCAAGGTTGGACGCTATGTCAAGTCATTGATATATATACCGATAGCGGTAACGGACATGGTCGCGTCCGTGCCTCCACGCCTCGGCGGCCTCTTGCACGCCGGGCGCGGCGGCCGGGGCCGGCCCGGTCGGGAACCTGCGGCGCCGGGCCTGCATTGCCATGGTAACGGAGGGCCGCGCCATTACCTATTTCCAGAGCCTGTCCGCGGCGGGATTCGCCGCAACCGCGATCAGCTACGGCCCCGGCCGGATGGGGTTCGGCCTGTTCGTGCCCGAGTTCCGCTCGGCCTTTTCGATGTCCACCACGGCCGTCGGCTTCGTGTCGAGCCTTGGCTTCGTGGGGTTCTTCCTCGCCCTCCTGGCGGCGCAGCGCCTGCTCGTCCGGCGCGGGCCGGAATGCCCCGTCCTGGCCGGGCTCGCCGCGGCGACGGCCGGTATGGGCCTCGTGGCGATTGCCCCGAACGCGGCCGTACTGGCGCTCGGCGTCTTCCTGGCCGCGTCGAGCGCGGGCTTTGCCTGGACGCCGTTCAACGACGCCGTGCACCGCAAGATCCGCGACGCCGACCGGCCGGCGGCGCTGTCGGAGATCAGCACGGGAACCACCGTCGGGGTCGCGGCGGCGGGGCTCGCGGCGCTGGCGATGGTCCTGCTCGGCCTGTCGTGGCGGGTGTGCTGGGGCGTCTTCGCCGCGGCGAGCGGGATCGCCCTGCTGGCCAACTGGGCCGCCCTGCGCCCGGTCGAGCGGTCGCCCGAGGGCACGCCGCGCCGGGCCTGGCGGGCGCTGATCCATGTCGCGGCGATCCCGCTGGTCGTCGTCGCCTTCGTCTATGGCACCACCTCGGCGATCTACATCTCCTTCGCCGCGGACCGGATGGTGGAGCGCGGCGGCGTTCCCGGCATCGCCACGGCGGCCACGCCCGCGCTCGTCTTCATCCTCTATGGCGTCTTCGGCCTGTCGGGGCTGATGACCGGGCGCGCGAAGGAGGCCCTGGGGCTGCCCTGGTTGCTGCGCCTGCTGATGCTGGCCGGTGCGGTCTCGGCGGCACTGGTGGCCGTTCTGCCCGGGCACTGGGCCGGGCTGGTGCCGTCGGCCGGGCTTCAGGGCGTGCATGTGATGATGACGAGCGCGGTGCTCGCCTTCTGGTCGGAGCGGCTGTTCCCGACGCTGCCCGCGCTGAGCTTCACCGCGGCGCTGCTGGCCACCGCGGCGGGGAGCGTGATCGGCCCGGCCGTGGCCGGCATGGCGTCGGACGCGGTCGGGGCGCGGGCGATGTTCCTGGGCACGGCGCTGCTGCCGGCGGCAACGGCGCTGCTCCTGCGCGGCCGGCATGCGCAGGAGCGGCCGGCGCGCACAGCCGCTGCGTGACGGATGGCGTCGCACAGCGATGGCACCGGGCCGGGACCGGCCGGAGTCGCCTTAGCGCCCGGCGGCGCGCGGGGCGGTCGGGTCCGGCGCGGACGGGAGGCCGACAAGGGGCGTGTCGAGGAGATCCTCGATGAAGAGGCTGACGAATTGCGACCGGTTGGTGACGCCGGCCTTGCCGTAGACACGGGCGAGCTGGGCGCGGACGGTGCCGGGCGCGGCCCCGCGCAGCGCGGCGATTTCGGCCATGTCGAAGCCCTTCAGCGCGAACAGCGCGACCTCGGCCTCGGCCGGCGTGAGGCTCCAGCCCGCGAACCGCTCCTCGATCAGCGCGCCGAAGGCGCCGGAGGCCGCGGCCACGGCCTGTTCGGACCGGCGCATCGCCTCGATGGCGCGGCGCATTTCGAGGCCGCAGAAGAACGTGCCGACAATCAGCGCCACCGCGACGGCCGCCTCGAAGAGCGTATGCGGCACCAGTCCGGTCAGCCGCAGGTCGGCGACCACGTCGCCCACGAAGAACACCGCGCAGAGCGCCTGCAGGATCACCAGCGCGGCGAGCAGGTTGACCCGCATCCGCCCGCCGCGCCGCGCTCCGCCGGCCGCCGGCGCCGTCATCGCCGCCCCGGACCGATCATGCCGCGCACCAGGTTGCGGCCGCCGCGCCGCGATTCGAACGCCACGCCGGCGAGGTGCAGGGCGGCCAGCACCAAAAGGAGGTTGCCGCCGAATTCGTGGATCTCCTCCAGCACGTCTTCTCCTTCTTCGTCTTCCCCGTCCTCTTCGTGTTCTTCCGCCCCTTGGGCCTCGTCCCCGGTCTCGGGCTCGACATAGCCGTATGTGCGGCCCTCGGGGAACGGGTCGGATTCCATGGCAAGGCCCGTCACGCCCATCACGATCAGCGTGGCCCACATCGCATAGGCCATCAGCGCGCCCAGCGGGTTGTGCGACCGGTGCTCTTCATGCCGGCCCGCGCGGATGTCGGCAATGTGGGACCATGCCGCACGCAGTGAGGGCGGGAAGGCCGTGAACCGGGCCTCCTCGGGCCCGACGAGGCCCCAGAGCAGCCGCAGGCCCAGCATCGCGATCATCGCGTAGCCGATCCAGATGTGGAGTTGTGCGCCGCCCTCGACGATCAGCCCGTTCAGGACGACCGCGAACGCGATCGTCCAGTGCGTGAGCCGGACGAGCGGGTCCCAGACCCGCCCGCCCTGTGCCCGGGCCGTGTCGGCCGTCATCAGCTGTCACCTTCGCTGCGCAGGATGTGGCCGGTCAGGGGATCGACCTTCAGCTCCCAGCGGCGGCCGTCCCGGGTGGCGTAGATCTCGATCTCGCCCCGCTCGCGCTCGTAGCGCGTGATCTGATAGCCTTCGGCCGCGATCATCTCGCGGATGGCCGCATCGTCCAGGCCGGCCCGGTCCGGCGCACCGCGGCGCAGCCCCGCCTGCAGGCCGATGACCTCGCCGGTGGTCGCGTCGACCACGAGGTCGAGACGCGCGTCGTCGCGGATGGCCGTGACGTCGATCCGGTCGCCGGTGACCGTGTAGCGGGTCATCTCGTAGGCCTCGGCCGTCAGGGCGTCGGCGATGGCGCCGGCATCGGTTCCGAGCGTGGTGCCGAGGGTGGGGTCCGCGGCGGAGGCGGCGCCGGCCGTCAGGCCGAGGGCCGCGAGGGCGGCAAGTGTTCGTGTGCTCATCGTGGTCTCCTTGATTAACGCGCCGGGGAACGCCCGGCGGTGGTCGCAATCTGGAGACCGGGTTCGGGGCGGGGAATTGCCGCGACGCTTATGGCGGCGGCCGTAAGCGCGTGCGTATGCCCGCATGCGCGACGGCTCTGGCCGGCCATGGTCATTCTCCGAAACGAAAAGAGCGGGCCGCAGGGGCCCGCTCCGTTCTGTGTCAGGCCGGGCGGATCACTCCGCCGCGGCGGACATGGCCGACAGGCCGTGCAGCAGGTCGATCGCGTAGCTGAGCTGGAAGTCCTCTTCGCGCAGCTGCGCGGCTTCCTCGGCGGCGGCGCGTTCTTCCTCGATCTGGCGCTGCTCGTCCTCGCTGAGCGAGTCGTTGTCCAGTGCGCCGCGCAGGTCGGCCTCGGAGCGCAGCGGACGCGGGGTGTCCTCGTCCTCGGTCTCCTCCTCGGGGCGGGCCGGCGGCTGCTGGACCACGATGTCCGGCGACACGCCGAGCGCCTGGATCGAGCGGCCCGAGGGCGTGTAGTAGCGCGCCGTGGTCAGCCGCATCGCGCCGTCGCCCCGCAAGGGCATCACCGTCTGGACCGAGCCCTTGCCGAAGGACTTGGTGCCCACGACGATGGCGCGGCGGTGGTCCTGCAGGGCGCCGGCGACGATCTCCGAGGCCGAGGCGGAGCCGCCGTTGATCAGCACGACCATCGGCTTGCCCTCGGCCAGGTCGCCGGGCGAGGCGTTGTAGCGTTCGCCGTCCTGCGGGTCGCGGCCCCGGGTCGACACGATCTCGCCGGCTTCGAGGAAGGCGTCGGAGACCTTGATCGCCTGGGTCAGCAGGCCGCCGGGGTTGTTGCGCAGGTCGAGCACGATGCCCTCGACATTGTCCATGCCGCCCAGTTCCTCGACCGCCTCGGCCAGCCCCTCTTCGAGGTTCGGGAAGGTCTGGTCGTTGAAGGTGGTCACGCGCAGGACGATGGTGCTGCCCTCGGTGCGGGTGCGCACGGCGGTCAGCGTGATCGTGTCGCGGATGATCGAGACGTCGAAGGGCTCGTCGGTGCCCTCGCGCACGACGGTGATGATGATCTCGGACCCGACGGGGCCGCGCATCATCTCGACCGCCTCGTCCAGGGTCAGGCCCAGGACGGATTCACCGTCGACATGGGTGATGAAATCGCCCGCCTCGATCCCGGCATTGTCGGCCGGCGTATCGTCGATCGGCGAGACGACCTTGACGAAGCCTTCCTCCTGCGTGACCTCGATGCCGAGGCCGCCGAATTCGCCGCGGGTCTGCACGCGCATGTCGGCGGCGTCCTGGGGCGAGAGGTAGCTGGAATGCGGATCGAGCGAGGTCAGCATCCCGTTGATCGCGGCTTCGATCAGCTCGGCCTCGTCGACCTCTTCCACGTATTGCGCGCGGATGCGTTCGAAGATGTCGCCGAACAGGTCGAGCTGCTCGTAGACCGATCCCTGCTTGTCGCCTTCCTGGGCGAGCAGCGGGCCGGCGATCTGGGTGGTGGCGATGACCCCTGCCAGGGTTCCGGCCACCGCGGCCATCACGAATTTCTTCATAGGGTCCTCGTCGTCAGTCTATGGCGAACCATTGGGCCGGATTGATCGGCTTGTCGCCTTCCCTTGCCTCTATGTAAAGCGTTTCCGTCCGGTTAGCGCCAGCGCCGTCGGCGCCGGCATCGGGAAACGCCGCTCCCTGCGGTGCCTCTCCGCCCATCAGCCCGACCGGCGCGCCGGCGGGCAGCACCTCTCCCAGTTCTCCATACACCTCTTCGAGGCCGGCCAACACCAGAAGATATCCACCGCCCGGCTCAAGGATCATCACGTTTCCGTAGTCGAGCAAGGGCCCGCGATAGCGGATCGTGGCGGGCCAGGGCGTGGTGACCAGCGCGCGGGGCCGGGTGGCTACCACTATGCCAGGGCGGGCGATGCCCGCGGCGTCGGCCTCTCCGGCGCGGTGCAGGACGGTGCCGGCGACCGGCAGGGGCAGGTTGCCGCGGTCGGGGTCGAAGTCGGGCAGGGGCGCGCCGGCGTCTTCCATGTCGGTTAGGCCGGAGGCGAAGGCCTCCAGCGTCTCGGCGCTGTCGATCAGGCGGGTCAGCGCGTCGGGGTCGGCGAGCAGGCGCTTCGGCAGGTCGACGCGGTTGGAGATTGCCTGGGAGAGCGCGGTGCGGGCCTGCTGCACGCCGGCGAGGCCGTCCTGCAGGGTCTGCGCGGCGCTTTCCTGCAGGGCGCGGAGGGTGGCGATTTCCTCCAGGTCCTTGCGGAGCGTTTCCGCCTCGCGTTGCAGGGCCGGCGTCACCTGGCTGGCGATCATGCCGGAGCGGGCGGTGCCGGTGGGGCCGGCGGGGTGCAGCAGCAGGAGCGGCGCGGGCGAGGTTTCGATGGATTGCAGCACGCCGAGGAGGCGCATGACCTCCTCGCGCTTGGCCTCGAAGCGCTTGCGCAGCACCTCCTCGCGGATGGCGGCGCGGCGCAGGCCCTCGCGGAGGGCGATCAGGCCGTTCTCGTAGGCGCGGATCGTCATGGTCAGGGCGCGGACGCGGTCGCTGGCCTGTTCGGCGGCGGCCAGCGCGTTCTGGGCGGCCTCCAGCTGGCCCGCGGCGCGGCGGGCCATGAGTTCGAGGTCGTCCTGGGCCGGGGCCGGGGTGGTGAGGAGGGCGAGCGTGAACGCCGGGATTGCGAGCGCCGATTTCCACCCGTCCCGCACGGCGGCACGCCGTGCAGCGCCGCCTCTCGGCGATTGCGGGGCAATCGCCTGTCGGCAGGGCATTTCGTTTCGAAATGCCCGAGAGACCCGCCCCCCCGGGGCGGCGCTTCTGGCGAGGACAGTACCAGGTGTCCGACCTAGATTCTTATGTCTCCGGCATCGCAAAGCTCGACCGCGCCCCGGCGGGTCGGCGCTGCACGGCGTTCCGCCGAACCGTGGCAGAAAAAGGCGAAACAGCCTCATTCGGAGATCAGGCTTTCGCCGGTCATTTCCCCGGGCTTCTCCAGCCCCATCAGGTCCAGCACCGTCGGCGCGAGGTCCGCCAGCCGGCCGTCGCGCAGGTGGGCGCGGTCCGGGCCGCCCCAGACGATCACCGGGACGAGGTTGGTGGTGTGCGCCGTGTGCGGGCCGCCGGTCTCCGGGTCGACCATGGTCTCGCAATTGCCGTGGTCGGCGGTCACCACGATCGCGCCGCCGGCCTTGTCCAGCGCCTCCAGCGCGCGGCCGAGCCCGAGGTCGACGGTGGAACAGGCCGTCATCGCCGCCTTCAGGTCGCCGGTATGGCCCACCATGTCGGGGTTGGCGTAGTTGACGACGATCAGGTCGTAGCCCGCCTCGATGGCCCCGACGAGCTTGTCGGTGACCTCGGGCGCGCTCATCTCTGGCTGCATGTCGTAGGTGGCGACCTTGGGCGAGGGCGGCATGGCGCGGTCCTCGCCCTCGTAGGGCTCTTCCTGCCCGCCGTTGAGGAAAAAGGTCACATGCGGGTATTTCTCGGTCTCGGCCAGGCGGAACTGGGTCAGCCCGTGGCCGGAGACCCATTCGCCCAGCGTGTTGACGATTTCGCGCTTGGAGAAGGCGGTGGCCATGTAGCCGTTGTGCTTGTCGGAATACTCCACCATGCCCAGCAGCGCGGCATAGGCGGGGCGATCGCCCGCGTCGAACTCGGAAAAGCCGGGCTCGCCGATGGCGCGCAGGATCTCGCGGGCGCGGTCGGCGCGGAAGTTGATGAAGAAGACGCCGTCGCCGTCCTTGGCGCCGGAGTAGCCGTCGATGACCGTGGGGGTGATGAACTCGTCCGTCTCGCCGCGGTCGTAGGCGGCGGCGATGGCGGCGTCGGCGCTGTCGGCGGCCTCGCCCCGGGCGCGGATCATCGCGTCATAGGCCTTTTCCACCCGGTCCCAGCGGTTGTCGCGGTCCATCGCGAAGTAGCGGCCGGAGACGGAGGCCACGGTGACGCCGTCGGGCAGGTCGCTCACGAACTTCGCCACCTGTTCGCGCGCGGATTTCGGCGGGACGTCGCGGCCGTCGGTGATGACGTGGACGGTGACGGGCACGCCGCGGTCAGTCAGCAACTTCGCGGCGGCGACGATGTGGTCCTGGTGCGAATGCACGCCGCCGGGCGAGGTCAGGCCGGCGAGATGCGCCGTGCCGCCCGAGGCCTTCAGCGTCTCGGCGAAATCGAGGATCGCTTCGTTGTCGAAGAACGACCCCTCCTCGATGGCCAGGTCGATCTGGCCCAGGTCCATCGCGACGACGCGGCCGGCGCCGATATTGGTATGCCCGACCTCGGAATTGCCCATCTGCCCGGTGGGCAGGCCGACATCGGGGCCGAAGGTCGTGAGGAAGGCGTGCGGGCAGGTGGACCAGAGCCTGTCGAAGTTCGGCGTCTCGGCCAGGGCAGGGGCGTTCGCCTCGGTCTCTTCGCGATGGCCCCAGCCGTCGAGAATGCACAGAACCACGGGTTTCGGGTGCGTCATGTCGCTGCTCCTGCCTGCTGCCGGATGTCTACGCCTCACGGCGGTGGGTTTGAACCCGCTTTCTTGGCGGAATGGGCCGGATCGTGCCGGCCGCGGCGCTGCGCGCGGTTTCGGGGTGCATGGCGGCGGCGTGAAAGTTAATCCTGCGGGCGGACAACGAGGGGACAGCGATGCAACCGATCCGGACGGAGCGAACCACGATAACCGCCGCGATTCCCGCCGACTCGGCCGCCCTGGCGCGGTATTCGGTGCGCAACGCCGACCACCTGTCGCCGTGGGAGCCGGAGCGGCCGGAGGGCTGGCATTCCGAATCCGCCTGGTACACGAGGCTCGTCGCGAACGCCGCAGAGGTACGGGCGGGCCGCTATCTGCCGCTGGTCGCGCGGTTGCACGACGAGACCGAGATCGTGGCCGTCGCGAACCTGTCGAATATCGCGCGCGGGGTGTTCCAGGCCTGCAGCATCGGGTTCTCGGTGGACGCCGCGCACGAGGGGCAGGGCGTCATGCGCGAGGTGCTGGAGGCGGCGCTGGGCCATGCCTTCAGCGAGATGGGGCTGAACCGGGTGATGGCCAACCACCTGCCGGAGAACACCCGCGCGGCGGGCGTGCTGTACCGGCTGGGGTTCGAGCAGGAGGGCTATGCCCGGCGCTACCTGAAGATCGCCGGGGTGTGGCGGGACCACGTGCTGACGGCGCGCGTGGCGTCGCAGGAGGCCGCGGCGGCCGGGGCGGAGGGCGTCAGAGAGGCGGCGGCGACGGCGCGGGTGGTCTGAGCGGGCGTGCCCCCCGTCAGGCCCGGTGATACGGCGTGCCGGCGAGGATCGCGGCGGCGCGGTAGAGTTGTTCGGCGAGCATCACGCGGACCAGCATGTGCGGCCAGACCATCGCGCCGAGGCTGACGGCGATGTCGGCCTGCGCCCGCAGGGACGGGTCGAGCCCGTCGGCGCCGCCGATGGCGATGGCCGCGTCCGGCACGCCCTGGTCGCGCCAGTCGGCGAGAAGCTCGGCGAATTGCGGGGAGGTGAGGCGCTTGCCGCGCTCGTCCAGCACGGCGAGTTTCGCCCCCTTGGGCACGGCGCGGCGCAACAGATCGGCCTCGGCGGCCATGCCGCCGCCCTTGCGGTCCTCGACCTCGGTCACGCTTGCGGGGCCAAGCCCCAGGCCGCGCCCGGTCCGGTCGAACCGGGTGAGATAGTCGTCGACCAGCGCGCGTTCCGGACCGGCCCGAAGCCGGCCCACGGCGCAGATGTTCAGGCGCATCAGGCCTTGGCGACCACCGCCTCGCCCGGCGTCATCCACATCTTTTCAAGCTGGTAGAAGTCCCGGACCTCGGGGCGGAACACGTGGACGATCACGTCGCCCGCGTCGATCAGCACCCAGTCGCCGGTGTCCTTGCCCTCGACCTTGCAGACCAGGCCGAACGTTTCCTTCAGCCGCTCGGTCAGCTTCTCGGAGATCGACGCGACCTGCCGCGACGACCGCCCCGAGGCGATCACCATGTAATCCGCCATTTCCGATTTCCCGGTCAGGGTAATCGAAACAACGTCTTCGGCCTTGTCGTCTTCGAGAGAGGAAAGGATGCGTTCAAGCAGCTTGTCGCTTGTCGCTTGCTCCGCGAATTCGTTCATCGGAGCACCGCTAACGGCCCGTGGATCAGCCGTCGTTGCCGTGTAAGACAGGACATTGTCCTCCTTCGTTGCGCGCCGCCATCGGCCCCGGCGCCGGGCATGGGTTCAGGCTAGCACCGCCGGCGCGCATTCTCAATCGCTGCGGGGGGCCGGTTGCCGCGCTGGGCTGGAAATCGCACAGCTTTGCGGCAAATAGGTGACCCGGGGATAACAAACAAGGGTGACCGCTCGACAGAATCGGCGCGGGCGGCAAGGAAGAGGCATGGATTTCCGGCGTATTCTCAAACCGTTGATCCCGGTCTGGCGGATCGCCAACGGGGTGTCCGACGCGATCACCGAGCGCAATCTGGACCTGATCGCGGCCGGCGTGGCGTTCTATGCCATGTTCGCGATCTTTCCGGCCGTGGCGGCGATCATCGCGCTGTGGGGCTTTCTGGCCGATCCGGAAGTGGTGGAGGAGCAACTGGGAATGCTGCGCGCCTTCGTGCCGGATGACGGGTTCTCGGTGCTCAAGCGCCAGGTCGACCGGCTGATCCGCACCAACGAGAGCACGCTGGGCTGGGCGACGCTGATCTCGACCGGCGTGGCGCTGTGGTCGACGCGGGCCGGGGTAGGGGCGCTGACGCGGGGGCTGAACGCGGCCTATGGCACGATTCCGCGTTACGGCTTCTGGGGCATCGCCTGGTCGGTCTTCATGACCGGGGCGCTGGTGCTGGTGGCGCTTCTGGCGCTGGCCAGCGTCGTCGTGCTGCCGGTCCTTCTGAACATCTTTCCGCTGGGGCGGTTCACCGAAGCGGCGCTGACCGTGGCGCAATGGACGCTGACCGGCGGGGTCACGCTGGGCACGCTGGGGCTGCTCTATCGCTACGCGCCGAACCATCGCGGGCGGCGGCCGCGCTGGCTGAGCCTCGGCGCGGTCCTGGCGCTGGTGATCTGGGCCGTCGCGTCGGTGGCGTTCTCGTTCTACATGGCCAACTGGGGCAGCTACAACGAGGTCTACGGCTCGATCGGGGCGATCATCGCGCTCTTGATGTGGTTTTTCATCTCGGCGCTGTCGATCCTGCTGGGCGCCGCCGTGAACGCCGAGTTCGACGAACGGTATCCGCGCGAGCGGCCGAAGCGGTTCAGTCGGCAGCCTCCGCCCGAGTCGTGAGCGTGCTGCCCTCCAGCATCTTCACCTCGCGCTGCGGGAACGGGATCGAGATGCCGTTCTCCTGGAACGCATCCCACAGCGCGAGAAAGACGTTGCCACGGATATTGGTGAGCCCGCCGGTCGGGTCGCTGATCCAGAAGCGCAGGATGTAGTCGACCGACGAATCGCCGAACCCGACGATGTGGCAGACCGGCGGCCGGTCGGCCAGGACGCGGCTCACGCCGCTGGCGGCGGCGATGGCGACGCGGCGGACGAGATGCGGGTCGGCGCCGTAGGCGGTGCCGAAATAGATGTCGAGCCGCACGAAGTCGTTCGAATGCGACCAATTCACCACCTGCCCGGTGATCAGGTCCTCGTTCGGGATCAGGTATTCCTTGCCGTCCCGCGTGGTGATCGAGACGTAGCGGGCGCCGAGCTTGTTGATCCAGCCGAAGGTGTCGCCCAGCGAGATGACGTCGCCGGGCTTGATCGACTTGTCCAGCAGCAGGATGACGCCGGAGACCAGGTTGGACACCACCTTCTGCAGGCCGAAGCCGAGGCCCACGCCGATCGCCCCCGACAGCACCGCAAGGCCGGTCAGGTCGAACCCCACCGCCTTCAGCCCGATGAAGATGGCCGCCGAGAACAGGACGATCTGGATCACCTTGACCAGCAGCACCTGCATCGAGGGCGAGATGTCCTCGTTCCGGCGGATGCGGGCCGAGGAGGTGGAGGCGATCATCCGGGCGAGCGCGACGAGCACCGCCGTGACCGCAAGCGCCTTCAGGACCGCAAGCAAGGTCAGCCGGAACTCGCCGAATTCCAGCGCCAGGCCGTCGAGAAGCTCGGCCGCCTCGTCGGTCAGGCCGAGGTAATAGAGGATCACGTAGGCCCAGAGGCTCCAGGTGACGATCCGGCGCAGGGCCGGGTTGCGCACCAGCCGCGCCAGCAGCGCGACGGCGAGCATCGCGGTCGCAATGGTGGCGATCAACACGAGGATGTAGCGGCGTGACGGGAAGACGGTGACGGACATCATCGCCCCGACGGCGGACCAGGCGAGCGCGACGAAGAAGATCAGCTGCAGCCGCCGCTCGACGATCAGCAAGAGCCGCAGCCGCCATTTCGGCCAGCCCTCCAGGGTGCGCATCCAGCCGCGCATCCTTGGCGAGGTCCAGCGTTGCAGGCCCCATGCGAGGGCGAGACAGCCGGCGAGGATCGCGACCTGGGTCAGCCGCGAGGGCAGCAGCAGGTTCGCGGCCTGGGCTCGGATCATCGTCCAGGCCTCGGCCAGCAGGGTAGAGAGGGTTTGCAGTTCGGCTTCCATCGGCTGCGACGATCTTATCCCGGCCGGGCCGCGCGGCAAGCCTTCTCAGTCTGGCGGGCAGGCGCCGTCGGCGCCGGCGGTGTTCGCCCGTGCCAGCAGGTCGCCCGCCGTGAGCCCGCGCAGCACCGGCACGAAGCGCGCGCCGCCATCGGTGCTGAGATCGGCGGCGATGGGCGCGTCCGGATCGGGCCCGCCGCCCGTGGCGCAGGCGGAGACGGACAGCGCGAGCCGGCCGCGCGTCGCCTCGGGCGCCGCCGCCGTCCACGCCCGGATCCGCGCCAGCAGCGCGCGCAGCCGGGCCGCGTCGTCCGGGGACAGCGCCCAGAGATCGCCCCGGGAGGTCAGCGCGTAGCGGCCCGTCAGACGCGCGCCGGTGTCGGCGCGGGTGGCGCCGATGTCCAGCACGGCGGCGCCGGGCGGCACGACCAGCCCCGGCGGCAGCGCGATGCGCGCGACGATGCGTGCCGGGTCGGTCGTCAGCGGGTCCAGCGCCGACAGCCGGGCCACCCCGGCAGGGTCGAGCGCGGCACAGCCCGCAAGGCCGAGCGACAGCGCGGCGGCACGAAGGAAGGGCAGCATGAGAATTCTCCTTGAAACATGATTGAATTAATGTAAAACGATAAAAAATGATTCCACAAGAGGATACCATGGAAGACCTGAAAAAGCTTCGCCGCTGGGCCGTGCCGCTGCAGGTCGGCGCCATCCTGGCGATGGTCGCCCTGAGCCTTGCGGTCGGGTTGGGCATCGCCTTTGCCGACTTGCCCGACGACCTGCGCCGCGCGGCGGGCCTGGGCGACGGGGTGCAGCTGGACACGTCCCGCCGGGTCGCGGTGGGCGCCCTCGGCGCGCTGCCGGCCCTGGCGATGATCTACGTGCTGGGACAAATGGCGGCGCTGTTCGCGCTCTATGCGGCGGGCGAGGCGCTGAGCGTGCGCTGCGCGCGTCGCCTTCTGAACATCGGTGCCGGTCTTTTCGCGGGTGTGGTGCTGGAACTGGTGGCCCGGCCGGCGCAGATCCTGCTGGCCAGCCTGGCGAACCCGCCGGGCCAGCAGGTGCTGTCCCTCGGGGTCGAGGGCGCCGATCTCGGCCAGATCCTGGCGGCCGGGCTGCTTGTCACCGTCGGCTGGACGATGCGCGAGGCGGCGCGGATCGCCGAGGAGAACCGGGGGTTCGTGTGATGCGGATCGTCGTGCGGCTGGACGTGATGCTCGCGCGGCGCAAGATGCGCTCGCGCGAGCTGGCCGAGAAGGTGGGGATCACCGAGCAGAACATCTCGCTGCTGAAATCCGGCAAGGTGAAGGGCATCCGGTTCGAGACGCTGGCGCGGATCTGCGAGGTGCTGGACTGCCAGCCCGGCGACCTGCTGGAGGCCGTTGCGGACGGCGAGTGACGGGCGGGGGGCTCTTGGCCCCGGGCCGGAAAACTGGTCGGGACGCTGCGCTGCGCGAACGCCTGCCACTTGATCGAAAACCGGACTCCCTATACATCGGCGTGCATGACTCCGGTTTTCGATCTCGGCGACCGCGTGCGTCTGCGCGAACGGTTCCACGGCGCCACCCGGTCGGTGCTGGCCCGCCTATGAGGCGGTGCCGCTGCCGCACGACCTGAGACGAAACGCTATCCACGGAGAGAGGAACCGATGACCGCTCCGAAGACATTGTACGACAAGATCTGGGACGCCCACCTGGTCCACGAGGCCGAGGACGGGACATCCCTGCTGTATATCGACCGCCACCTGGTGCACGAGGTCACCAGCCCGCAGGCCTTCGAGGGGCTGCGCATGGCCGGCCGCACGGTGCGCGCGCCGGACAAGACCATCGCGGTGCCCGACCACAACGTGCCGACCACGCTGGACCGCGCGAACGGCATCAAGAACGAGGAAAGCCGCATCCAGGTCGAGGCGCTGGACCGCAATGCCAAGGATTTCGGGATCCACTACTATCCCGTGTCCGACCTGCGGCAGGGGATCGTGCATATCGTCGGCCCCGAGAACGGCTGGACCCTGCCGGGGATGACGGTGGTCTGCGGCGACTCGCATACGGCGACGCACGGGGCGTTCGGCGCCCTGGCCCACGGCATCGGCACGTCCGAGGTGGAGCATGTGCTGGCCACCCAGACGCTGATCCAGTCGAAGTCGAAGAACATGAAGGTCGAGATCACCGGCGAGCTGCGCCCCGGGGTGACGGCCAAGGACATCACCCTGTCGGTCATCGGCCGCACCGGGACGGCGGGCGGCACCGGCCATGTCATCGAGTATTGCGGCGAGGCGATCCGCGAATTGTCGATGGAAGGGCGGATGACCGTCTGCAACATGGCGATCGAGGGCGGCGCGCGCGCCGGTCTGATCGCGCCGGACGAGAAGACGTTCGAATACATCAAGGGCCGCAGCCACGCGCCGAAGGGCGCCCAGTGGGAAGCGGCGATGGAGTGGTGGAAGACGCTGTTCTCGGACGAGGACGCGCATTGGGACAAGGTGATCACCATCCGCGGCGAGGATATCGCGCCGGTCGTCACCTGGGGGACGAGTCCCGAGGACGTGCTGCCGATCGACGCCGTCGTCCCCGCGCCCGAGGACTTCCAGGGCGGCAAGGTCGAGGCGGCGAAGCGGTCGCTGGACTACATGGGGTTGCAGCCGGGCACCAAGCTGTCGGATGTCGAGATCGACACGGTGTTCATCGGCTCCTGCACCAACGGCCGGATCGAGGACCTGCGCGCCGCGGCCGCGGTGCTGAAGGGCAAGAAGATCAAGGCGGGGCTGCGCGCCATGGTGGTGCCGGGCTCCGGCCTGGTGCGGGCACAGGCCGAGGAAGAGGGTCTGGCCGACATTTTCCAGGAGGCCGGGTTCGAGTGGCGCCTGGCGGGCTGTTCGATGTGCCTGGCGATGAACCCCGACCAGCTTGCGCCGGGCGAACGCTGTGCCTCGACGTCCAACCGCAACTTCGAGGGGCGGCAGGGCTACAAGGGCCGCACGCACCTGATGTCGCCCGCCATGGCGGCGGCGGCAGCGGTGACCGGCAAGCTGACCGACGTGCGCGAGATGATGTGATCCGCGCTCGTCAGCCCCTGCGGGCCTTCCTCGCGAAGAGGGACTGCAGGGACCGATGAGCGCCCCCTGGAGACAAAGACATGGACAAGTTCACCACCCTGACCGGCATCGCCGCGCCCCTGCCGATGGTCAATGTCGACACCGACATGATCATCCCCAAGCAGTTCCTGAAGACGATCAAGCGCGAGGGGCTGGGCGTCAATCTCTTCGACGAGATGCGCTATGACCGCCAGGGCAACGAGATCCCCGAATTCGTGCTGAACAAGCCGCAATACCGCGACGCCGAGATCCTGATCGGCGGCGAGAATTTCGGCTGCGGCTCGTCGCGGGAACACGCGCCCTGGGCGATCAAGGATTTCGGCATCCGCTGCGTCATCGCGCCCAGCTTCGCCGACATCTTCTTCAACAACTGCTTCAAGAACGGCATTCTTCCCATTGCCCTGCCTCAGGAACAGGTCGACATCCTGATGAAGGACGCCGAGAAGGGCGCCAATGCGCGGATGACCGTGGACCTGGAAAAGCAGGAGATCACGACCTCGGACGGCGAGGTGATTTCCTTCCAGGTCGACCCGTTCCGCAAGCACTGCCTGCTGAACGGGCTCGACGATATCGGCCTGACGATGGAAAAGGCGGCGCGGATCGACGCTTTCGAGGCAAATCTCGAACAATCCCGTCCCTGGGTCTGACTTGGGGCTAAATCCCCTGAAACTACTAGATGTTGGGCCGTGCCTTTGGCGCGGCCCATTTGTGTTATCAAAATGATGCAATAGCGCACCACTTACTCCACGAAAACGCCCGAATCTTTTTGTTATCTTTTCCAGGCACTTGCTGGGGAAATTGAAAGTAGGCAAAAATTGGGCAAAGTTGAGGCAATCCGCCGCAATCGGCGGGATCAAAGTGGAACAAGGGCGCGGCATCGCACCGCTCCTGGCCAGTTTGAGGGAAAAGAGCGGTGATATCGCGACTTGCAGGCGCCCTTTTGCGCGCCCTCCTTGTGGTGTTGCTTATCGCGACGCCATCGCTCCTGTTGCCAGGGGTCACGTCCGACGTCACGCAGATCGTGGCGCTCGTCGCCATTTTCGCAGCCGCGCTCACCATCTTCGAATACGCCTCCGTCTATCCCGGCATCGTGGAATTCCGCAACGCCCCGCCGTTCAACCGCCTGCGCTATGCCGCGCTGTTGCTGATCGTCTTCCTGATCTCGATGGTCATCCGCGGCGAGACGACACCCTCTGCGCTGACCGCCCTGGTGACCGAGTTCGGCACCGGTATCGGCCGGGCCATCGACTTTCCCTATTCTCCGGTTCGCCAGATCGTCCTGCTGCTGCCCGAGGACACCTCGGCGATGCATATCGACCGGGTGCGCACCGCGGCGGGGATCAGCTATTTCTTCTCGATGCTCTCGCTCGCCGTCTTCTACTTCTTCGTGCGCGTGAAGAACTGGCCCCTGCACCGGGGGCCGTTCAATGTCTGGGTCAACCTGCCCACCTTCGACCCGACGACGGGCGGCGACGTGGTGCAGCGCCTGGAACGCGATGCGCGTTTTAACATTGTGGTAGGGTTTACCATGCCATTCATCATCCCGGCGGTGTTGAAGGCGGCCGAGTCGCTGTTCGGCCAGGTGACGCTGGACAACCCGCAGTCGATGGTATGGATCGTGGCGGCATGGGCCTTTCTACCGGCAAGCCTTCTGATGCGCGGCCTGGCGATGGGACGCATCGCCGCGCTGATCGAGCGCAAGCGCGCCAGCGCCATCCGCGCGCGCGAGCGCGAGGGGTTGGCGGCGGCCTGATCCTCCTGTTCCTTGCGGTCGGGGCGGCCTGGGCCGTTGCGCCCGCCTGGGCCGAAACGCTGCGCGTCGCCACCTGGCATGTCGAGATGCAGCGCCGCGGCCCCGGCCTGCTGCTGCGCGACATCGAGCGGGGCGAAGACCCGGACGTCGCGGCCGTGGTCGACACTATCGCGCATAACTCCCCCGACATCCTGCTTCTGACCGGCTTCGACTGGGACCATGGCCTTGCCGCCGCGCGGGCGCTGGAGGCGCGGCTGGACGCCGCCGGCGCGGGCTATCCGTACCTGTTCGCGCGGCGGCCGAACAGCGGTCTGGCGACCGGGCTGGACATGGATGGCGACGGCCGGACCGGCGGGCCGCGCGATGCGCAGGGGTTCGGCTGGTATGCGGGGCAGGGGGCGATGGTCCTGCTGTCGCGGCTGCCGGTGCGCGCGGCGGCGGCGCGCGACTTCAGCGCCGTGCGGTGGCGCGACTTTCCCGGCGCTCTGCTGCCCGAGGTCGACGGGCACCCGTTTCCGTCCGAGACGGCGCTCGCGGCGCAACGGTTGTCGACGACCGGGCACTGGGACGTGCCGGTGACGCTGCCCGACGGCGGCGCGCTGCACCTTCTTTGCTTCTACGCCGGGCCGCCGATCTTCGACGGGCCCGAGGACCGAAACGGCCGGCGGAACCACGACGAGGTGGCCTTCTGGTCCGCCTATCTGGACGGCGCCCTGCCGCAGCCGGCCCCGGCGACGCCGGTCGTGGTGCTGGGCAATGCGAACCTCGATCCGGCGGACGGCGAGGGGCGGCGCGCCGCGATCTCCGACCTGCTGGCGCATGCGCGGCTGCAGGATCCGGCGCCGGCCAGCGCGGGCGCGGCAGAGGCGGCGCGGCTGGACGACGGGGTGAACGCGGGGCAGTCCGGCGACCCCGCGCGCGACACGGCCGACTGGAGCGATACGGACGGGCCGGGCAACCTGCGCGTGAGCTACGTGCTGCCGGATGCCCGGCTGTCGGTGGCCGGGGCGGGCGTGGTCTGGCCGGCGAAGGACGACCCGCTGCGGCGACTGATCGAGGGAGAGGATCTGCCGCGCCACAGGCTGGTCTGGGTCGATCTGGAGGTTCCCGCCCGATAGCGCGGGACGAGGTGCGACGAGGCGGATCGCGACCCTGCCGACCCCGCGGGCCATTCTTGACCCTCCCGCGCCCTCGGGATAGGCGAACCGCACCCAGTCCAGACGCCACCGAAGGAACCCCGCGCCATGTCCAATCCCTCGCTCCTGATCCTGCCCGGCGACGGCATCGGCCCCGAAGTCATGGCCGAGGTCCGCAAGGTCATCGACTGGTTCGGAGCGAAGCGCGACCTGGCCTTCGACGTGAGCGAGGATCTCGTCGGCGGCTGCGCCTATGACGCGCATGGCACGCCGCTGACCGACGCGACGATGGCGCGCGCGCAGGAGGTCGACGCCGTCCTGCTCGGCGCGGTGGGCGGGCCGAAATACGACCAGCTCGACTTTTCGGTGAAGCCCGAGCGCGGCCTCCTGCGCCTGCGCAAGGAGATGGACCTTTATGCCAACCTGCGCCCGGCGCAATGCTTCGACGCGCTGGCCGAGTTCTCCTCGCTGAAGCCCGAGGTGGTCGGCGGGCTGGACATCATGATCATCCGCGAGCTGACCTCGGGCGTCTATTTCGGCGAGCCGCGCGGCATCGTCCGGGAGGGCAACGAGCGCGTCGGCATCAACACCCAGCGCTACACCGAAAGCGAGATCGCCCGCGTCGCCCGGTCGGCCTTCGAACTGGCGCGCAAGCGGGACAACAAGGTCTGCTCGATGGAGAAGGCCAACGTGATGGAGTCGGGCGTGCTGTGGCGCGACGTGGTGCAGGAGATCCACGACGCCGAATACCCCGACGTGGAACTGAGCCACATGTATGCCGACGCCGGTGCGATGCAGCTGACCCGCTGGCCCAAGCAGTTCGACGTGATCGTGACCGACAACCTGTTCGGCGACCTGCTGTCGGACCTCGCCGCGATGCTGACCGGCAGCCTCGGCATGCTGCCCTCGGCCAGCCTGGGCGCCCCGATGGCCAACGGCCGGCCCAAGGCGCTGTACGAGCCCGTCCACGGCTCGGCCCCCGACATCGCCGGGCAGGGCAAGGCCAACCCGATCGCCTGCATCCTGTCGTTCGCCATGGCGCTGCGCTACTCGTTCGACGCGGGCGACGAGGCGCAGCGGCTGGAGAGCGCGGTGAACGCCGTGCTGGCCGACGGGCTGCGGACCGCCGACCTGCTGGGGCAGGAGGGGGTCGAGCCGGTCACCACGGCCCAGATGGGCGATGCCATCCTGGCGAAGCTCGACGCCTCGCTCTGATCCGGGGCGCGGACCGGACGGTCGCTGCCGGTTGACGGCGGCGGCGAAGGGGGCATTGTTCGCGGTAACACCGTTCGGGAACCTCCCATGTCCGACGCCTCCGGATCCAACCTGAAGGGCGCGCTCTTCGCGCTCGCGGGCTTCGCGCTCTTCGCCTCGCACGACGTGGTCGTGAAGTGGCTGGGCGGCAGCCTGTCGACATTCCAGATTATCTTTTTCAGCGTGCTCCTGAGCCTGCCGCTCGTCATGCTGATGCTGATGCGCGACGCGACCGAGGGCACGCTGATCCCGGTACATCCCTGGTGGACGGCGCTGCGCACGGGCTCGGCCGTGGTCACCGGCCTGTGCGTCTTCTACGCCTTCGCCACCCTGCCGCTGGCGCAGGTCTACGCGATCATCTTCGCGATGCCGCTGATCATCACCGTGCTGTCGATCCCGATCCTGGGCGAGCGCGTGGGCTGGCACCGCTGGGCGGCGGTGGTCGTCGGGCTGTGCGGAGTGCTGGTCGTGCTGCGCCCCGGCGCGGCGCCGCTCACGCTGGGCCACCTTGCCGCGATGGTTGGGGCCTTCACCGGCTCCTTTGTCTCCATCGTCGTGCGCAAGATCGGCCAGGACGAACGCAACGCGGTGCTCATGCTATATCCGCTGATGGCGAATTTCCTGGTGATGGCGGCGGTGCTGCCCTTCGTCTACGTCCCGATGCAGATCGGGGAGCTGGGGCTGATCGGCCTGATGGCGGTGCTGGCCTTCGCGGCCAGCCGGCTGATGATCCAGGCCTACAAGGCCGGCGACGCGGCGATCGTCGCGCCGATGCAGTATTCCCAGATGATCTGGGCCGCGATCTACGGCAGCCTGTTCTTTGCCGAGCGGATCGACGGCTGGACCTGGACCGGGACGGGGATCATCGTGGCCAGCGGCGTCTATATCGTGCTGCGGGAGAGCCTTTCGGGCATCTCGCGGATGACCCCCGTGCTGCGCACGCGCTCGCGGGCGGAGACGGGGACGTCGCCCCGGGTTTCGATGCTGCTGCGTCTGGCGGGGCGCCCGCCGCTGCGCCGCAAATGAAGCCCTTGCAAATCCCTCTGCGACTCGCTAATCGACCCGCCACGGTCGGAGTGTAGCTCAGCCTGGTAGAGCACTGTCTTCGGGAGGCAGGGGTCGTAGGTTCGAATCCTGCCACTCCGACCAAGAAATCAATCAGATAGCAGACTTGCGCCGCACCGGCTGTCGCACGCCTCGCGGGCGTCGCCGGGTGGATCGGGACGATGGGCAGCAGGGCCGGCCCAATCAGGCCCTTCCGTCCTGCGCGGCGACCGGCGCAAGGTCATTCGTCCCGGGGTGCCGCGCCGTCCGGCGAATTCTGTCGCCCCGTTCTTGCGCCGCGCATGTAGTGCCTCTCGGGCCTGTAGCGGGCGCGTCCGATCCGGCCAAACCATGTCGCGACCGCGCTCAGGAGGTGTCGGGGGACGCGCCGTTTTCCGACGGGCTTCATGTGTCCGGGTCCTCTCGTATCCAGTGGTGTGACGGCGGGGCGCTTCAGCCCTCGGGGGCGCCGCGATGCCGCGCCCAGTCGCGCCTGCGAAGCTTCAGGAGAACCTGCCCGGCCGAGAACAGGAGCACTGCGACGGACAGCCCGACGAAGGTTGCGCTGATCGGTCGCGTCACGAAGGTCGACCAATCGCCGCGCGACAAGAGCAGGGCGCGCCGGAAGTTCTCTTCCATCATCGGGCTCAGGATGAAGCCGAGCAGCAGCGGCGCGGGCGGAAATCTCAGAAGCTTCATGCCGTAGCCGACGATGCCGAACAGGATCACGAGGAAGATGTCGAAGACCGAGCTGTTGATGCTGTAGACCCCGATGCAGACCAGAACCAGGATGATCGGGTAGAGCGTCGAATAGGGAATCTGCAGAAGCCGTGTCCAGATCCCGACGAGCGGGATGTTCAGGATCACCAGGATGGCGTTGCCGATCACGAAACTGACGACGAGGCCCCAGAACATCTGCGGCTGTTCCGAGACGAGGCCGGGACCGGGATTGATCCCGTGGATCATCAGGGCGCCGATCATCACGGCCATCACCGCGTCGCCCGGCACACCCAGGGTCAGGGTCGGGATGAAGGCGGTTTGTGCGGTCGCGTTGTTGGCGCTTTCCGGCGCGGTCACCCCTTCGATCGCGCCCTGGCCGAAGGCTTCCGGACGGCGCGAGACCCGCTTTTCGAGCGCATAGGCGATGAAGACGGCCATCGACGCCCCGGCCCCGGGGAGCGTGCCGCAGATCGCGCCGACGCCGGAACCGCGGCCGATCGCCGGCCACGAGCGCCGCAGCTCGTCGCGGCTCGGAAGCATCTTTCTGAACCGGAAACTCTCGGGCTTCATGTCGCGCTTCTGATGCGCGGTCGCCATCACCTCGGCGACGCCGAAGATGCCCATCGCGACCGCGACGATGCTGAGGCCGTCCGCGATGCCCGGAATGCCGAACACGAAGCGGAACTGGCCGGAGGTGACATCCTGCCCGACGATCCCGAGGATCAGCCCCACGATGACCATCGAGATCGAGCGGAAGAAGCTGTCTCCGCCGATCGCGGCCGAGCCGAGCAGGGCGAACAGGATCAGCGAGAAGTATTCGGCGGCGCCGAACTCGAGCGCAAAGCGCGCAAGCACCGGCGCGAAGGCGGCGACGAGAACGATGCCGAAGAGCGAGCCGATCAGCGACGCGATGGCGGTCATGAACAGCGCCTGTCCGGCGCGGCCCTGCTTCGCCATCGGATAGCCGTCGAGGCAGGTCACGGCCGCCGGCGGCGTGCCGGGCAGGTTGAGCAGGATCGACGCCGTCGACGCCCCGTACTGGCCACCATAATAGATGCCGGCGAGCATGATGATGGCCTCGGTCGGGTCGATGTAGAAGGTGATCGGCAGCAGCATGGCGATGGCGGGCAGCGGCCCGACCCCGGGAAGCACGCCGACGATCATGCCGAGCGTGACGCCGAGCAGGCAGTAGAGCAGGGCGCTCCACGACAGCGCCACATCGGCCCCGAGCGCGAGATTGGCGAACAGGTCGGTCACAGCAGCCCCTCGACGACAGTGAAGGGCAGCCCGAGCCCGAGCACGAAGATCAGCCATGCGAGGACCGGCGTCGCGACCGCCAGCGCGACTGTGCCGGCCACGGTGCGCCGCGGCGCCGCGGGGCTCGCGACGCAGACGAGCGCGATGCAGGCCGGGGCGAGGCCCGCGCGCTCGAGCAGGAGAGCGAATGCGATCATCGAGGCGGGAACGAGAAGGCGGCTCTTCCAGGCCGCGGGGTCGCGATCGGCGTCCGGCCGATCCTCGGTTCCCCTGGCCTCGAAGATGGCGATGCACAGGCCGAGGCCGACGCAGGCGATGCCGAGGAGCAACGGATAGTATCCGGGGCCCATCCGGCTGGGGCTGCCAAGCTGCATGCCGAGCGCCTGCGCGATGACGAAGGCCCCGATCAGGCCCATCAGCCCGCCGGCGACGATCGCCGACGGATCCAACCGGTGCCGGACGTCCAGGATACGGCGCGGGGTCATGCTACCAGGCTCCCACCTTGGTGCCGGGATCGGCCATCGGAACCTCCGGGAAATGGACGCCGCGCTGGCCCGACAGGCCGCGGTTGTCGATGCGCGGCATCTCGGGTTCCGGCAGTCCGACCAGCCGGTCGCCCACGATCAGGTCGAGATCCTCGCCGTAGAGCTGGTCGATCAGGACCGCTTCGAGGTGCCTGCGCCTTTCGGCGAAGGAGTCGTTGCCGGACAGATCCTCCTGTTCGGCCGGATCGCGTTCGAGGTCGAAGAGCTGCATCCGGTTTCCGGCGGGATACCAGATCAGCTTGAACCTCTCGTCGCGCACCATCCGGCTGGCGCGCGCGCCGAGATGCGACTCGCCATAGAGATGCGCGCGGCGGTCGCCGCCGGCAAGGCTCAGCCCCTCGCATGTTGCGGGACCCTCGATCCCGGCCATGTCGAGCATCGTCGGCATCAGGTCGTGGAGCGTGGCCAGCCGGTCGTCGGTGCCGCCCATCGGGCCGCAGCGCTGGCGGCCGGCGCGATCGACGACGATCAGCGGAACCCTGGCGGAGTTGTCGTAGAGCAGGCGCTTGCCGTACAGCCCGTGATCCCCGAGCATGTCGCCGTGGTCGGACGCGAACACGATGATCGTATCGTCGAGGATGCCTTCCTCGCGGAGCGTTCCGATGATCAGCCGGAGCTGGTGGTCGATATGCGTGCAAAGCGCGTAGAACGCCCGGCGCATGTCGGCGAGCTGCTCGGGCGTCAGCGTGGCATAGTAGTTCCGGGTCGCGCGCACGACGAAGGGCAGATCTTCCGCCCGCGCCGACCAGTCGCCGCCGACCGGCGGCGGCATCTCGCGGCGCGTGTAGCGTTCGAGATAGCTGTCCAGCGGGACGAGCGGCGGATGCGGGTGGGTGAACGAGACGTGCCAGAAGGACGGCCGGGTGGGATCGCGCCGCTTGATCGTGCGCGCCGCCGTGCTTGCCGTCCAGTTCGTGACATGGGTGCGCTCGGGCAGGTGCCAGGTTCGCCAGCTGTATTCGTTGTTGCTCATGCCGTGCATGAACTGCTCGCCGGGGTAGCCGCAGTCGGCGAGGAACATCTCGTAGTCGTCGGGGCCGCCGAGATGGCCGCGCCCTTCTTCGGCGAGCTGTGCGTCATCGAAGCCGATGCGGTCGCGCGGCGGATAGACGTGGAGCTTGCCGGTGGCGAAGGTCTGATAGCCCGCCGCGCCGAAGGTGCCGGCCAGCGTTGGCGCGTCCGCGGGCATCGGCAGGTCGGGCTGGAAATCGCGGTCGCCATGCCCGCGCGAGGACATCCCCGTCATGATCGACCGGCGCGCCGGGATGCAGATCGGCGTCTGCGCGTAGCAGTTTGTGTATCGCGTACCGACCCTGGCAAGCTGGTCGATCGTCGGAGTTTCGATGGTGCCGTGCCCGGCGCAACCGAGAAGGTCGCCCGGCCACTGGTCGACGGTCACGAAGAGAACGTTGGGTTTCGCGGATGGCACGCCGGTCTTCTATACTGCTGTCATTGATTGATGTGGGCCGGCGGAGGAGTGTCCCCTCCGCCGATCTACGGTCACTGTTGCTTCTGCTGGGCCGCACCGGCCTGCTCGACCAGGTCGCTCAGCTTCTTGGACTCGCTCTCGATGAACGACTTGAAGTGCTCGGCGCTTTCGCCGACCAGCCCGATATTGAGGGCGGCAAAGCGCTCCTGCACGTCCGGCTTCGACATCGCCTCCCGCGTGGCCGCGTTCAGTTTCGAGACGATCGCGGCATCGGTGCCGTCCGGCACGCAGAAGCCGTGCCACGCGGTGTAGACCATGCCCTCGACGCCGGATTCCTCCATCGTCGGCACATCCGGAAGCGCGTCTACGCGCGAATCGCTGGTGACCGCAAGCGGCGTCACCTGGCCGTCCTCGATCGACGGGATCAGCGTGCCGTCGATGAAGGCGTCGACCTCGCCCGAGATCAGCGCCGTCCGCGCCGGTGCGGCGCCGTTATAGGGGATGTGGAGGGCCTCGATCCCCGCCAGCTGCTTGAAGTACTCGAAAGCCAGGTGCTGCGCCGAGCCGACGCCGGACGAGGCGTAGTTGAGCTCGCGGTCGCCCGAGCGCGCAACTTCGAGGAACTCCTCGATGGTCTCGATCTCGAGGCTGGGCCCGATGCCGAGGACGAGCGGAACCGAGGTGATCTGGATCACCGGCTCGAAATCCTCGAGCGGGTCGTAGGTCAGGTTCGCGTAGACATGCGGATTGATCCCCATCGTGCCGATCTCGCACATCACGACGGTGTAGCCATCGGGATCGGCCTTCGCGACCTCGCCGGTCGCGATCGTGCCGCCGGCACCGGCGCGGTTCTCAACGACGATCGGCTGCCCGAGGGCTTCGGACATCGGCTCGCTCAGGGTGCGGGCGATGCGGTCGTTGTTGCCGCCGGCCGAATAGGGCACGATGACATGCACGGGTTCGGTCGGCCAGCTTTCCTGCGCGGTCAGCGTGCCGGCGGGCAGCACGCCCAGGGCCAGGGCGGTCGCTGTGCAGAGCTTGGTTGTATGGTTCATGGTCCTCCTCCTGGAAATCTCCCCGCGCCGGGCTTCCTCCCGGCGCTTGCGCTGACATTCGGTGACCCCGGCGCTATGATCTAATAAGCAACGCTTATTGAAGGCGGGGACCGGAGGCGACATGGATCAGGGCCAACTCGAAGCGGTGGTCATCCTGAGCGAGGAACTGCACTTTGCCAACGCCGCGCGCCGGCTCGGGATAAGCCAGCCGGCGCTGTCCCAGAAGCTGCACAAGCTGGAGGCCGATCTCGGCGTGTCGTTGTTCTCGCGCTCGCAGCGCCGCGTCCGGCTGACCGAGGCCGGCAAGCTGTTCCTGGTCCAGGCCCGGGCGGCGCTCTACGAGATCGAGCGCGCGATCCGCACCGCGCGGAACGCGGCGAAGGGGCAGATCGGAAGTCTCAGCATCGGGTTCGTCGAGAACGCGAGCCAGAATGTCCTTCCCAAGGCCGTCTCCGCCTTTCGCAACAAGTATCCCGACGTGGATCTCCGCCTGAGCGAGATGATCTCGACCGAGCTTTTCGAGAAACTCCTCACCGAGCGGATCGACATGGCTCTGATGCGTCCGGTGAAGACCGATCCGTCGCTCGAGACGCAACTCGTCTTGAGCGAATCCTATGTCGCCGCGCTTCCCGTCGACCATCCGCTGACGTCGCAGGCCGCCGTTCGTATCAGCGACCTCGCGGCCTATCCGCTCATCATGGCGGCCGGCGCCAAGGCGACGTATCTCCGCAGCCAGTTCATGTCCCATTTCGCGCGGCGCGGCTATGAAATGAGCGTAGGCCAGGAGGTGAACCAGCTGCCGGCGATCATCGGCCTGGTGAGCAGCGGCGTCGGCTATGCCCTGCTTCCGGAATCGTCGGTGACGATGAGCGCGCTCGATGTCGAGTACCGGCCCCTGGCGGACCCCGACGCCCCCAGCGCCGACCTGATCGTGGCATGGCGGAGCGGCGCGACCAACCCGATCATCAAGCCCTTTGCCGACTGTCTCCCGATCCCGAAGCGCGGCGACTACGCCTAGCTTCGGTGCCCGTATCGCGTGGCCGATACGGCGCGCTTGCCCCCACCAAGCCTGTCGAAAGGCCCGAATGCAGGGGCGGCTGCCGTCCCGCTCCGGCTTTGACCACCGAGGAGCGCGTGGTCTAGAACGGGAGACGACACTTAGAACAGCCGGATCGCCGAGCCTCGATATGCCCCGTCTTCCCTCCTGGCTCTGGCTGATACTCTTCTTTTTCCTCGTCAGCTTCCTGGCGCTGGACGGGGTCCGCGACGGCCAGCCCTGGGCCGCGTTCCTGCAGTCGGACGATTTCGCGCTGATCGCCTACGAGACCTCGCAGCTCTTCGTACTCGAGGGCACCGCCCTGCCGGAGGACGGCCAGGACGTTCCCTGGCAGCTGATGCTGGCCGCGTTCCTGGCGCCCGTCGTGACGATCCTCGCATTCCTTCAGCTGATCTGGCGCGACATCGTCGCCAGCGTCTCCGCCTTCCTCCACCGCTACGTCTACCGCAATCACGTCGTGGTCATCGGCTACGGCTGGAGAGGGCAGGCGTTCAGCCGGGACGCCCTGGCCAAGGGCTACCGGGTCGTCGCGGTCGACAGCCGGGCGGACGCCCTCCGCACCCCGGCCGACGACCGGCGCCGGTTTCGCCTGCTGCAGGGCGACGCGCGCGCCATGGACCTCGTGAAGGTCACCGGGGCGCATCGCGCCACGGCGGTCGTTGTCTTTTGCGGCGGCACGCATGCCGGCGTCTCCGTCGCCCGCGCGGTCTCGGCGGCGCTCGGACGGACCCGGCGACCGAAGGACAGGCTGCCGCGGGTGATCTGCCACGCGCGGGCCTCGGTCCAGCGCGACCAGGTCATCGAGGACCAGAGCCTGACCGAAAGCCCGGATGCGAAGATCGAGTTCTACAGTCCCGAAGAGGCGGTGGCCCGCGCCTTCGTTCGCAGATTTCCGCCCCGCACCTTCGCCGGCTACTACCGCCAGGACAGACCCCGGGTCGCGGTCGTCGGCGACGGCGCGCTGGCCCGCGAGATCGTGCAGCATGTCGCGGTCCTGTCGCAGGTCTCCGACGGCTCCTGCCCGGAGATCACGCTCTTCACCGCGGATCCGACGCAGTTCGAGGATCTCGCCGCGCGGCTCGCGCCGGTCTGCGCGATGCACATGGTGCGTGCCGACCTGCCCCGGGGCGACGGCTGGCGCGCGGAGTTCCTCGAACGGGCGAAACGGCTGACCCAGGTCGTGGTCTGCACGGATCGGGCCGGACTGGCCGCCGACCTCGCCCTGGCCCTGCGCAAGGACACCGAAACGCTGCTCTGGCGGACCCCGCCGGTGTTTCTGGGCCCGCACGAGCACGGGACCGAACCGGACCCGACCCGAACGGCCACGGCCCGGCCGTTTCCCTCGACGCTCGTCACGGCCTTCGGCGACAGCGCGTCGTTTCTTGGCTGGGACCATGTCGTCGCGCAACGGCAGGACACACTCGCGCGCGCCAACCACGAGGCCTACCTGCAGAAGCTCCGCCGAGAGACCGGCCACCTGGATCCCGTCGCGAAGCCCGCAGCGCGGCCGTGGTCCGACCTTGGCGTAAGCTTCCGGGCGTCGAACAGGTCCTTCGTCGATCACATCACGCAGAAACTGGCGCTGGTCGGCTGCGTGCTGGCCCCGGATAACGGGACCGCACAGCACCGCTTCGACGACGCGGAGATCGACATGATGGCCCGGGCCGAACACAACCGCTGGCGCGCCGAGCGTCTGGCGGCCGGCTGGACACATGGCGAAAGCCGCGACGACATGCGCCTGCGCCATCCCGACCTCGTGGATTGGGAGGCGCTGCCGGACGCGACCAGGGCCTACGACATCGCCCTTGTCCGCGCGATCCCCGAGATCGTGCAGGCCGCCGGCTACCGCGTCGCCCCGCTGACACGGATCGGTGTCTCGGGGCATCGTGACCGGCGCATTTCCGCGGAGAACCGCAGGCTGGTCGCCGCCATCGACGTCGCCCTGAAAGACATCCAAAGCGCGTGTCCCGGCCACGTGTTCGAGGTGGTCTCGCCCCTGGCCGAGGGGGCGGACCGGTTGGTCGCGCGTCGGGCCATGGCCCTTCTCGACGCACGGCTCACGGCGGTTCTGCCCTTCCGGATGGACCTCTACCGGCAGGACTTCGTGCATACGGGCGGGGCGAACGCGGCCGAGCGGACGCGGCACTCGCTCGCGGAATTCCAGCACCTGCTCGACGAAGCGACGACCGTCTTCGAATTGCCGGCCCTCGCGGAGGACACCGACATCGACCAACTCAGGACCCGGCAATACGAGGCCGCCGGCGCCTGGCTCCTGCAGCATTGCGACCGCATGGTTCTGGTCTGGGACGGCAACCCGGCCCGGGGCCAGGGCGGGACCGGCGATGTCGCGGGATGGGCGCACGACGGCGACCTGCCGGAGCGCCTCCGCTGGCCGGGCGCGCGCCACCGGCTCGCCACACCCCATATCGTCGCTTTCGAGCGGTAGGCCAAAGGCCGCTTGGCCGGAGCGCTTGCCGCGGGGTAAGATGCCCCCGCAAAGGCGGGGCCGGTAGCGAGCAACGACATGAGCGAAACGCGCCAGAGCCGCGTCGTCGGGTATCTTCTGAAGCTCTTCGCCGTGATCGGCGGGTTCGCGATTTTCGCGGTCGGGCAGGAGATCTTTCCGTCCAGCGAGGACCTGCAGAAAGCGATGCTCGGCGTCGGGATCGGGGTCGGCGGCCTGCTCTGGTGGCGCGGCAGCAAGCACCTGCAGCCGCTCGCCGAAACGGTCATGGCCTCCGACACCCGGCCGCCCGTGCTCTACCTGCGGTCCTTCGCGAACGAGGCCGACGTTCATGCCGAAGAACGCGGCTTCGCCGATCTGCTCGCCCCGGTCGGCCCGCTGATCGCCATCGGTCAGCCGGGCGAGACGCTGCCACCGCTCGGCGCCGCGCGCCTTTATGTGCCGAAGGCGGACGAGTGGCAGGCGAAGGTCTCGGACCTTCTGGGGCGCTCCCGATACGTGCTGATCTATGGCGGCCGGACGCCGGGCCTCGGCTGGGAACTGCGGCAGGTGCGCCAACGGCTGTCGCCGGAGCAACTCGTCGTGATGATCCCGAACGACCAGCCGGCCTGGAACCGCTTTCGCCAGCTCGCCTACGAAAAGGCCGACCTGTTCCTGCCGCCTCTGCCGGAGGGGCCGGCGATGCGGCACGTCACCGCCGGTGTCGCGGGCTTTCTGTCCTTCGACCGGGACTGGCATCCGCACTTCACGCCGCTGCCGCCGAAATCGACGCGCGCGACGGCCGGCTGGTCGGACACGGCGGCGCAAAGCGCGATGGCGCTCGCCGACATCCTGGAGGCTCGGGGTGAGCAGGTCGACAGGCCCTCCCGGTCCGGCCTGCTGATCTACATCCACATCATGCGGGCCTATTTCTATCTGCTCGGGATCGTCCTTGTCGTCCTCGCTCTGGTGGGGCTCTATTACTGGTCCACCGGACAGCTTGTCTTTACCGGCGCCGATATCGACTGGATCGGGCCGCCGCCCGTCTGGTGGCCATTCGACTGATCCCCGGCACACGCAACGGATCGAACGCCGAAGCGGATGACATTCGCGCGCCTCTGCGGTAACCTGACGTCAACAAAGGGGTGGTCCGAATGGCCAGCGGTAGCATTGCAGCGGTCAGTCTCTCCGTGCTGAAGCGGCTCTCGCTGGCGGCGTCGAACGGCAGCCTCGACTATGCGACGCTGGCCGCACAGGCGCGAAATCTCGGCCTGACGGTGCCGCAGCTCGTCGCGGGCATCGAGGCGGCGATGACGACGGCAGAGGTCGCGAAGGGCGGCGCGGCCGCCGGCTATGCGCGCCAGGTCTTTTCAGCGATCAAGCTCTTGCCCGAGGGCGCAAGGCTCGTCGCCGAAGCGTCCCGCCTGGGCGCGGTCGCGACCACCACGTCGGAACTCGCCACCGCGCAGGCCGGCCGCTCCGTCGTTGTGCGCGGCGCCACCTGGATCGGCACGCGGCTGGGCCTGCGCGGCGCGGCCGCGACACTGGTCGGCGGCTCGGTCGGGGTCATCGGGCTGATCGGCGCCGTCTGGCTGGTCTGGGAGGCCGGCGCGGCCCTGATGGGCGGCGGCAGCGTGACCGCCGAACCGGCAGAGGCCATCGTGGATAACGACGCCGTGCCCCATCCCTGCGGCAACCGCGATATCCCCGTCGATGCCGAGTGGCGCTGGTATCAACGGATCCAGGGCGGCGGCCGGTCCGTGAACTACGAGCGCCGGGGCTTCATCTGCCTCAACAACGGATACTACACCTATGGCGGCGCGTTCACCGCCTATTCCTGCGACCGCGACTGGCTGAATTGCCGGCGGTCGGCCGATCCGCCGAGGGTCATCTCCAGCGTCAAGCATCACGATGACGGGGGCGCGAATTATTACTACGGCAACGATACAAGCTGGGGCTGGCGCGATCCGGTGAGGTAGACCCGGCGATCTGCGTCCATGGGAGTATGGGGTACTCCCTAAGCCCGGTGGCGTGGCATCACCGCCGCTACGCTCTGGCGTGCAGACAGGGCCTCGACCAGCGCGCGCAGCCCGCCGCGCTTTCGCCGATGATCTGCCCCTCGGGAAGCGCCAGTGCCGGTATCTGTCCGGTCGGGTTGAGTTTCAGAAAGTCGGCCGAGCGATGCTCTCCGGCGGCCATGTCGACGGGCCGCAGCGTGTAGGGGGCTTGAATCTCTTCAAGGACGAACTCGACGGCCATGGCCCCCGACATCGCTTCCCAATACAGGGTGTACCCGGCCCGATCGGTCGAACCGTCCTGTGACATCCCTTCAGCCTCCCTTACGAGGTGAGCGGGTCGACCGTTACGTGAATATCCTTTGAAACCAGGACAGCGGCAGATGCTGTCCGGCCGTGAACAACCACGCGAACGGCGCCGGGAAGCTGGTGGAAAACCGCCCCTTGCGGATCGCCGTCAGCACGACCTCCGCCGCGTCCTCCGGCTCCATCAGCTGCGGCATGCGGAAGTCGTTCTTCTCGGTCAGGCGGGTGCGGATGAAACCGGGGTTGACCCGCTGCACCTCCACCCCGGTGCCCTTCAGGTCGGCGCGCAGGTTCTCGGCCAGGTGCATCACCCCGGCCTTGGATGCGCCGTAGCCAATGGCGCCCGGCAGGCCGCGGAAGCCCGAGAGCGAGCCGACCAGAACGATCCGGCCCCGGCCCCTGTCCAGAAGCGCCGGCACCGCGCGGCCCATCACGTTCAGGCAGCCGACGAAGTTGACCTGCCCCATCGTCCGCGCGGCGCGAGCGTCCCAGGCCGTGGCCGGCATCGGCTCGTAGAAGCCGGCGGAGAAGAGGATGCCGTCGAAGGGCAGCTCTTGGTCGAATGCCGCGTCAACCGAGTTCGGGTCGGTCACGTCCATCGGCACGATCCGCGCATCCGTCAGCTCGGCGGCCAGCTTCGACAGGCGGTCCTCGCTCCGGGCCGAGAGGATCAGCGAGGCGCCGGCCGCATCCATCCCCTGCGCCAGCGACCGGCCGAGCCCCTCGCTGGCGCCGACGATCCACCAGGTTCGGCCGCGGACCGGGTCGTCAGGCATGGGCCAGCTCGACCTGAACGACGTCGGTCTGCCGCACCGCGAAGGACGCCGCACAGATGCCGAGATAGTAGCGCCAGGATCGCAGGAAGCGGTCGTCGAACCCCATGCGCCGGATCCGCCCGGCCTCGGCGTCCAGCCGTTCGCCCCAGGTGGCGCAGGTGCGGGCATAGTCGCCGCCGAACGAGAACACGTCGCGCACGGCGAGGCCGGCGTCGCGGGCGTGCCGGGCGATCTGCGCGTTCGACAGCAGCATCCCGCCCGGGAAGGTGTATTGCCGGATGAAGTCCGAGCTGCGGCGGTAGACGTCGAAATAGCCGTCCGGCACGGTGATCGCCTGCACCACGGCGCGGCCACCCTCGGCCATCCGCGCCTTGAGCGTGGCGAAATAGGCGGGCCAGTAGGCTTCGCCCACGGCCTCGATCATCTCGATGGAGACGATGTTGTCGTAAAGGCCTTTCGTGTGGCGGTAATCCTCCAGCCGGATCTCGGCGCGGCCGTCGAGCCGGGCGTCGGCATAGGCCTTCTGGCTGGGCGAGATCGTCAGCGCGGTGACGTCGCGGCCGTGGTCGGCGGCGCGCTCGGCAAAGCCGCCCCAGCCGCAGCCGATCTCCAGCACCCGCTCGCCCTCGCCCAGCCGCGACAGGATGCGGTCGTACTTGCGGTCCTGGGCGCGGGCCAGGTCGGTCTCGCCCTCGGCGAACAGGGCCGAGGAATAGGTCATGCCGGGGTCGAGCCAGAGCTGATAGAACTCGTTGCCGACGTCGTAATGCGCCCGGATGTTGCGCGCCGCGCCGCGGGCGGAGTTGCGGCGCAGCAGGCGGTCGACCAGCCGGAACTTCAGCGACTGCCAGAAGCCGGCATAGGCGAAGCCCGACAGCTCCTGCAGGTTCATCAGCGCGACCTGCGTCAGCGTCTCGATCGACGGGGTATCCCACAGCCCTTCGACATAGGCCTCGCCGAACCCCACGTCGCCGCGCGCGGCGGCGGCGGTGACGGCGGACCAGTCGTGCAGCTCCAACGCGGCCTCCGGCGCGCCGGCGCCGAAGTCGTGGATCTCGCCCTCGGGCGTCTTCAGGCGCAGGCTGCCGTGGCGGATGGTGGCGCAGCTGTCGAGGAATTCGCGCTTCACGCGGTCGGACAGGAACGGCATTCAGGTGATTTCCTTCGCGGGTGGTTCGGGGCGTCTACGATAGGGCGCCCCCTTCAGTTTCAAGACGAGCGCCTGCCAGTAGATCAGCGCCAGCGTCCGCATCGCCCCGAACGGCCGGCGCAGATAGGCGGTGAGGATGGCGCGGTTGGTCAGCGGGCGGCGCGGGCCGAACAGCGTGGCGATCACGCCCTGCGGCCCGTTGGCGTGGAAGATGCGGATCGCGATGCGCGCGTCCCGGATATCGAAATGGAACGCGTAGGAGCCGGCGACCTGCTGATAGGGCGAGACGTGCAGATACTTCGGCGTCTCGATCCGGTCGGTCCGGGTGATCGGCGCGAAGCCCGGCTTGTGGCAGAGATAGCTGTGGCGGTCGTGGAACGGGGTCGAGACCTCGGCGATCACGGCGCGCAGGCTGTCGCCCTCCATCGCCAGCCAAAAGCTGACGGGGTTGAAGACGAGGCCCAGAAAGCGCGGCTGGGTGAGCAGCAGAAGCCGGCGGTCGCCGGTGATCTCGAACCCGGCCCCCGCCAGGACCTCGCGCGCCCAGTCGGCGCCGCGGCCCTGCCCGATGGGGCCGCCATGCGCGCGGTCGTGGACCGAGGCGAGGTTCAGCCGGTTGCGCGAGAACAGCAGCGGGCCGCGCCGCGCGTCCGGGTCGATCAGCACGTAGTCCACGCCGTAGCGGAAGGCGTTCCTGATGCCGCCGCGCCGGGCATGGGTCGTGGTGCCCGCGATATGTTCGGGCCAGCGGCTCATGCCGGCAGTCGGTCCATTGCGCGCACCACGCGGACGGCACTGGCGAAGCCGTCCTCGTGAAACCCGTGGCGTGTCCAGGCGCCGGCGAACCAGGTGTTGTGCATCCCCTGGAGGCTGCCCAGACGGCCCTGGGCGCGCAAGGCCGCTTCGTCGAAGACCGGGTGCCGGAAGGTCGTCTCGTCGTAGACAAGGCGGTCCGGAACCTCGCGCGCCGGGTTGAGCGACACGAAGAGCGGGTCGCTCTCGGGGATGTTCTGCAGGCGGTTCATCCAGTAGGTCACGCCGATCTGCGGCTCGGCCCGGCCGGTCTCGGCGCGGTAGACCCAGCTGGACCAGACCGAGCGGCGCCGCGGCATCTGCGAGGTGTCGCAATGCAGGATCGCGCGGTTGTCCTGGTAGCGCACGGCCGAGAGCGTCGCCTGCTCCGCTGGCGTCGGGCGGGCCAGCAGGCGCAGCGCGTCGTCGGAGTGGCAGGCGAAGATCACCTGGTCGAAGCGGTCGTTGCCGTGGGCGGTGCGGATCGTCACGCCGGTGGCGTCCCGCTCGACCGCCTGAACGGCGGTTCCGGTGCGGATCGCCGCGCCGTGACCCTTCAGGTGGTGTTCCAGCCGGCGGACGTATTCGGCGCTGCCGCCGTCGACGGTCCACCACTGGTGCTGGCCCGAGGCCGACAGCAGCGCGTGGTTGCGGAAGAACTGCACCAGCGCGCGGGCCGGAAAATCGCGGATCGTCTCGGTCGGGGTGGACCAGATGGCACCGCACAGGGGCGTCAGGTAATAGCGCTGGAACCAGTCGCCCAGCCGCAGCTCTTCCATCAGCTCGCCGATGGTGCCGCTGTCGTCGCCCGCATGCGCCTCGGCCCGCGCGTTGAACCGCAGGATGTCGCGGATCATCCGCAGGAAGCCGGGCCGCAGCAGGTTGCGGCGCTGGCCGAGCAGGGCGGTCAGGTCGCGCAGGCCGTACTCGATGCGGCCGTCGTCGATGGTGGCGCCGAAGCTCATGTCGCTTTTCGCGACCGGCACGTCGAGATCCCGGAACATCCGCGTCAGGTGCGGATAGGTGGCGTAGTTGAACACGATGAAGCCGGTATCGACCGGCTGGTCGCCGTGCCGGCCGGCGGTCACGGTGCGGGCGTGCCCGCCCAGGCGCGGCGCGGCCTCGTAGAGCGTGACCGCGGTTTGCGGCGCCAGAAGGTAGGCCGCGGCCAGCCCCGAGATGCCGCCGCCGATGATGGCCACGCGCTCGGCGGGCGCCGGAATGGTGTCGAGAGACATAGGCTTCCCCAATGATCAGTTATGCCGGCTACGGAAAACGAACGCCGGCAGATCAATTATTGATCCGGGGCGGACTTGCACCCGTAAGCCCGTTATGCTGACCGGAAACGTGGACATCGCCGTCGCCGAAGCCCCGGCCCCGCCGAGGGTGGCGGCACGTCGGCCGCAGACCCGGAGGACACCGCGCAGGATGGCGCAAGTGAGCGAACAGACGGCCCTGATGCTGGCCGTGCGGGACCGCCGCGACAAGGCGGCCTTTTCGCGGTTGTTCGATCATTTCGCGCCGCGCCTGAAGGCGGTTATCATGCGGTCCGGCACCGGATCCGGTCAGGCGGAAGAGATCGTGCAGGAGGTCATGCTGACGGTGTGGCGCAAGGCGGATCAGTTCGACCCGGAGCGGGCGCAGGTGTCCGCCTGGGTGTACCAGATCGCGCGCAACCGTCAGATCGACGTTCTGCGAAAGGAAAGCCGGCCCGTGCCGGAGGCGTTGAAACACGAGACGGAGAACGAACCCGACGCGACCCGGATGCTTGCCGTGGAACAGGAGGCCGGTCACCTGCGACAGGCGCTGGAGGCGCTCAGCCCCGACCAGCGCGTGGTGATCGAGAAGGCCTATTTTGGCGAGATGACCCATCAGGACATCCATGACGACACGGGGTTGCCTCTGGGCACGATCAAGTCGCGGATCAGGCTGGGTCTGGAACGGTTGCGTCACGAGTTGAAGGGACTGCGCGCGGAATGAAGGGAATAGAGCATCACATTCCGGAACGGCTGCTGATCGCCTATGCGGCGGGCACGCTGCCCAAGGGCTTCTCGCTGGTCGTGGCCGCGCATGTGTCGATGTGCGACACCTGCCGCGCCGCGCTGGAGGCGCATTACGCCATGGGCGGGGCGCTTTTGGAAAAAGAAGGCAAGGCGGCTGTGTCCGACGAGATCAAGACCGACCTGATGGCGCGGCTGGACGAGCCGGCGCCCGAGGAGCCGGTTTTCGGCCGCGACGGTCCCTATCCCGGCCCGGTGATGGCGGCGATGAAGGGCCGCGCGCCGCGCTGGCGGTCGCTGGGCGCGGGGGTGAAGCAGTCGATCCTGTCGGCGGACGAGACGGGCAGCGTGCGGCTGCTGTCGATCCCGGCCGGACAGGCGGTGCCCGATCACGGCCATAGCGGGCTGGAGCTGACGATGGTGCTGCAGGGCGCCTTCGCGGACGAGACCGGCACCTTCGGCGTGGGCGACGTCGAGGTGGCCGACGAAGAGTTGGAGCACACGCCGACGGCGGCGCCCGGCGACACCTGCATCTGCCTGGCCGCCACCGACGCGCCGCTGCGGTTCAGCGGTTTCCTTCCGCGGGTATTGCAGCCGTTCTTCGGGATCTGACGGACCGGTTCGGTGGCGGGGGCTCGGCCCCCTCTCTGGCCCTCCCCCTGTCAGGGGGAGGGAAACGCGCGCCGATCAGGCGATGCGGCGGCCTCGGCTCCAGCTTCCCATGACCACCGGCGAGCGGTCCGTCTCGTGCACGCGCACGAGGTCGGCGCGCTGGCCGGGTTCGATCCGGCCGCGGTCGGTCAGGCCGGTGGCGCGCGCCGGCGCCTCGGATACGGTGCGGATGGCGCGCGGCAGGTCGTCCCAGAACGCGCCCAGGCGGAAGGCCGACAGCAGAAGCGCGGCCGGCACGTAGTCGGACGACACGATGTCCAGAAGGTCCATTCCCGCCAGCTCCATCGCCGAGACGTTGCCGGAATGCGACCCGCCCCGGATGATGTTGGGCGCCCCCATCATGATGGCGATGCCCTTGTCGCGGCAGGCTTCGGCGGCCTCGACCGTCGTCGGGAACTCCGCCAGCCGGATGCCGTGGTCCGACGACCTGGCGACATGCTCGGCCGTGGTGTCGTCGTGGCTGGCCAGCACGGCGCCGTAGCGCGCGGCCTCCTTCACCGCCATCGCCTCGTGCCGGTCGCCGAAGCGGGCGCGCAGGTCCTTCAGCTTGCGGAAATGGGTGTCGATCTCGGCGTCCGTCATGCTGCGCTTGCCGCGCAGGTAGTTGGCGAAAGTCGTCACGTCGCGGAACTGGCGCTGGCCCGGCGTGTGGTCCATCAGGCTGACGAGGCCGACGCGGTCGGCGGGGCCGAATTCCTCCATCTCCTCGGTCAGGGTGTTGGAACAGACCTCGGCGCGCAGGTGCAGGAAATGGCTGATCTTCAGGATGCCCCGGTCGCGCAGCCGCAAGAGCTCGCTGGCCGTGCCGCGGGCGTAACGCTCGTGCCGGCCCTTGCCGAACAGGACCGAGCCGACGCGCAGGGCGTCGAAGACGGTGGTGATCCCGGTCGCCGCCAGTTCGCCGTCATGCGCAAGGATCGCGGGGGCCACCGGCCAGTCGACGCCGGGCCGCGGCTGGATGTGGCGCTCCAGGTTGTCGGTGTGCAGTTCGACCAGCCCGGGGATCAGGTAGTCGCCGCCGCAGTCGAGGGCGCCGGCGGGGACGGCGGCGGTTTCCTCGACCTCCGCGATCGTCTCGCCGTGGAGCGTCACGCGGCCGCGCGCGATGCGGTCTGGCAGGACGAGTTGCGCGTTGGCGAGGCAAAGCTCCTGTGCCACATCGGCGTTACCTGGCTCTGGCATCGGGGTCGTCGGGAAAGGAGAGTTCATGTCAGACCACGTCCGCTACGCGATTTACTACCTGCCGCCCGCGGGGCCGCTCGCCCGGTTCGGCGCGGCATGGCTTGGATGGGATGTAGACCGGGGGGTGGCCGTCGCACAGCCGCCGGTCGCGGGGATCGAGGCGTTCACCGCGACGCCGCGGAAATACGGGTTCCACGGGACGTTGAAGCCGCCGTTCCGGCTGGCCGACGGCTGCGACGTGGGCGCGCTGCACGCGGCTGTGGCGCGGCTGGCGGCGGGCCGGCCCCTGGTCGAGATCGCGGCGCTGGTGCCCGGCGCGCTGGGCCATTTCCTGGCGCTGGTGCCGCGCGGCGAGGCCGAGGGGCTGCACGCGCTGGCCGCGGCCTGCGTGGCCGATCTGGACGGGTTCCGGGCACCGGCGGGCGCGGCGGAGATGGACAAGCGGCGCAAGGCGGGGCTGACCGAGCGGCAGGAGGCGATGCTGCAGCGCTGGGGCTACCCTTACGTGTTCGACGAGTTCCGGTTCCACATGACGCTGACCGGCCGGATGGAGCCCGATGCGCTGGCGCGGGTGCAGGCGGAGGTGGAGGCGCGGCTGCCGGATTTGCCCGAGCCGTATGTCATCGACGAGATCGCGCTGGCCGGGGAGCGGCCGGACGGGATGTTCGAGACGGTGCATCGCTACACCCTCGCCGGGTAGAGCGCGGCGAGCGCCGCGTCGACGGCTTCCGACAGCGGGCCGTCATTGGCGATCTCGACGGCCCGGACGCCCGCCGGCAGGGACATGTCGGCGCGGGCGAGGCGCGTCTCGATGACCTCGCGCGGCTCGCGCCCGCGCCCGGCGAGGCGTTTCGCCAGGGTCTCGGGCCGGGCCGTGAGGTGCAGGACGACGGCGCCGGGGAAGGCGGCCTGCATCTCGGCCAGCACGCCGCGCGAGAGGTTCACCAGCATGTCCCGGCCGTCGGCGAGATCGTCGCGGACCGCGGCCGGGATGCCGTAGCGCAGGCCGTGCGCCTGCCAGGAGAGGCAGAAGGCGCCGGTGGCGGCCATGTGGGCGAAGGCCGTCTCGCCCACCGCCTCGTAGTCCTCGCCGCCCAGGTCCGGGGCGCGGGTGATCACGCGGCGGACGATGCCGAGATCGGGGCGGCGGGCGGCCATCGCGGCCATCACGCTGTCCTTGCCGACGCCCGAGGGCCCGACCACGGCGATCAGCCGGCCGCTCATGCCACCCGCTCCGGCGCGAAGGCGGAGACGTCGACCTCGCGGTCGCAGACGCGGGCGCGGGCGTCGGCGTCGTGGAAGATGCCGACGATGGCGGCGCCACGGGCCTTGGCCTCCTCGATCAGGGTCAGGACGGTGTCGCGGTTGGCGGCGTCGAGGCTGGCGGTCGGCTCGTCCAGCAGCAGCGCCGGATAGGGATAGGCGAAGCCGCGGGCGATGTTCACTCGCTGCTGCTCGCCGCCCGAGAAGGTGGTGGGCGACAGCGTCCAGAGCGTCTCGGGGATGTTGAGCCGGCCCAGCAGCTCTTCGGCCCGGTGCCGGGCCTCCTCGCTGCCGGTGCCGGTGGCCAGGAGCGGCTCCATCACCACCTCCAGCGTCGGCACGCGCGGGACGACCCGCAGGAACTGGCTGACATAGCCCAGCGTCTCGCGGCGCAGCGCCAGGATATCGCGGGGCTCCGCCGTGGCCACGTCCACGCCGCCGACCCGGATCGCGCCGCCGGCGGCCAGGTAGTTGCCGTAGATCATCCGCATCAGCGTGGACTTACCCGCGCCCGACGCCCCGGTCAGCGCCACGCAGTCGCCGGGCGCGACCGACAGCGCCGCGCCCTGCATCACCGGGATCGCGGCGGCGCCCTGGTTGTGCAGCGTGAAGGTCTTGGAGAGGTCCGCGATCTCGATCATAGCCAATTCTTCCACTTGAAGACGACATAGGTGCCCACGGCCGAGACCAGCATCACGAACAGCGAGCCGGGAAAGCCCAGCGGCCAGTCCAGGATGTCCATATGCGTGAAGTTCATGCCGAAGATCGACGCCACCAGCGTCGGCGGCAGGAACAGCACGGCGACGACCGACAGGATGCGCGCGGTGGCGTTCTGTTCCAGGTTGATCATCCCCAGCGTCGCGTCGACGGTCAGACCGATCCGCGAGGACAGGTAGTCGGAATGCACCGCCAGCGCCTTCACGTCGCGGATCAGCCCCTTGGTCAGGTCGCGCACCGTGCTCTCGCGCTTGGTGTTGCCGAAGAAGATCAGCGCGCGCTCCAGCGACAACAGCGCCAGCCGCACCTGCCCGATCAGCTCGCCCTGGCGGCCCACCTTCTTCAGCGCGGCCTGCAGGTCTTCCGGCTCGATCTCGGCCTCGCCGAACACGTCGCGGGCGTTGGCGTCCAGCACCTCGCCCGCGCCTTCCAGAAGGTCGGCGAGGCGGGCGATGATCTCGTCCAGCAGGCTGACGAAGACGCGCTCGGGCGAGGTGCAGTCGGCGACCGCGCGTTCGGGGCGGTTGGCGAAGGTCTGGAAGGAGCGCGGGGCGTGGTGGCGCACGGTGACCAGCCGCTCGGCGGTGAGGATGAAGGTGACGGGGCCGGAGACCCGCTCCTGTCCGTCCGACTGGCCGGGCAGGATGACGGTCATGTAGTCGGCCGTGTCGACGCGGTAGAGACGCGAGGAGATCTCGATCTCCTCCATCTCCTCCAGCGTCGGCACCTCGATGCCCAGCGCGCGGACGGCTTCGACCTGCCGGTCGAGCGGGCGGTAGAGGTCGATCCAGATCGCGTCGTCGGGCAGCGCGGGGACGGGCGCGTCGCGGTCCTCCAGCCGGCTGCCGGGGATGGTCAGCGCCTGCAGCCCGCGGCCGTCGGTGCGATAGGCCATCAGCATCGTCAGACCTGCAGGACCGAGGAGACGAGAAGCTGGGTGTAGCCGTGCTGCGGGTCGTCGAGCACCTGGTCGGTCAGGCCGGTCTCGACCACGTCGCCGTCCTTCATCACCATCAGCCGGTGCGCCAGCAGGCGGACCACGGCAAGGTCGTGGGTGACCACGATGGCCGACAGCCCCATGTCGCGCACCAGCCCGCGCAAGAGGTCCAGCAGCCGCGCCTGCACGCTGACGTCGAGCCCGCCGGTGGGTTCGTCCATGAACACCAGCCGCGGGCCGATCACCAGGTTGCGGGCGATCTGCAGCCGCTGCTGCATGCCGCCGGAGAACGCCGTCGGCCGGTCGTCCACCCGGTCGGCGGCGATCTCCACCCGGCCCAGCCAGTCGACCGCCTGCGTGCGGATGTCGCCGTAATGGCGTGCGCCGACCGCCATCAGCCGCTCGCCCACATTGCCGCCGGCGCTGACCCCCATGCGCAGCCCGTCGCGGGCGTGCTGGTGGACGAAGGCCCAGTCGGTGCGGCCTAGCATCCGCCGCTCCGGCTCGGACATGGTCAGCGTGTCGCGGGGGCCGTCGGCGCGGGTGTCGAAGATCACCTCGCCGGTATCCGGCGCCAGCTGGCCGGCGAGGCAATTCAGGAGCGTGGTCTTGCCCGAGCCGCTTTCGCCCACCACGCCCATCACCTCGCCGGGATAGAGATCGAAGGACACACCGGCACAGCCGATGCGCGCGCCGTAGCGTTTCGTCACGTCCCGGACGGAAAGAAGCGGTGTCACGGGCGAACCTCCTGGTGTCGCGATGTGGCTCGGCGCGCCCTTCGGGCTTTTCTCGCCGTCGCGAAGAGCGCCGGACAGGCGCGATGAACGGATCATGCCGCGTCCTCCCCCGCCATGTCGCCGCGGTGCCCCGCGGCCCGGCGCGTCTCGCAGTAATCGGTGTCGGAGCAGACGAACATCCGCCCGCCGGCGTCGTCGGTGATCACCTCGTCCAGGTAGCTGTCCGCCGCCCCGCACAGCCCGCAGGCATGCGGTGCCTTCGACGGGTCGAACGGGTGATCCTCGAAGTCCAGGCTGACGGCCCGGGTGTAGGGCGGCAGCGCATAGATCCGCTGTTCCCGCCCGGCGCCGAACAGCTGGATCGCCGGGCTGTCCAGCTTGGGATTGTCGAATTTCGGGATCGGCGAAGGGTCCATCACGTAGCGCTCCTCCACCTTCACCGGATAGGCGTAGGAGGTGGCGATATGCCCGTGGCGCGAGATATCCTCGTAGAGCTTCACGTGCATCAGCCCGTATTCCTCCAGCGCATGCATTTTGCGCGTCTCGCTCTCGCGCGGCTCCAGGAACCGCAGGGGTTCGGGGATCGGCACCTGGTAGACGAGGATCTGGTCCTCGCTCAGCCGTTCCTCGGGGATGCGGTGGCGGGTCTGGATGACCGTCGCCTCGCCCGTGCGCGTCGTCGTGGCCACCCCCGCCGTGCGCTCGAAGAACCTGCGGATCGACACGGCGTTGGTGGTGTCGTCGGCCCCCTGGTCGATCACCTTGAACCGGTCGCCCGGCGTCAGCGTCGCGGCCGAGACCTGCACGCCTCCGGTGCCCCAGCCATAGGGCATCGGCATCTCGCGGCTGGCAAACGGCACCTGGTAGCCGGGGATCGCGAGGCCCTTCAGGATCGCGCGGCGGATCATCCGCTTCGTCTGCTCGTCGAGATAGGCGAAATTGTAGTCGGACATCGGCTCAGTTCCGGTTCATGCGCAGCAGGATCGCGCCGGCGATTGTCATGGCGGTCGACGCGACCTTGGCCAGGCTCAGGCGCTCGTTCAGGATCGTCACGCCGATCAGCAGCGCGAAGACGATGGAGGTTTCGCGCAGCGCGGTGACATGGGCGATGGGGGCCTGCGTAAAGGCCCAGACCACCAGCAGATAGGCCGTGAAGGAGGCGCCGCCACCCAGGAACAGGTGCCGGCGCAGGCGCACCGCCTGCCGCAACACGCCGGGACGCACGACCGCCCAGCCCGCGAGGAAGACGACGCCGTCGATCAGCGACAGCCACCCGAAATAGGCCAGAGCGTCGCCCGTCTGCCGGGCCCCATGCCCGTCGACGATGGAATACCCGGCGATGAAGCCGCCGGTGATCAGCGCCAGCAACGCCGCCTTGCCCTGGAACAGCCCGTCCGCCCGTCGCACCAGGCTGGTCGAGGCGATGCCGATCGAGATGGTGACGATCGCGGTCAGTTCGAAGGGGGTGAACGTGGTGCCGAAGAACAGGGCCGTGCCCAGCACCACCAGCAGGGGCGATGCGCCGCGCGCGATCGGGTAGACCTGCGTCAGGTCGCCGATCCGGTAGGCCAGGATCAGGAAGACGTTGTAGCCCAGATGCAGCGCCACGCCGCCCGCGAGCCACGGCCAGACCGCGGGCGCGGGCAGCGGCGCGAATGGGACCAGTGCCAGCCCGCACAGCCCCTGGCCGAGGATCACGGCGGTCATCGCGGCGGCCTTGTCGGCGCCGCCCTTGACCATCGCGTTCCAGCCCGCGTGCAGCAGGGCCGCCAGCAGGACGATGGCGAAGACCCCGGCCGTCATCCGCAGACTCCGTCGTTGCGCCCGGTTCGGGTCACGCTCCTGCCGCCTTTCCGGTGTGAATTGCCTTTGCAATCGAAGGATGCGCGATGTTCGAGACCTGCAAGGAAACCGTCAGCCCGCTCTGGGCCCTGATCTTCGGCGCGGGCGACGCCTGCATCGAGATGTCGATGTGGTCGATCCTGCTGCTGATCCTGCCCTTCGCGGCTTTCGTCATGGTGCTGCAGTTCGTCGCGAACCGCCTGCTGTTCGGCCGGCGCGAGCGGCCGGACGCGCCGCGCGAGAACCGCCGCCGCGTCCGGCCCAAGGCCGGCCAGCGCGTGGCGCGGCATCTGCGGGAGGCGGACGGCGACCAGAGTCATTCCGCCGCCTCCTGATCGCCGGCGTCCCGCCGCAGCTTGCGCACCAGCTCCAGTTCCGACTGGAAGTCCACGTAATGCGGCAGCTTGATATGCTCCAGAAACCCCGTCGCCTGGATGTTGTCGCCGTGGTACAGCACGAATTCCGCGTCCTGCGCCGGCGCGCCGACATCGTCCTCGCCCAGTTCCTCCCAGCGCATCGCCCGGTCGACCAGCGCCATCGAGATCGCCTTGCGCTCGCTCTGCCCGAAGACCAGCCCGTAGCCGCGGGTGAACTGCGGCGGCTCGGTCTTCGACCCCTTGAACTGGTTGACCGTCTCGCATTCGGTCAGCGTGACTTCGCCGATCTCGATGGCAAAGCCCAGCTCCGCCACCTCCATCTCCACCGGCACCGTGCCGATACGCAACTCGCCCACGAAGGCGTGGTTGCGGGCATAGCCGCGCTGGGTCGAATAGGCCATGCCCAGCGTGAACCCCTCGTCCGCCCGGGTCAGCGCCTGCAGCCGCAGGGCGCGGTTCGCCGGCATCTCCAGCGGCTCTCGGGTCAGGTCGGGCGGCGGCGTGTCGTCCTCGGGCGCCGCCTCGATCAGCCCCTCGCGGTTCAGGAACCCGGTGACGCGCGGCACGGGTGCCGGCGCCGTGTCGCGCTCCGGCGCCTGGGGCCCCTCGCCGTCTGCGGCGAGCTTGAAGTCCAGAAGACGGTGCGTGTAGTCGAAGGTCGGCCCCAGAACCTGCCCGCCCGGCAAGTCCTTGAAGGTGGCCGAAATGCGCCGGTCGCAGGCCATGCCGCCGGTGTCGACCGGGTCGGAATAGCCGAAGCGCGGCAGCGTCGTGCGGTAGGCCCGGATCAGGAAGATCGCCTCGATCAGGTCGCCCCGCGCCTGCTTGATCGCCAGCGCCGCGAGGTCCGGGTCGTATAGCGAGCCCTCGGTCATCACCCGGTTGACGGCCAGCGACAGCTGCTCGCGGATCTGCGGCACCGTCAGCTCGGCGACAGAGGTATCGCCCCGCCGTTCCTCGGCAAGCCAGTCATGCGCGTTCTCGATGGCGCGCTCGCCGCCCTTCACCGCGACATACATCAGCCGACCTCCGTCGAGCGGGGCAGGGCGGCGACCTGCGCCCCGGCCGTGAAGATGAAGTCCAGCCCCAACGGGAACAGCCGCCGGTTCGCCCGGAACGCCGCCGTCTCGGGCAGCGACAGGCGTGCCGTGTCGCGGATGCCGGGGCCGCGCAGCGTCGCGCCGTCGGCCGACAGCCCGTCCATCTCGACGATCAGGGTCGTCGAGCGGTCGGGGTAGTCCGGCGTGCCCGCCGGATAGGCCGAAAGCGGTTGCAGCGCCGCCCACCGGCCGAGCGCGAAGGCGGCCTCGCCCGGCCCGGTCAGCGGCGCGCCCAGGTGGAACCGGACCCAGTCGCGCACCGCCTCCGTGTCCGTGTCGCCCGCCAGGTACAGCCCGGTATCGGCATCGCAGAGCGTCAGCAGGACGGCGCCGGCCGCGGGCGAGAGCGGCGCCGGCGGCGCGGCGCCCGCGACGGTCTCGATCCGGCCGGGGCGGGCCATGGCATTCAGGATCGCGCGGAAGGCCGTCGCCGCCTGCGGCGCGGGATCGGCGAAGCCGCCCTGAAGGCTTGCGCTGTCCATCAGTCCTCTCCCCGCACGAGGGTGAAGAACTCCACCTTCGTCGCGGCGGCCTTGCGGGCGCGGGCGCTGCGGCGGGCGGTCTCCTCGGCCTCCAGCGGCGTGAGCACGGCGGCGCGGATCGCGGCCGCCTCGCCCGTCTGCATCAGCGCATCCACCTGCGCCGCCGCCTCGGCCTCCGCCTTGCGCCGGCCCTGCACGTAGCCATGACCCACGGTCCCGTCCGCCAGCCGCAGCGAGCAGCGCGTGACGGCCATCTCGCCCAGGTTGAACAGCGCCCCGGTGCCCCCGGCGCGGCCGCGGACCATCACGCTGCCGATCTCCGGCGCGCGCAGCCAGTCGAACTTGCGCGCCGCCCCGGCCTCTGCCAGAAGCGCGGCCACCCGCCCCTCCGGCGCCCGGGCTAGCAGGCCCATCCACGCCTGACGTTCGGTCCTGTCCGCGCTAACATCGAGCATCCCGGCCCCTTTCGCCGAAACTAGACAACTAGACATATCCTGCCAAATCCCACGGCGCCGCGCCACCGGAAATCTGTGAAGTTTTGACGACATGACCGACCTCGCCGCCCGAAAGACCCCGCTCTGGCAAGCCATCGCCAGCGCCCTGACAGAGGACATCGCCGAGGGCCGCTACCGCGAGGGCGACAAGCTGCCGACCGAGGCGCAGCTGGCCGAGCGGTTCGGGGTCAACCGGCACACGGTGCGGGCGGCGCTGGCGCAGCTTGTCGACGCCGGGCTGGTGCGAACGCGGCGCGGGGCGGGGGCCTTCGTGACGGCGCGGCCGACGGACTACCCGATCGGCCGGCGCGTGCGGTTCCACCGCAACCTGCTGGCCGCGGGCCGGACGCCGGACAAGCGGGTGCTGACGGCCGGCGAGCAGGTCTCGACCCCCTATATCGCGGAACGGCTGCGGATCGCCCCCGACGCGGCGGTCTGCTACTATCACGGGCTGTCGCTGGCCGACGGCCGCCCCGTCGCGCTGTTCGAGAGCCACTTCCCGGCACAGCGGTTTCCCGCGCTGGCCGAGGTGCTGCGCCGGACCGCCAGCGTGACGGCCGCGCTGGCCGAGTACGGGGTGACCGACTACACCCGCGCCGCCACCCGGCTGAGCGCCCGGGCGGCCGACGCGACGCAGGCGCTGCAACTGGAGCTGAAGGAAGGCGATCCGCTGCTGTTCTCGGAGGGGATCAACGTGGATTCGGACGGGCGGCCGGTGGAGTTCGGCCAGACCTGGTTCGCCGGCGAGAGGATCACGCTGACCCTGGGCGAGGACTAGGTGTCCGAGGTTGGACGGGGTCTTAAGTATCTGAAATATATATACTGATACCGCTAGCACACCCCATCCGGACGCTGTGCCCCGGCGGGAACCGGACGGGGCGCGACCCTGCCATTCGTCGGGCGCGCTCCATCAGGAATTGCGCGAATGGTCTTCATCGCGCCTGCATGGGCTCGGGGAATGTCTCTAGCGCACGCGGTCCCGCGGCATCGGCTGGATCAGGAAGATCAGCGAGTCGCGGCGAATGCGACTTGGACATGCGCGCGTTGATCTCCAGGAGGTTCAGCGCGCCGCTGTCGGGATCGCGGAAGAACTCGACGTTGAACGGCCCGTCGTCGAAGCCGATCTTGTCCAGCACCTTCGCCGTCTGCGCGCGCGCCGCCTCGACCAGCTTGAACTGATGCGGTCGATACTCCCACCGCATCAGTTCAGTCGGGTGTGAAGGTCGTCTGCGCAATGTGACGGACACCGCCTTTCGTCCGGACCGGTTCGTTGGCGAGATTCATGTAGTACAGGGCGAGCAATCGGTTCGGCTCATGCTCGATGATCCGTGGATAACCGAGATCCCAGCTGCCGCCGTCGTTGCGCAGCACGATGTCGCCGCCCCAAGTCGCTCCGGAATCTTCAGAGATCCTAGCCCGCAGACCAGGCGGGCGGACGCGGTAGCCATAGACGCATACGATCCGCCCGTCCGACAGCTGCGCCAAGTCGCCCGGCGCGCCCCAGTCGGTGATCCGCGACAGGAAGGTCCAGGTCAGGCCCCCGTCGGCGGAGCGATAGAGTTCGGTCCAGATCACGTTGCGAGCGTCGCGCTGGGCGCGAACCGCGGCGAGGATCGTGCCGTCAGAGAGCTCGATCAGCCGGGGGTAGAACCGGCCGATAGCGCCGAAGATGAAGCTGCCTTGGCGGGTGCTGACAAAGGTGGTGCCGTCCTCGGTGCCGATGAACGACAGGAAATGCCAGTCGATGCCGTCGCGGCTCGCATAGACGAGCGGGCGGTTGGCCCAGCCGTCCTCGGTCGTCATAGCCAGCCCGATCAGGTTCATCCCGTCGCTGCGGGTCAGGGAGGAGCCGCAACCCGAGAGTGCTGGGAAGCCTCCCATCGGCAGCAGGATGTGGCGGCGCCAGGTGCGGCCACCGTCGGTGGAGGCGCGTAGCCATGGCTGGCTGTCGGGCTTTAGGAAGGCGGGAACGGCGCCGGTCATGATCAGCGTGTCGGGGCTGGCAAATTCCAGCGGCCCCTCGGCGCGGTAGTCGCGGGCTCCCCGAGCGAGTATTTCGTCGGCCCCGATGTCCAGCGGGTGCACATGGGTCAGCTCGTCGCCGTTCCAGGTGCGGCCGTTGTCCACCGAGCGGATTAGGTACAGGTCGCCCTGGCGATAGGTCAGGCGGTCGTGCGAGATCTCGGCCATGTCGCGGTAAGCCAGCGGGATCTTCTTGAAACCGGCGACGAGGTCGCCATTCGCCACCCGCCAGAGCCCGCAGTAGAATGGCCATCCGCAGAAGGCATCCTCGCGTCGGTAGACGATGCTGTGTTCGGCGTCGCTGGCGGGGCGGGGTGCGTGTTGTCTAGGCGGCATGGGCGGTGCGGTGCATTCAGTCCTCCACGAGGAACTGGCGCCGCCGGCTCAGCGTCGGCACGAGGGCCGAGCCGACCACCACGACCGTCAGGGCGAGGAGCGCGAGGGTCCGCGGCTCGCTCACGAAGAGCCAGACGTCGCCGCGGCTGAGGATTAAGCCCCGGCGCAGGTTGTCCTCCAGCATCCCGCCGAGGACGAGGCCGAGGAGAAGAGGCGCGGGTTCGAACTTGAGCTTGAAGAGCGCGTAGCCGAGTATCCCGAACATCGCGACCTGCATCACGTCGGCAGGGCGCGAATTGACCGAGTAAATGCCGATGCAGCAGAGCAGGACGATCATCGGGAACAGGAGGCGGTAGGGGACTTTGAGGAACCGGACCCAAATGCCGATGAGCGGCAGGTTGATGATGACCAGCATCAAGTTGCCGATCCACATCGAGGTGACGACGCCCCAGAACAGATCGGGGTGCAGGTCGATCACCTGCGGACCTGGGACGACGCCGTGAAGCGTCATGGCGCCGCCCACGAGCGCCATCGTGGCCGTGGACGGCAGGCCCAGCGTCAGGAGCGGGACGAATGTGGTCTGGGCGGCGGCGTTGTTGGCGGATTCCGGACCTGCGACGCCCTGGATCGCTCCCTTGCCGAAGCGTTCAGGGTGACGCGAGATTCGCTTTTCCAGCACGTAGGACGCGAAGGAGGACAGCGTCGCGCCGTTGCCGGGGATGATGCCGACGACGGCGCCGAGTATCGAGCCGCGGCCGATCGAGCCGGCGGATTCCCTCATGTCATTGCGGTCGGGCAGCAGCCCGCCCACCACGTCGCCGGCAAAGGGTCGCTGTTCGGGGTTTTCTAGGTTGCGCAGGATTTCGGCAATGCCGAACAGGCCCATCGCGACGATGGCGATGCCGAAGCCGTCGTAGAGCACGTTGGTGCCGAAGGTCAGGCGCGGAATGGCAGTGATCGGGTCGGCCCCGACAAGTGCCATCGTGACGCCGATCAGCAGCATGCAGAACGCCTTCAGAAGCGAGCCGCCGGCCAGCACGATCGCGAGGCTCAGGCCGAGGACCATGACGGCAAAGTAGTTGCCGGCGGTGAAGCTGAGGGCAAGGTCGGCCAGCGGCACCGCGATAGCGGCGACCACCAGGGTGGCGAAGGTGCCGGCGATGAACGACCCGATGGCCGCGATGCCCAGCGCCTTGCCCGCGCGGCCCTCGCGCGCCATCGCGTGGCCGTCGAGTGTGGTCACGACCGAGGACGACTCTCCCGGCATGTTGACAAGGATCGCGGTCGTCGATCCGCCGTATTGCGAGCCATAGTAGATGCCCGCCAGCATGATCAGCGAGCCGATGGGCTCGGCGTTGTAGGTGATCGGCAGCAGGATCGCGATGGTGGCGAGCGGGCCGATGCCGGGCAACACCCCGATCATCGTGCCGACGAGGCAGCCCACGAGGCAGAGCATGACGTTCTCGAACGACAGGACGACCGAGAACCCAAGGGCGAGATGGTCGATCAGCTCAGTCACGGCGGCGCCCCGGAACGTCGAAAAGCCAAGTGTAGAGGCCGGCCGTCACGCAGGCATAGACGATGTAGAGCGCCCGGACCGCCGCGTCGGTGCCGAAGGATGGCGGGATCGCGTCCTCCAACCGGGTCGGGAACACCGGCAGCGGCACGCCGAGAAGGTCGGTGAACACCAGAAGAACCGCTGCGGTCAGGCCGAAGGCCATAACAATCAGTTCGCGCGGCCTGGCCTCGGGCGTGGCGAAGCCGGCCACGAAGACGGTCAGCGGCCCCACGACCATGAGGCCCAGGCGTGGTGTCGAGACGATCCCGTAGTCGCCGCCGCGGATGAAAAGCGCGAAAAGGAAGATCGCGATGCCGAGGATGGCGGGCGGCCTGACTGCCAGCACCAGCGGCTCGGCCTCCTGCTCGCGTTGCACGAGGCCGTGGAGAAACATGCCAAGCCCCGCCGCGCCGAGGATCAGCGCCAGGACACGCGGCAAGGCGCCGGGGCCGAAATTGACGAGTTCGCCCACCCGCAGGCCGATGGCGCCGAACCAGATCAGCGCGGCCACGAAGACCATCACGGCCCCTCCGATAACGTCGATCCGGGCATAGCGCGGAATGGGCGGCGCGGTGGCGGGAGTCAAATCGGCAGGCATGGTGGATTTTCATATCCTGATGTCGGGAGCGAGGGTCGGAAAACGGGAGCAGCCGGCCCCGGTTCCCTTGCGGGAGCGGTTCCGGCTGCGGCTCGTGTCGGCGCTAGGAGTCCTTGCCGGAGCCCGTTTCCTCGATCAGCGACTTCCATCCGTTGATCTGCCGTTCGATGAAGGCCTCGGTCTCTTCTACCGAGTAATCGCGAAACTCGATGGCGAGTTCTTCGTAGCGTTCCTGGATAGGCGCAGTCTGCAGCGCTTCGCGGGTCTTTTCGTTGAGGTACTCGACGATCTCCTTTGGCGTGCCGGCGGGGACGAACAGGGTGACCCAGGAGTCGATAAAGTAGTTCTCCACACCCGCGTCATCGATGGTCGGGATCTCGGGGGCCGCTGGCGACGGCTCCGGACCTGTCATCACTATGGGCGTGACGTCTTCCGAGCGGATGAAAGGCAGGGCGGAGGCCAGGTCGACGATCGTGCCTGAAGCGCGGCCAGCGATGATGTCGGTCATCGCCTCGACCATGCCGGCGTAGGGAACGGGCGTCATTTCAAGCCCGGTGCGCAGTTCCAGCCCCTGCCGCGCCATCTCGCCCACGCCGGTCCAGCCCGCGAAGGTCAGCTCGCCCGGGTTCTCCTCGCCGTAGGCGATCAGATCCGGCAGCGTCTCGATCTCGAGGTCGTTGGCGACGACCATCACGTAGGGCGTATAGCCGATCAGCGCGACCGGCTGCAGGTCTTCCAGGGGCACGTAATCGGCCGCCGGGTTGGTCTGGGGGTTGATCGCGATGGTCGAGGCAACGCCCATCACCACGGTGTAGCCGTCGGCGTCCTGCGAGATGCCATGCTTGGTGCCGATCACGCCGGCGGCGCCCGCGTGGTTTTCCACCACGACGCGCTGGCCGATGAGCGGCGCCATCGCCTCGCCCCACATACGGGTCTGGGTGTCGGTGCCGCCGCCCGCGCCGAAGGGCACGACCGCGGTGATCGGCTTGTTCGGATAGTCCTGCGCCGTCGCGACCGGCGCCGCGACGAGCGAAGCCGCGCCGATCGCGGCCGCCAGCGCGGCGTGCCGCAGCGCGTTCGAACGTCCTATGATCGAGGTAGTCATTTGCTGCCCTCCCAGTTGCCAGCTCATACCGTCGTCCGCCGAATTGGCGGTCATGACCGGAGGCTATCGGAGATTCCACCGCCGCCAGTCCGACGCCCCCTCCGTTTTCGTAGAGTGAAAAACAGCCGTGCCAGGTTCTGCGTCATCACCTCTGTGCGCCCATCACGTCCAGGATCGCGCCGGTCACAAAGGACGCCTTGTCCGACAGCAGCCAGACGATGCTCTCGGCAACTTCTTCGGGTGTGCCCGCCCTTCCAAGCACGGTCTTCGCCGCGAAATCACGCACCCGGTCGGCCTGGCCGGACTTTTCGTGGATCGGCGTGTTGACCATGCCGGGCCGGATCGCGTTGATCCGGATGCCGTCGCGCGCGACCTCGTTCGCGAGTCCCTTCGTCATGCTATCCACGGCGCCCTTGGAGCCGGCATAGTGGATGAACCGTCCGGGCGAGCCCGTAAGTGCGCCGATGGAAGAGACGTTGACGATGCTGCCGCCCGCGCCGCCGAGCTTGGTGGACATGCGCTTTATGGCTTCGCGGCAGCAGACTAGGACGCCGGCAGCGTTGACGGCGAAGATCCGCATCGTCTCGGCAAAATCATACTCGTGCGCGGCCCGGTGATGCGGGCCGTTGATCCCCGCATTCGCAACGAGACCGGTCACCGAGCCAAACGCAGCATCGGTTTCTTCAAACATCCGGACGATTTCGGCCTCGTTCCCCATGTCAGCCGCCACAGCGATGGCACGGCCTCCAGCGGCCTCGACATCCGCGGCGACGGCTTCGGCCAGGTCTCGCGAGCTGTGGTAATTCACCACCACGCAGGCTCCGAGGGCGCCGAGCATGCGCGACGTCGCGGCACCGATTCCACTGCTTGCTCCGGTGACGATGACGACATCCTGCATGGGCAACTCCGTATGTGTGTGGTGACTGGGCTTCTGGCCGCCTCGCTTGCAAGGCTGGAGATTTGGTTAGTCTGGGGGGGACGGAGCCACGCACCGGTTTCTAGAGCCGTTTCGCTGGTCGAAACTGTGGCCTCGCACGGTTCCTCAACGACTTCGTGCTGCGCTTCGGGCTGCCGGAGGGGATTGCTCTCGAGTCGCCGATGGTCGCGCCATTGACGGAGTGGATGGCGCCCGCTCTCGGCATCGCAATGTGCCACATTGGGTGCTGTCAACCGAACCGATCAAGGGAGCCATCCATGACAGAGATGTCGACGGTCGGCGATCTCGCCAAGTGCGTCTTCTAGGTCCACGGCGTCGATGCCGAAGGAGCTGCGGTTCTGCGGCGTCAGCTGCGGCGGAGTCAGGACCTCAGGTTCTTTCAGGGGCTTGCGCCTGCCTGATCGGCCTCGAGGCCTGTGCTGGGGCGCGTCACATAACCAGCTGGTCTCCGTCCGGCGCCTCCCGCACCCTGAATGTGATCTACGACGTCACAAAGGAATGGCTGGAGGACGTCATCGATACCTCTATCAGCGGTCGATGCGTGGCCCGCGAGCTTGGGCAGCTCGTTGTCCGGCATGGCGTTTCCGAATTGATCGTCAGCAATCGCGGCCCCGGAGCGCGTCTTGGACGCCATGCCCGAGTGGACGAAGAAGGCCGGCGGGATCAGTTCCACAGGCGGTTCACACTCCGCTGCGCCCCCGTTCAAGTGCATCTCAGCAATCGCTCCATCACGTCCGACTGCAGCCGCGTCGGATGCCAGTCGCGGCGCGTGGTGACGCATATGATCCTACGGGTGAGTGGCAGGGCGAGATCGAGAGCGGTCAGCAAGCCCTGTTGTTCTTCGTATAGCACCCGGCGCCGCGAAAGCAGGGTCAGGCGGTCCGTCCGCGCGAGCACGGCGCGCACGATCACCAGCGACGACGTCGTTATCAGTCCGCTCTCGACGGAATGGCCCTCGAACAGCTTTTCGAAGTCGCTCCGTGTCGGGGCGCCGGAGCGCGGGGCGATCCAAGGATAGCGGACAAGATCGTCGAGTGTCAGGTCGCGCCGGCCGGCCAGGGGGTGATCCTTGCGAGCGAAGACCGAAAGTTCGTCGGAAAACAGCACGTGCTCTTCCAGATCCCCGGACAGGTCGGCACCGCGCGAGGCACCCAGCACGATGTCGAGCGCGCCGCGACGCAAGGCGCGCGTCAGGGTCTCGTAGTCCGCCTCGACCAGCTCGAGAGAAACGCCAGGGTCCGTATCGCAGATGTCGGCGACGACGTCGGGCAGAATATCGGTCCGGGCAATCGGTATGGCCCCCAGGCGGACCTGCCCGGAGGAAGCGCCGGCATGATCGTCGAGATCTGCCCACGCGGCCTGCAGCTCGGCCAGCGCTAGTCCGGCCAGCCGGGCCATATGGTCGCCGATCCGGGTGGTTTCAATCGAGGTTCCGGTCCACCTGACCAGATGCGTGCCGACGAGGTCGGAGAACTCGCGCATACTGCGATGAAGTGCTGGCGCGGACATTCCGAGGGCTCGTGCGGCGGCGGCATAGCCCTTGGCCCGGTCGAGCTCGACCAACCCCCCGAGATGTACCATTTTCAGCCGGTTATCGAAGACGCCCGCGTTCCGGACCCATTTCTTCATCCCCTCCAGCGTCGCGAACATGCGCTGTGTCCGGCGCAAGAGAATACGCCCCTCGTCGGCAAGGTCCATGCCGTGGCGACCACGCGCAAACACCCTGCGGCCCAGCAATGTCTCGAGTTTTCTGAGCGCTTGCGAGATCGCGGACTGCGTCACTCCAACCGCGATGGCTGCCTCGTGCTGGCTGCCGCATTGCGCGACGGCCGCGAATATCCGCAAATGCCGGAGGTTCAAGCTCGGCTCCGCCCGGACCAGCGAAACGGTGTTCTCGGAGGCGCCAACCATGACTCTCATTATCAACTACTTATCACGAATACCGTCAATTCCATTTTCGGTGTACGACGCCGAAGCATAGGACTCCGAGCAAGGAAGCGCGCTGCCCGGCAAGGCAGATGCAGTGACTGGAGGAGGAATACGATCTTGCAACAGCGGATGCGTCCGAACCTATCGGAGCTTGTGGCATGTGCGGCAAATGCGGTCTTTGGGCTGACCGCGCTGGTGATCGCACTCGGCTACGAGCTGGGCAGCGTGCGCCGGATGGGGCCGGGTTTCTTCCCGGTGGCCGTCTGCGTGACGGTCATGGCGCTGGCGGTGGCCACGGCGATCGAAAGCCTCGGGGCGCCGGTCGAACGGTCCTCGACGGCGTGGCGCCCGCTATTGTTCATCAGCCTGGCTGTTATCGTCTGGACGCAACTGATCGACAGTCTCGGTCTCGTGCCGTCGACGGTGGCGCTGATCGTGATCTCGTCGCTCGCAAAACCGCCGTTCCGGCCCGTGTCGATGCTTCTGCTTTCGACGGGCATCTGCATTGCCGGCTACCTGATCTTCATCTCCGGGCTGCGCATGCCCTTGACATTGTTCGGGCGCTAAATGTCGGACACCTTCTTGAATCTCGGTCTGGGATTCCAGACGGCGCTGAGCCTGGAAAACCTGATGTTTTGCATGTTCGGCGTGACTCTCGGCACATTCGTCGGGGTTCTGCCAGGCATCGGGGCACTGGCGACCATCTCGATGTGCCTGCCGTTGACCTTCTATCTCGACCCTGTCTCTGCGATCATCATGCTGGCGGGCATCTTTTACGGGGCGCAGTACGGCAGCTCCACCGCCTCGATCCTGCTGAACCTGCCGGGCAGCGCGCCGGCGGCCGTCACTTGCCTCGACGGCTATCCGATGGCCCAGCAGGGCCGGTCCGGGGTCGCACTGTTCCTGACCACGATCGCATCGTTTATCGGCGGGTCGTTCTCGATCATGCTCATGATCGTCTTCGCGCCGATGCTCGCCAGCGTAGCGATAAGCTTTTCCTCGGCCGAGTACTTTTCGATCATGGTGCTGGCGCTCGTCGCGGCCTCGACCCTGTCGAACGGGTCTTTCCTGAAGGGCGTCACCATGACGGCGGTCGGCATCCTGCTGGGTCTTGTGGGCACCGACATCAGTTCTGGCACCGCTCGCTTCACCTTCGGGTCGGTCACGCTGTCGGACGGGATAAGCCTCGTGGCGCTGGCCATGGGTCTGTTCGGGATCTCGGAAATCCTCACGAACCTTTCGCGCGGGAACTACACGGCGATCGACCCGCGCTCGATCACCCTGCGTTCCCTGATCCCGACGCGGGCGGATATGCGCCGGTTCTGGCCGTCTTCGGGGCGCGGCACATTGATCGGATCCGTGGTGGGTATCCTTCCGGGCACCGGACCTACCATCGCGACCTTCATGTCCTACGCGGCCGAGAAGCGGATCGCGAAGGATTCCTCGATCTTCGGCAAAGGCGCGATCGAGGGAGTCGCCGCGCCCGAATCCGCCAATAACTCCTCGGTCCAGGCCGCATTCATCCCAACCCTCACGCTTGGAATTCCGGGCGACGCGATCATGGCGGTGATGCTGGGGGCCCTGATGTTGCACGGCATCACGCCCGGCCCGCAGCTGATCATCAACCAGCCGGAACTGTTCTGGGGTGTCATCGCCAGCTTCTGGATCGGCAACCTCTTCCTGCTGGTACTCAACATTCCGATGATCGGGCTTTGGGTGCGGCTGCTGACCGTGCCTTACCACATTCTCTATCCGGCCATGCTGTTCTTCATCTGCATCGGCGTCTACAGCGTGAACAATTCCAGCTTCGACGTGCTGATCGCCCTGATCTTCGGTGTGCTGGGCTATGGGATGATGAAATTCGGTTTCTCTCCCGCGCCGCTGCTTCTGGGCTTCGTGCTGGGGCCGCTGCTGGAGGAGCACTTCCGCCGCGCGCTGCTTCTTTCACGTGGCGATCTGACCGTCTTTGTCATGCGGCCCGTCAGCCTGCTGTTCCTGGCACTTACCCTTCTCGTGCTGCTGCTGTCGATGCGCTGGTTCCGAACGCTGCCACGCCGGTTCGGGCGCAAGGCGCTTCAACGCAACGAATGACCGACGACAACCCAAGGGAGGACACCATGAAACTGATCACAATGACCCGCCGCGCCGCTGCGGCATCGCTACTGGCGATGACAGGCGCCGCCATTGCGCCGGCCGCCGTCGCGCAGGAGGATTTCCCGACAAAGCCGGTGCGCATCCTCGTGCCCTTCGGCCCCGGCGGACTGGCCGACATCACCATGCGCCTTGCGGCCGAGAAGTTTCGCGAGATCCTGGGCCAGCAATTCGTCGTCGAGAACCACCCCGGTGCGGGTGGCGTGGCGGCAGCCAACGAGCTTCTTAAGGCAGAGCCGGACGGGCACACGCTGATCGTGATGTCCAACGGCACGACCATCGCGACCTCGTTGTTCGAGACCCTCGGTTACGACCCTCAGGAGCAGTTCGCGCCGATCTCCACGCTGGCCTGGTTCGACCTTGGCTTCTTCGTGAACCCGGAGAGCGACTATGAGGAGCTGACCGACGTTGTCAGCTACGCGCAGGAAAACCCGGGGATGCTGAACATCGGCACCATCAACCCGGGCAGCACACAGAACCTGTCGGCCGAGTATTTCGTGGCCGTCACCGGGATCGACGCGAACATCATCACCTACCGCACGTCGCCCGACATCCTCGCGGCGCTGATCCGCGGCGAGATCGACCTCGTGTTCGAGTCCCCGACCGCCTTCGCCTCGGCGATGGAGAGCGGGCAGGCCAAGATCCTGGCCACGACGGGGTCGCAACGCAACCCGTCGCTGCCCGATGTGCCGACGGCCGAGCAGGCCGGGGTCGAGGGCTACCAGGTCGAGGGATGGAATGCTCTCTGGACGCTGGCCGGTACGCCGGAGCCTGTGATCGAAACCCTGCACGAGGCGATCGTCGAGGTGGCGAACATGCCGGAGATCCAGGAACGGTTCGCCGAGCTGAACACGCGCGCCCAGCCGCTCACGCCCGAAGAGATGGCCGAGCGCTTCGAGGCCGACCGGGCACAATGGGCTCAGGTCATCGAAGACGCCGGCATCGAGACGCGCTGAGACAAGGAGGAGCGTGCAGCGACATGGACCAGGGCACGAACACCGGTGGCGATGATCTCATGGTCGATTGCCACGCTCACATCTTCCAATCCAGCATGCCGCTGCGCGACAAGCCGCGGCATGCGCCCACCTACGACTACACGCTGGCCGACTACGCGAAGGCGCTCGACGCGCATGGCGTGCACCTGGCCGTACTCGCCGCCGCCAGCCCGTGGGCCGACTACAACGACTTTCTCGTCGACTCGATCAACGGGAACCCACGCTTCCGGGGCACAGTGATCCTGGAACCCACGGTCGAGCGCTACGTACTCGACTTCATGGCGCGCGCCGGTGTCGTGGGAGTGCGGATGCATATGATCGGGCTGGATCGGATGCCCGACATCACCACCTTCGAATACCGCCGGATGTTCCGGCGGATCCGCGACCAGGGTTGGCACATTCACTTGCATTGCGCCGGCCCCGATCTGCCCGATATCCTGCCGGTGTTCGAGCGTGCCGGCGTCGATCTCGTCGTCGATCACCTCGGGCGGCCGGACCCTGGCCTGGGAGTCAACTGCGCGGGCTTCAAGGCCCTGCTGAGGACGCTCGAGAACGGGCGAACCTGGGTCAAGGCGTCGGGGCACGGCCGGATCGGGCCAGCCGCAACCGATTATCTGAAGGCGCTTGTCCGGCACTCGGGCGACACCCGCCTTGTCTGGGGGAGCGATTGCCCTTTCGTCGGCGAGGAGGAAATGACCTATCAAAGCACGCTCGATTGGCTTCACGATGCCGTGCCCGACCCTCAGAGCCGGCGACGCATCCTCGGACTGAACGCCATTGACCTCTATTTCAAGGGACAAACGGCACCGGCCTTGTAAGCGGCTTGCCGTCAGGTACGGGCGTTGGAAACGGCTTTCTGATGCGGGTTGTCATCGTGGCCTTGGCTACTGACGACGACAAAGACGCTCCACTCGGTCTTGGAGCCAGTCGTTGGTCCACTATACACGCAGCCTGACAACCGCAATCGCCCGCCCCGCTGCGCGAGAGGAAGGCTCCGCGCGTCGGGCGATTGCTCAACCTGCGGCATCTGGCGTAAACACCAACCGGACTCCGGTCGCGGCTGGATGAAAGTTCAGTGGCAGGTCACGACGAGGACGTTGTCCTGATCGAGGTGCTTTCGGAAGAGGCGTTCGAGAACTTTCATCTGCCGGAGGCGATCAACATCCCGCTCTCGGCGGACGACTTCGACGAACGGGTTCAACAGGCGGCACAGAAGGAGGACCAGGTCGTCGTTTACTGCAAGGACTTCGAATGTGATGCATCGCCTCGTGCTGCCGCGCGTCTGGATGAGTTGGGATATACCGATGTACTCGACTATGCCGCCGGAAAGGACGACTGGCGCGCGGCGGGTTTTCCGGTGGAGTAGTGTTACCGGCACGCCATCGCGAATGGGTTCCGGCGGTGTAAAGGACTTCTTCTATATCGGCCAGTAACAGAGGGCGCCGTAGTGCTCCATCGCAACGCGAGCGGGGCTTCGGCGGAGTTCCAATAACGTCTCCAAATCATCCATAGCCTGGATCGAACGGCTCTTGAAGCGGCTGTCTTGAGCCGTCTGTCGCAGTCCCCCGAAGCTCGAAGGACTGGCCCGCACGCTCGCCGTGGACCCGGCGTGGCTCCAGTTCGGCACGACACCGGAATCTTCGCACGTCGAGCCCGGAGCGGCGGCGCGCCAGGCGCAGGGCGCGACCCTCTGGCTCGCCGGCATGATTAGCCTCACCGGCTCGGGCGGCAACGTGGCTTTCGCTGATCCGGCGACCGGCGAGCATGAGAGCGTGCGTCTCGTCTCGATCAGCCAAGGTCGCGTCCACCGTATCGTCGTGGCGCGCGGTACGCGCGAAGGCAAGCGGATCAATTTTGATCTCCCTCATCCGGTCGTCCCCGGCGCGAAGGTGATCGGGGTCGTCCCGTGGTGCAATGGCACTGACGCGACCAGTATCTGCGCCTACGACCTGACGCGCTGCCAGGCCACCCCGCGCGGCGGACACGCGAGTCTCAGCCTCAAAGTCGGCCCGACTGGCCCCGTCGGGCCATCCGGCGAAGACGTCGTCGAGATGACCGATTTCTCTTCCTTCTGAGGCTAGAGAAACTGACACGAAGAGAGCCGTTCCCTCAGTGCGGAGAGGCGGCAGTTACCGTTTCAGGATGAGCAAGACATCCTGCACGAAATGGACGCAATACGGATACCGCTGAGCTAGAGCCTCGTGCGGAAAACCAGAGTCGGGGATTCCCATAAGGAAGGGTTTGTGATTCACTATATGTGGAGGTGGATCATGGGAAGACCGCTAT
>NZ_JARGYC010000230.1 GCF_029168335.1 Psychromarinibacter sediminicola
TGAACGAAGCGGTTGAGTTCGATCGCCTGGCGCTGTCCGCCGGACAGATGCTCGACATTCGTGCGCAGCGAGGGAATGCTTGTGCCCGCGTCGGCGAGGGCGTCGGAGACGATCCGCTCCATCTCGCGTTCCTGCAGGACCGGGATGCCCAGCACCTTCCGGGTGATCTCGCGTCCCATGAAAAAGTTCGCCACGACGTCCGCGTTGGTGCAGAGCGACAGGTCCTGGTAGACGGTCTCGATCCCGGCCGTCTTCGCCTCGGCGGGCGAGGCAAAGTGGCGCTCCTGCCCGTCGAAGGCGATCCGCCCGGCGGTGGGGGGCAGCCCGCCGGCGATGATCTTGACCAGCGTCGACTTGCCGGCGCCGTTGTCGCCCAGCAGCGCGACCACTTCGCCGCGACGCACCGACAGGTCTATGCCGCGCAGCGCCTCGATGGCACCGAAGTTCTTGGTGATGCCTTGCAGATTCAGCAGGGGCTCGGCTTCGCTCACGCGATGCTCTCCTTGTTGCTCCGGCGTAGAAACGGATCGTCC
>NZ_JARGYC010000231.1 GCF_029168335.1 Psychromarinibacter sediminicola
TGAACGAAGCGGTTGAGTTCGATCGCCTGGCGCTGTCCGCCGGACAGATGCTCGACATTCGTGCGCAGCGAGGGAATGCTTGTGCCCGCGTCGGCAAGGGCCTCGGAGACGATCCGCTCCATCTCGCGTTCCTGCAGGACCGGGATGCCCAGCACCTTCCGGGTGATCTCGCGTCCCATGAAGAAGTTCGCCACGACGTCCGCGTTGGTGCAGAGCGACAGGTCCTGGTAGACCGTCTCGATCCCGGCCGCCTTCGCCTCGGCGGGCGAAGCAAAGTGGCGCTCCTGCCCGTCGAAGGCGATCCGCCCGGCAGTGGGGGGCAGCCCGCCGGCGATGATCTTGACCAGCGTCGACTTGCCGGCGCCGTTGTCGCCCAGCAGCGCGACCACTTCGCCGCGCCGCACCGACAGGTCTATGCCGCGCAGCGCCTCGATTGCGCCGAAGTTCTTGGTGATGCCTTGCAGATTCAGCAGGGGCTCGGCTTCGCTCACGCGATGCTCTCCTTGTTGCTCCGGCGTAGAAACGGATCGTCC
>NZ_JARGYC010000232.1 GCF_029168335.1 Psychromarinibacter sediminicola
CGTCCCGCGCATCATCACCTCCAGCATGCCGTGCAAAGGGTGAATCACGTTCTCAAACCCCTGTCGAGGCAGAGTTTTTCAGCAGCCTGTTAGACACGAAGATTTGGAGAGCGACGAGGATTTCGAAAGGGCGCTCGCGGAATGGATTGGAGATAGCCCCGGTAGATTTAAGAGAGTATTCCGAGGTGCTATGTCAGCCTACTATAATAGGCTGCCTCGAAAACTGCGTGTTTTGGGCCTCACCCATTTCCTTACCAAGACCGCCATGGCGTCTTCAGCACCGGCGCTTGCGCATTTTGCATATGGCACGATCTCGGCTTGGACCGCGGCTGTGGCATCGGCGGCGATCTTCTTGGGTCATGCCCTAGTCAGCTTCATTGACAGGGGATCCAAAGAGAGCGCTGTGAATAGCGAACTGGACCAAACCGAGTCGATAGAGCATTTCGGGGCAACCCTGAGTCGCGGGGGATTCCCTTGTGGGACTGTTTGTGATTCATCCTGTTCAGGAGGATGTTTCATGTCAGCACCA
>NZ_JARGYC010000233.1 GCF_029168335.1 Psychromarinibacter sediminicola
TCGGCAGGATATGCGACCTGTTCTCTCCGGTTGAATGCAGAAACTATTTCCAGGCTGCGGGATATGCGCCTGGTTAATCCCGAAAGACTCTAGCGTATCATCTTCCTTAAACGCCAAGACCGTGTGTTGCCGGATCTTATCTAGATCTCCCTGCTCGCGCAGTTTATCCAGCCGATCGAGTATCTGATATTGCTCTTCTGTTCTCAGGAACGCATTCTTCAATTCAGAGTCGCCTAATTCAGGCAAGCAGCCTAGCTGGTTCTCATGGCATCTTGACAGTATCTCACTTGAGAGCCTGAAAAACTCACCATAGGTGCCGGTTCCATCTTCGAATTTTGTTCGCGCTCCCAAGACCAGGTCCGCGATTTCGACAGCCGTGGCCCACGCGTGCTGAGTATCTGTACGCAACTGTACTTCAACTTTTAGAGCGTTTGCCCACCGACATGAATCGATTGGGGATTCCCATTCGGCCGAGGGACTGATTCACTGACCCTGGGGCAGATACTGGGGGCAG
>NZ_JARGYC010000234.1 GCF_029168335.1 Psychromarinibacter sediminicola
CAGGCTGCTGAAGAAGTCGGGTTGGAAGGACGTTATTCCTGTCGCCGGGGCTGGAAGGCGGGTCGCTCGCAGATGCGAACGTCGGGTCCAGGTGGCTCCGTTCGTCAGGCCGCCAGGAGTTTCGGCAATCTTGCGAGGTTACAGGCTGCCATTGTCATCGTGAACTGGGCACGGACCCTGTCAAGGCCGCGGTGGACGGTCTGAGCCATGCCGCCCACCGTCTTGGCCCAGCCGAAGGGTTCCTCGATTTTCTTCCGGCGCCGCTGGGACAGGGCGTAGCCGGGATGCTGCGTGGTCCGCCCGTCGATGGCGGAATGCCGGGCCTTCTGCGCGACATGCGGCGTCACGACCATCCGCCTCAGCGCGGCGATGAAGGAGGCCGCGTCGTATCCCTTGTCCGCGCCCAGCGTCAGACGCCGTGACGACCCCGGGGACTGCCGTTCGATCATCTCCAGCGCCGCCTTCCGCTCGCCATGCCCGTCGGCGTGG
>NZ_JARGYC010000235.1 GCF_029168335.1 Psychromarinibacter sediminicola
CGGCGAACTCATCGACTGCTTCACGCACCAGGAATGCGAAAACTACTTCGCCGCCTGCGGATACGATGCAGATTGATCGGAAAACGCTCTAGGTATGGGCGGAACGGTTCTCTGATCGTGGCGCATAGGGTTTGGCTGGAAGGTTTTACCAGATGATGATGCTGACGCTTCATCTGGCGGATGCGACGCTGTAGCGTCTGAGAATCTACTAATGAAGTTTCCTTTGGCCGCCGAATGGACAAGCTAAACACGTACGAGCTCGTAGGTTTACCTGATGCCCTCGCGGCCGCTATGGTCCTCGTTTGTTTGAGTATCGCGCTAGCTCCATGGTTTGGCGGCTTGGAGCTTGGTCCTCTCAAGGTTCCTGACCTTAGCGAACGATCTAGTCACATACTAGAGCGTTTGCCCACCGACATGAATCGATTGGGGATTCCCATTCGGCCGAGGGACTGATTCACTGACCCTGGGGCAGATACTGGGGGCAGCG
>NZ_JARGYC010000236.1 GCF_029168335.1 Psychromarinibacter sediminicola
GGTGCTGACATGAAACATCCTCCTGAACAGGATGAATCACAAACAGTCCCACAAGGGAATCCCCCGCGACTCAGGGTTGCCCCGAAATGCTCTAACCCTTTTGTGTGAAGTTGGGGAAAACTCTGTCCAGGGGCTTCCGCATGCACATCGACCCACATCTTTATCGCAAAGCGTTCCAAGCCTACCTGCGCAAAGGGACGCCTATCGAGTGGTCGATCAAGCAGGAGCGGCCAACCACGCATTACATTTGGCGCACGCGCGGAGATGACAAAGTCCGCCCAAGCCATGCTGCCAACAACGGTCAGGTCTTCGCATGGGATGACCCGCCCGAGACGGGCCACCCCGGCGAAGACTATGGCTGCCGCTGCACAGCTGAGCCAGCTATGGCTGAAATTGGGTGATGGCGCCTGAGAAGGCGGCGTATCGTGGCGGGTGCTGAAGCCTGCCAGAACCTCCCGAAGGAGCGATACG
>NZ_JARGYC010000237.1 GCF_029168335.1 Psychromarinibacter sediminicola
GGCCCGGGCGCGCTACGAATTCGGCGTGAAGACCTCGATCGCCACGACCAACGCGCGCTGCGCCGGAGGCCAGTTCGTGCTCGGCGCGCTGGCGCTGCCGGGCAACCCCTACGACGGCCACAGCCTCGGGCAGCAGCTCGACCAGGTCGAGCGCCTCCTCGAACGGCCGGTCCGGCGCGCCTATGTCGATCGCGGCTATCGCGGGCATGGTGTCCGCCAGGACGGCCTCGATGTGCTGGTCTCCCACACCCGAGGCATCGCCTCGCCCACGGTGCGCCGGGAGATGCGGCGGCGAAACGCGATCGAACCAGTCATAGGCCACATGAAGGGCGACGGGCTCCTGGAACGAAACCACCTCGCCGGACCAGAGGGTGACGCGATCAACGCCATCCTCTGCGCCGCGGGCCACAACTTCCGGCTGCTCCTGGCGTGGCTCCGGGAGCTTCTTGCGCTCATCCTGCTGGCCGTT
>NZ_JARGYC010000238.1 GCF_029168335.1 Psychromarinibacter sediminicola
AGGAAGCGCTGCGCGGAGCCGGGTGACTTGAACCGAATTTGCTGCCGCTCTCGGCGTCGGGTTGGCTGATGTGAAACCTCCGCTCGGTTGTTCGAACGTCCGCCAGTCACGTGCCGGTCGTGCAATCCCAACTCACGCAGTGCGGCGCCATAGGAACGAAGACGGTCAGTGACGATGGCATTCGGGACATAGCCCTGCCGTTTCAGGAGTTTTCGCAGCAATTTCAATGCGGCTTTCCGGTCCCGCTTTGACTGTACCAGGATGTCGAGCACTTCGCCTTCGTCGTCCACGGCGCGCCAGAGATAGACGGTCTTGCCGCCGATCTTTAGGAAGACCTCATCGAGGTGCCATCGATCTGAAGGTCTTGGCAGCTATGGCTGAAATTGGGTGATGGCGCCTGAGAAGGCGGCGTATCGTGGCGGGTGCTGAAGCCTGCCAGAACCTCCCGAAGGAGCGATACGCC
>NZ_JARGYC010000239.1 GCF_029168335.1 Psychromarinibacter sediminicola
TCGGACTGGGACGAGGATACACGGGACGAGAAGGTCAAAGCCGCCCTGGTCGAACGCGGGCTGACGGGCTGGGCCGTGTCCTATTTCCCGATCCATAGCCAGGAAACCGTTGAATTCATGAGGGACCGCGACCTGGGAGAATTATTTGGCCGACTTGCCAGGAGCCCCGGCCCGCGCATCGGAATGCACTATATCTGAAGCGACAGGAATACCAGCCGCCGCATGCGGTCGGGAAAAGCTGCCCTCGCTACGTTCCTCAGTCTGGCAAGCAGGTTTCAAGCTCGGAAATTCGTTCCCGCTCCAGCCGCAGCGCCTCTTCGGCATCCGCCCGCGCCGCCTCCGCCTGGACCCGCAGCCTCTGCTCCTGCGCCGCCCGCGCCAGCGCCGCGTTCAGCTGCTGGCCCAGCGCCTGGATCTGCACCTCCGCCGCCGCGTCCTCCTCCGCGGCGACATCCAGCA
>NZ_JARGYC010000023.1 GCF_029168335.1 Psychromarinibacter sediminicola
CGGAGGCATGGGGTTTTGGAAGGCCCTCGACGAGGTGTTCCCTGGCACGCGCCATCAAAGATGTTGGGTTCACAAGGCCGCAAACGTCCTGAACACGCTCCCGAAATCCATGCATCCGGCGGTGAAGGCCGACCTGCGCGAGATCTGGCAGGCCGAGACCCGCGCCGCGGCCGAAGCCGCCATGGACACCTTCGCCGAGAAATACGGGGCCAAGTACGAGAAGGCTGTCACCTGCCTGATGAAGGACCGCGAGGCCCTGCTGACCTTCTATGACTTCCCCGCCGAGCATTGGGATCACCTGCGCACGGGCAACCCGATCGAGAGCGTCTTTGCCACCGTCCGGCACCGAACCGTCCGAACCAAGGGCGCGCTCTCGCAGAAGACGGCGAGGCTGATGGTCTTCAAGCTGGTTCAGGCCGCCGCCAAAACATGGCGCCGCCTGAAGGGCGCGAACCAGTTGTCACGGGTCATCGAAGGCGTCACATTCACCGACGGCGTCGCCGCAAACGACACGGAAAACCGCGCCGCCTGATCAAGCCGCGTCACCCACAATCGGGCATAGCTCCCGGCAAACCCGGTGCGGTTCAACCTGGTTCTGTACCTCAAAGCGATCTGAACTGGTCGCATAGATCGGCCCAAACCTGCATCAATTCGACACGCTGATCCCAGTAGGTGGTGCGGTTGTATGTACGACGGATTACGTTCGTATCTTGATGGGCCAGCATGGCTTCGATCACGTCGGGATTGTGCTCTCTCGAATTCAGAATGGTGCTTGCAGTGACGCGGAAGCCATGGGCCGTCACCTCGTCGCCAGAATAGCCTAGCCGCCGCAGGACGGTGTTGAAGGCGTTCTCGGAGATCAGCTTTCTGTTCGAGATGAGTGACGGGAAAACGAGCTCGACATCATCGATTGCCGACCAGTTCTCCATGACGATGCTGAACGCTTGGCGCGACAGCGGGACCTTGTGCTCTCGACGCATTTTCATTCGTGTCGGTGGGATGGTCCATGTTCGAGCATCGAGGTCGAATTCATTCTTCCTAGCGCCGCGTGTCTCGCTGGGGCGCGTGCAAGTTAGAATTTGGAATTTCATGGCAGCTGGGATGACCGGCCACCCGGTATAGTCGTCCAAGCGGCGCAGTAGCTGACCGAATTCGTTCTCGTCGATAATCGCTGCCCGGCCTTTCACCTTGGGCGCCAATAGAGCGTCATTGAGCGCAGCCGACGGGTCAGCCGGTGCGCGCATTGTCACCATTGCCAATCGAAAAATCGCCGAGATGGTTGCCCGCAGCTTCTTGGCGGTCTCGCGTCGACCACTCCGCTCGATTGGTTTTAGGAGGTGAAGCAACTCGGCCGCAGTGATCTGATCGATCGGTCGGTTGTGGAGCGGTTTGGCAAGATCCTCGATGTGCCATCGCTTCTTGCGCAACGTCGCTGCCGCCAACCCCCGGTCGACCAGGCTTTCATAGTATTCGTCGGCAACCTCCTTGAAGGTCATGCGTGCCTTCACCTGCGCGTCAATCTGTTCGAGATGCTTCCGAACCGATGGGTCAATCCCATCTACAAGCAGCCTTTTCGCATCGTCGCGCTTTCGCCGGGCGTCTGCGAGAGAGACAGCAGGATACGGGCCTAGGCTTAGGAGCTTCTCTTTACCCATGTACCTGTAGCGAAACTGCCAAAGCTTCGAACCCGTGGGTTTGACGGCCAAATGAAGACCTAAACCGTCGGTCAGTCGGTAGGGCTTATCTTTTTGTTTTGCCTTGCGAATTTGAAGGTCGGATAGGTGCATTGCGGGTATCGAAACTCTGATTCGCCGAAATCGCGGGCCGATACCCGCATCGATACCCGCAAAATGATGCGATTATGTGGGTATCGACGTTCAGCTATGAGCAGGATAATGGCGCGAAAACCCTTGTTTTTCAAGGGTTTTGAGCTGCAAAGTTCTGGATGGATGGTGCCCAGGAGAGGACTCGAACCTCCACGTCCATACGGACACTAGCACCTGAAGCTAGCGCGTCTACCAATTCCGCCACCTGGGCCGGTGTGCGTGAGAGCGGCATTTATACACGCCCGACAAGGGTGTCAACGGCAGATCGACGGATGTGACGCGACGCGATGGCGGGTTGTTCTGAACCGCCGGCACGGCTAAGGAAAACCCCGGATGCAAGGCGGAGGCTGGCCATGTCGAAACTCGTCACCATCTTCGGAGGCTCGGGGTTCATCGGGCGCTATATCGCGCGACGACTCGCACGGAAGGGTTGGCGCGTCCGGGTGGCCTGCCGGCGGCCGGAGACGGCCGGCTTCGTGCGGACCTACGGCGTGGTCGGGCAGGTCGAGCCGATCTTCTGCAACATCCGCGACGACGACAGCGTGCGGGGCGCGCTGCATTCGGCGGATGCGGTCGTCAACTGCGTGGGCACGTTCGACGCGAAGGGCAAGAACAACTTCGACGCGATCCAGCACGAGGGCGCCGCGCGGATCGCCCGGCTCGCCAAGGAGCAGAGCGTGGCGCGGATGGTGCATATCTCGGCCATCGGCGCCGACGCCGAGAGCGAGAGCGGCTATGCCCGCACCAAGGCCGAGGGCGAGGCGGCGGTGCTGGAGCACATGCCGGACGCGGTGATCCTGCGGCCGTCGGTGGTGTTCGGTCCGGAGGACGCCTTTTTCAACCGCTTCGCCAAGATGACGCGGATCAGCCCGTTCCTGCCGCTCTTCGGGGCCGAGACGCGGTTCCAGCCGGTCTATGTGGACGACGTGGCGGCGGCGGCCGTGATGGGCGCCACGGGCCGGGCCGCGCCGGGCGTATACGAGCTGGGCGGGCCGGAAGCGGCCAGTTTCCGCGACCTGATGAAACAGATGCTGTCGGTGATCATGCGTCGCCGGCTGGTCATCGGCTTTCCGTTCTGGGTCGGGGCCATCGCCGGCTGGATGTCGGACCTGATGACCAGCGCCACGCTGGGCGTGATCTCGGGGCCGGTGACGGGCGACCAGATCAAGCAGCTGAAGGCGGACAACGTGGTCTCGGAGGACGCTCACGGCTTCGAGGCGCTGGGGATCAGCCCGACCTCGATGGATGCGATCCTGCCGGAATACCTCTGGGCCTACCGCCCGTCGGGGCAGTACGCCGCGATCAAGGACTCGGCGCGCGACCTGCGGACCTGACCCGTCCGGCCCCGCCCGCCTCACGCGAAGCGGCGGCGGCTCCGGTTGGCGAAGGCCACCAGCGACAGCATCACCGGCACCTCGACCAGCACGCCAACGACCGTCGCCAGCGCCGCGCCGGAGTTGAGGCCGAACAGGCTGACCGCCACGGCGACGGCGAGTTCGAAGAAGTTGGATGTGCCGATCAGCGCGCAGGGCGCCGCGATACGGTGCGGCAGACGCCACAGGTAGGCCGCCGCATAGGCGACGGCGAAGATGCCGTAGGACTGGATCAGGATCGGCACCGCGATCAGCGCGATCACCTGGGGCCGGTCGAGGATCACTTGCCCCTGCAGCCCGAACAGGATCATGACGGTGGCGATCAGGCCGATCACCGACCACGGCTTGACCCGCGCCTGGAAGGCCGCGATCCGCTCGGCACGGCCCAGTCGCAGGCGCGTCAGCACCCCCGCGCCCAGCGGCAGCGCGACGAACAGAACGACCGACAGCACCAGCGTTTCCCACGGGACCGAGATGTCGGTGACGCCGAGGAGAAAGGCCACGATGGGCGCGAAGGCGAAGACCAGCACCACGTCGTTCACCGAGACCTGCAACAGCGTGTAGCTCTCGTCGCCGCGCGTCAGCTGCGACCAGACGAAGACCATCGCCGTGCAGGGCGCGGCCCCCAGAAGGATGAGCCCCGCGATGTATTGCTGCGCGTCCGCGGGGGCGATGAGGTCGGCGAAGACCCCCTCGAAGAACAGGACGGCGAGCGCCGCCATCGTGAACGGCTTGATCAGCCAGTTGACCGCGAGCGTGATCGCCAGCCCCTTGGGCTGCCGCACCACCCGGCCCAGCGAGGCCGGGTCGACCCCGACCATCATCGGATAGACCATCGCCCAGATCAGCACGGCCACGACGAGGTTGACGCTGGCGACCTCCGCCGCCGCGATGGCCGAGATGAGCGCCGGCGCGACGCTGCCGATCGCGATGCCCGCGATCATCGCCAGGGCGACCCAAAGGGTCAGGTATCGCTCGAAAGCGCTCATGCGTGTCGGGCCTTCTGCTGTTCGAACTCGGACGTCCGGGTGGCGGACTTCCGATATGCCGGACTGTTGCCACGAACGGCGGGCGGTGCAAAGCCCGCCTGTGCGATGCCCCGGTTACCTCACCCGTAGGCGATCACCAGCAGCACGACCCCCAGGATCACCCGGTAGATCACGTAGGGCGTGAAGCTGACCGACTTCAGCAGGCGCATCATGAACCACAGGGCAAAGAGCGCCGCGACGAAGGCGAAGGCCGCGGCGATGGCGGCATCGCGGGCGGCCGCGGTATTCGCGGTCACGGCGACCTCGGCCCCCAGCAACAGGCCCGAGGCCAGGATCGTCGGAATCGACATCAGCATGGCGATCTTCGCCGCGCCCTTGCGCCCGTAGCCGAGATACCGCGCGCCGGTGATGCAGATGCCCGAGCGCGAGGTGCCGGGAATCAGCGCGACCGCCTGCCACAGGCCCAGAATTACGGCATGGGGGATGTTCCAGAACTCCGCCGGCATGTTGCGCGGCGCCCGCTGATCGGCCCAGTAGAGCAGCAGGCCGAAAAGCAGCATCGTCCAGCCGATCACCGCCGTCGAGCGCATCGCCGCATCGAGCCCGGTCAGCTTCAGGATCAGTCCGAAGATAAGCACCGGAATCGTCGCCAGAAGGAGACAGAGCGCCAGCCCGGCCCCGGCCGTGTCCATCTTGCCGCGCAGCAGGCGCGGAATGCCGGACAGGGCCAGCCGCACGTCGGGCCAGAAGTAAAGGACGACGGCGCCCAGCGTGCCGACATGGACCGCGACGTCGACGACCAGCCCCTGGTCCTGAAGGCCGGTCAGATTCGGAATCAGAATCAGGTGACCCGAGGAGGAAACCGGCAGAAACTCGGTAAGGCCCTGAATCAGCGCCACAAGCAAAAGATGAAGAAGGGGCATAGGATACCCGTAAATGATTCGGCCCGGATAAATTAACCGCCTGCGAGTCAATGAAAAGCCTGAAAGTAGGACATATATGCTGTCCTAAAATCTTGCATCGCGGCGCGGTCCGCTGCGGTGCGGCGGCGAGAAATGGAAAACCGGGTCAGCATATCTGACTTTATTTCCCGTCGCGCCTAATTTATAGGACAGCCAAGATCCTTCCCAGGAGGTTTGCCGAGATGGCCAAGCAGATGATGCTGAAGTTCGTGAGCGTCGACCGCGACATGCCCGAGAAGCGGGATGCCAACGTGCGCCGCACCGACTTTCACGAGATCTACGCCGAGTTCGCCCACGAGAAGGCCGCGCAGCAGGCCGGGCGCTGCAGCCAGTGCGGCGTGCCCTACTGCCAGACGCATTGCCCGCTGCACAACAACATCCCCGACTGGCTGAAGTTGACGGCCGAGGGGCGGCTACAGGAGGCCTACGAGGTCGCCCAGCAGACCAACACCTTCCCCGAGATCTGCGGCCGCATCTGCCCGCAGGACCGGCTGTGCGAGGGCAACTGCGTGATCGAGCAGTCGGGCCATGGCACCGTCACCATCGGCGCGGTGGAGAAATACATCACCGACACCGCCTTCGACATGGGCTGGGTCAAGCCGATCAAGCCGGCCGAAGACCGCGCCGAAAGCGTCGGCATCATCGGCGCCGGGCCCGGCGGGCTGGCGGCGGCCGATGCGCTGCGGCGCGCGGGCGTGCAGGTGACGGTCTACGACCGCTATGACCGCGCGGGCGGGCTGATGACCTATGGCATCCCCGGCTTCAAGCTGGAGAAAGAGGTCGTCATGAAGCGCATCACGCAGCTGGAGGACGGCGGGGTCGAGTTCGTCCTGAACTGCAACGTGGGCGAGGACATCTCCTTCGAGGCGATCCGCGGCAAGCACGACGCGGTGCTGATCGCCACGGGCGTCTACAAGTCGCGCGGGTTGCAGGCGCCGGGTGTCGGCGCGCAGGGTATCGTGCGGGCGATCGACTACCTGACCTGTTCCAACCGGATCAGCTTTGGCGACGAGGTCGAGGAGTACGACACGGGCGAGCTGAACGCCAAGGGCAAGCGCGTGGTCGTCATCGGCGGCGGCGATACCGCGATGGACTGCGTGCGCACCGCCGTGCGGCAGGGCGCCAAGAGCGTGAAATGTCTCTATCGCCGCGACAGGGACAACATGCCGGGCTCGCAGCGCGAGGTGGCAAACGCCGAGGAAGAGGGCGTGGAATTCGTCTGGCTGTCGGCGCCCAAGGGCTTTTCCGGCGACACGGTCGAGGGCGTGATGGTGCAGCGGATGCGCCTGGGCGCCCCGGATGCCAGCGGGCGGCAGAGCCCCGAGGTGATCGAGGGCGCGGATTACGTCGAGGACGCGGATCTGGTGATCATGGCGCTCGGCTTCGAGCCGGAGGACCTGCCCAAGCTGTGGGGCGCCGACGGGCTGGAGGTGACGCGCTGGGGCACGGTGCTGGCCGATTTCCGGACCCACGCGACCAGCATCGAGGGGGTCTATGCCGTGGGCGACATCGTGCGGGGCGCGAGCCTGGTGGTCTGGGCCATCCGCGACGGGCGCGAGGCGGCCGAGTCGATCCTGGAGTACCTGACCGCGCCGGCACAGGTCGCGGCGGAGTAAGGAGGCACGATGCGGCACGGGATGAACGGCGCATGGACGATGCGGGGCGGCGCGGTCGCCCTGCTGCTGTCCTGCACGCCCGTGTCGGCAGAGCCGGCATATCCGGACGGCTGCACGCCCGAGCTGACGGTGCAGAACATCGACTGCGAGGTCGATATCTACCTGGCCTGCGGCGACCGGGTGCGGGTGCAGAACTACGGGCCGGACGGGCCGGACACGGTGGAGGAGATGACCGCCGACTGGTCGCTGCTGTTCTCGATGGACACAAGCGGGCCGTCGGGGCTGGTGGTGCGCGACGGGCCGGCGGAGCCGCTGTCGCGCGACGCGCTGCTGGCCGAGGGGATCAGCCGGTTCTCCTACCCGGTGGATTTCTACCTGCAGCGGCCCGAGCCGGTGGCGACGCGCCTGACGGGGACGTTCCGGATGACCGGCGACGAAACCGAAATCGACGGCCATGTGCTGCAGCGGGTGGAAACGCGAATGACCGTCGATCTTCCGCCGCCCGCGGGACCGCTGGAGACGATCCAGACGGGATATTACAGCGAAGCGCTGGACGTGTTCATGGAAGGCCCCGGGTCGCTGCGGCTGGGCGACCGCGTCCAGCAGGTGACCAAGGGGCCGAAGCGGATCATCCTGCCGGGCGCGGACGGGTTCCTGTCGACGGTCCCGCTTTTCGGCTGCGTGGCCGACGAGGCGTTTCTGGCGCCGGGCAATGAGGAGCGGGCGGGATGAGCGCGGTGATGGAGCGTGTCGACCCGGTCGCCGTGGAGGCGGCCGCGCCGCTCGTGGTGCCACAGATGGAGGAACGGGCATGACCCAGCGTGACGGCGGCTGCCTGTGCGGCGCGGTGCGGTTCACCGCGCGGAACGTGCCCGAGACGGCCGGGATCTGCCATTGCGAAACCTGCCGCCGCTGGACCGGCACGGCGCTGGTCGGCGTGGGCCTGAAGGACACCGACGTGACCTGGAAGGGCGCGGCGCATATCCGCCGCCGCCAGACCAGCTCCTGGGCAGAGCGCGCATGGTGCGCCGAGTGCGGGTCCAACCTGTTCTTCCGGTTCACCGGCGACGGGGCCTATGCCGGCGAGATCGAGCTTCCGATCGGGATTTTCGACGATCCCAACGGGTTCCGGATCACCAACGAGATCTACATCGACCACAAGCCCGACAGCTATGCCTACGCCGGCGAGGACCGGCAGGTGCTGACCCGGGCGCAATGCGTCGAGAAGATGCCTTTGCTGGATGGGGAGTGACATGCGGGGACATTGCCTGTGCGGTGCAGTGCAGATCACGGTGACGGGGTCTCCGGGCGAGGTCTCGGCCTGCCATTGCGACATGTGCCGCCGCTGGACCGGCGCCGCGCAATGGGGCTTCGAGGTGCCCGCCGATGCCGTGACGGTGCGTGGGGACGTCGGCCGCTATCGCGCGTCGTCCTTCGCCGAGCGGGCGTTCTGCCCGACCTGCGGCACGCATCTGTGGCTGCGCGACGACGACGGCCCGTATGAATTCGTGCCGGGCCTGTTCGACGGGGCCCGGGACCTGCCGCTTGCAAGAGAAGTCTATGCCGACCGCGCCTTTGCCTGCGTGCCCCTGGCGGGCGAGCATCCGCGCGTGTCCCGGGAAGCCTACGAGCGGGACCACCCGCACGTGAACATGGAGGTACGACATGACCAAGTATGACGCCGAATGGATGGCCCGCGAGGACGCCAAGCGGGCCTTGATGGCCGAAACCGGTCTGTACCAGCCCGAAGACGAACGCGCCTCCTGCGGGGTCGGCCTCGTGGTTTCCATCGACGGCAAGCGCAGCCGCAAGGTGGTGGAGTCGGGCATCGACGCGCTGAAGGCGATCTGGCATCGCGGCGCGGTGGATGCCGACGGCAAGACCGGCGACGGCGCAGGGATTCACGTGCAGATCCCGGTTCCGTTCTTCTTCGAGCAGATCGAGCGGACTGGGCATTCCCCGCGCAAGGACCAGTATTTCGCCGTCGGCCAGGTGTTCCTGCCGCGCACCGACTTCGGCGCGCAGGAGACGTGCCGGACCATCGTCGAGACCGAAGTCCTGCGGATGGGCTACTACATCTACGGCTGGCGCCACGTGCCGGTGAATATCGGCGTGCTGGGCGAGAAGGCCAACGCCACGCGGCCGGAAATCGAGCAGATCCTGATCTCGAACTCCAAGGGTGTGGACGAGGAGACGTTCGAGCGCGAGCTCTACGTCATCCGCCGCCGGATCGAGAAGGCGGCGGCCGCGGCGCAGGTCGGCGGCCTGTATATCGCGTCGCTGTCCTGCCGGTCGATCATCTACAAGGGCATGATGCTGGCCGAGCAGGTGGCGGAATTCTATCCCGACCTGAAGGACGAACGCTTCGAGAGCGCCTTCGCGATCTATCACCAGCGGTATTCCACCAACACCTTCCCGCAGTGGTGGCTGGCCCAGCCGTTCCGGATGCTCGCCCATAACGGCGAGATCAACACGCTGAAGGGCAACACCAACTGGATGAAGAGCCACGAGATCCGGATGGCCTCGGCCGCCTTCGGGGACCTGGCCGAGGACATCAAGCCGATCATCGCCAACGGCTCGTCGGATTCGGCGGCGCTGGATTCGGTGTTCGAAGTGCTGGTCCGCGCCGGGCGCAACGCGCCGATGGCGAAGACGATGATGGTGCCCGAATCCTGGTCGAAACAGGCGGTGGAGCTGCCCGAGACCTGGCGCGACATGTATTCCTACTGCAACTCCGTGATGGAGCCGTGGGACGGGCCGGCGGCGCTGGCCATGACCGACGGGCGCTGGGTCTGCGCCGGGATGGACCGGAACGGCCTGCGCCCGATGCGCTATGTCGTCACCGGCGACGGGCTGGTGATCTGCGGGTCCGAGGCCGGGATGGTGCCGGTGGACGAATCCGGCGTGCAGGAGAAGGGCGCGCTGGGGCCCGGCCAGCTTCTGGCGGTGGACATGCGCGAAGGCAAGCTGTTCCACGACGCCGAGATCAAGGACGAGCTGGCCAACAGCCAGCCCTTCGGCGACTGGGTCGGCAAGATCAACGAGCTAGACACCGAGCTGGCCGGCGTCTCCGAGCGGGCGCTGTTCACCGGCGGCGAGCTGCGCAAGCGGCAGATCGCGGCGGGCTATTCGCTGGAAGAGCTGGAATCGATCCTGTCGCCCATGGTCGAAGACGGCAAGGAACTGGTCGCCTCGATGGGCGACGACACGCCGCTAGCCGTCCTGTCCGAGAAGTACCGGCCGTTGTCGCACTTCTTCAGGCAGAACTTCAGCCAGGTGACCAACCCGCCGATCGACTCGTTGCGCGAGTTCCGGGTGATGAGCCTGAAGACGCGGTTCGGCAACCTCAAGAACGTGCTGGACGAGGATTCTAGCCAGACCGAGATCGTGGTGCTGGACAGCCCCTTCATCGGCAACGCGCAGTTCGACCGGCTGGTCGAGCGGTTCAACGCGCCTATGGTCGAGATCGACTGCTCCTTCCCGCGCGACGCCGGGGCGGACGCGCTGCGCGACGGGCTGGCGCGCATCCGGGCCGAGGCGGAGGACGCCGTGCGCTCGGGCGCCGGGCATCTCGTGCTGACCGATCAGCACCAGGGGCCGGACAAGGTGCCGATGCCGATGATCCTGGCCACCAGCGCGGTGCATTCCTGGCTGACGCGCAAGGGTCTGCGCACCTTCTGCTCGCTGAACGTGCGCTCGGCCGAATGCATCGACCCGCATTACTTCGCCGTGCTGATCGGCTGCGGCGCGACGGTGGTGAACGCCTATCTCGCCGAGGACAGCATCGCCGACCGGATCGAGCGCGGCCTGTTCGACGTGTCGCTGAACGAGGCGGTGGCCAAGTTCCGCGCGGCGGTCGATGCGGGCCTGCTGAAGATCATGTCGAAGATGGGCATCTCGGTGGTCTCCTCCTATCGCGGCGGCCTCAATTTCGAGGCCGTGGGCCTGAGCCGCGCGATGGTGGCGGAGTATTTCCCCGGGATGCCGTCGCGGATCTCCGGCATCGGCGTGTCGGGCATCCAGAAGAAGCTTCTGGAGGTGCATCAGGCCGGCTGGCTGGGCGGGCGCGACGTGCTGCCCATCGGCGGCTTCTACAAGGCGCGGCGGTCGGGCGAAAGCCACGCCTGGGAAGCGCAGGCGATGCACATGATGCAGGCCGCCTGCAACCGGGCCTCCTATGAGCTGTGGAAGCAGTATTCGGCCAAGATGCGGGCGGCGAAACCGATCCACCTGCGCGACCTGATGGAGATCAAGCCGATGGGCCGGCCGATCCCGCTGGAAGAGGTGGAAAGCATCACCTCGATCCGCAAGCGGTTCGTCACGCCGGGGATGAGCCTCGGCGCGCTGTCGCCCGAGGCGCACAAGACGCTGAACGTCGCGATGAACCGGATCGGCGCCAAGTCGGATTCCGGCGAGGGCGGCGAGGATCGGGCGCATTTCCACCCCGAGCCCAACGGCGACAACCCGTCGGCCAAGATCAAGCAGGTGGCCTCGGGCCGGTTCGGCGTGACCGCCGAGTACCTCAACCAGTGCGAGGAACTGGAGATCAAGGTCGCCCAGGGCGCCAAGCCCGGCGAGGGCGGGCAGCTTCCGGGCATGAAGGTGACCAAGCTGATCGCGCGGCTCAGGCACTCGACGCCGGGCGTGACGCTGATCTCGCCGCCGCCGCACCACGACATCTACTCGATCGAGGACCTGGCGCAGCTGATCTACGACCTCAAGCAGATCAACCCGCGCGCCAAGGTGACGGTCAAGCTGGTGTCGTCGTCGGGCGTCGGCACCATCGCGGCCGGCGTGGCCAAGGCCAAGGCCGACGTCATCCTGATCTCGGGGCATAACGGCGGCACCGGCGCCTCGCCGGCCACCTCGATCAAGTATGCCGGCCTGCCGTGGGAGATGGGCCTGACCGAGGCGCACCAGGTGCTGGCGATGAACAACCTGCGCGAGCGGGTGACGCTGCGCACCGACGGCGGGCTGCGGACAGGCCGCGACATCGTGATGGCGGCGATGCTGGGGGCCGAGGAATACGGCATCGGCACCGCCGCGCTGATCGCGATGGGCTGCATCATGGTGCGCCAGTGCCAGTCCAACACCTGCCCCGTCGGTGTCTGCACCCAGGATCCGGCGCTGCGCGACAAGTTCACGGGCAACGCCGACAAGGTCGTCAACCTCATCACCTTCTACGCGCAGGAGGTGCGCGAGATCCTCGCCGAGATCGGCGCGCGGTCGCTCGACGAAGTGATCGGGCGGGCCGACCTACTGGGCCAGGTCAGCCGCGGCGCGTCGCATCTGGACGATCTGGACCTGAACCCGATGCTGATCACCGTCGACGGGGCCGAGCACATCCGCTACGACCGGCTGCGCCCGCGCAACGAGGTGCTGGACACGCTGGACGCCGAGATCGTCCAGGACGCCGCGCGCTTCCTGGAGGACGGCGAGAAGATGCAGCTGTCCTATGCCGTGCGGAACACCCACCGCACCATCGGCACGCGCACCTCCAGCCACATCGTCAAGCGCTTCGGCATGCATAACGACCTGCAGCCCGACCACCTGACGGTGAAGCTGTCGGGCTCGGCCGGCCAGTCGCTGGGCGCCTTCGCGGCGCCGGGGCTGAAGCTGGAGGTGTCGGGCGACGCCAACGACTATGTCGGCAAGGGGCTGTCGGGCGGCACCATCGTGGTGCGGCCGCCGATGTCCAGCCCGCTGAACGCTTCCGAGAACACGATCATCGGCAACACCGTGCTCTACGGCGCGACCGAAGGCTACCTGTTCGCCGCCGGCCGCGCGGGCGAACGGTTCGCGGTGCGCAACTCCGGCGCGCATGTGGTGGTCGAGGGCTGCGGCTCGAACGGCTGCGAGTACATGACCGGCGGGGTCGCGGTGATCCTCGGCACCGTCGGCGCCAATTTCGGCGCCGGGATGACCGGCGGCATGGCCTATCTGCACGACCCGGAGGGCACGGCGCAGGACTTCATGAACATGGAGACGCTGGTGACCTGCCCGGTGACGGTGGCGCATTGGGAGGCCGAGCTGAAGGGCCTGATCGAACGGCACGCGGCCGAGACGAACAGCGTCAAGGCACAGGACATCCTGCAGCACTGGGAGACCGAGAAGCACAACTTCCTGCAGGTCTGCCCGAAGGAGATGCTGGTCCACCTGTCGCACCCGCTGTCCGAGGAAGAAGGCGCGATCCCGGCGGAGTGACCCCTCCGGCCCGGCTTCAACCGCCCCGGTCAAACGGCCGGGGCGGTTTTTCGTCGGGGGGCCGCACCGGGTCGCGACAGGGCGGTGCCCCGTTTGCGCCGGTCCGGCACCCGTTTCCCCTGCCCGGTTGACGGAACGCATTGCCGCATCGTGAACTGGGGCCATATGCTGTGACGGAGCGAGGCCGGGGGGAGGCGGTGAGAGCAGTGCAGATGGAAGACGCCGGACCAGGCGGCGCGCGGGGCGCGTGCGCGCTTGACCGGGGATCGGCCGCGTGGTTTGGCTGCGCATCATGGGCAGGAAAGCAGATGAGACACGGCGCCGGTTCCGGCCGATCCGGTGGCTTCTGCGCTGGACGGCGCGGATGGCGGGGCTTGCCGTCATGCTGATCATCGCGGTCGTGGCGTTCTTCGCCGTCTTCAACCCGCCCTTCACGCCCTATATCCTGTCCGAGGGCCGCCGGCTGGGCGATATCCAGCGGGAATGGGTCGATATCGAGCGCATCGCGCCGGTGATGGGCCGGTCGGTCGTGGCCGCGGAAGACGCCAATTTCTGCCTGCACTGGGGCTTCGACGTCAGCGCCATCCGCGCCGCCATCGCCGACGGCGGCAACCGGGGCGCCTCGACCGTCAGCCAGCAGGTCGTCAAGAACGTCTTCCTGTGGCACGGCCGCTCCTGGCTGCGCAAGGCGCTGGAAGCCGCCATCACGCCGGTGATGGAGGCGATCTGGCCGAAGCGGCGGATCCTGGAGGTCTATATGAACATGGTGGAGTTCGACGAGGGCGTGTTCGGCGTGGAAGCGGCGGCGCAGCACTATTTCGGCGTGTCCGCCGCCGAGCTGACGGCGAGCCAGGCCGCGCGCCTCGCGGCGATCCTGCCCGACCCCAAGGGACGGTCGGCCTCGACCCCGTCGGCCTTCGTCACCCGGCGCGCCGCGTCGATCCGCGACGGGGCCGCGACGATCCGCGCAGACGGCCGCGCGGCCTGTTTCGAGAGTTGAACTCGCGCCGCCAAAACTGCATTGATGCCTGCAGTCCGTATTGGAATGCCCCCGCATGAACCGTTTGTTCCACGTTCCCCTGTCGCCCTTCTGCCGCAAGGTCCGCCTGTCGCTCGCCGAGAAACGGATCGAGGTGGAGCTGGTCGAGGAGCGATACTGGGAGCAGGAGCCGGACTTCCTGCGGCGCAACCCGGCCGGCAAGGTGCCGGTGCTGAAGATGGGCGGCAACACGCTCGCCGAGAGCGGACCGATCTGCGAATACATCGAGGAGGTGCATCCCGAACCGCCGCTGATGCCCCGCGAGCCGCTGGCGCGGCACGAGGTGCGGCGGCTGGTGATGTGGTTCGACGACAAGTTCCACCACGAGGTGACGTCCAAGCTGCTCTACGAGCGGGTGAACAAGAAGATCATGGGGATGGGCTATCCGGAGTCGAAGAACGTCAAGATGGGCGCCCAGAAGATCAAGTACCACCTGGACTACATGGGCTGGCTGCTGGATCAGCGGCGCTGGCTGGCGGGCGACGTGATGACCCTGGCCGACTTCGCCGCCGCGGCGCATCTGTCGTCGCTGGACTACATCTCGGACGTGGACTGGAACCGGAACGCCACGGTCAAGGACTGGTACGCGAAGATCAAGTCGCGGCCGGCGTTCCGGTCGATCCTCGCCGACCAGGTGCCGGGCTTCCCGCCGCCGCAGCATTATGCCGACCTGGATTTCTGAGCGGTCGGCGCCTTTGGGGGCGCTGCCCCCGTCCTTCGGACTCCCCCGGCGTATTTGGAACGAGAAGAAGCAGGGGCCTTGTCTGCCGAGCTGAAGTCACGCCTGGTTGCGCGGGCCCTGGACGAAGGGTTCGCGAAGTGCCGCGTGACCACGCCGGACGCGGTGCCCCAGGTGGCGGAGCGGCTGGCAACCTTCGTTGGCGCGGGGCGACACGGGCAGATGGGGTGGATGGCCGAGCGCATGGGCTGGCGCGGCGATCCGGCGGCGCTGTGGCCCGAGGCGCGCTCGGTCATCATGCTGGCGGAGATGTATACGCCCGAGGTGGATCCGCTGGCGGTGCTGGAACGGCCGGACCGGGGGGCGGTGTCGGTCTATGCCCAGGGACGCGACTACCACGACGTGGTCAAGAAACGCCTGAAGCGGCTGGGGCGCTGGCTGATCGAGGCGGCGGGCGGCGATATCAAGGTCTTCGTCGATACGGCCCCGGTGATGGAGAAGCCGCTGGCGGAGGCGGCGGGGCTCGGCTGGCAGGGCAAGCATACCAACCTCTTGGCGCGGGATCTGGGCAACTGGTTCTTCCTCGGCGCGATCTTCACCACGCTGGAGCTGCCGCCGGATGCGGCCGGGGAGGAGCATTGCGGCTCCTGCACCGCCTGCCTCGACATCTGTCCGACCGACGCCTTCCCGGCGCCCTTCCAGCTCGATGCGCGACGCTGCATCTCCTACCTGACGATCGAGCATAAAGGCCCGGTGGACGTGGAGCTGCGCGCCAAGCTCGGCAACCGCATCTATGGCTGCGACGACTGCCTCGCCGTCTGTCCCTGGAACAAGTTCGCGCAACGGGGCCGCGACGCGAAGCTGGCGGCGCGCGAGGACCTCCTGGCGCCGGACCTGGCGGAGCTGGCCGCGCTGGACGACGCCGGGTTCCGGGCGCGGTTCTCGGGCTCGCCGATCAAGCGGATCGGACGTGACCGATTCGTGCGCAACGTGCTGTATGCCATCGGCAATTCCGGCCTGCCGCGGCTGCGCCCCGTGGCGCAGGATCTGTGCGAGGACGCGGATGAGACGGTGCGGGACGCCGCACGCTGGGCCGTGTCGCGACTGCCCGATCTTTAGGCTGGCCAGCGGGCGCCGGGGCTTTCTATGATCGGGTCCGGCCCCCATATGCAGGGGAAGAGCAACAAGGAGGACGCGATCATGCCGAAGACACCGCTCGACCACGACCACACCCGCAGCAGCGGCCGCGTGACGGCCTATACCCGCCTGGAGCGGATCAAGGCCGGCGAGGGCGCGCATCCGAACATCAAGCTGCTGGACCGGCGCAAGCGCAAGGGTCCGACCGATGCCAGCCGCGTGAAGCAGTTCCTGCGGATCGAGCGCGGCTACCTCGCCTGATCCCCTGATACATGCCAAGGGCATGGGCTTTCCCGTGACCCTCTGCTAGGCAGTCCGGGACTCTTTCTCAGTCCCGGACCTGCATGACCTCCCTGCGTGGAATCTTCTTGATGATCGCGGCGATATCGAGCTTCGCCGTGATGGCCGTCTTCGTGAAGGCCGCCCCCCGCATCCCCGCCGGCGAGGCCGTCTTCTTTCGCGCCTTCTGCGCCGTTCCCGTCATCCTCGTCTGGCTGCGGCTCCGCAAGGAGCTGGCGTCGGGCCTGCGCGTCAACTCGATCACGGGCCACGCCGTCCGCGGCATCGCCGGCAGCTGCGCGATGGGGCTGGGCTTCTGGGGGCTGAAGCTGATCCCGCTTCCCGAAGCGACGGCGATCCGCTTTGCCACGCCGATCCTGATCGTCGTCTTCGCGGCCATCATTCTGGGCGAGCGGGTGCGCCTGTTCCGGCTGACCGCGGTGGCTATCGGGCTTCTGGGGGTGATGATCGTGATGTGGCCGCAGCTGACCTTCGAGGGCGGCAGCGCGGCGCGGATCGGGGCGCTGGTGACGCTGGCCTCGGCGGCGCTGGCGGCGCTGGCGCAGATCTTCATCCGGTCGATGGCCGGCACCGAACGCACCGAGGCGATCGTGTTCTGGTTCTCGTTGACCGCGAGCTTCTTCGCGCTGTTCTCGATCCCGTTCGGCTGGGTCATGCCGGTGGGATGGGAATGGGTCTTTCTGGTCGGCGCGGGGCTTGTCGGCGGCGCAGGCCAGATATTCCTGACCTCGGCCTATCGGTTCGCCGAGGCCGGGACGCTGGCGCCCTTCACCTACATCTCGATGATATGGGCGCTGATCTTCGGCTATTTCCTGTTCGACGAGCGGCCGACCGTCGCGATGCTGGGCGGCGCGGCGCTGGTTATCGCGGCGGGGGTGGCGATCGTCTATCGCGAACGCCAGCTCGGGCGGCGCACGGCCAGCGAAGGCAAGATCCGCAGCCTGATGAAGGGCGGTTAATCCTGCGCATTGATGAAGGTGCCGCCGCTGCCGGAGCGCAGGGCGCCACCGCCGAATAGGACGCGCGGCGGCTCGCGGCGCTCGGTCGCCGTGGCGGGCGGCGCGACGCCAGCTTCGGCGAGCGGTTCCATCGGGATCTCCGACAGCTCGCCGTCCGCTTCCGGGCCCGACGACGCGGCCGCCTCCTCGCTGTCCGCCAGGGTCTCCGGCGCGGTCTCTTCCACGTCGAGCGATGCCGACGCGACGTCTTCCTTCATCGTCGACAGGAAGGCGACGCCGCCCAGAAGGCCCGCCACGATCAGAAATAGGGGGAGTGCTCTGCTCATTGTCCTGCCCGGATCTGCGATATGTCTACCGGCCTCGGGAGCTAGGCCGGCAATCGGGCAGCAGTTTGACGGAAGAAGGGAATCCACGCCCCTCCGCTGGGAGGAGCGCGGCCGTCTCGCGGATCGCGGGGTTACTGGCGCACCAGCTTCTCGTAATCCTCGGCGATGTCTCGCGTCATCGCGCCGACCTCGAAGCTGTAGTCGCCGATCTGCCCCACCGGCGTGACCTCGGCCGCGGTGCCGGTCAGCCAGCACTGCTGCATGCCTTCCATCTCGCCGGGGTCGATGTGACGCTCGTGCACCTTGACCTGGCGGTCCTTCAGCATCCCGATCACCGTCTGCCGGGTCAGCCCGTTCAGGAAGGCGTCGGCCAGCGGGGTATGCACCTCGCCGTCCTTGACGAAGAAGATGTTGGCGCCGGTCGCCTCGGCCACGTAGCCGCGGTAATCCATGAACAGCGCGTCCGAGCAGCCCTTGGCCTCGGCCGCGTGCTTCGACGTGGTGCAGATCATGTAGAGACCGGCCGCCTTGGCGTGGACCGGCGCGGTTTCCGGGCTGGGCCGCTTCCATTTAGAGATGTCCAGCTTGGCGCCCTTCATCTTGGAGTCGCCGTAATAGGCGCCCCATTCCCAGGCGGCCACCGCCATGCGCACCGGGTTGCGCGCCGAGGACACGCCCATGTCCTCGCCCGAGCCGCGCCAGGCGACGGCGCGCACATAGGCGTCGGTCAGGTTGTTGGCCTTCAGCACCTCGTATTTCGCGGCCTCGATCTCGTCGACGGTATAGGGGATCGGCATGTCGATCTCGTCGCCGGAGAAGCGCAGGCGCTCGGAATGCTTGCGCGACAGGAAGATGTTGCCGTTATAGGCGCGCTCGCCTTCGAACACGGAAGAAGCATAGTGCATCGCGTGGGACAGGATATGCACGTTCGCCTCGCGCCAGGGCACGAGCTGGCCGTCCATCCAGATATATCCGTCGCGATCGTTATAGGCGCCAGCCATCGGGCCCTCCTTCCTTGCCGTTTTACTTTTGTTGCGCCTGATATGGCCGAACCGGACATAAAATTGCGCCAAATCTGCGATTCGGTACCAGTTGACTCTTGGAATGTCAACAAAGCTGACATAAAATGCCCGTAAAGGCGGCGGATTGTGAACGAGGCAGACCATGGCCGAGGGCGGAGGTACCGGTGCGCCGGGCGGAGAGAACCTTCTCTTCCTGACGGACGAGCAGCTGCGCAAGGGAATCGAGGCGATGTTCTTCGCCTATCGCGGCTTCACGTCCGACCCTGACCGCATCCTGGAGAAGCACGGCTATGGCCGGGCGCATCACCGGGCGATCCATTTCATCAACCGCTCGCCGGGGACGACGGTGAACAACCTGCTGACGATCCTGGGGGTGACGAAGCAGTCGCTGAACCGGGTGCTGCGGACGCTCGTCGAGGACGGCCTGGTCGAAAGCCGGGTCGGCACGCGGGACAAGCGCGAGCGGCATCTCTACCTGACCGAGGCGGGCGCGGCGCTGGAATCCGAGCTGTCCACGGCACAGCGGGCGCGGATGCGCGATGCCTACCGGCAGGCGGGGCCGGAGGCGGTGGCCGGGTTCCGGACGGTGCTCGAGGCGATGATGAACCCGGACATGCGGCACCACTTCAACCGGTTGAAGGAGAGCGGGTCATGAGCGACGCGCATCTTCTGATCGTCGACGACGACGAGCGGATCCGGGGGCTCTTGCAGAAATTCCTGATCCGGCACGGCTTCCTCGTCAGCGCGGCGAAGGATGCGGGGCACGCGCGGCGGATCCTCAGCGGGCTGGAATTCGATCTGATCGTGCTGGACGTGATGATGCCGGGCGAGGACGGGGTGTCGCTGACCCGGGCGCTGCGCGAGGAGATCGCCACGCCGATCCTCCTGCTCACGGCCAAGGGCGAAACCGAGGACCGGATCCGCGGGCTGGAGGCGGGGGCGGACGACTACCTGTCGAAGCCGTTCGAGCCGAAGGAGCTTCTGCTGCGGATCAACGCGGTGCTGCGCCGGGTGCCGGCGCCGGCGGAAGGGAGCGAGGCGCCGAAGCAGCTGAAACTGGGCCCGGTGCGCTACGACGTGGAGCGGGGCGAGATGTGGCGGGGCGAGGATCTGATCCGGCTGACCGCCACCGAGGCGCAGCTGATGCGGATCTTCTCGGCCCAGCCGGGAGAGCCGGTGAGCCGGGCGAAGCTGGTGGAGGATCTGGGCCGCGACCGGGGCCAGGCGCAGGAGCGGGCGGTGGATGTCCAGATCACCCGGCTGCGGCGCAAGTTGGAGGCCGATCCGAAGCAGCCGCGCTACCTGCAGACGGTGCGCGGGGCGGGGTACATGCTGGCGCCGGACTGAGGGCGGAAATGCCCCGGTGGGGCATGCCTTCGGCGAGAGTATTTCGGGCCAGAAGAAGCCGGGGCGCCCGGAGTGTCCGAGGTTGGACGGGGTGGCAAGGCTCTGGAATCATTATAGCTAGCGCTAACAAGGGTGCGGCGTCCGGAGGCAGTCCGGGGGTGTGGAGCCGCGGCGTCCGCGGCCCGGCGTCGCGGCGAGGCGTCGGCGCGGGAACAATGGCCCGAGCCGCCCGTTGGCCCCATGTCACCCGTATCACCCGTAGCACGACAGGAGGCGCGAAGATGCTGGACGATACCGACCCGGGCACGTTGACGGCGGCGCAACTGTCGCGCGCCTATGCGGAGAAGACGCTGTCGCCGCTGGACGCCACGCGCGCCGCGCTGGACCGGATCGAGCGGTTCAACGACGCGGTCAATGCCTATGTCCTGGTCGACGCGGAAGCGGCCGAGCGCGCCGCCACGGCCGCCGCCCGGCGCTGGGGCCGGGGCGAGGCGCGCAGCCCGCTCGACGGCGTGCCGGTCTCGGTCAAGGATCTGACCAACGTCGCCGGCTGGCCGACGCGGTCCGGATCGCTTCTGTCCTCGGACGCCCCCTGCGAGGAGGACTCGCCGCCCGCGCGGATGCTGCGCGAGGCCGGCGCGGTGCTGCTGGGCAAGACCAACACGCCCGAGCTCGGCTGGAAGGGCGTCACCGACAACCGGGTCTTCGGCGCCACGGCCAACCCCTGGGACACGGCGCTGACGCCCGGCGGCTCGTCGGGCGGGGCGGCGGCGGCCGCGGCGCTGAACATGGGCGTGCTGCACCAGGGCGGCGACTCGGGCGGCTCGATCCGCATTCCGGCCGCCTTCACCGGCGTCTTCGGGTTCAAGCCCACCTTCGGCTGGACACCGCAATGGCCGCCCTCCACCGCGCCGACGCTGAGCCATATCGGCCCCCTCGCCCGCACCGTCGAGGACGCGGCGATGATGCTGAACGTCATCGGCCGCTACGACCAGGCCGACCCCTATGCCATGCGCGGGCAGCCCGAGGACTGGGGCGAGGATCTGGGCGAGGGGTTGTCGGGCCTGCGCATCGCCTTCTCCCCCGACCTGGGCTATGCGACGGTCGACCCGGAGGTGGCCGCGCGGGTGCGCGAGGCGGCCGAGAAGCTGGAGGCGCTGGGCGCCGAGGTGGTCGAGATCTCGCCCGAGATCGCCAGCCCGATCGACACGTTCCAGAAGATCTGGTTCACCGCCTCGCTGGTCCTTTACGAGGATTGCACGCCCGCCCAGCGCAAGAAGCTGGACCCCGGCCTTGTCGACAACGCGCGCCGGGCCGAGGCGTGGTCGGCCGCCGACCATTTCCGCGCGCTGGGCGCGCGCGCGGCGCTGACCCAGGCGCTGGAGCGGTTCAACCGGGACTATCACCTGCTGATGACGCCGACGGTCGCGGTCCCGCCCTTCGAGGTGGAGCACGACACGCCGCCGGGCAGCGGGATGAGCGACTGGACCGAGTGGTCGCCCTTCACCTACCCGTTCAACCTGTCGCAGCAGCCGGCGGCGTCGGTGCCCTGCGGCTTTACCGAAGCGGGGCTGCCGGCGGGGTTCCAGCTGGCGGGCGGCAAGCATGACGACGTGCGGGTGCTGCGCGCGGCGCATGCCTTCATGCGGGCGCATCCGCCGCGCTTTCCGGCGGTGCCGGACCCGGCCGAGACCGCGTGAGGCGCCTCGGCGTTACGCCACGGCGCGCCGCGCCTGCTTGTCGAGCTGCACCAGCAGGATGCCCAGCATGATCACCGCCACGCCCAGCGCGTCGAGCGGCCCCAGCCGCTCGCCCAGCAGCAATGCCGCGACGGCCACGCCGAAGAACGGCGTCAGGAAGTGGAAGGTCGCCGCCCGCACCGCGCCGATCCGGTTGACCAGGCGGAACCAGACCCATGTCGCCGCCAGCCCGGGCACCAGCGTGGTGTAGGTGAACGCCGCCGCCAGCGGCCAGGTCCAGCTCACCTCCCAGGTCTCGGTCGCCGCCGCCGCCGCGCCCAGCGCCGCCGCGCCGACCAGCATCTGCAGCCCCACGATCATCAGCACGTTGCCGCCCGAGGATGCCCCGCGCACCGCCATCGTCGCCACGGTCAGCGACAGCACGCCCAGCACGCACAGACCCAGCCCGAACAGGTCCACCCCCTCGGTCAGGCGCGAGCCCATGATGACGGCCACGCCCGCGACCCCGGTGATCAGCCCGACGGCGCCCATCGCGCGCACCCGGTCGCCGAAGACCAGAAACCCGCCCAGCGCCACCAGAAGCGGCATGGTCGAGGCGACGATGGCGGCGAGCGACGCCTCCACCGTCTGCATCGCCACGAAGTTCAGGCCGAGATAGAGACCGTTCTGGCAGATCCCGAACACCACCGTCGCCGCCGCCTGGCCGCGCGTCAGCCGCCAGCTCTGCCCCAGCGCCCGCGCCACGCCCACCGCGATCAGCCCGGAGATCACGAAGCGCAGCGACAGCGCCGTCAGCGGCGGCGCGTCGGCCACGATGATCCGCGCCGAGGTGAAGGCCGAGGCCCACATGATGGCGAACGCCACCCCCATCAGTATCGCGCGGACATCCATGCCCCGGCCCTTCCCGCTCGCTCTTCCGCCCTGCTAGCAAGCCGGGCCGGCGGGGGGAAGCGGCGACGGCGAGCGAGAACCGGCGTCTGCTCCTGACGGTGCCTGACAGGGGGGTCGTGCTAGGCTGCCCGCGACTCGTCGATGGAAAGGTTCCGCATGCTTACGCTCTATCACGCCCCCCGCTGCCGCTCGACCCGCATCGTCGCGCTGCTCGACGAGCTCGGCGCGCGCGATCAGGTGTCGGTCGAGGTCGTCGGCATCCCCCGGCAGGACGGCTCGGGCGGCCGCGACCCGCGCAATCCGCATCCCGAGGGCAAGGTGCCCCTGCTGGTCCATGACGGCGTCGAAATCTGGGAATCCACCGCCATCGCGCTGTATCTGACCGAGCTGTTCCCCGAGGCCGGCCTCGGCCGCCCGGTCGGCGCGCCGGATCGCGGGCGGCTTCTGTCCTGGCTCGCCTGGTATGGCGACGTGCTGGAGCCGGTGATGGTCATGACCTATGCCCAGCTCGACCACCCGGCGCTGCGCGCCACCTTCCGCGGCATGGAAGAGGCCGGCCACCGCCTCTCCGCCGCGCTGTCGGGCGCGCCCTATCTGATGGGCGCGGATTACACCGTGGCCGATCTGATCTGCGCCTCGGCCTTCCAGTTCGCGCCGCAGTACGCGCCGGATGCGCCGGGGCTGGCCGACTGGGTCGCCCGCTGCGCCGACCGGCCGGCACAGCACCGGGCCCAGCGCTACGACGCCGAATTGCTGGAGGCGGCGGGCGGCTGAGCCGGGGCCGATTGACCATCCCGGCGCGGGCCCGAATAGTGCGGCCATGACCGACCGCTCCCCCCGGACCCGCCGATGACCGGCGTCGCGGCCGCCGTGCTTGCCGTGATCCACGTCGCCGCGCAGGTGGCCTTCATCCTGCGCGCCCTGCTGCGGCCGCATCGCGACCCGGCCTCGCGCGTGGCGTGGGTGCTGGTGCTGCTGGTGGTACCGGTGGCGGGCATCGTCGGCTACGTGCTGTTCGGCGAGGCGAATGTCAGCAAGGGCCGCGCCCAGCGCTATCACCGGCTGGAACGGCTGTTCGCCGCCAGCAACCGCGAGATGCCGGGGCAGGACTGCATGGACCGGATCGCGCCGCGGCATCGTCACCTGTTCCGCGCGGGCCGGTCCGTCAACGGCTTCGATCCCGTCGACGGCAACACGGCACAGCTGCTGACGGAGACCGACGGCGCCGTCGACGCCATCGTCGCCGACATGGACGCGGCGACCGACCACGTTCATTTGCTGTGCTACATCTGGCTGAACGACACGAACGGGCAGAAGGTGGCCGAGGCGGCGAAGCGCGCGGCGCGGCGCGGCGTGACGGTGCGCGCGCTGGCCGACAACCTCGGCTCGCGCCGCATGATCCGGTCGGCCCACTGGGCCGAGATGGAGGCGGCCGGCGTCCGGCTTGCCCGCGCGATGCCGCTGGTCAACCCGTTCCTGCACCCGTTCCGCGGCCGCATCGACCTGCGCAACCACCGCAAGATCGTGGTGATCGACGACCGCATCACCTATAGCGGCAGCCAGAACTTCGCCGACGCGGAATTCCGCATCAAGGCGCGCTATGCCCCCTGGGTCGACGTCATGGTGCGCTTCACCGGCCCCGTCGCGCGGCAGAACCAATACCTGTTCGCGCAGGACTGGATGGCGCATGTGGACGAGGACCTGCGCCCGATGTTCCCGCCGAAGAGCGCCGAGACCTCGGGCGGCGTCATCGCGCAGGCCATCGGCACCGGGCCCACGGTCCGGGCCTCGGCGATGCCCGAGATGTTCGGGGTGCTGATCCACGCCGCGCGCGAGGAGCTGGTGCTGTCGACGCCCTATTACGTGCCGACCGAGGCGATGCAGGACGCGCTCTGCGCCGCCGCGCATCGGGGCGTCGATACCCGCATCGTGTTCCCGGCGCATAACGACTCCTGGCTCGTCGCGGCGGCCAGCCGCAGCTATTATCAGGACCTGCTCGCCGCCGGGGTGCGGATCTACGAGTTCCCAGACGGGCTTCTGCATGCCAAGACGCTGACGCTCGACCGCGAGGTCGCGATGATCGGCTCCGCCAACCTCGACCGCCGCAGCTTCGAGCTGAACTTCGAGAACAACATCCTGTTGCAGGACGCCGACCTCACCGCCAGCCTGCGCGCGCGCCAGCAGGACTGGCTGGAGGCCTCCGACGAGGTGCTCGACCGGGACGTGGCCGAATGGTCCCTGGCGCGGCAGCTGTGGAACAACTCGGTCGCGATGCTGGGGCCATTGGTCTGAGGTCCTGATATGAGTTGAATCGTCGGCGCCACGGCCTGACACGCCGGCAGGGATCTTGACGCGCCCGCAATTTGATAGCATATATGATGTCATGGTTCGGCGTGCAGTCGTGGATACGAGTGTTCTGGTTTCGGCGCTTCGCTCGGATGGGGGTGCAGCGCGTGAAGTGGTACGCCGGTGCCTGGGTGGGTGGATCGAGCCACAGATGGGAAACGCGCTATTCACCGAGATCGAGGACGTGTTCGCCCGTTCCACGCCCTTTCAGGGGAGCGCGGCGTCGGCAAAGGAACGGGACATCGTGCTTGATGCGTTTTTCAGCCGATGCCGTTGGGTGGAGGTATCGTACCTCTGGCGGCCGAACCTGCGCGATGAAGCCGACAATCACGTGATCGAGTTGGCGGTGGCGAGCGGTACGAAGACAATCGTCACGCACAACCTGCGAGACATGGAATCGGGCGAACTGGCATTTCCGTCCATCCGCATCGTCGGCCCCGGAAACGCGCTGGCAATGTGGGAAACAGAGGAGAGTTAGAGCATGGCGACACTGACGATCAGGATGCCCGACAGCAGCCGCGACCGGCTTGCCGCAATGGCGGCGGATCGCGGCGTCAGTCTCAACAAGCTCATCGAGGAAATCTCGACCCGCGCCATCGCGGAACACGACACCGCGCTGCGGTTTCGCGCCCGGGCGGCGCGCGGGGACGTCGAAAAGGCGATGGATATTCTCGACCGCCTCGACGCGGAGGCCGAGCGGTAAGCGGAGTCCCGGCAAGAAAAAAGCCGCCCCGAAGGGCGGCTCTTTCCGACCGGATGCCGACGGGCTCAGTCGTTGACGCTGTCTTTCAGCGCCTTGGCGATGGTCATCTTGACCACCTTGTCGGCGTCCTTCTTGATCTGCTCGCCGGTCGCGGGGTTGCGGACCATGCGCTCGGGGCGCTCGCGGCAATAGATCTTGCCGACGCCCGGAAGGGTCACGGCGCCGCCCGCGGCGACTTCCTTGGTGATCACGTTGGTGATCGCGTCCAGCGCCGCGGCGGCGGACTTCTTGTCGCTGTCCATCTCCTCCGCCAGGGCGGCCACGAGCTGGGTCTTGGTCATGGGTTTGGCCATTGTTGTGCTCTCCTCGTACTCCCCCGTCCTAGCGGGTTCTCACGAAAATTTATCGGAATGTAGGGCGGACGCACAACCTTTAGTGTGAGTTTTCGCCATGTTTTCCTGCATTTTGTGGTGCTTTTTTGCCGGTTTTCGCCGAGTCAGGGGGGCCGCGGCGGCCTGCGCGGCCGGTTCGGGCCCTAAAGGAACGCCGTTTCCTCGAAACTGCGCAGCTTGCGCGAGTGGATGCGTTCCAGCGGCATGTCGCGGATCAACTCCATCGCGCGGATGCCGATCAGCAGGTGATTGGCCACCTGCGTGCGGTAGAATTCGCTCGCCATGCCGGGCAGTTTCAACTCGCCGTGCAGCGGCTTGTCCGACACGCACAGAAGCGTTCCATAGGGCACCCGGAACCGGAATCCGTTCGCGGCGATGGTGGCGGACTCCATGTCCAGCGCGATCGACCGCGACTGGCTGAGCCGTTGCACCGGGCCGGACTGGTCGCGCAGTTCCCAGTTGCGGTTGTCGATGGTCGCCACGGTCCCGGTCCGCATGATCCGCTTCAGCTCGTAGCCTTCCAGCCGCGTGACATCCTCCACCGCCTGCTCCAGCGAGGTCTGGATCTCGGCCAGCGGCGGGATCGGCGTCCAGACCGGCAGGTCGTCGTCCAGCACGTGATCCTCGCGCAGATAGGCGTGGGCCAGCACGAAATCGCCCAGCCGCTGCGAGTTCCGCAAGCCGGCGCAATGCCCGACCATCAGCCAGGCATGCGGGCGCAGCACCGCGATATGGTCGGTCGCCGTCTTGGCGTTCGACGGTCCCACCCCGATATTGACCAGCGTGATGCCCGCGCTGTTCGGCCGCTTCAGGTGATAGGTCGGCATCTGCGGCAGCTTCGCCGGCGTCGGCAGCACCCCGTCCGAGGTCGTGATCTCGGCATTCCCGGTACCGACGAAGCTGGTATAGCCGCTGTTCGGATCGGCCAGCATGGCCCGCGCGACGGCCTCGAACTCCTCGACGTAGAACTGGTAGTTGGTGAACAGCACGTGGTTCTGGAAATGCTCTGGGTCCGTCGCGGTGTAATGCGCCAGCCGCGCCAGCGAGTAGTCGATGCGCTGGGCGGTGAACGGCGCCAGCGGCGCCACCCCGTCGCCATAGGGAAAGCCGTAGCCGTTCACGATGTCGTCGTTCGTCGTCGCCAGGTCCGGCACGTCGAACACGTCGCGCAGCGAAAACTCCATCGCCCCGTCCTGCGGCACGGTCATCCCGTCGACCCCGCCCATCGCGAAATGCAGCGGGAGCGGCGTGGCCGACGGCCCGATCGCCACCGGCAGCCCGTGGTTCTCGATCAGCAGCCCGATCTGCTGGATCAGGTAGTTGCGGAACAGGTCGGGCCGCGTGATCGTGGTCACGTAGGTCCCCGGCTCGGCCACATGGCCGAAGGACAGGCGGCTGTCGATCTGCGCGTAGCTGGCGGTGCTGAACCGGATCTCGGGGTAATAGGCGCGATAGCGGCTGGTGGGCTTGGTCTGGGCCAGCGCCTCGGTGAACATCGCGCGCAGGAAACCGACGCCGCCGTCGTAGATCTCGGTCAGCCGGTCGACCGCCGCCTCCGCGTCCTGGAACCGTTCTGGTCCGGGCAGCTCGGGGGATTTCAGCGGCAGCTGGCGATGGGAAATGGTCACGTCTCGGCCTCGAACACATCGGTTGTCTGGAATGTCGTCACGTCCACCAGCCCCAGGTCGGAGATCCTCAACTCCGGGATCACCACCAGCGCCAGCAGGGAATGCTGCATATAGGCGTTGTTCAGCGTGCAGCCGCAGGCGCCCATCGCCTCCACCATCTTCTGCGCCTTCGCCGCGACCTCCTCGGCCGGCGCGTCCGACATCAGCCCGGCGATGGGCAGCTCCACCAGCGCCAGCTCCTGCCCGTCGCGCCAGACGGTCACGCCGCCGCCCACCTCGGCCAGCCGGTTCGCCGCCTTGGCCATGTCCGCACGCGAGGTGCCGACGACGATCATGTGGTGGCTGTCATGCGCCACGGTCGAGGCGACGGCCATCTCGCCCTGATACCCAAAACCCGACACGAAGCCGTTCACCACGCCGCCCGTCGCCCGGTGCCGCTCCACCAGCGCGATCTGGCACACGTCGCGGCCCGCGTCGCCCTCCACCGCGCCGTCGCGCACCTCCAGCTCGGCGGTCAGCGCCCTGGTCGGCGCCTGGTTCTCGACCACCCCGATGACCTTCGCCTTCACCCGGTTCGCACCCTCCGGCGCCGTTACCACGAAGTCGTCGGCCCGCTTGTCGGCGCCCATATTCACCGAGTCCCGCGCATGCGCCGGCCAGTCCCCGTGCGGGAAGTCCACCGTCACCCGGCCGTCCACGGCCACCGTCTCGCCGCGCGCGATCACCCGCCCGATCGGCAGGGTCGCGAGATCCGACGTCAGGATCATGTCCGCGCGACGCCCCGGCGCGATGGACCCGAGCTCGCGCTCCAGCCCGAAATGCGTGGCGGTGTTGATCGTCGCCATCTGCAAGGCCACCAGCGGGTCGCAGCCGCACTCCACCGCATGCCGCACCACCCGGTTCATGTGCCCGTCATTCACCAGCGTCCCGGAATGGCAGTCGTCGGTGCAGAGGATAAAGTTCCGCGGGTCCAGCCCCTTCTCGGTCACCGCGGTGATCTGCGCCTTCACGTCGTACCAGGCCGAGCCCAGCCGCAGCATCGCGCGCATCCCCTGCCGCACCCGCATGATCGCGTCGGCCTCGCGCGTGCCCTCGTGGTCGTCCGCCGGCCCGCCCGCGACATAGGCCAGGAACGCGGGCCCCAGGTCGGGCGACGCATAGTGCCCGCCCACGGTCTTGCCCGCCGCCTGCGTCGCCGCGATCTCGGCCAGCATCTTCGCATCCCCGGCCGCGACGCCGGGATAGTTCATCATCTCGCCCAGCCCGACGATCCCCGGCCAGGTCATCGCCTCGGCCACGTCCTCGGGCCCGATCTCGTAGCCGGTCGTCTCCAGCCCCGGCGCCGACGGCGCACAGCTCGGCATCTGGGTAAAGATGTTGACCGGCTGCAGCAGCGCCTCGTCATGCATCAGCCGCACGCCCTCCAGCCCCATGACATTGGCGATCTCGTGCGGGTCGGTGAACATCGTGGTGGTGCCGTGCGGCGTCACGGCGCGGGCGAACTCCGCCGGTGTCAGCATGCCCGACTCGATGTGCATATGCGCGTCGCACAGGCCGGGGATCACGTATTGCCCCGGGGCCTCGATCACCTCGGTCGCCTCGCCGATGCAATGCGACAGGTCTTCGGCGACCGCCGCGATGCGCCCCGCGGCGACCGCCACCTGCCAGCCGTCCAGCACCTCGCGGGAATGGACGTTCACGACCTTGCCGCCCCGGATCACCAGGTCGGCGGGCGCCCGGCCGGCCGCCACGGCGACCAGCTTCGGCGCCGCCTCGGCCCAGCTCTGCAAATCAGTCGCTCTCATGGGCCGATCATCGCCAGAACGGACCGGCGCGCAACCCCCCGCAATGCGCGGCGGGCGCGGGCTCACCCGAGGTCCAGGACCCGCGTCACCCCGATCGCCTCCAGGAACGCCGCGTCGTGGCTGACCACCAGCAGCGCGCCGTCATAGCCGCGCAGCGCCGCTTCCAGCGCCTCGACCGCCTCCAGGTCCAGATGGTTCGTCGGCTCGTCGAGGATCAGCAATTGCGGCGGCACGCCCCCGCCGATGGCACAGGCCAGCCCGGCCCGCAGCATCTGCCCGCCGCTCAGCGACGCCACCTTCGTCAGCGCCGCCTCGCCCCGGAACAGGAACCGCGCCAGCATCGCCCGCGCCGCGGTCGCGTCCGTGCCGGGGTTCAGCCGCCGGAAATTCTCCAGAACCGACAACCTTGGGTCCAGCGCCCCCACCGACTGATCCAGCATCGCGAACTCTACATGGACGCGCGCCGCCCCGGCCATCGGCGCGAGCCGCCCGGCCAGCACCGACAGAAGCGTCGTCTTCCCGGACCCGTTCGGCCCGGTCACCGCCACCCGCTCGGGCCCGGTCATCCGGAAGGACAGTCCCTGTATCACCGCAACATCGCCGTACCCGGCCGCCAGATCATCGACCGTCACAACGTCCCGCCCCGCCGGCAAGCCGGTCGGCGGCAGCTCCATCGCCAGCGGCTGCAAGACCTCGACCTTTTCGCGCGCCGCCTCCACGGCCTCCCGCGCAGCGCCGATCCGCGCCTCGGCCAGCCGCGCCTGCGCGCCGCCGGTGCCCTCGGACCGCTCCTTCATCTTGTCCAGGAGCATCTTCGACTGCCCGCCGCTGGCGCGGATCCTCTTGCCGGACTTGTCGGTCCGCGCCTTGCGCTCCGCCCGCGCCTGCGCCGCCTTCGAGGCCTCGGCCAGCCTGCGCTCGGCCTCGGCCAGCCCCTGTTCCGCCGCCGCAAGCTCCTGCGCCTTCTGCGCGCGATACAGGCTCCATCCGCCGCCATAGCGCGTGGTCCCCAGCGTGGTCAGCTCCACGATGGCGTCCATCTCCTCCAGCAGTTCCCGGTCATGGCTTACAACCACCGCCCCGCCGCGCCAGCCGCGCAGCAGGTCCAGAACCGCCGCGCGGCCGTCGCGGTCCAGGTTGTTCGTCGGCTCGTCCAGCAGCAGGAACTCCGGCTCTCGGAAGATCAGCGCCGCCAGCCCGGCCCGCGTCCGCTGCCCGCCGGACAGGTCCGCCAGCCGCGTCTCCGGCGCCACCTCCAGCCCCACGCGCGCCAGCGCGGCCGCCATCCGCTCCTCCAGCGTCCAGTCCGCCTCGGCCAGCTCTTCCACCGTCGCCGCGCCCGCCGCCGCCCGCGCGAGAAGCGCCAGCGACGAGCGCACCCCGAACAGGTCCGCGACGGTCGCGCCAGGCTCGGTCTGCACCGATTGCTGCAGCCAGCCCAGCGACGCCTCCGTCGACACGTTGCCCGACGCCGGCGTCAACTGCCCCGCGATCAGCCGCAACAGCGTGGTCTTGCCCACCCCGTTGCGCCCGACGAGGCCGGTGCGCTCGGGCGCGAGCGTCAGCGTCAGGTCGGTGAAAAGGGCGTGGCCGTCAGGCGTGGCCCAGGACAGGTCGGAAAGCGTGATGGCGTGCGGCATGAAAATCCCCGGTCGGTCGTGTCTGGACGATGGCGACAGGGTGGATTTCCATGGCTCACTCCGGATTGGACGCGACGGCCGCGTCGCGGCGTATCTAGCCGCCGCCCGCCGCGGAATCAAGCCCCGCGCCCCGCGTCCGGACGCGCGCAGTTACCGCTATCATGAAAGATATCAACGACTTGCCTATGCGTCCAACCTTGGACACCCCTCCCTTTCCCCCGCCCCCGCGGATCGCTACCCTGTCCGCGACAGATCACAGGAGCCGCCCATGGACACCGCCCGCATCCCCAATATCGACCACTGGTCCGAGCGCGTCGACCTCGCCGCCGCCTTCCGCTGGACCGCCCGGCTGAACATGCACGAGGCCGTCGCCAACCACTTCTCGCTGGCCGTGAACGACGACGGGACGCAGTTCCTGATGAACCCCAACCAGCAGCATTTCTCGCGCACCCGCGCCTCCGACCTGCTGCTGATCGACGCCAACGACCCGGCCGCGCTCGACGGCCCCGACGCTCCCGATCCCACGGCCTGGCACCTGCACGGCGCGATCCACCGGCACTGCCCCCATGCCCGCTGCGCGATGCATGTCCACTCGGTCCATGCCACGATCCTCGCCTGCCTCGAGGACAGCCTGCTGCCGCCCATCGACCAGACCTCGGCGATGTTCTACGGTCGCCAGGTCGTCGACGACGCCTATGGCGGGCTCGCCTTCGAGGAGGAAGGCGAACGCTGCGCCGCGCTGTTCTCGGACCCGGAGAAATTCGTGATGATCATGGGCAACCACGGGATCATGGTCATCGGCGACACCGTCGGCCAGGCCTTCAACCGGCTCTACCATTTCGAACGCGCGGCCCAGACCTATATCGGCGCGCTGCAGACCGGCCGGCCGTTGCGGATGCTGCCCGACGTCGTCGCCGCGAAGACGGCGCAGGAGATCGCGGATTATCCCGAGACCGACCAACGCCACCTCGACGAGCTGAAGGCGATCCTCGACGAGGAAGGCTCGAACTACGCCACCTGAGCGGCAAAGGGCGGGACGGGCGCCGGATCGTTGCCAACGATCCGATCCGTTTTCTTCGCGAAGAAAACGGGCAGGCCCGCCCGTCGCGCTACATCTCGATCATCTCCGCGACCTCGACCGAGCCGGATCCGTCCTGCACCATCGGGCAACCCTTCGCCATCTCGCAGGCGGCCGCCTGGTCCGCCGCCTCGACGAGGGTCAGCCCCGACACCGGATTCGCGCCGCCGTCCCCGGCAATGCCCTGCGCGCTGACTGTCTTCGACGGCCCGGCCGGCCCGCCGCCATGGACCACCTTGTCGCCCATCGACTGATACCAGGCGTTCCATTCGGCCATCACTTTCTCACCCTCTTCGGGCGTCTCCGGTGTCTTGCCGCCGTGATAGATGAACATGAAATTCGGCATCTCGTTCTCCCTGTTTGCCAGATCAGCTGCCGGCCAGCGCCTCCAGCCTGCGCAGGCTGGAGGTCCAGCCTTCTGTATGATTGCGCGCCGTCTCGTCGTCGGGCAGGTCGGTGTGGTCCAGCGTCAGGTCGGTGCCGCCGCCCTGGGCGGGGACCAGCCGGATCGTCACGTGGCTTTCCACGCCGCGCCTGTCGTTCTCGTCGTGCCACGCCCAGGTGAAACCGATGGAATTCGGCGGGTCCACATGCGTCACCTGGCCCGAGACCTTGAACCGCCGCCCCTCGGCATTCACCATCACCGACATCCACGGCCCCGTCGTCTCGAAGGACAACCGGTGCTCGGTGACATGCACCTCCTCCGGCCCCCACCATTTCAGCAGGTTCTCGGTCCTGGACACGAACTCGAACACCCGCGCCGGCGGGGCCTTCAGGTGGCGTTCCAGTCTGACCTCCGGCATCGGGCTAGCCCTCCTCGTTCAGCGCGGCGGCGAGCCGGTCCAGGCTGGCCCCCCAGAACGCCGCGTGGTCCATCGTCCAGTCGTTGATCGCCCGCACGGCCGCCGGGTTGGCGGAATAGATGCGCCGTTGCGCATCGACCCGCTGCGAGATCAGCCCGGCCTCGCGCAGCACCTTCAGATGGCGCGAAACCGCGGGGGCGGAGATATCCGCCACGTCCTGCAGATCTCCCGCCGACTGCGCCCCGTCGCGCAGGAGCCGCTCCAGGATCGCGAAGCGGTTCGGGTCGCCCAGGGCCGAGAAGGCCGTGACCAGGTCGGGTGTCATTGTTTTGCTCATCGGTTAATTAACTATCCTGCGAATCGCAATCCGTCAAGCCTTGCCTTCCGGTCCCGGGACGGCGAGTGTCGCCGCCATGACGAAAACGCTCCTGTCCTTCGGTCACGGTTACTCGGCGCGCGCGCTGTCCCGGCTTCTTTTGCCGCGCGGCTGGCGGATCATCGGCACGACCCGGACGCATGAGAAGGCCGACAGCCTGCGCGCCGACGGGGTCGCGCCGCTGATCTGGCCGGGGGACGCGCTGTCCGAACCGCTCGCCACCGCGACCCATCTGCTGATCTCCGCCGGCCCGGATGCGGCGGGCGACCCGGTTCTGAACGCCGCCCGGGCGCAGATCGCCGACGCCGCGCCGCATATCGACTGGGTCGGCTACCTCTCCACCACCGGGGTCTATGGCGATCACCGGGGCGGATGGGTCGACGAGGACACGCCGCTGACGCCTTCGACCCGCCGCGGCAAGCTCCGGGTCGAGGCCGAGGCCGCGTGGCGCGCGCTGGCCGCCGAGACCGGCCTGCCGCTGCACATCTTCCGGCTCGCCGGTATCTACGGCCCCGGCCGCGGCCCGTTCGCCAAGGTCCGTGCCGGCACCGCGCGCCGGATCGTCAAGCCGGGACAGGTGTTCAGCCGCATCCATGTGGAGGACATCGCGCAGGTTCTGGCGGCCTCGATCGCCCGGCCGAATCCCGGCGCCGTCTACAATGTCTGCGACGACGACCCGGCGCCGCCGGAGGACGTCATCGCCCATGCCGCGGACATGCTGGGCCTGCCGCTGCCGCCGGCGGAGGATTTCGAGACGGCCGAGATGACGCCCATGGCCCGCAGCTTCTATGCCGAGTCCAAGCGCGTTCGGAACGACCGGATCAAGGACGAGCTGGGTGTCGACCTGATCTACCCGTCCTATCGCGACGGGCTCGCGGCGCTTCTGCGCGACGACGCGGCCTGAGCGCTACTGTGCCGCGCCCACGACGATCGTAAGGAAAGCCATCAGCCCGATGACCCAGGCATCGCTGCCGGTTTCGGCGGCGGCCTCGACCACCACCTCGGGCTCCACCACCACGACCTTGTCGTAGTTGCCGGCCGTCGCCCCGCCAGCGAGCGTGGCGAACGCAGCCGCAAGTACAAGCTTCTTCATGTCACGACCCCCCAGTCGTTGAATACTCCACAACATCTAGGGGACGGCATCCGGTCGGGACCACAACTGAGCGCCCCGACGTCAACCGAAAGCCGAAGCTGTGGCTTTCCCGCATCAGGCGCGGCGGGACTCCAGCCGTTCGACACCGAGGGCCTGCAGTACCTTCGCCTCGATATCTCCCGCGTTCAGCCCGGCCACGGCGTACATGTCGCCCGGCGAGGCCTGGTCGATGAAGATATCCGGGAGCGTCATGGACCGGTACTTGAGCCCGCTGTCGAAGACGCCCTCTTCCGCGAGCAGCTGCGCGACATGGCTGCCGAACCCGCCTACGGCGCCTTCCTCGATGGTGATCAGCGCCTCGTGTTCGGCGGCCAGCCGCAGGATCAGCTCGCGGTCCAGCGGCTTGGCGAAACGGGCGTCGGCCACCGTCGGGGAAATGCCCCGCGCGCCCAGCGCCTCGACCGCCTCCATCACCTCCTTCAGCCGCGCGCCGAAGGACAGGATGGCGACGCCCGACCCCTCGCGCACCACGCGGCCCTTGCCGATCTCCAGCACCTCGCCGCGCTCGGGCATCTCGACGCCCACGCCCTCGCCGCGGGGGAAGCGGAAGGCGATGGGGCCCGCGTCATGCGCCACGGCGGTGGCCACCATGTGCTTCAGCTCCGCCTCGTCGGCAGCGGCCATCACGGTGAAGCCCGGCAGGTTCGACAGGTAGGCGATGTCGTAGGACCCGGCATGCGTGGCCCCGTCGGCCCCGACCAGCCCGGCGCGGTCGATGGCGAAGCGCACCGGCAGCCGCTGAATCGCCACGTCATGCACCACCTGGTCGTAACCGCGCTGCAGGAAGGTGGAATAGATCGCGGCGAAGGGCTTCATCCCGCCGGCCGCCAGCCCGGCGGCGAAGGTCACGCCATGCTGTTCGGCGATGCCCACATCGAAGCACCGGCGCGGGAAGCGTTCGGCGAAGAGATCGAGCCCGGTGCCGTCCGGCATCGCCGCGGTCACGGCCACGACGCGATCGTCGCGCTCGGCCTCTTCGGTCAGCGACTGGGCGAAGACCTTGGTATAGGACGGCGCGTTCGAGGGCGCCTTCTTCTGCTCGCCGGTGATCATGTCGAACTTGGACACGCCATGGCCCCTGTCGGCGGCCTGTTCGGCGGGGCCGTAGCCCTTGCCCTTCTTGGTCACGGCGTGAATCAGGATCGGTCCGGTGGCGCGCGCCTTGACGGTGCGCAGGACCGACAGCAGCTGGTCCAGGTCGTGCCCGTCCAGCGGCCCGATATAGCTGAACCCCAGCTCCTCGAACAGCGTTCCGCCCACGGCCATGCCCTTCAGCATCTCCTTGGCCCGCCGCGCGCCCTCCTGGAACGGCGGCGGCAACAGCGACACGGCGCCCTTGGCGGCGGCCTTCAGCTCCTGGAACGGTCCCTCGGCATAAAGCCGCGACAGGTAGGAGGACATCGCACCGACCGGCGGCGCGATGCTCATCTCGTTGTCGTTCAGGATGACGATCAGCCGCTTGCCCAGGTGGCCGGCATTGTTCATCGCCTCATAGGCCATGCCGGCGCTCATCGCGCCGTCGCCGATCACCGCGATGGCGTCGCCCAGCGCCGGGTCCGGCGCGCCGCCCAGCTCGCGCGCCATGGCAAAGCCCAGCGCGGCGCTGATCGAGGTCGACGAATGCGCGGCGCCGAACGGGTCGTAGGGGCTTTCCGAGCGCTTGGTGAAGCCCGACAGCCCGTCCTTCTGGCGTAGGGTGCGGATGCGGTCGCGGCGGCCGGTCAGGATCTTGTGGGGATAGCACTGATGGCTGACGTCCCAGATCAGCCGGTCGCGCGGCGTGTCGAAGACCGAATGGATCGCCACCGTCAGTTCCACCACGCCCAGCCCGGCGCCCAGATGTCCGCCGGTCTCCGACACGGCGCTGATCGTCTCGGCGCGCAGCTCGTCGGCGACGCGGTGCAGCTCCGCATCGCTCAGCGCCTTCAGGTCAGAGGGCAGGTGCACCCTGTCCAGCGTGGGTGTCTTGGGTCGGTCGGACATGTGCGTCCCCCTCAGGGCGTCACGATCAGGTCCGGCGGGCAATAACGAAGCGCGCCGCCTGTCGCAAGTTCTCCGCCGCCGGCCCGTATCCGTCAAGTGCCGTGACGGCCTCGTCGACCAGCGCCTGCGCCCGGTCCTTCGCCCCGGCCAGCCCCAGCAGCGACACGAAGGTCGCCTTTCCGGCCGCCGCGTCCTTGCCCACGCGCTTGCCGGCGGCCTCGGCGTCGCCCTCGACGTCCAGCACGTCGTCGGCGATCTGGAAGGCCAGCCCCAGCGCCCGGGCGTAGCGCGTCAGCGGGCCGGGATCGCCGCCGCCCAGCGTCGCCCCGGCGGTGCAGGACCACTCGATCAGCGCGCCGGTCTTGTTGCCCTGAAGCGCGGTGATCTGGTCCAGCGTCAGCGGCGCGGCGGCGGTTTCCGCGGCGAGGTCCTGCGCCTGGCCCAGCACCATGCCGCGCACCCCGGCGGCCCGCGCCAGCGAGGTCACCAACGCCACCCGCATCTCGGCCGGTCCGACCGCCTCGCGCGTCAGCAGGTCGAAGGCCAGCGACTGCAGCGCGTCGCCGACCAGCACGGCCGTCGCCTCGTCCCATTTCACGTGAACCGTCGGCTGGCCGCGCCGCAGGTCGTCGTCGTCCATGCAGGGCAGGTCGTCATGCACCAGGCTGTAGCTGTGCACCGCCTCGATCGCCGCCGCCGCGTGCACCGAACGCGCGTCCGGCACGCCGAACAGGCCGGCCGATTCCATCACCAGGAAGGCCCGCAGCCCCTTGCCGCCGCGCACCGCATAGCGCATGCCCGCGACGACCGGCAGCGGCTCCAGCGGTTCCAGCGCCTCGTTCAGGCACGCGCGGGCGGCGGCGCCGCACTGCGCCAGCCGTTCGGCGAAACTCACTGCGTGTCCACCGGCGTCGTCCCTTTCGGTGCGCCGGTCTCGTCGAAGGTGATGGCGGCCACCTTCTCCTCGGCCTCTTTCAGCTTCTCCTCGCAGCGTTTCTTCAGCGCCGCGCCGCGCTCGTAGAGCTGGATCGACTTCTCCAGCTCCACGTCGCCGGATTCCAGCTGGCCGACCACCGCCTCCAGCTCGCGCATCGCCTGTTCGAAACTCATCTCGGATACGGGGGTGTCGGTCACTGCGAAAACTCCATCAGAACGTCCACATGCGCCGCCACGCTCGCGGCCAGCGCCTGCAGATCATAGCCCCCTTCCAAAGTCGAGACCACGCGCCCGCCGCAGGTATTCGCCGCCACCTCGCAGATCCGCCGCGTGATCCAGCCGAAATCCTCCGTCGTCCAGTCGAGCCCCGCCAGCGGGTCGTCGGCATGGGCGTCGAACCCGGCCGAGACCAGGATCATCTCCGGCTCCCATTCCTCGACCACGGGCAGAATGTCCTGCTCCCAGGCCCGCCGCATCTCGCGGCTGCCGGAGCCCTCGGTCAAGGGCACGTTGACGATGGTGCCATGCGCCCCGGTCTCATGCGCCGCGCCGGTGCCGGGGAACAGCGGCATCTGGTGACTGGAGCAGAACAGCGCGCGGCCCTCGTTCCACAGCAGATCCTGCGTGCCGTTGCCGTGATGCACGTCGAAATCCAGCACCGCCACGCGGCCCAGCCCGTGATGCTCCAAGGCTCTAACGGCCGCGATAGAGACGTTTCCGAACAGGCAGAACCCCATCGGGCGGGCCGTCTCGGCATGGTGCCCCGGCGGCCGCATCGCGACGAAGGCATTGCCGATCTCGCCCGAAAGCACCGCGTCCACCGCGGCACAGCAGCCGCCCGCGCCCCGCAGCGCCGGCTCTAGCGAGCCGGGCGAGACATGCGTGTCCGGGTCCAGCGCCCGGGCGCCTTCCCGGGGGATCGCGGCCTCGATCCGCGCGATGTACTCCTCGGGGTGACAGCGCAGCAGGTCGGCCCGGTCGGCCACCGGGGCCTCGCGCCGGTCCAGCGCGGCGAAGCGGTCCTGCCCCAGCGCCCGGGTCACGGCCTCGTAGCGGGCCACGCGCTCCGGGTGGCAGGGCGGCGTGACATGGTCAAGGCTGGAGCGATGTGTATAAAGCGCGGTAGTCATAGCCAGACCCAACCGGATTGCCCGACCCATGACAAGCCGTTTCGCCCTTGCGCTCCTGTCCCTTCTGCTCGCCGCGCCCGCCCTTGCGCAGGCCGTGGTCGATTCCTCCCTGTCCGACCTGAACGGCGACGGGCTGCGCGAGCGTTTCACACTCCTGCACTATCCGGGCGCCGATACCGTCGACCTGATCGTCGAGGACACCGGCACCGGCCGGGTGACGGCCCGCGACATCGCCTGGACCGGCGGCATCGGGCAGCAGCCGGACATCGACGTCGCGCCCAACGGCTCCATCCGCCTGCATTCCCGCAACGAATCCATCGGCCGCAACCGGTGGGTCCAGACCCTGACCATCGCCTATCGCGACGGGGCCTACCGGGTCGCGGGGTTCACCTATGAATTCTACGACACGCTGAACCCCGACGCCGCCGGATCCTGCGACCTGAACCTGCTGACCGGGCGGGGCTTCGTGACGCGCGGGCCGGGTCCGAAGAAGACGATCGCCCACGATGTCGCCGCCCGGCGGGTCACCGACTGGCGGGAGAGCGACCCGATCCCCGAGATCTGCCGTCCCTGGGAGTAGGCCGGCCGACCCCGTCTGAAACATCCCTGACACCCTTTTGAAGCGGCCTCACGCGCTGTTGGGGTGACTTGTCGGCCGGCAACAGCCCATGGTGCGGTCGATGGACCTGATCTTCGCATACGGCGCGGGGCTGCTGACGCTGATCAACCCGTGCGTCCTGCCGATCCTGCCGATCGTGCTGGCCGCCTCGCTGCAGGCGGGGCGGCACGGGCCGGCGCTGATCGCGGCCGGCCTGTCGCTGTCCTTCGTCGTGCTGGGGCTTGGCGTGACCGCGCTGGGCCGGGCCGTGGGGCTGACGGCCGCGACGGTCGCGGATGCGGGCGCCGTGCTGATGGTGGCGTTCGGGCTGGTTCTGCTGGTGCCGCAGGTCGCCGGCCGGTTCGAGATGGCCACGGCCGGCGTCTCGGCCCGCGCGGATGCCGGGATGGACGGGCTGGCGCGGAACGGCCGGGGGCAATTCATCGGAGGCGTCCTGCTGGGCGCGGTCTGGAGCCCCTGTATCGGGCCGACGCTGGGCGGCGCGATCTCGCTCGCGTCACAGGGCGAGAGCCTGATGCGCGCCGGGGCGATCATGGTGGCCTTCGCCGCCGGAGTCTCGACGATCATCGTCGCGCTCGGATACGGCGCGCGCAGCGTGATCCAGCGGCGCGCGGCCTGGATGCGGGCGATTGCCGGGCGGGCCAAGCCGATCCTCGGCGCGGTCTTCGTGATCGTCGGCGCCGGGCTCTTGTTCGATGTGCATCACATGCTGGAATTCTGGGCGCTGCAGGTGCTGCCGCCCTGGCTGATCGACCTGTCCGTTTCGCTGTAAGGGGAGTGACATGATGAAACGACGCGATTTCCTGGCGGGCTCCGCCGCCGTTCTGGCCGCCGGCCCGGCGCTGGCCGCCACCGCCTACACGCCCGGCCTGGTGACCGAGGAGCTGCAGGCGGGCAAGACCGTCTTTCTGGACTTCAAGGCCAGCTGGTGCACGACCTGCGCGGCGCAGGAGCGGGTGTTGAACGCGCTGAAGGCCGAGAACCCGGCCTACGAGCAGGCGATCAGCTTCATCGAGGTCGACTGGGACACCTACGGCAATTCCGAGCTGGCCCGGTCGCTGAACATCCCGCGCCGCTCGACGCTGGTGGTGCTGAAGGGCGACCGCGAGCTGGGGCGGATCGTGGCCGGCACGGGACGCGACCAGATCAAGGCGCTGATGGACACGGCGCTGCAGGCGGCAACCGCCTGAGGCCCCCTGCCCTTTCGGTTTACAGGTGTCGGGCGAGCGCGTATTCGCCTGACAAACCGAGAGGCTTTCGCAATGACCAACCATCTGTACCGGAACGACCTGCCCGACGGGCTGGACCTTGGGCCCGTCGTGGCTATCGACTGCGAGACGATGGGGCTGAACCCGCACCGCGACCGGCTGTGCGTGGTGCAGATGTCGGGCGGCGACGGCGACGCGCATCTGGTGCAGGTGGAGCAGGGCCAGACCGAGGCGCCGAACCTGTGCCGCATGCTGGCCGATCCGAACGTGCTGAAGCTGTTCCATTTCGGCCGGTTCGACATCGCCGCGATGTACAACGCCTTCGGCACGCTGGCCGCCCCGGTCTATTGCACCAAGATCGCCAGCAAGCTGATCCGCACCTATACCGACCGCCACGGGCTGAAGAACCTGCTGCAGGAGCTGCTGGAGATCGACATCTCGAAGCAGCAGCAGATGAGCGACTGGGGCGCCGCGGAACTGACCGAGGCGCAGCTGGCCTATGCCGCGTCGGACGTGCTGTACCTGCACCGGCTGCGCGACAAGCTGGACGCCCTGCTGGAGCGCGAGGGCCGCGCGGACCTTGCCCGGGCCTGTTTCGACTTTCTGCCCACGCGCGCGCGGCTGGATCTCGCCGGGTGGCCTGAAATCGACATTTTCGCGCATTAGATAGGGCGGATGGACCGCCCGAGCGACAGAATCGCCCGTCCGGCCCGCGAGCGGCGGGGCTAGGCCGGTGGCGACCTACGACAACACATATTCGCGCGTCGTGTCGTGGCTGAAGGTGATCCTGCCGCTGGCCGCGCTGGCCGGGTTGTCGACGCTGTTCATGGTGGCGCGCACCATCGACCCGGCCCAGGACATCCCCTTCGCCGACGTCGACATCGAGGAACTGACGCGCGAAGAGCGGATCGGGCGACCCACCTTCTCGGGCATGACGCCGGGCGGCGCGGCGTTCTCGCTGTCGGCCGAGCGCGCGCGGCCCGACCCGGAGGATCCCGGCAAGATCATCGGCGAGGAAATCCGCGCCGGGATCGACATGCCCGACGGCACCGGTATCGAGGTGACCGCCGGCGGCGGCCTGGTGGACAATGCGAGCCGCACCGCGGGGCTGCGCGGCGGGGTGATGGCGCAGACCTCGGACGGCTATCTGATGCAGGCGCAGGACGTGACCATCGACTTCGACGCCCGGCGCATGTGGTCCGGCAACGAGGTCTCCGTCACCTCGCCGGAACTCAAGCTGCGAGCCGGCGCGTTCGAGGTGCAGGGTGACGGGACGGAAGACCGGCCCTACGTGCTGGTTTTCAAGGACAAGGTGAACCTGCTATACGAACCGGAGCAATGAGGGGCCCATGACTGCGCTTACCCGTTTCCTGACTGCCTTGTGGGCGGTTTTCCTTGTCTTCGCGGCGGCCGGTCCCGCCGCGGCGCAGGGTGCGGACGTCTCGCTCGGCATCGCCGATTTTGACAACTCGCAACCGGTGGAGATCACCTCGGAATCGCTGTCGGTCAATCAGCAGGCCGGCAACGCGACCTTCGAGGGCAACGTCATCGTCGGCCAGGGCGAAATGGTGCTGACCTGCGACCGCATGGTCGTGGAATACGGCGCCGACGAAGGCGGGCGCAACGATATCCGCGTGATCTGGCTGTACGGCGGCGTGACCTTCGTGGGGCCGTCGGAAGCGGCGGAGGCGGACAGCGCGACCTACACGCTGGCCGACGAGACGATCGTGCTGACCGGCAACGTGCTGGTAACGCAGGGGGCGACGGCGATCTCCTCCGACAGGCTGATCTACAACCTGCAAAGCGGGTCGGGCCGGATGGAGGGCCGCGTCAAGACCATCCTGAACCCGGGCAGCAACTGATGGCGAAGGACGCCGACTCTCGCCCCGTCTTCACCGTCACCGACGGGCAGGCCGGCCTGCGCGTGGTCAACCTGCGCAAGAGCTACCGCAAGAAGACGGTGATCCGCGACGTCAGCATGGAGTTGGGGCGCGGCGAGGTCGTGGCCCTGCTGGGCCCCAACGGGTCGGGCAAGACGACGAGCTTCTACGCCATCGCCGGGCTGATCAGCCCCGAGGGCGGCCAGGTCGTCATCGACGGGCGCGACGTGACCTACCTGCCGATGTACCGCCGCGCCAAGCTTGGCATCGGCTATCTGCCGCAGGAAGTGTCGATCTTCCGCGGGCTGACGGTCGAGGACAACATCCTCGCCATCCTGGAAATCTCGATGCCGAACAAGAACCGCCGGCGCGAGCGGCTGGAGGAGCTGCTGAGCGAGTTCTCGATCACCCATATCCGGCGGGCCAGCGCGCTGTCCCTGTCGGGCGGCGAACGCCGGCGGGTGGAGATCGCGCGCTGCCTGGCGGCCGATCCGAAATACCTGCTGCTCGACGAGCCCTTCGCCGGGGTCGACCCGATCGCGGTGGGCGAGATTCGCGGCCTGGTGGCCGACCTGAAGACCCGGGGAATCGGGGTGCTGATCACCGATCACAACGTACGCGAAACGCTCGAAATCGTCGACCGCGCCTATATCTTGCACGATGGCAAGGTGCTGATGAGCGGGACCACCGACGAGGTGATCCGGGACGAGAACGTGCGGCGCGTGTATCTCGGCCAGACCTTCAGAATTACTTAACGATTTCAAGTCAGTGAGTCGCGCGGCGCCGGAAAATGGTCGGTTGCTCTTGTGCCCGGTTGACTTCGACAGCATAGAAGGCGCCAAATGCGGATGATGCGCGACCTGACCGTCTTTCCTCATGGCCCGCGTGGTCTTCCGCGAAATTGCAATCCCCGGCCGGGCCGGGGGATCGGGACGATGCGAGACGGATGTCGTCGCCAGGGATCGGCGCCTGCCCCAGCAGCGGCGCGCGCCGGCCTGGCGCCATAGTCGAAGGAGGTATCATGCGTTATCAGATCACCGGGAAACAGATCGACGTCGGCGCTGCGCTGCAGACGCATGTCGAGACCGAGTTGAGCGAGGTCGTGGCCAAGTATGCCGAGCGGCCCACTGACGCGCAGGTTACCTTTTCCAAAAGCGGCCACGAACATGTGTGCGAGGCGATCGTTCACCTGTCCACCGGCCTGACGGCGCAGGCGAGCGCGCATGCCAACGAGATCTACGCGGCGTTCGACGATTGCTGCGAAAAGATGGAAAAACAGCTGCGCCGCTACAAGCGCCGGCTGAAGGATCACCACCGCGAGCGGTCGCAACCGGTTGAAGTTTCGGGCGCAAACTCGTATATCTTGGCTGCGTCCGATGAGGATCACGAGCAGGAGCCGGAGACGCTCCAACCGATTATCGTGGCCGAGATGGAGACGAAGATTCCGTCGCTTTCCGTGGGTGAAGCCGTCATGCAGATGGAGCTAGCGGGCGTTCCGGTTCTTGTCTTCCGCAACGAAGGCCATTCCGGCGTCAACGTCGTGTACCGGCGCGACGACGGCAACATCGGCTGGATCGACCCCAGCAACGCAAGCTGAAGCGCCGGCACCGCACGGGCCGGGACAGACGAGCAGAGGCGCATGGAACTTTCCAGGATATTGCAGCCCGAAGCGGTGCGCGTCGTCAACAGCCTGACGAGCAAGAAGCGCCTGTTTCAGGAACTGGGTGAAACGGCGGCGGCGGTCTACGATCTGCCGCAGGCCGACGTGGTGGATTCGCTCACCGACCGGGAATCGCTCGGCCCGACGGGCGTGGGCCAAGGCATTGCCCTGCCGCATGCCCGGCTGTCCGGCCTGACCGAGGTGAAGGGCGTGTTCCTCAGAATCGAGAAGCCGCTGGACTTCGGCGCCGTCGACCGGCAGCCCGTGGACCTCGTCTTCGCGCTGCTGGCCCCGTCGGGATCCGGCGTGGACCATCTGCGCGCGCTGGCGCTGGTCTCGCGGACGCTGCGCGATCAGGGCGTCTGCGGCAAGCTCAGGGCGAACACCGACCCGGCGACGCTGCACGCGGTGCTGACCGAGCAGCCGGCCAGCGAGGCGGCCTGAGCGGCACGCACGGCCCCGGCCGTGTGCCGCAGCGGCGGGCGCTGTGACGGGCGCCGCCGCCAGCCCTACGCCGGGGCGCCCACCTCTTCGCCATGCAGTCGGTCGATGATCCGCCGGACCAGCGCGATGTCGGCGAAGATGGCGTGCAGATCCTCCTCCATCTCGGTCACCGACGTCGTCAGCCCGCCCATCTTCATAAAACTGCCGCCGCGCGCCAGGGCGAGGTAGAACGCGCTCCCCTCGAAGCCGGCGACCATCGACTTCGTGCCCTTCCGGCCGCCTTCGTCCTCGCCGATCGCCAGCAGCGAATCGAGGAAGGGGGGCGGCATGAAGGCGCGGGCTTCGTCGGGCCGGTCGGCATGCACCTCGAACGCGCGCTCGAATCGCTCGTGCTCCAGCTCGACCCGCGGCATCCCCCGGCCCCGGTCGCCGGAGAACAGGCCGCTGAGCGTGTTGCCGATGGCGCCGTAGTCCCGCGCGACCAGGATGCGCCCCGGCGCCTCGACCGGCACCGCGATATGGAACAGCAGGCCGTCGAACACGGTTCTGGTCTTGGTCTTGTTGTCGCTGTCGCGGGTCTTCTTGGTCAGCCGCGCCTCGACCATGTGATAGGACGTGTCGCGATAGGTGCCGCGAAGCTCGTCCGTCAGGTTCGCCCGGTCATAGCTGCCCAGCATGCCCAGCGCGCGCATCTGGCTCACCGGGAAGTCGCGGGTCGGCGTGCTGGAGAATTGCAGCTCGCCCACATGGTCGCAGATCGCCGGCATCACCGCCTGCTCCACCGCGCCGGACCAGGCATTGGCCTGGGCGCTGCGGATCGTCAGCCCGACGATCACGCCGAGTCCGACGGCCACCAGCGCGAAGATAAACCGCGCCTCTCCCTGAATCAGGAAAGACAGCACCGCGCCCAGCGCGACCCCCGCGCCGATGCAGATGAAAAGCCATTTGCGCGCGGTGGCCAGGCGCCGCAGGCGCTCGGTCTCGATCTTTTCCAGGGCCGGGGCGACGTGGTCGCGGAACACGGGCGCAAAGCCCTGCTCCAGCGGGGTCCGCTCGGTGAAGTCCATGAATGCCTCCCGTCGAATATCGGCGCAGCTTAGACGCGGCGCCGCGCTCCGCGCAACGGCTCAGGCATCGGGATCGACGGGGCCGCGCAGTGCCTTCTTCTGGCCGCGGGCCTTCTTCGACTCGACCCGGCGCCGCTTTGACGCCAGCGTCGGGCGGGTGGGAATGCGGCGGCGCGGGCGTTCCAGCGCCTTGCGGATCAGCTCGACAAGGCGGTCGCGGGCAATGTCGCGGTTGCGGGCCTGATGGCGCGTCTCGTCCACCCGGATCAGCATCGCGCCGTCATTGGTCCAGCGCCGCCCGGCCAGCCGCTTCAGGCGCCGCTTCACCGGATCGGGCAGGTTCGGCGACCGCTCCGCCTCGAACCGCAGCTCGACGGCGGTGGCGACGTTGTTCACGTTCTGCCCGCCGGGGCCGCCGGCGCGGGTGAACTGCTCGGTCAGTTCCCAGTCCTCGATCGCGATCTGGTCGTTGATTCTCAGCATGGCCCCGGTTCCGCGTTGACGGGCGCAAGGATAACGCGCCGGGGCGCAACGAAAAGGGCCGCCATGTCCGGCGGCCCCTCGAGTCCTTATGGAGAAGTTCGGTTAGGACCTTTCTTCAGTCCAATCGAAAGGAGGTCCCTCTTCGGGGCTGCCCTCAGACGGAATATCCTCCGACTGTTCCGACACCTTTCTCCAATATCGCTCTAGACACTGGATCACCTCCTTTCGCTGGTTTCTGATAGGGGCAGCGTCGCACAGATTTTGTGTCTGTCAAATGTTTTCACGCAAGCTCTGGCGAATTTCTGACGCCCCTGGAAACATGTGCCGAAAATGCGCTCAGGCGGGCCGCGCCCCGCGCATCCGGTCGACGATGATCCGGAACGGGATCAGCGCGATCAGCGCCAGCGTCAGCTTCACCATCCAGTCGGCGACGGCCAGCGAAACCCAGAGCGGAACGACCGGCCCCGCGCCCAGAAGCGGCAGCGTCTCGTTCGCCCAGCTCACGTCGTTCGCCGGCTCGATAAAGGCGAGGCCGGCGGAGAAGGCGATGGTGAAGAAGATCGCCGTGTCCACGGTGGAGCCGATCAGCGTCGAGGCCAGCGGCGCGCGCCACCAGCGGCCCTCGCGCAGGCGGTCGAAGATCGCCACGTCCAGCAGCTGTGCCGTCAGGAAGGCAAGGCCCGAGCCGATGGCGACGCGGAGCGTCACGGCCGGGTAGGTGAAACCGTCGCCCTGCAGCGTGATCTGGGTGCCGATCAGGGAGCAGGCCACACCGGTGAGAAAGCCCGCGAAGACGACCTTGCGCGCGGTGGCGGGGCCGTAGACGCGGTTCATCACGTCGGTGACGAGGAAGGCCAGCGGATAGGTGAAGGCGCCCCAGGTCAGCCATTGACCGAACAGGAACTGGACGAGGATGTTGGACGCCACGACGATGGCGGCCATGGCGAGGATGCCGGGGAGGATACGGGTCATGTTGTGGTCCGTTTTGGCAAGGTTGCGGAGACTTGGTCCCCCGGCAGGGGACGCGGCGCCTTACCGCCCCGCCCCCGGTCCGTCAAGCGCTCCGTCGAGGCGGCCCGTCGGGCCGTCAAGGCGGCAGACGGTATTCCACGAACTCGGTAACCTGGAACGGGCGGAAGTTGTCGTCGGAGATCATCGTCAGCCGGATCGCGCCGCCGGCATCCCGCCAGACAGAGAGGCCTTCCAGGTTGTCATGGGTACCGACGCGGGTCTCCAGAACCGTCCGTTCGTCTCTAATGCCATCGTTCGTGACGTCGAAGCTGCGCACCCGGCTGCGGAATCCGAAGAGTCCGGTGAAGTCGCGCTCCAGCAGATACAGCCGGCCGTCCGGCCCGAAATCGGCCCCGGTGGGCAGGAACTCGCCGCGCCGGGGCAAGTCGAACGCATAGGTCCATTCGCCGCCGGCGAACCGGTAGACCGGAAACGGCAGCAGCTTGCGCCCCGACCGCTCCGGCAGGGTATAAAGCGCGCCGTCCGGCCCGATGGCCAGCGCCTCGAGCGACGAGTTCAGTTGAAGCCGGTCGAAATGCGGATGCTGTGGCAGGTCCGTGGCGGCGCTGTCGGGCCGCGCATAGGCCCAGACGCGGTGCTTGCCCTCGAAGGAAACGAAGACCCGGCCGTCGGCGCCCTGCGCCAGCCCCTCGGCGTCGGTCCAGAACCGGCCGAGCGCCTCGTTCTCCGGCCCCTTCAACTTGCGGACGGGGCCGGCCTCGACCCCGGCTATGCTGTCGCCCTCGCGCAGCAGGCGGCCCTGCACGATGCCGCCCCGGTCGGAGATCGCGGTGAAGCGCGTGCCGTCGGCATCGACCTCCAGCCCGGAAAACCCGCCGAACGCCTTGCCGGACTCCTCCCAGGTGTAGCTGCCCACATGCTCGGCCATGCCCGGCGATCCGGCGGGGGCCGGGCCGCAGGCGGCGAGCATCAGCAGGGCTACTGCGACGCGAGGACGGTGGCGCATTGCGCGGGAAGGTCGGCGAGCACGGTCTCCCGGCGCGGTGTCGGCGGCGGCGCGTCGGGGTCGGGCGGCGGCGGGTTCAGGATGTTGTTCACCCATTCCTGCGCCTCTTCGCAACCGTCGCCCGGTGGCGGCGGGGCCTGGTTCACGCAGCCGCTGGCCCCGTCGGGACAGGCAAGCCGCACGTGGAAGTGATAGTGATGCCCCCACCACGGCCGGATCCTGCGCAGCCACGACCGGTCGCCGGTGGCGGTCTTGCACATGTGGACCTTGGCGCCGGGGAACACGAAGATCCGGGCCACGGCCGGGTCGCTGGCGGCGGCCTTCAGGACCTCCATATGCTGCTGCGTCCAGTTGTCGTTGATATAGGCCCCGTTCGCCCGGCGCAGCGAGATCGACGAGATGTTCTCGCGCTGCGCCGGCGTCAGGTCCAGCCGCTTCGGCGGCAACATCCAGATGTCGGCATCCAGCCCGATCTGGTGCGAGCGGTGGCCGGTCAGCATCGGCCCGCCGCGCGGCTGCGACATGTCGCCGACATAGAGACCCTCCCACCCCGGCTGCGTCGCGGCGAAGCGGGACAGCCGCTTGACGTAGTCGATCAGCTCGGGATGGCCCCAGTTGCGGTTGCGCGACAGGCGCATCGCCTGCCAGGTCGGCCCGGTCTCGGGCAGCTGCACGGCCCCGGCCACGCAGCCCCCGGCATAGCTGCCATAGGGGGCGGGCGGCTGCGGCGAGCCGGCCTTCACCCGGCCGAAGAGCTGCTTGGCGATGGCATTCGGGTCGAAATCGGCCGCCGCGAAGGTCAGCGCGGCGTCGGCGGTGGCGTCCTTGTCGGTGTCGGCGTCGTCGCGCCCGCCGCCACAGGCGGCAAGGCCGAGGGTCAGGCCAAGGAGGGCGAGCTTTCGGACCATGCGGCGTGGTCTCCATCCGGTTTCACCCATGCTAGCAGGATCAGCCCGAAGAGAAAAAGCCCTATCAGCGGCGTGACGCCCAGCCGCTGGTTGCCCGTGACATCGGTGACAACGGCGATCAGCGCGGGCGCGACGAAGGTCGTCGCCTTGCCCGCCAGCGCATAAAGGCCGAACGCCTCGGTCATCCGCGCCGGGTTGGCCTGCAGCACCATCATTGTGCGGCTGGCGGATTGCAGCGCCCCGCCGGCCCCGCCGATCGCCGCGCCGCACAGGTAGAAGGCGATATCGGGGATCGCCGTGCCCGGCGCCAGCGGCATCCACAGCACGCTGTCCTCGGCGATGGAGGTGATGACCACCGCGACCAGCAGCAGGACGACGATACAGACCCTAAGCACCGGTTTAGGGCCGAAGGCGCGGTCCGCCTTGCCGCCGATCCAGGCGAATACCGCGCCGGTGATCGCGGCCACGATCCCGAACACGCCGATATCCACCACCGTCCATCCCAGCACGCCCAGCGCGTAGACCCCGCCGAACGTATACATCCCGTTCAGCGCGTCGCGGTACAGCATGGACGAGCCGAGATAGGCCGACATGGAGACATGGTTGGGCAGCGACCGCAACGTCGTCAGCAACTCGCGCAGCCCTTTCCGCACCGGGGCGCCGCGCACCACCCCCTGCGCCGGCTCGCGCACCCACAGGAAGAACGGGATCATGAAGACCGCGTACCAGACCGCCACGAATGGCCCGACCGAGCGGGTGCCCTCGCGCATGTCGGGGTCGAGGCCCAGAACAGGCTCTATCCCGATGAAAGTCACGCCCGCCTCGTTCTCGGCGAAGAACACCAGCACCAGCGCCAGCGCCAGCACCCCGCCGACATAACCCCAGGCCCAGCCAGAGCCGGAAATCGCGCCGATCTCGGCCCGGCTGCCCAGCGACGGCAGCATCGCGTTGGTGAAGATCGTGGCGAATTCCATCCCGATCAGGCCGATCCCGAAGAAGACCAGCACGACCACCGGATCGAACGCGCCGGGGTCGGCCAGCCACAGCCCAGCGGCGCCGACGACGTAGAGCGCGGAGAATCCCCAGACATAGGGCAGCCGCCGCCCGGTGCTGTCGGCCGCGGCGCCCAGGATCGGCGCAAGGACCGCGATGGTCAGGCCGGCGGCGGTCAGGCCATAGCCCCACCACGCCTGCGCCCGGGCCCGCGCGGCGGCCTGCGGCAGCCCGCCATCCATCAGCATGCCGGCCGCGATTTCCGCGAAATAGGGACCGAAGATGAAGGTCAGGAGCAGGGTGTTGTACGGCTGGCTCGCCCAGTCGAACATCATCCAGCCCCAGATGCGCTTGCGCGCGCTGATCTCGGCCATCGTCGGAATGTCCCCCAATTGCCCCCGGGTTATGGCAGGCAATCTGCCCGTTTCGCAAGACTCCGCGGCCCGCGTTCTTGTCAGCGGCGCCGCGACCGCCTAACTAGCCGACGACGTTTCAGATACAGGGCCGGCGGACCATGACATCACTGTTCCAAATCCTCATTCTCATCCTGGACGTGATCTGGTTCATCATGATCGTCCACATCATCATGTCCTGGCTTCTGAACTTCCAGGTCCTGAACCCGCGCCAGCCGATCGTTTTCCAGATCTGGACCGGCCTGAACCGGTTCCTGGAGCCGATCTACGAGCCGATCCGCCGCGTCCTGCCCGACACGCGGCCGCTGGACCTGGCGCCGCTGGTCGCGCTGATCGCCGTATATGCGCTTCGGATCATCATTCGTAACAACATGTACGCATTCTGACGCCGCTTCCCGGTTGTTAAGCGAATCTTCATCTGCGATGTTTCTGCTGAAACGAGCAGTTTGAAGAAAAATCGCGATACAGATGGACCGCGCGGCGCAGCTTCTCGGCACAGTCTTCGGATTCGACGCCTTCCGGCCCGGCCAGGCCGAGATCGTGGAGGCCGTGGCGGACGGCCGCAACGTTCTGGCGATCATGCCCACGGGCGGCGGCAAGTCGCTGTGCTACCAGTTGCCCGCGCTGTGCCGCGAGGGCGTGACGGTGGTGATCTCGCCGCTCATCGCGCTGATGCGCGACCAGGTGCGCGCGCTGCGCGAGGCCGGGGTGGAGGCCGGGGCGCTGACCTCCGGCAACACCACCGAAGAGACCGACGCGGTCTTCGCGGCGCTGGAGGCGGGGCGGCTGAAGCTTCTCTACATGGCGCCGGAACGGCTCGCCTCGGGCGGCACACAGTCTCTGCTCAGGCGCATCGGCTGCACCCTGATCGCGGTGGACGAGGCGCATTGCGTCAGCCAGTGGGGGCATGACTTCCGGCCCGACTACCTGGCCATCGGCGCATTGCGGCGGTCGCTGGACGTGCCGCTCGCCGCCTTCACCGCCACGGCGGACGAGGAGACGCGCGCCGAGATCGTGACCCGCCTGTTCGACGGGCAGGCGCCGCAGACCTTCCTGCGCGGCTTCGACCGGCCGAACATCCACCTCGCCTTCCAGCCGAAGAACCAGCCGCGCAAGCAGATCCTCGACTTCGCCGAGCGGCGGCGCGGTCAGTCCGGCATCGTCTATTGCGGCACGCGGGCCAAGACCGAAACGCTGGCCGCCGCGCTGCGGGCCGAGGGGCACGCGGCCTGTCACTATCACGGCGGAATGGAGCCCGAGGCCCGCCGCGGGGTCGAGGCCCGGTTCAGCCGCGAGGACGGGCTGATCGTTGTGGCGACGGTGGCCTTCGGCATGGGCATCGACAAGCCCGACATCCGCTGGGTCGCCCATGCCGACCTGCCGAAGTCGATCGAGGCCTATTACCAGGAGATCGGCCGCGCCGGCCGAGACGGCGCCCCGGCCGAGACGCTGACGCTGTATGGTGCCGACGACATCCGGCTGCGGCGCACGCAGATCGACGAGGGGCTGGCGCCGGACGACCGGAAATCGGCCGACCACGCGCGGCTGAACGCCCTTCTGGGCCTGGCCGAAGCGCTGCGCTGCCGGCGGCAGACGCTTCTGGGCTATTTCGGCGAACAGGCCGAGCCCTGCGGCCATTGCGACCTCTGCGACACGCCGCCCGAGGTGTTCGACGGGACCGAGGCGGTGCGCAAGGCGCTGTCGGCGATGCTGCGGACGGGCGAAAGCTTCGGCGCCGGGCACCTGATCGACATCCTCATCGGGAACGAGACCGACAAGGTGAAACAGCGCGGGCACGACCGGCTGCCGACCTTCGGCGTCGGCAAGGACCTGAGCCGCGCGCAGTGGCAGGCGGTCTACCGGCAGATGATGGGGCGCGACCTGTGCCGCCCGGATGCGGAGCGGCACGGCGCCTTCCGGATGACCGAGGCGGCGCGGCCGATCCTGCGCGGCGAGGAGGGCATCGAGCTGCGGCGCGACACGATCCAGACCGCCAAGGCGCGGCCGGCGGTGAAGACGCTGGTCAGCGAGGAGGACGCGCCGCTGTTGTCCGCGCTGAAGGCCAAGCGCCGCGCCCTGGCCGAGGCGGCGCGGGTGCCGGCCTATGTGATCTTCCCCGACCGCACCCTGATCGAGATGGCCGAGGCGCGGCCCGAGACGCTGGACCAGATGGCGCGGATCTCCGGCGTCGGCGCGAAGAAGCTGGACCGCTACGGCGCCGCGTTCCTGGAGGTGATCGCCGGCGACCGGCCGGAGCCGGTGCATCCGGTGCGGATGAAGCTGGCGGCGCGCGGCGCGGGCGAGGTTTATGACCGGCTGTTGCAGGCGCAGGCGGAGCTGGCGCGCGGCGAGGCGGGGACCGACAAGCCGCTGAGCTGCTCGGCCTCGCTCCTGGCCAAGGTCGCGGCGCTGCGCGAGCCGGATCTGGGCATGCTTGAAAACCTGATGGGCGAGCGGCGGGCGGAGCGGTTCGGGCCGACCTTCCTGAGCATCCTGCAGGAGGCTTGAGGCCCGCCCGCCCCGCGGATAGATCGGGGCGGATCTCAAGGAGGCTGTCGATGCTCGTCGTGATTTCCCCGGCCAAGCGCCTGAACGAAACGCCGATGGACGGCGTGGAGACCACGCGGCCGCAATTCGAGGCGGAAGCCGCGCGGCTGGCGGGGCATATGCGGCAGCTGAGCCTGCAGAAGCTCAAGGGGCTGATGGGGCTGTCAGACGACCTGGCCAAGCTGAACCGGCGGCGGTTCGCCGGATTCATGGATACGCCGGACGCGGCGGCGGTGAAGCCGGCGATGTACCTGTACGCGGGCGACACCTATCTGGGGCTGGAGGCGGCGTCGCTAGAGTCCGAGACCGTGGCGTATGCCCAGCGGCACCTGCGGATCCTGTCGGGGCTTTACGGGCTCTTGCGGCCGCTCGACGGGATACAGCCGCATCGGCTGGAGATGGGCAGCCGGCTGAAGACGCGGCGGGGCGGGAACCTCTACGAGTTCTGGCGAGACCTGCCGGCGACGGCGCTGAACCAGGCGGCGGAGGAGGCGGGGACCGGCGTGCTGGTGAACTGCGCGAGCCAGGAATATTTCGGGGCGGTGGATCGGGAGCGGCTCAAGCTGGAGGTGATCACCCCGGGCTTCTTCGAGATGCGGAACGGGGCGCCGAAGGTCGTGAGCTTCTACGCGAAGAAGGCCCGGGGGGCGATGGCGCGCTTCGTGATGGAGCGGCGGGTGCGCGATCCGGAGGGGCTGAAGGACTTCGATTTCGGGGGCTACCGCTACGATCCGGACCTGAGTCGGGAGGGGCAGCCGGCATTCGTCCGGAGCGGCGAAGAGGTGGCCTGAGCCGGGTGTCCAAGGTTGGACGGGGTGTTAAGTCCCGGGGATTGCTGTAGATAGCGCTAACGGGAGTCGTGGACGTCCATGCGGCACGACGCTACATCCTCGGCCTTGCCATATAGCGGCCCCGGTCGAGCGGAACGCCGTGCAGCGCCGACCCGCCGGGGCGCGGTCGAACTTTGCGATTCCGGAGAAATAAGCATATAGATCGGGCACTTGGCACCGTCCTCGCCAGAAGCGCCGCCCCGATGGGGGCGGGGCGGCGCTGCACGGCGTTCCGCCGCGCGATGCAGGTGGAGATTCCCCACGGAAAACCCAGTGTCGTGTAGTGTGCGTGGACGCCCATGCGACACGCGCCCCGGTCCGGCCAGTCACGCCGCCTCAGGCGCCGGCGGCCTCGGGCGCGTCCTCCGGCAACGGGGGCAGGCACTCCGCGGGGCACGCCGCCGCGACGTGGTGCAGGATCGTGGCCTTCTTCAGCGGCTTGGTCAGGTAGTGGTCCAGCCCGGCGGCGAGGATGTCGTCCTCGTCGCCGGCCAGCGCGTGGGCCGTCATCGCGACGACCGGAACCCGGGGCAGGCCCTGGTCCGCCTCTACCACGCGAATCCGGCGCGTCGCCTCCTTGCCGTCGACCTCGGGCATCGAGATGTCCATGAAGACGAGATCCGGCGGCGCGGCGCGATAGGCCTCGACCGCCTCGCGCCCGTTCTCGGCGAATTGCAGGTCGATATCGGCGGACTTCACCAGCTTGGAAAAGACCAGCCGGTTCGTCCGGTTGTCCTCTGCCGCCAGAACGCGCATGCGGCGCCGCGGGCCGGGCCGCGCATTCGCCTCCGCCGGCGCCGCGCCGGGGGCACGCGGCGGCGCCGCGGCGATTGCGCGCAGCACGTCGTGGCGGCGCAACGGCGTGTGGAGGACCGCGGTCACCTCGGCGCCGGTTCGGACCGGGGTCGCGGACAGAACGAAGATCGGCCCCGCGAAACCGTCGGCGCGGAGCGCCGCCGCGACGTCGCCGGGGCCGGGCCCGGACCCCGACAGCGCCGCATCGAGCAGGACGACATCGCCCGCGCCGGGCCCGGCCGCGCGCAGCTCGTCCGCGGATCCGAAGCCGCTGGCCGCGACCTTCTGGGCCAGGAGCTGGCGTCGGAGGATATCCCGGCCCGCGGCCAGCGGATCGGCCAGCAGCACCCGGTTCAGCCAGCCCGGCGCCGCCGGCGGGGGCGACGCGGCGTGGACCGCCAGCTCCAGCGTCAGGAAAAAGCCGAAACTGGAGCCGGTTCCGACCTCGGACTCGACCCAGATCTCGCCGCCCATCATCTCCACCAGCCGCTTGGTGATGGCAAGGCCGAGCCCCGTGCCCTCGAACGTGCGGTTGCGGTCGTCCTCGACCTGGTTGAATTCGCCGAAGATATGGTCCCGCTTGTCCGGCGCGATGCCGATGCCGGTATCCTCCACCGTGACATGCACGCGCTGCCGTCCCGCGGCGCTGTCGGGCAGGCTGGACACCCGGACCAGCACATGCCCCGACTCGGTGAACTTCACCGCGTTGCCCACGAGGTTGGTCAGCACCTGCCGCACCCGGCCCGGATCGCCGACGAAGCGGGTGGGCATGAACATGTCGTAGTCGATCAGCATCGTCAGGGGCTTGGTGCCGACCGAGGGGCGCAGCAGCGTCGCCACCTCGTAGACCGCCTGTTCCAGGTCGAATTCCTCGGGGTGGAGCGTCAGCCGCTCCGCCTCGATCTTGGAATAGTCGAGCACGTCGTTGATCAGCACCAGCAGCGCCTCGCCCGAGGAGCGGATCGTCTCGACATAGAGCCTTTGTTCCTCGTCCAGCGCGCTGTCGTCCAGCAGCTGTGCCATGCCGACGATGCCGTTCATCGGCGTGCGGATCTCGTGGCTCATATTGGCGAGAAAAGCGGACTTGGCGCGGCTCGCGGCCTCGGCCGTCTTGCGGGCGGCCTTCAGCCTGGCCTCGTAGCGGATCTGCGCGGTGATGTTCAGCGCGAGCGACACGGTATCGCCGCCCTCGGTCCGCCGGTCGACCAGCCGGACAAAGGTGCCGTTCCAGAAGCGGATGACGCGCGGGTGGATCGTGGGCGCCCGCCAGCGCCACATCATGTCCTCGACCCAGTCGTCGCGGCCGGCGCCGTCGGTGTCGACGACGCCTTCCTCGGCGGCGATGCGCAGCAGTTCCTCGTCCCGGATGCCGGGGCCCACGCTGTCCAGCCCCTCGAACGGGGCGAGATAGGCCCTGTTCGCGGCGATCATCGTGCTGTCGGCATCGAACACGGCAAAACCGTCCTGGATGGTTTCCACCGAGTCCCAGAGGCGCCGCTCGGCGATCAGCACGGCGCCCTTCGCGGTCTCCAGCTCGTGGCGCACGGTCTCGGTCTGCTGGCGCAGGACGGCGGTTTCCTCGCGCTTCTCGACGATCTCTTCGGAGAGGTTGCGGGCATGGGCCGCCAGCTTGCGGTTGGCGTCGCTGAGCTCGGCCTGTTTCATCTCCAACAGACGCTCCGCGGCAAGCCGCGCCCGCCGTTCCCGGGCGAGTTCGTCTGAGTTGGCCATGCGAGGGACTCCGCCCGCTTCTGCTCCCGATCCACGGGATTGTGTAGGGATTTTGGTGAAAAGGCTGTTAACACGGTCTTGAAAACGTTGAACCGGCCGGATCGCGCATGCGACGATGGCCGCAATTTCATCAGAAAAGGCGAGGACCTTCCGATGCGTTTCAGTGTTCTCCTGGCATTCGTTTTGAGCTTTCTGGCCGGTGCGGCCGCCGCGCAGAGCCCCGTTCCCGAACGTCGTCTGGCCCTGATCCGCGACGTGGATTTCCCCGGCGGCGACATTCAGACGATCTTCGATTCCTCGCTGAACGCCTGCGAGCGGGCCTGCCTGTCCAATGCAAGCTGCATGGCGTTCACCTACAACACCAAGTCGCAGGCCTGCTTCCCGAAGCGGTCGGCCGGCGAACCGGCGGCCTATGAAGGCGCGTTCTCCGGCCGGGTCCTGGTCGCCTCGCCCGAGGCGCTGGCGCGGGGCGAGACGCGCGCGGCCGAGCTGGACTTCCTGCGCGACGGCGACGTGTCGGCCGCGCGCGAGGTGGCGCTGGACCTGACCAACAAGCACGTGCCGGGCGACTGGACCGTGGGCGAGCTTTTGCGCTCGGCGGCGGAGGCGCGGCAGAACGGCAATATCGTGTCGGCGTACCGCTTTATCGGGGCGGCGACGGTGCTGAGCGACGCCTCCGACCACTGGACCGAGTATGCGCGGCTGGCGATGGCGATCGACACGGACCGCGATTCCGACCGGCGCGAGTACCGGCGGCGCGCGCTGTCGGCGGCGGTGAACGGCTATCTGCGGGCGCCGGACGGGCCGATGCAGCACAACGCGCTGGTGGTGCTTGCCGAGGCGCTGGAGCTGAACGACCGCGGGCGCGACATGGTCCCGGCGCTGCGGCTGGCGCAGGCGGTCGTCGAACGGCAGGACACCGCCGAGATGCTGGACGAGGCGGTGGCGAAATACGGCTTCCGCATCGTCGAGCACACGGTGGAGAGCGACGCGGCCAGCCCGCGGGTCTGTGCCGAGTTTTCCGAGGATCTGGTGCAGGCGGGCGTGGACTATTCCACCTATGTCCGCGTGCCCGAGGCCGAGCTGACCGTCGAGCCCGACCAGCGGCGGCTGTGCATCGAGGGGGTGACCCACGGCGAGCGCTACCGGGTGACCTTCCGCGAGGGGCTGCCGGCGGCGTCGGGCGAAGAGATGATCAAGGATGTCACGCTGAACCTCTACGTGCGCGACCGGTCGCCCGCGGTGCGGTTCCCGGGGCGCAACTATATTCTGCCGGCGACGGGGCAGGTGAACATCCCGGTCGAGACGGTGAATGTCGAGACGCTGGAGCTGGAGCTGAAGCGGGTGTCGGACCGCTCGATCCTGCGCGCGATCCAGGAAGGCTATTTCGGGCGGCCGCTGTCGCCGTGGGAGGAGCGGCAGTTCGGCGAGGAGATGGCCACCAGCGTGTGGCAGGGCACCGGCGAGGTGGAGCGCGAGCTGAACCGCGACATGACCACGCGGCTGCCGCTGACCGACGTGGTCGAGGGGCTGGATCCGGGGATCTACGCGCTGAAGGCGGCGATCCCGGATGCCGACCCGTATGACACGCCGGCGGCGACGCAGTGGTTCGTGGTGTCGGATATCGGCCTGGCGACGATGGCCGGGGCGGACGGGCTGCATGTCTTCACCCGGTCGCTGGGCACGGCGGAGCCGGAGGCGGGCGTGGAGATCACGCTGTTGTCGCGGGCCAACGCGGTTCTGGGCGAGACAGAGACGGATTCGCAGGGCTATGCCCGTGTCGCGCCGGGGCTGATGAACGGCACCGGCGGCGCGGCGCCGGCGATGGTGCTGGCCGAGGCGGGCGATGACCTGACCTTCCTGTCGCTGACCGAGCCGGAATTCGACCTGAGCGACCGCGGCGTCGAGGGGCGCGAACCGGCGGGGCCGGTCGATGCCTACCTGACGACCGACCGGGGCGCCTATCGCGCCGGCGAGACGATCAACGCCACCGTGCTGACGCGGGATGCCGAGGCCGAGGCGATCGAGGGGCTGCCGCTGGTCGCGGTGCTGACGCGGCCCGACGGGGTGGAATACGCCCGCGCGATGAGCATCGACAGCGCCGCGGGCGGCCATGTCTTCAGCTTCCGTACCTCGGGCGAGGTGCCGCGCGGCGCCTGGCGGCTGGACATCCACAGCGACCCGGACGCGCCGGCCATCGCGTCGGAATCGGTGCTGGTCGAGGATTTCCTGCCCGAGCGGATCGACTTCGAGCTGGACGCGGGCGACGCCCCGCTGCGGCCGGGCGAGCCGAACGGGCTGGCCATCGACGCCGACTATCTGTTCGGCGCGCCGGCGGGCGACCTGGAGGTCGAGGGCGACGTGCGGCTGCGCGCGACGCGGACGCTGGAGGCCTGGCCGGATTACGTCTTCGGCCGCTACGACACCAACATCCCGGCCGAGCGCTGGTTCTTCCCCAGCGACATCCGCACCGACGCCGACGGCGAGACGACCGTCGACCTGGAGCTGCCGGAGCTGGCGCCGCATTTCCGGCCGATGCAGGCCGATATCACGGTGCGGATCGCCGAAGGCTCCGGCCGGCCGGTGGAACGGCGGATCACGCATCCCGTGGCCCCGGACGGGCCGGTCATCGGGATCAAGCCGAACTTCGACGGCACGCTGGCCGAGAACACCGAGGCGTCGTTCAGCCTGATCGCGCTGGACGAGATGCAGGCGCGCACCGGCATGGAGGTCCACTGGACCATCAACCGCGTCGAGACGCGGTATCAGTGGTACAGCTATGACGGCTACTGGGACTGGGAGCCGATCACCCGGCGGACGACGGTCGCCGAGGGCAACGCCACGCTGGGCGATGCGCCCGCCACGGTCACGGCGCCGGTCGAATGGGGCCGCTACGAGATCCGGGTCGAGGCCGTCGGCGGCGACTACATCGCCGCGTCCGAGGACTTCAACGCCGGCTGGTACGGCGGCGCGGATGCCTCGGCCACGCCCGACCTGCTGGAGATGTCGCTGGACGCCGAAAGCTACGATCCCGGCGACACCGCCACCGTGCGCGTCGTGCCGCGCGAGGCGGGCAAGGGTCTGATCACCGTCGTCTCCAACCGGCTGATCGACATGCGGCCGGTGGATCTGGCCGCCGGCGAGAACATCTTCGAACTGCCGGTGACCGACGAATGGGGCGCCGGCGCCTATGTGACCGTCACCGCCGTCAAGCCGATGGACGCGGCGGAGGGGCATAACCCGGCGCGGTCGCTGGGGCTGGCCCATGCCGCCGTCGATCCCGGCGAACACGCGCTGGAGGTCGCCTTCGACGGGCCGGACGAGGTCGACCCGCGCGGCCCGATGCCCGTCGAGGTCAGGGTCGACGGCGTGGCCGAGGGCGAAAGCGCCTATGTCACGATTGCGGCGGTGGATGTGGGAATCCTGAACCTGACCGGCTTCGAAAGCCCCGACCCCAGCGGTCACTATTTCGGGCAGAGAAAGCTCGGCATGGGTTTCCGCGACATCTATGGCCGGCTGATCGACGGCATGAACGGGTCGGTCGGCAATGTCCGCTCGGGCGGCGACTTCAACCCCGAGGCCGGGATGCAGGCACCGCCGCCGACCGAAGAGCTGGTGGCCTATTTCTCCGGCCCGCTGGAGGTGGGCGCCGACGGCTATGCCCGGACCGAGTTCGACCTGCCGTCGTTCAACGGCACGGTCAAGCTGATGGCCGTGGCCTGGTCGAAGACCGGCGTGGGCGAGGCCGACAAGGAGGTGCTGGTGCGCGACCCGGTGGTCGTGACGGCCAGCCTGCCGCGCTTCATGGCGCCGGGCGACCAGTCTCGATTGCTCTTGGAAATCGTCCATGCCACGGGCCCCGCGGGGCGCGTCGGGCTGGACGTTCAGGCCGACGGCGTGAAGCTGAACCGTGCCGTGCCCTCGGGCTTCGACATCGAGGACCAGGGCAAGGCGGTCTACTCGATCCCGATCACGGCCGAAGCGGTCGGCGTGCAGGAGATCGAGGTGACGCTGACCACGCCGGGCGGCAAGGTCCTGACCAAGGTGCTGAAACTGCCGGTAGAGGTGAACGATCCCGTCGTCAGCCGCGTCAGCCGTTTCGAGCTGGCCGCCGGCGACACCTTCACCTTCGACAGCGACGTGTTCAGCGGGTTCCGGAACGGCACCGCCTCGGCCACGCTGGCGGCGGGGCCCATCGCGCGGATGGACGCGCCGGGGCTGTTGGAGGCGCTGGACCGCTATCCCTATGGCTGCACCGAGCAGACGACCAGCCGGGCGCTGCCGCTTCTGTATCTCGACCAGGTGGCCGAGGCGATGGGGCTGGACGAACGGCGGGGCCTGGAAGAGCGGATCGCCCAGGCCATCGACAGCGTGCTGACCCGGCAGGCGCCGAACGGGGCCTTCGGGCTGTGGCGCGCGACCTCGGGCGACTTCTGGCTGGACGCCTATGTCACCGACTTCCTGTCGCGGGCGAAGGCGCGGGGGCATGACGTGCCCGACGTCGCCTTCCGCAACGCGCTGGACAACCTGCGCAACCGGGTGAACTACGCCGCCGATTTCGACGACGGGGGCGAGGCGATCGCCTATGCGCTCTACGTGCTGGCGCGCGAGGGCGCGGCGTCGATCGGCGACCTGCGGTACTACGCCGACGTGAAGGCGCAGGACTTCGCCACGCCGCTGGCGGTGGCACAGGTCGGCGCGGCGCTGGCGGCCTATGGCGATCCGACCCGGGCCGACCGGATGTTCGGCCTCGCGGGCAAGATGATCGAGATGCAGGCCGGCGACGAACGTCATGTCTGGCGGGCCGACTACGGCACTCGGTTCCGCGACCGGGCCGCGGTGCTGACGCTGGCGTCCGAGGCCGGCAGCGAGGCGGTGGACCTCGACGCGCTGCTCGACAGCATCGCGCCGGTGAACCCCGACCGCTACCTGTCGACGCAAGAGAAGGTCTGGACCCTGCTGGCGACCAACGCGCTGCTGGAAGGCGAGGCGTTCGGCGACCTGACGATGGACGGCGCGGCGCTGGACGGGCCGCTGGTGAAGGTCGTGGAGGACGACACCGCCTTCAACCCCATCGAGGTGGAAAACACCGGCGACTCGGCCACGACCATCACGCTGACCGCCTTCGGCGTGCCCGAGACGCCGGGGCCGGCAAGCGGCAAGGGCTACAACATCGCCCGGCGCTACTTCGACATGGAGGGCAACCCGGTGCAGCTGTCGGAGGTCGAACAGGGCACGCGGCTCGTCGCGGTGCTGACGGTCACGCCCTTCGCGAAGTCCGAGGCACGGCTGATCGTGGACGATCCGCTGCCCGCGGGGTTCGAGATCGACAATCCGAACCTGATGCGCGGCGGCGATCTGCGGGCGCTGGACTGGCTGGAGCTGATGGACGACGCGCGGCACACCGAGTTCCGGCAGGACCGGTTCATCGCCGCCGTCGACTGGCGCTCGGAGGACGAGTTCCGGCTGGGCTACATCGTGCGCGCGGTGTCGCCGGGCAGCTACCACCACCCCGCCGCGAGCGTCGAGGACATGTACCGCCCCGAATACCGCGCGGTCAGCGAGGCGGGGCGCGTCGTCGTCACCGAATGAGGCGGTTCGGTCTCTTTGTCCTTGCCCTGGCGCTGTTTCTCGCGGCGCTGGGGCGGGACCGGTTCGAGCAATGGGTCGCGGCGACGGAGCTGCCGCCGCTGGCGGTCGAGACCTCGGTCGAGATGCTGGACCGCAACGGCGTGCTGCTCAGGGCCTATACCGTGGCCGACGGGCGCTGGCGGCTGGCGGCGGGGCTCGACCAGGTCGACCCGCGCTACCTGGACATGCTGATCGCCTACGAGGACAAGCGGTTCCGGGAGCACGGCGGCGTCGACCCGCTGGCGATGCTGCGGGCGGTGGGGCAGGCCCTGTGGTACGGCGAGGTCGTCTCTGGCGGCTCCACGCTGACGATGCAGGTGGCGCGGCTGCTGGAGGACGGCACCACCGGGCGGATCGCGGGCAAGCTGCGGCAGATCCGGGTGGCGCTGGCGCTGGAGCGGCGGCTGACCAAGCGCGAAATCCTCGCGCTCTACGTGAACCGGGCGCCGTTCGGCGGGAACCTGGAAGGCGTGCGGGCGGCGAGCTTCGCCTATTTCGGCAAGGAGCCACGACGGCTGACCCCGGCGCAGGCGGCGCTGCTGGTCGCCCTGCCCCAGTCGCCCGAGACGCGGCGGCCCGACCGCTATGCCGGCACGGCCCATGACGCCCGCGCGCGGGTGCTGGCCCGCGTCGCGGCGGCCGGGGTGATCGACGAAAGCGCCCGCGCGGCGGCCGAAACGGAGACTGTTCCACACGAACGCCGCCCCTTCCCGAGGCGCGCGGCCCACCTCACCGACCGGCTGCGCCGCGAAGACCCCGGCGTGCAGGCGCACCGCCTGACGCTCGATGCGGGCCTGCAGGCCCGGCTGGAGGCGCTCGCCGAACGCGCCGCGCGCGACGCAGGGCAGCGGCAATCCATCGCGATGATGGTGGCCGATCACACCACCGGCGAGATCCTGGCCTCCGTCGGCTCGTCGGGCTACGAGAACGGCGCGCGGGACGGGTTCGTGGACATGACGCAAGCCGTGCGCTCGCCCGGCTCCACGCTGAAGCCGCTGGTCTACGGGCTGGCCTTCGACCGCGGGCTGGCGCATCCCGAGACGCTGATCGAGGACCGCCCGGTCGCCTTCGGCCCGTACGAGCCGCAGAATTTCGACGGCGAGTTCCGCGGCACGATCCGCATCCGCGACGCGCTGAAACAGTCCCTGAACATCCCGGTTGTGAAGCTCCTGGACGCGATGGGCCCCGCCCGCCTGATGGTCCACCTGCGCCGTGCCGGCGTCGAGGCGCAGCTGCCCGGCGGCCAGCCCGGCCTCGCCGTGGCACTGGGCGGCGTGGGGGTCAGCCTGGAGGGGCTGATCCGTCTCTATGCCGGCCTCGCGAATGGCGGCGAGGCGGTCCTGCTGTCCGCCCGCCCCGGCGTCGCGCAGCCCGAGACGCCGCAGGACATCCTGTCGCCGGAATCCGCCTGGATGATCGCCGACATCCTGTCCGACATCGCGCCGCCGCCCGGCGCGGCGCGCAACGGGCTGGCCTACAAGACCGGCACCTCCTACGGCCACCGCGACGCCTGGGCCATCGGCTTCGACGGCCGCCACGTCGCCGGCGTCTGGATGGGCCGGCCCGACGGCACCCCGGTCCCCGGCGCCTTCGGCGGAGAGGTCGCCGCCCCGATCCTGTTCGAGGCCTTCGCCCTGCTGAAACCGGACCTCGACCGCCTGCCCCCGCCGCCGCCGGCGACCCTGATCGTCGGCCATTCCGGCCTGCCGCAGCCGCTGAAACGCTTCCGCCCGCGCGACGCGGCCTTCGCCGAGGCGCCGGACGCGCCCGCCGTCGCCTTTCCCCCCGATGGGGCCAGGGTAGAGACCGAAGGCGACCGCCTCGCCGTGAAGGTCCGCGACGGCGTCCCGCCCTTCACCTGGCTCGCCGACGGCCGCCCGGTCCTGACGCGCAGCCACGACCGCGACGCGCTGATCGAGATGCCGGGCCCCGGCTTCGTGACGCTCTCCGTCATCGACGCCGAAGGCCGGTCGGCCCGTACCACAGTCCGGCTTGATTAGAGCGTTTTCCGATCAATCTGCATCGTATCCGCAGGCGGCGAAGTAGTTTTCGCATTCCTGGTGCGTGAAGCAGTCGATGAGTTCGCCGA
>NZ_JARGYC010000240.1 GCF_029168335.1 Psychromarinibacter sediminicola
TATATGGTCTCGCACCGTACAGACAATCAGTCGCCGTAGGCACTTGGTCTCTCTAATCTTCTTGGAAGCTCGCGTGAAATAGCCGCCGTGATTTCTTTGCTCTCATGGAGCTATTCAAGACAACGATCTGGGGATCACGGGCGAGAATACTTTGCCGCTGATCTGGTCATCCACACGCGACGTTGAGGCTTAGGTAGAGGATAAAGATAAAGAAAGCAACAACTCATTTCACAGCGGGCATTCGCCGAACGGCAGCTCCGTCTGCGCTACCGACCTTCAGCCACCGGGATATGCTGCAGACCGGTGCGAATGGCCGGTTCGGTGAAGCCGCGCCGCAGCGTCGACGAGATCAGCGAATGACCGGAAGGGGCCGTCAGCGCCTGCAGGCCCGGCGCGCTGGAGTCAGGGGCCTGCCGCGCCGGCGCAGGTCTGCTTCGAGCCCAATCCGGAC
>NZ_JARGYC010000241.1 GCF_029168335.1 Psychromarinibacter sediminicola
TCATGTCGGTGGCACCGCAGGCGAGGTAGACCCGGACCCCGGTTCCCGGCCCGATCACGCCGTCTCCACCGCCCGGATCAACCGGGTCAGCGCCTCTTCATCGATGCCGCTGTCGAACCTCAGACAGCGACCGTTGCTCAGCCGCAGCTCGATCGGAACTGACCGCGCCGGCGTGGAGGCGCTTGCCGGCTCCCGGCACGAACCGAAATCCACTGGCAGGAAAACGGCCCCGCGATCCGGCGACCATAGGCCCTTCTCCTTCAGTTCACGCCGCCAGCCGTAGATCTGGGAGCGCGTGATCTCGTGGCGCTGTGCGACCTGTGTCATCGAAGCACCGCGGACACCCACCTCCGACAGGATCTCGAGCTTCTCGTCCTCGCTCCAACGCCGGCGCCGTTCAACGCCCAGAACCTCGCCCAGCATGGCTCCTCCGAATAAGACACGT
>NZ_JARGYC010000242.1 GCF_029168335.1 Psychromarinibacter sediminicola
CGAGAAGGACCGCGACCAGGCCCATGCCCGCTGGCGCGAGGTGGCCGACAGCCTGCGCGAGCGGTTCCGGGATGTCGCCGAGCTCATGGACGAAGCCGAGCACGACGTGCTGGCCTACATGGCCTTCGACGAAAGCCTGCGCTCGAAGCTGCACAGCACGAATCCGCTGGAGCGCGTCAACAAGGAGATCAAGCGGCGCACCAATGTCGTCGGAATCTTCCCCAACCGCGAAGCCGTCATCCGCTTGGTCGGCGCGCTGATGCTGGAACAGAATGACGAGTGGGCCGTCTCCCGCCGCTACATGCCGGTGGAAAAGCTGACGGCCATGTGCAACGATCCCCACGCGGCGACTATGATCGCCGCCCAGTGAACGAGCGACACCAGCTATGAAGAAGCAGGTGGACGCCAGTTCCTACACCATTTCCCGGGGCACTACC
>NZ_JARGYC010000243.1 GCF_029168335.1 Psychromarinibacter sediminicola
CGGATCGAGGGGATGCGGTCGAGCCAGTGGCGATGGCACCTCGACGAGATGTTCGTGAAGATCAACGGCGAGAGGCATTACCTGTGGCGGGCTGTCGACCACGAGGGCGAGGTGCTCGAGAGCTTCGTGACGAAGACCAGGGACAAGAAGGCGGCCCTGAAATTCCTCAGAAAATCAATGAAGCGCTACGGCCGGCCGGACTCCATCGTGACCGACCGGCTTCGGTCCTACGGCGCGGCGCTGAAGGAGATCGGTGCGGCCGATCGCCAGGAAACCGGTCGCTGGCTGAACAACCGTGCCGAGAATTCCCACCTGCCATTCCGACGACGTGAGCGGGCGATGCTGCGGTTCCGGCGAATGCGAAGTTTGCAGAAATTCGCCTCCGTCCACGCCTCGGTCAGCAACCACTTCAACTCGGAGCGCAG
>NZ_JARGYC010000244.1 GCF_029168335.1 Psychromarinibacter sediminicola
CTCTGTGGGCAGGCGATCACCCCGGCAGGGGTATTCAACCGGGCAGACGGTGAATCCGAAGGGGCCTTCCTCGTAAGGGCATTTGCGGCGAATGCACCTGCTGGCGAGCCGCAAGACCTGACCGATGACGACCTGGAGCAGTTCCTTGCCGGTCGCGACGAGGAAATTGCCATCGCACGTGCGCACAAGGAGCCGATTACCGAAGCCATGCTCAAACGGGCAATGATGGAGACAGCAAGATGAAACGCAGAGTGGAGCGCCTGGAAGCGGCGCGTGGCGACAACGACAGCCTGATCGCTTTCGTCCGGTCGGACTGGGACGAGGATACACGGGACGAGAAGGTCAAAGCCGCCCTGGTCGAACGCGGGCTGACGGGCTGGGCCGTGTCCTATTTCCCGATCCA
>NZ_JARGYC010000245.1 GCF_029168335.1 Psychromarinibacter sediminicola
GCGCAGGAAGAGACCGAGGCGGCGCTGGAGGAGGCGCAGGCCGAGCTGACCTCGCTGCGGGATTCGGCGGAGACGAGCGAGGACGACCTGCGCGCGCAGCTGGCGGCGGCGCTGGCGGCGAAGGCCCGGGCGGAGCGCGAGGCGAGTGCGTCGCTGCGGGAGGCGGAGGAGCGGGCCGCTCTTCTGTCGACGGCGGAACGGGAGTTGAGCGACGCGGAGGAACTGGCGGCCGACAGCCGGCGCGAGGTCGAGTCCTTGCGCCAGCTGGTCGAGACGCTGCGTTCAGATATTTCTACGCTGCAGTCGCTGCTGGATGTCGCCGCGGAGGAGGACGCGGCGGCGGAGGTGCAGATCCAGGCGCTGGGCCAGCAGCTGAACGCGGCGCTGGCGCGGGCGGC
>NZ_JARGYC010000246.1 GCF_029168335.1 Psychromarinibacter sediminicola
GCGCAGGAAGAGACCGAGGCGGCGCTGGAGGAGGCGCAGGCCGAGCTGACCTCGCTGCGGGATTCGGCGGAGACGAGCGAGGACGACCTGCGCGCACAGCTGGCGGCGGCGCTGGCGGCGAAGGCCCGGGCGGAGCGCGAGGCGAGTGCGGCGCTGAGCCAGGCGGAAGAGCGCGCCGCGCTGCTGGCGACGGCCGAGACCGAGCTGAGCGATGCCGAGGAACTGGCGGCCGACAGCCGGCGCGAGGTGGAGTCGCTCCGCCAGCAGATCGAGACGCTGCGCTCGGAACTGGCGACGCTGCAATCGCTGCTGGATGTCGCCGCGGAGGAGGACGCGGCGGCGGAGGTGCAGATCCAGGCGCTGGGCCAGCAGCTGAACGCGGCGCTGGCGCGGGCGGC
>NZ_JARGYC010000247.1 GCF_029168335.1 Psychromarinibacter sediminicola
CTCGCCGACCCTGCCGCAGACGTGGTTCTGGAAGGACGAGTAAGGCGACTTCCGCGGCGCCGCCCCTGCAGCGGCGCCGCGACACCGATCCGGGGTCGCTCTAACCATGTGCCACGGCGCCGGACGGGCATCGCCCTCCAGAAACCACCGAGCGATGCCACAAAGCCTTTGTGTGCGGGCTCTTCCTATACGTATCATTCGGATGCCGCGTCCGGCCTTTTCGGCAAGTGGTCCAACAGGGCTGTCCGCGGTGATCGAAGAACACAGCCAACAGGGATCTTCTGATGTTAATGGTCTACATCGCGCGTCGCGTTTTGTGGGCGATCCCGTTTTTGTTTGCGGTTTCGCTGATTGCGTTTGCGCTGATCAGCGCGCCGCCGGGGGACTATCTGACGAC
>NZ_JARGYC010000248.1 GCF_029168335.1 Psychromarinibacter sediminicola
CCGGTTTCCTGGCGATCGGCCGCACCGATTTCCTTCAGCGCCGCGCCATAGGACCGAAGCCGGTCGGTCACGATGGTGTCCGGCCGGCCGTAGCGTTTCATTGATTTCCTCAGGAATTTCAGAGCGGCCTTCTTGTCACGGGTCTTCGTCACGAAGCTCTCGAGGACCTCGCCCTCGTGGTCGACAGCCCGCCACAAGTAGTGGCGCTCACCATTGATCTTCACGAACATCTCGTCGAGGTGCCATCGCCACTGGCTCGACCGCATGCCGTCGATCCGGCGTTTCCGGATCTCGGCGGCAAACATCGGCCCGAACCGGTGCCACCAGAACCGGACCGCTTCGTGGCTCACGTCGATCCCACGTTCGTGCAGCAGGTCTTCGACATTCCGCAGCGA
>NZ_JARGYC010000249.1 GCF_029168335.1 Psychromarinibacter sediminicola
ACGGGTGACCCAGCAGGTGTCGCCGCTGCAGCACGTGATTTCATTGATCGCAACTACTTGATTCTTGAAGCAGCCTTTGATCGTGGGCCCTTCATACTCGGAGATGTTCTATCGGTAACTGACATCTACGTTTGGATGCTGACGCAATGGCATCACGACTTCGACTGGTTGGCAAAGCGGTGTCCGAGAATTACCGAGTGCATCCTCGCCGCCATGGAGCGACCTGCCATTTCATTGGTTCACAATGATCAATTCGGACCGGGCCTTGGTCTGAAAGCTCTCCCGCCATTCTGATTGACGGTCCGGATTGGGCTCGAAGCAGACCTGCGCCGGCGCGGCAGGCCCCTGACTCCAGCGCGCCGGGCCTGCAGGCGCTGACGGCCCCTTCCGGTCAT
>NZ_JARGYC010000024.1 GCF_029168335.1 Psychromarinibacter sediminicola
GGCCGGAGCGCCCCGCGCGCTCCGGCCCCCTCCGATCCCCGCATGCCCCGCATCCTGTCCGAAAGCCGCGCCCCGCCGCGCGGAGGAGTTTGCTATGTCCTACGTTCTGGCCATCGACCAGGGCACCACCTCGACCCGTGCCATCGTCTTCGACGCCGCCATGGGCATCGCGGCGACCGCGCAGGAGGAATTCACCCAGCACTTCCCCGAAAGCGGATGGGTGGAGCACGATCCCGCGGAGATCTGGGCCACGACCGTCGGCACCTGCCGCGCCGCCATCGAGACGGCCGGCCTGGCCCCTGCCCAGATCGCCGCCATCGGCATCACCAACCAGCGCGAGACCACGCTGGTCTGGGACCGAAAGACAGGCCAGCCGATCCACAACGCCATCGTCTGGCAGGACCGGCGCACCGCCGGCCTCTGCGCCGAGCTGCGCGCGGCGGGCCATGACGCGACCATCACCGCCCGCACCGGCCTGCTGGCCGACCCCTATTTCTCGGCGACCAAGCTGAAATGGCTGCTGGACGAGGTCGAGGGCGCGCGGGCGCGGGCCGAGGCCGGCGAGTTGCTGTTCGGGACGGTCGACACCTGGCTGATCTGGAAGCTGACCGGCGGCGCGGCGCATGTCACCGACGCCACGAACGCGGCGCGGACCATGCTTTACGACATTCACAAGGGGCGCTGGTCGCGCACCATCTGCGATCTGTTCGACATCCCCCACCGGATGCTGCCCGAGGTCCGGGACTGCGCCGCCGATTTCGGCACGACGAGGCCCGATCTCTTCGGGCGGGCGCTGCCGATCCTCGGGGTTGCGGGCGACCAGCAGGCCGCGACGGTGGGCCAGGCCTGTTTCCGGCCGGGGATGCTGAAGTCGACCTACGGCACCGGCTGCTTCGCCCTGATGAACACGGGCCCGACCCCCGTCGCCTCGAAGACCCACCTTCTGACGACCATCGCCTACCAGCTCGACGGCACGCCGACCTATGCGCTGGAGGGGTCGATCTTCATCGCCGGCGCCGTGGTGCAATGGCTGCGCGACGGGCTCGGGATCATCCGCGAGGCGGGCGAGACCCAGCCGCTGGCCGAGGCTGCCGACCCGTCGCAGGCGGTCACGCTGGTGCCCGCCTTCACCGGGCTGGGCGCGCCCTACTGGAACGCCGAGTGCCGCGGCGCCGTTTTCGGGCTGACCCGCGCCAGCGGCCCCGAGGAACTGGCCCGCGCCGCGCTGGAAAGCGTCGGCTACCAGACCCGCGACCTGTTGGAGGCGATGCAGGCCGACTGGCAGGCCGAGGGCGCGCGCCCCACGCTGCGGGTCGACGGCGGCATGACCGCCAGCGACTGGACGATGCAGTTCCTGTCGGACATCATCGGCGCCCCGGTGGACCGGCCGGAGGTGCTGGAGACCACGGCGCTGGGCGCGGCCTGGCTGGCCGGGCAGCGGGCCGGCGTCTATCCCGACATGCAGGGCTTCGCCGACGGCTGGCGGGTGGAGCGGACCTTCACCCCGTCGATGCCCGAGGCCATGCGCCGGCAGAAATACGCGGCCTGGGGCCGCGCGGTGGACGCCACCTTGCGCTATCGAGCGAGCGCGTGACCCGCCGTCGCCTCTGATCCCGTCTCCCGGGCGTGCAGGAGGGCGAGACGGCGTCGTTCGGCGCCCCGGCCGGGTTCAGTCCCCCAGCGGTTCCTGGACCTCTCCGGCGCGGTGGTTCAGCGCGGTGTACTTGATCCGGCGCAGGTTCTCGCGCGCCTTCGGGCCGAGCGCGTAGCCCGTGGCGGCCGACAGCAGGTCGATGATCGCGAGATAGGCGAACCGCAGCGATGTCGGGGTCAGCGTGTCCTGCGTCTCCGGCACGGCCACGCAGAGCGCGTGGTCCACCGCGTCCGCCAGCGGGCTTGCCAGCGCGGTGATCGCGATGGTCTGCGCGCCATAGGCGCGGGCGAGCCCCACCGCTTCGATCAGCTCTTCCGTCTTGCCGGAGGCCGAGATGGCAAGGACGAGATCCCCCGGGCCCAGCGTCGCCGCCGTCATCCGCAGGATGTAGGATTCGGGACAGCAGGAGACGCGGACGCCGTAGCGGAACAGGCGGAACTGCGCCTCTTCCGCCAGCGTCGCGGCGCTGCCCCCGAGGCCCACGGTGATGACCTGCTGCGCCCCCGCGAGGGCCGCCGCGGCGGGCTGGATGTCCTCCGGCGTGATGCGGCGTTCGACCTCGCGCAGGGCGCCGTGCGCGTCGGTCATGATCGGGGTCCAGTAGGCGGGCAGATCGGCGTCCGGGGTCGCCGGTTCGGCATCGGCGTTCAGGTAGGCCTCGCCCACCACGAGGCATTGCGCCAGCTTCAGCTTGAAGTCGCGCACCCCCCGGCAGCCGATGGCGCGGCAGAAGCGGGTGACGCTGGGCTCGCTCACCCCGGCCCGGGCGGCGAGGCTCGCGATGTTCTCCTCCACGGCGCGGGGCACGTCGGAGAGCACGATGGCGGCGACACGTCTTTCGGCCGGGCTGAAGCCGTGCAGCCGGTCCTTCATGAGCGCCACGATATCCGTGAACTGCCCGGCCTCCGCCAGCGTCCCGGGGGCTGAATCGGCCGCCTCAATTCGCGAGTGGGATGCTGGCATAGGGTGTCCTCGGTCAGTGCGCGATCGTTGCAAAGAGATCGTGAGGGGTCAACATGTAGGAAAATAACATGACTATAGCCCACAAAATAAGAGGATCGCCGGATTCTTGTGACCGGCGCAGCGAGTCCCTTGACAGAATTGTAACTCAATTACACAGTTTTCCCAAGCGTCAGCGGCTCTGTCGCCGACCGGGGGAAACGGCTCAGGATACCTGTCCCTTCATGACATACGCGCGAGACACAGGCAGAAACCGGCGCCGCCCGTCCCCGGCCCATGCCGCCCGCAGGCCCGGCCGTGCAGCCGAGCGCAAGGAGGGACGCCGATGAGCTACTGTTTCGATCTCTCCGGCAAGCGCGCCTTCATCACCGGCGGCAGCCGTGGGCTGGGGCGCGAGATGGCGCTGGCGCTGGCGGAGGCCGGGGTGGACATCGCGCTGGTGGCGCGGCCGTCGGAGTCCCTGCAGCGCACGGCCGAGGACATCCGCGCTTTCGGCCGGACCGCGTGGACGCTGGAGGCCGACCTTGGCTCGATGGAGGAGACCGAGGCGATCTGCAACCGCGCGCTGTCCGAGATCGGGGCCTTCGACATCCTGCTGAACAACGTGGGCGGGCGGTTCGCGAACATCCCGACGGAAGAGCTCGACCTGGAGACCTGGCGGAAATACATGGATCTGAACCTGACCTCGACCTTCCTGTGCAGCCGGATCATCGGCAAGGCGATGATCGAGGCGGGCCAGGGCGGCCGGATCATCAACATCGCCTCGATCAACGCGATGATCGCCGGGCGCGGCATCGGCGGGCGGCATTACGAGACGGCGAAGGCGGGGGTGCAGCAGTTCACCCGCACGCTTGCCGTCGACTGGGCCAAATACGGCATCACGGCGAACGCGATCTGCCCCGGTCTGTTCGGGACCGCGCAGAACGAGCACTGGAAAGAGGTGAAGCCCGGGATCATCGACGGGCTGATCGCCGATATTCCGATGGGAACATGGGGCACGCCGAAGGACCTGGGCGCATTGGCCGTCTACGTCGCCTCGGACGCCTCGCGGTTCATGACGGGCGCGAGCCTTGTCATCGATGGCGGGCTGACCTGCCAGTAACCCGAAGAAAAACAACAGGGAGCAAAGACCATGAATCTCAGGAAGCTAATCGGGGGCCTCGCCCTCTCCGCCCTGATGGCGGTGCCGGTGTCGGCGCAGACGCTGCGCTATGCCACCATCGGCGAGCCGCCCAGCCTCGACGTGCAGATGGGCACGGCGACGCTGGCCTCGACCATCTCGCAGCACATGTTCGAGACGCTCTACGCCTTCGACGCCGCGAACGCGCCGCAGCCGTTCCTGGCGACCGGCGAGACGATTTCGGACGACGGCAAGACCATCGTCATCAGCCTGCGCGACGGCGTGATGTTCCACAACGGCGACACGATGGATGCCGAGGACGTGGCCGCCTCGCTGTCGCGCTGGGGCGAGCACGGCGCACGCGGCAAGCTGCTGGATATGGAAAGCGTCGAGGCGACCGGCGAGCTGGAGGTGACGATCTCGCTGGCCGCCCCGAACGGCGCGTGGAAGAGCGTGCTGGCCTTCGTGAATGGCGGCCCGGTGATCTACCCGGCCGAGATCGTGTCGGAGGCCGCCGGCGAGCCGATCGCGGCCGAGAACTACGTCGGCACCGGCCCGTATCAGTTCGGCGAGCTGCGTCCGAACCGCTATGTCGAGCTGCTGAAGTTCGAGGATTACAGCGCGCATCCGGACGCCCCCGACGGCGCGGCCGGCGAGCGGGTGGCGAATTTCGACGCCCTGCGCTTCATCCCGGTGCCCGACGTCGGCACGCGGATGAGCGGCGTGCAGGCCGGCGACTACGACTATGCCGAGTACATCTCGGGCGACCTCTACGGTCTGGTGAAGGACGACCCGTCGGTGCAGGTCAAGATCAGCGCCGCGCCGATCTTCGGGCTGATGTTCATGAACTCGGAAGCCGGACCGATGGCCACCAACTTCAAGCTGCGGCAGGCGGTGCTGGCCGCGCTGAACATGGAGCAGGCGCTGCAGGTGTCGGTCGGCGAGCCGGAGCTGTTCGAGGCCACGGGCGCCTATTTCGGCGAGGGCAACATCTGGCACACCGAGGCCGGGACCGACGCCTACAACCAGGGCGACCCGGAGAAGGCCAAGAGGCTGGCCGAGGAGGCGGGCTATGACGGCACGCCGATCAAGCTTCTGGTCTCGACCAACTACAAGGCGCATTTCGACGATGCGAGCGTCTTCACCCGCCAGCTGGCGGATGCGGGCATCAACGTGCAGATGGTCGTGGTCGACTGGGCGACGCTGCTGCAGCTGCGCGCGCAGCCGTCGGAGTGGGACATGTTCATGACGCACCACGGCACGGTGCCAGACCCGGTGCTGCTGACGATGATGAACGACAGCTACCCGGGCTGGTGGCAGACCGAGGAGAAGCACGAACTGCTGGCCGACTTCACCGAGACCTCGGTGCTGGAGGAGCGTCAGGCGGTGTGGGAAGACCTGCAGGCGCTGATGTACGAGCAGGTTCCGGCGATCAAGGTCGGCAACCTCTACTCCTACGACATCGCCTCGCCCGACTTGACGACGGCATGGGAATCGGCCCCGGCCTTCCCGTATTTCTGGGGCGCCTCGAAATAAGCATCCCTGAATGAGCCGTTACGTCATCAGACGGACTGGCGCGGCGATCATGACCCTGATCGCCGCGTCCATCGTCATTTTCGCCTTCATCCACCTGATCCCGGGCGACCCGGTCTACGTGATGCTGGGCGACGGCGCGACGCCGGAGCAGGTCGCGGCCTTGCGCGACCGCCTGGGGCTCGATGAGCCTCTGGTGATGCAATACCTGATCTGGGCGGGCAACGCGCTCCGGGGCGATCTGGGCGTGTCGATCTTCTTCGAGACGCCGGTGACGCAGGTGATCGCCGAAGGGGCGGAGACCTCGATCCTGCTGGCGTCGGTCACGATGGTCTGGATCATCCTGATCGGCGTCCCGGTGGGCATCCTGGCCGCGATCCGGCAGGGCACGCTGATCGACCAGGGCCTGTCGGGGCTGGCGATGCTGGCCGCCTCGCTGCCGACCTTCTGGGTCGGTCTCTACCTTATCCTGATCTTCGCCGCCGGGCTGGGCTGGTTCCCGAGCTCCGGCTACCCCTCGATCTTCGAGGAGGGCGGGCTGGTGAACCTGCGCTACCTCGTGCTGCCCAGCCTCGCGCTGGCCGCGCCGAACGCCGCGCTGATCCTGCGGCTGACGCGCGCCTCGATGCTGGATGTCGCGCGCGAGGACTATATCCGCACCGCGCGGGCCAAGGGCATCCGGCCCACCCGCGTGGTGCTGCGGCACATCCTGCGCAACGCGCTTCTGGCGGTGGTGTCGGCCTTCGGCTTCACTTTCGCCGCGCTGATCTCGGAGGCGGTGGTGACCGAGACGGTCTTCGCGCTGCCCGGGATCGGGCGGACAGTGGTGCAGTCGATCCTGCGCCGCGACTACCCGGTGATCCAGGGGGTGATCCTGATCACGGTGTGCCTGTACCTTGTCATCAACCTGATCGTGGACCTGTCCTACCGGTACCTCGACCCGCGGGTGGAGCTGGAATGAGACAGGTTCTGATGATGCTGCCGACTTCGGCCATCCGCCGGCCGATCACCGCGCTGGGGGTGCTGTTCCTGGTGGTGATCGTGATCTTCGCGGCGGCCTCGCCGTGGATCGCGCCCTATCCGCCGGACGTGATGGACCCGGTGAACCGGCTGCTTCCGCCCGGCGGCGACCACCTGATGGGCACCGACCATTTCGGCCGCGACACGTTCAGCCGCGTGGTCTTTGGCGCGCGCCTCGCGCTTCTGATCGGCGTGGGGGTCGTGGCCTTCGCGCTGGGCACGGGCGTGCCGATCGGCGTGCTGTCGGCGCTGTTCCCGGCGCTGGGGCGCGTCCTGATGCGGATGGTGGACGTGCTGATGTCGTTTCCGTCGCTGCTGCTGGCGCTGGGGCTGATCGTGATCCTGGGGCAGGGGGTGTTCAACGCGATCCTGGCCATCGGGCTGATCTATCTGACCACCACGGCGCGCATCGTCTACGGCGTGGCGCTGCGGCTGAAGGCGGAGCCTTACGTCGAGGCGGCGCGCAGCGCGGGGGCGGGGACGTGGTGGATCGTGACGCGGCATATCCTGCCCAATATGATCTCGCCGCTGCTGGTGCAGGCGAGCTTCGTCTTCGCCTTCGCGCAGCTCGGCGCGGCGTCGCTCGACTTTCTCGGGCTGGGCGCGCCGCCGGAGATCCCGTCCTGGGGCAACATGCTGGCCGAGAGCCGGATCTACATCACGCGCGCCTCGTGGCTCTTGCTGTGGCCCGGTCTGATGATCGTGCTGACCGCGTTCTCGCTGAACCTCGTCGGCGACGCGCTGCGCGACCGGATGGATCCGCGGTTCCGCGAGATGGTGAGGAGATAGCGGATGCTGAGCGTGGAAAACCTCGTCGTCTCGGTCCGCCGCGGACCGGAGATCGTGCGCGACGTGTCGTTCGAGATCGCGCCGGGCGAGATCCTGGGGCTCGTCGGCGAATCCGGGTCGGGCAAGAGCATGACCTCGCTGGCGCTGATGGGGCTTCTGTCGCCGGGCATCGACATCACCGGCGGCGCGGTCCGGCTGGACGGCACCGACATCACCCATCTGCAGCCGCATCAGCGCGTGGCGCGGAACTGCGGCAAGGTGGCGATGATCTTTCAGGAGCCGATGACCTCGCTGAACCCGGTGCTGCGCATCCGCGAGCAGCTGGAAGAGGCGATCAACGTGCACGACCCGCGCGCCGGCCCGGAGCGTGCGCGCGAGCTTCTGGACATGGTGCGCATTCCCGATGCGGGCCACCAGCTGAACGCCTATCCGCACGAGCTGTCGGGCGGGATGCGGCAGCGGGTGATGATCGCCATCGCGCTGGCCTGCCGGCCGCAGGTGCTGATCGCGGACGAGCCGACGACGGCGCTGGACGTGACGGTGCAGCGGCAGGTGCTGGGCCTGATCCGCGAGCTCTGCGACAGCCTGCACATGGGGGTGCTGTTCATCACCCACGATCTGGGCGTGGTGGCCCAACTCGCCGACAGGGTCGCGGTGATGTATGCGGGCAAGCTCTGCGAGCGGGCGGATGTCGGCCCGCTGTTCCGCGCGCCGCTGCATCCCTACACCAACGGCCTGCTGGCCTGTCTGCCCGACCCGGAATCCGGCAATGCGGCCTTCGAGACCATCCCCGGCGCCGCGCCGCGCCCCGGCGCGATCCCCGAGGGCTGCCCGTTCTCGCCGCGCTGCAACCGGGCGCAGGAGACCTGCCGCTCCGGCCCGGTGCCGGAGGCGCACGGGCCGGAGCGGCAGGTGGCCGTCTGCCACTTCCCGGTTCGCCAGGAGGCCCCCGCATGACCGCCGCCGACGACATCCTGCGCATCGACGACCTGGAAAAGGTCTTCACGGTCCGGCGCGGCGGCAAATCCCACGAGCTGCGGGCGATCAACGACGTGTCGCTGAGCGTCCACCGGGGCGAGACGCTGGGCATCGTCGGCGAGTCCGGTTGCGGCAAGTCCACGCTCGCCCGCGTGCTGATGGGCCTGACGGGCGCCAGCGGCGGGAGCATCACGCTGGACGGCGACGACTTGCTGCAACGCTACCGCAGCCATTCGGCCGAAACCCGGCTGAACATGCGGATGGTGTTCCAGGACCCCTATGCCTCGCTGAACCCGCGCCGGTCGATCGCGGATTCAGTGGCCGAGACCGGCGACATCCACGGCATCTTCAAGGGCCGCGCCGACCGGCGGCGGCGGGTTGAGGAGGCGCTGGACCGCGTGGGGCTGGGCGCCGTCTTTGCCGACAGCTACCCGCACGAGCTGTCCGGCGGGCAGCGGCAACGGGTGGGCATCGCCCGCGCCATCCTGCCGGAGCCGAAGCTGGTGATCGCGGACGAACCCGTCTCGGCGCTCGACGTGTCGATCCAGGCGCAGGTGCTGAACCTGCTGGAGACCCTCAAGGAGCGTCTTGGCCTGACGCTGATGTTCATCAGCCACGACCTTGGGGTGGTGGCCAAGATCTCGGACCGGGTGGCAGTGCTCTATATGGGCGACGTGGTGGAGCTGGGGCCGGCGCGCGACCTGTTCACCGACCCGCGCCATCCTTACACGCAGCTCCTGATCGAGGCGATCCCGCGCCCCGACCCGGCGACGCGCATCGCAGGGGGCATCGATGTCAGCGAACCGCCCAGCCGGATGCGCGACCGCGTCGGCTGCCCGTTCCGCGACCGCTGCCCGGCGGCCACCGCGATCTGCGCCGACGAGACGCCGAAGCCGCGCGCGCTGTCGGAGGTGCGGCAGGTGTCCTGTCACCACGCCTGACACAGGGCGACGTCGACGACCGGCGTGGCGCGCCCGCGCCGGTGCCGGGCGCGCCGCCTAAGCCGGCACTTTGCCGGCCTCCCTGAACCACTTGCCGCCGATGACGCAGCCCTCGGCGAAGATCCGTTTATCCGTCGTGACGGTCTCGCCCAGCACGTCCTCCAGCTCGAACGCGCCCTCCTGCAGCGACAGGATCGAGGCATCGCCCGGCGTGCCGACCTTCAGCGAGCCCAGCTCGGGCCGCCGCACCGCTTTCGCGGGGGTCTCGGTCGAGGCGCGGACGATCTCGGGCAGGCTCATGCCGAGGGGCAGGAACTTCGACAGGGTGGTCACCTGGTCGTAGGCCGGCCCGTCGATGCAGAGCGCGTGGACGTCGGACGAGATCACGTCCGGCGCGAAGCCCTGCGCCATCATCCCGCGCGCGGTGCGCCAGCCGAACGATCCCTTGCCGTGGCCGATGTCGAACATGACGCCCCTGTCGCGGGCCCGCTGAACCGCGGGCTTCACCGTTCCGTCGCCGGCCAGCGGCGCGTTCGGGAACGGGCGGAAGCAATGGGTCAGCACATCGCCCGGGCGCAGCAGGTCGACGACCTCCTCGTAGGAGGGCGGCGGCTCGTCGATGTGGCACATCAGCGGCAGGCCGGTCTCGTCGGCGACCTGCAGCGCGACGGTCAGCGGGTGGATGCCGGTGGGGCCGGAGGCATGGCGGCCGACCCGCACCTTGATGCCGATGATAGTGTCGGGGTCCGACACCGCGACCTCGGCCGCATCGCGCGCCGCCAGGAGCCGCCAGTCCTGGCTTTCGCCGATCATGATCCGGTTTGAAAAGGCGAATATCCCCGCGAACGAGACGTGCAGGTAGGCGAGGATCCGCGCCGTGGCGGGCTCGATCACGTGCTTGCGGAAGCCCGCGTAGTTGCCGGGCCCGGCGCTGCCGGTATCCACCGCCGTGGTCACGGCGGAGCTGCGCGCGAAGTCGTCGGCGTCGATGCCGAGCGAGGTGCCGCCCCAGTAGACATGGGTATGCAGGTCGATCAGCCCGGGCGTGACGATCAGGCCCGACACGTCCGAGACCTCCGCCGCCTCGCCGGAGATCGACGGGCCGATCGCGGCGACCTTGCCGTCCTTGAATGCCAGGTCCTGTACGCCGTCGAGCCCCTGGGCGGGATCAATGACCCTGCCGTTGCGCAGCAAAAGGTCGAAACTCATTCCTGTTTCCTTCTTGTTGTCACCTGGCCCCGGAGTCCGGGCGTCGATCGAAGCATAGGCCACGGCGACGGCGCTTGCCAAACCGCATGTCGCCCTGCGCGCGGCCCGGCCGCTGGCGGTGACACCTCGACGAGATGGCCGTGAAGATCAACGGCGCGGGGGCGATAGTGTCGACGGGCCGTCGACCATGATGGCGACCTGCCGGAGAGCTTTGTTGCAGGGACAGGGGGCGGGATGACGGCGCCCGGGGTCGCAAACAAGGCGATGCGAAATCACGGACAGCCCGAGGGCGCAGGGACGGCCGCGCGCGTTGGTCCGTGCCGGGCTGCCGAAACTCGCCAGCAGCGACCGCTATGTCGACGGCAGGCCGACGCTCGACGACGTCGCGTACTTCGTACAGCGCGAGCTGAAGGGACCCCTCAGCCGGGACGAGACCAGCCGCCTGCGCCAGTCCGAGGACTTCGCCGAAGGCGTCCAGGCGTTCCACGAAAAGCGCAAGCCGGCGTTCAGGGGACGCTGAGGCTCGTCGCGGGAACCCCCGGCCGGCGGGTCGCCGTGCGAAAGCGGCCCGCCGGATGTCCTACGCAGCCGGGCCGGGGGAGCGGTCGGAGTCGGATCGCACGAAGGCGACGAAGCGGTCGCGAAGGCGACGTATCTGGGGCAGGTCGTGCTTCGCCGCCGCGGTCCAGATCGCCACGTTGCGCTCCGGCAGCACGCAATCCACGCGCACCTCTCCAAAGCGTTTCCGGCTCGGAAGCAGCTCGACGAGACGGCGCGGCAATACGCACATCACGTCGGTCGAATTGAGCAGATGCAACGCCATGGTCGCGTCGCCGCTGAAATTCATGAAGACGGCCTCGTGCTCCAGTCCCAGGAGTTCCAGCACCTCCCGGGTCGAGCCGCGCAGGCCCGATACGGCGCCCATCGCGATCCACTTCTGGCCGGCCAGAGCCGCGTTCGGTACGATGCCCCGGCGCTTCGCCAATGGATTGGTGGCGCCGGCATAAAGGGCGATCCTGTCTTCGAACACGACCTCCTGCCGCAGCCTGGCCTGTGCGCGGTTGATCCGGGACGGGGCGAACACGACATCCAGGTCGTCCCGATCCAGGCGCCGGATCAGCTCTGCCACCGACCCGACCTCGATCCGCAACGCCGTGGACCAGTCCGGCTCCAGCGCGGCTTCGAGGAACCGCCCCATCAGGGCCACTGCCAGGACCGGGCCGACCCCGACGCGCAACTCCCGCGTCAGCCCGAGGCGCCACTGATCGACGGCATCGTCGGCGCGCAGCACGCGGTCGGCGATGACCCGGCCCTCCGCGGCCAGCCGCTCGCCGATCTCGGTCGGCGCGACGCCGTAGCGGTCCCGCCTCAGAATGGTCGAGCCGACCTGGTCCTCGAGAAGCCGAACCATCCGGCTTAGCGTCGGTTGGGTCACGTTCAGCCGCTGCGCGGCCCGGCTCATCGAGCCGAGATCGACGATCATGGCGAACTGATACAGATGCTTGGGGTCCATCAGGTATGCATCCATGCATGGAAAGGCGCGAATCCGAATTTTACTCAAGACCTGACGCAAGGCAAACTGCGCCAAAGCATCAGATCATCAGGGAGGAGAACGATGAAACTGATCCATGCACTGGCCCTCGGCGCCGGGCTCGCCGCGGCGCCCGCAGCCCATGCCCAGACACTCACGGTCGAAACGGGAACGCCATCGGGGCTGACCACCCTGGCGATGCAGGTCATCGCGACCTACGGCGATCTCGACCTGCAGATCAACTCGGGCCAGACGCTGACCCGGGCCTGCCTGAAGGCGGGGCAGGGCGACATCGACGTGGCGATCTGCCCGCCGCCGGCGATGAGCGCCATGGCGAACGGCGTCGGCCCCTACAAGGACGTCTCGGACAGCGCGAAAGAGGCCCATGGCAACCTGCGCGGGCTGTTCGCCTTCTCGGCCGGCTTCTTCCACCCGATCGTCAAGGCCGACAGCGGGATCGAAAGCTGGGACGACACGTTCGGCACGCGCATCTTCACCGGTCCCCCGGCAGGCGCCGCGAACAATCAGAGCCAGGCGATCATCCGCGCCGCCTCGGGCATGGAGCCGGGCGAGGACTACGAGGCGGTCAACCTGGGCTGGGGCGCCGGTCTTCAGGCCTTCCAGGACGGGCAATTCGAAGTCTTCATGCGGCCCGCCCCCATCGGCGTCTCCGTGATCGAACAACTCGGACCGATCCGCCTGCTGGGCCTTTCGGAAGAGGCGCGGGAGTCGGAAGCCTGGAAGAACTACACCGCGCAGGAAAGCCGGTTTGCCGGGACCATTCCGGCCGGCACCTACTCCAACGCGGTGAACGAAGAGGACGTGACCGTCGCGGAGTACTCCATGCAGGCCGGCGTTCACGCCGACATGGACGAAGAGACGGCCTATCAACTGACCAAGCAGTTCTGGGAGAACCTCGACGCCGCCAAGGCGGACATCAAGGTCCTGGCGGGTATCAACCCGGAGCAGCCGTTCATCGGGATGAACCTGCCGCTGCATCCCGGCGCGATCCGCTACTACAAGGAGATCGGCGTCGAGATTCCGGACGCGCGCATGTGATGTGATGCACCGGGGCCGGGGGCGACGCGCCCGGCCCGCGGACTGGCCGAGGACATCGCCATGAACGCCCCGGAAACGGACCCTGTCCGCGCACGGCTTGCCCCGCGCTCGTTCGCGTGGGGCGCGCTGGCCATGGCGGCCGCGGCCATCGAGATCATCATCGCGTTGAAATTCAACCTGCTGCGCTATCCGGAGATTCCGCTGGGGATCGCCGATATCACCTGGGCGCGCGCGCTTCTCCTGATCTCGCTGGGCCTGTTCGCAGGCGCGCTGGCCCGCTATCGCCGCGTCGAACCGACGGCCGCGCGCGGGCTGGCCTTGGCCGTCTTGGGCCTGGTCGCAGCCGCCCTGGACGCCGTCTTCGGCTTCGACTTCGCCCGGTTCGCGGCAGAGAGCAGCGCTTCGCTCGACCCGTCGATCCTGCGGATCGGAGAGTTCAATCTGCGGGTCATCCCGTGCCTCGCGCTCCTCTGTATCTTCCTCGCCCTCGCGCTGACCGAGCGGGACAGCGACGGCAATCCGCTCCGGCGCTGGAGCGTGGTCGGCGGGCTGGCGATGGGGATCATCGGTATGCTCGCGGTGCTCCCCGGCCTGCGCTTCGAGTATATCGGCATCGGCGGTTTCAACGTCCGCGACCTGTTCGCCGACCAGAACCGCCTGTTCCGCGGCAGCTTCCAGATCGGACCGGCCAGCCCCACCCATGTCTTCTATGCCGGCATGTTCCTTCTGGCCTCGTTCATCACCGTGCTGACCCTCGGCTCGGACGAGAAGGACGACGAGGGCGCGACGCGCCACCACCTGATGTGGCTCGACTGGGTCGCGCTGGCCGCCGTCGCCTGGTCGGTCTTCCAGTACATCTATGTCGGGATCGAGAAGATGAGCTTTTCGGTCTTCGACGCCAATACGGCCGTCATCGGCTGCGTCTCGATCCTCTATCTGTGCTACCGCGTCTACGGCGCCGCACTGGCGATCTGCGGGCTGGTCGCCTTTGCCTACTTCTTCGTCTGCGGCTACCTGCCCGGCATCTTCAACGCGGAATACGGCGGCTATGTTTCGGTCGCCGAGAACCTCTGGTTCAACAACAACAAGGCGGTGCTGGGCAGCAAGCTGGGCATCCTTCTGAACAACGTGCTGCCATTCATCGTCTTCGGCGCCCTGCTGTCGGCGACGGGTGCGGCGAAGTCGCTGATCAAGCTGTCCTTCCTGTTGATGCGCAACACCAAGGGCGGGCCGGCGCATGCGGCGGTTCTGGCCTCGGGGCTGTTCGGCTCGGTCTCCGGCTCGGCGGTGTCGAACGTCGTCGGCACGGGCGTCATCACCATCCCGATGATCAAGCGCCGGGGCTACACCGCCGAATTCGCGGGCGGGGTGGAGGCGACGGCCTCGACCGGCGGGCAGATCATGCCGCCGATCATGGGGGCCGCCGCCCTGGTCATGGCGGACCTGACGGGCACCGCCTATCTGAACATCATGATCGCGGCGCTGGTGCCGGCCCTGGCCTATTACCTGTCGCTGTTTGTCACGGTCGTGTTCGAATCCCGCCGGATGGGCATGGAGCCGCAAGCGCTGGACGACCTGGAAGAGGTGTCGCGGCAGGACACGGTGAACGTCGTCCTGCTGGTGCTCGTCCCGCTGGCCATCGTGATCTGGCGCCTGATCCAGGGCGCCTCTCCGGCCGGATCGGCGGTCACCGCGATCCTGGCGCTGATCCTTCTGTCGGCGGTCAGCCCGACGGTGCGCGAGCGGCCCGTCGTCCTTCTGCGCGCCATCGCGGCGGGGGGCGTGACCTTCGGCCGCCTGCTGATGGTCGTGGGGGTCGTCGGCATCATCGTGGGCGTCATGTCCACCACGGACCTGCCATCGAAGCTCGGACGCGAGATCAGCGACGTCGCCTCTGTCGCGCTGGTCCTGACACTCGCGATCGCCGCCGTCGTGTCGCTGCTCCTGGGCATGGGGATGCCGACGCTGCCGGCCTACCTGACGGTGATCATCATCCTGGGCCCGGCCCTGAACTCGCTCGGCCTGTCGGTCATGGCCTCGCACATGTTCGTGTTCTACTACGGCGTCGCATCCGCGATCACGCCCCCCGTCGCGGTGGCGGCCTTCGCGGCGGCTGCGGTGGCGGAAGCGAAGCCCGTCGCGACCGGCGTGACGGCCGTGCGCATCGGCATCGTCATCTTCGCCGTGCCGTTCATGTTCGCACTCAACCCCGACATGCTGATCGTGCCGGAAGCCTTCGAGGACGGCGAGGTCTTCTCTCCGCTCGGCCTTCTCTCTGTGCTGCTGAGAACCGCCGGCATGATCTATCTCTTCGCCAGCGCCACCAGCCGCTTCGACCGGGTCAGAATGCCGAATTGGGAGATCCTCGTGCGCTTCGGCCTCGCTCTGCTTCTGGTCTCTCCGAGCCTGCTGATCCACGGGCCGGCGGCCGCGGCGGCCATCGCGATCGTCGTTTTCCACTACATCCAGGGACAGACCTTGAAACAGAAGCAAAACATCGCATGACCGATCGCCCCGATTTCCTTTTCATCATGACCGACCAGCACCGCGCCGACTGGCTTGGATGCTACGGGCATCCCGTCGTGCGGACCCCGAACATCGACGCCATCGCGGCGGAAGGAACCCGCTTCGACCAGTTCTTCGTGGCCACCCCGGTCTGCATGCCGAACCGCGCCAGCTTCATGACCGGCCGCTATCCGAGCGTGCACGGCCTGCGCTACAACGGCTGCCTCCTGTCGCGCCGGGCCAACACCTTCGTGGATGTGCTGCGCGCCGCCGGCTATCGCACCGCCGCGATCGGCAAGTCGCATCTGCAGCCCTTCACCGACAGCGAACCCTTCGCCCGCGACCCGTTCGAGACCGGACCGATCGAGGAGGCGTGGAAGCCCGACGGGCTGGACTATACGGTCGAGGAGCCGGCCCGGTACAGCGACGGCGACCGGTTCGAGGTGCCGACGCCGTATTACGGGTTCGACCATGTCGACATGGTGACCGGGCACGGCGACAAGGCGGGCGGCCACTATCGCCAGTGGTTTCGCGAGACCTACCCGGACTGGCAGGAGCTGACCGACCCGGCCAACGAACTGCCCCACAACTACACCTGCCCGCAGGCCTTTCGCACGCCGATCCCGGAAGACGCCTACCCGACGGCCTATATCCGCGACCGGGCCGCCGCCTATCTGAAGGACAACGCCGACAGCGCCGCGCCGCTCTACACCTTCGTGTCCTTCCCGGACCCGCACCACCCGTTCAACCCGCCGGGGCGGTACTGGGACATGTACGACCCCGACGATTTCGAACTGTCGGTCCGCTACGAAGACCACGAGAACCCGCCCCCGCCGCTGGCGCATGCACGGCGCGAATACGAGGCCGGCCGGATGCCGAAGGTGCGGCAGATCAGCTTCATGGCCTCGGACGACCACATCCGCGAGGCGATGGCGCTCTCGGCCGGCATGGTCACGATGATCGACGACGCGGTCGGCGCGATCGTCGACGCGCTCAAGGCGAGCGGCCGGTACGAGAACACCGTCATCGTGTTCAACTCCGACCACGGGGACTACCTGGGCGACTTCAACCTGATGCTGAAGGGGGCTTGGCCGAAGGACGCGATCACGCGCGTTCCGATGATCTGGTCCGACCCGTCCCGGCGCCAGGGGACGGCGACGCAGGCGCTCGCCTCGACCGTCGACCTCGCACCGACGATCCTGGAGCGCGCCGGGGTGCGCCCGTATTTCGGCATGCAGGGCGAAAGCTTCTCCTCCGCCCTTGGCGGCGGCCCCGGCGAACGCGACAGTGTCTTCATCGAATACAACGACGGCGGCAAACGCATGGGCTTCGATCCGCCGGCGCGGGTGCGGACGCTCGTGACGCCCGACTGGCACCTTTCGGTCTACAAGGATCTCGACTGGGGCGAGCTTTACGACCGACGCGCAGATCCACACCACCTTCGGAATCTCTGGTCGAGCCCCGCACATGCCGACGTCAAGGCGGCCCTGATCCAGTCCCTCACGCATGCCCTCATCGCCCAGATGGACGAAAGCCCACGGTCCAAACGCCTGGCCTAGACGGATGGCGCCGCCATTCGCCAGGCCGGCGCCGGCGCCGACCGTCGGCTGGTCCGCGAGGCCGACATCGGCCGTACGGTGGGCGGTCGCGGCTTGGCCTTTCTGGCTCGATGACCGTGTCCAAGGTGGATTTTGTCGTGGAGGCGGTGGACAATCCGGCGCGGATCGCACCAAGCTGTGCGCACGAGTATCGCGTCGAGACCAGTATCGCCCGCTTCAACGCAATCCGGACCTCCGAGGATTTTCTGGCTTCATGACGGATCGCAGGGTCTCTTTCCAGACAGACGTCGAACGGCCCGCCGGCGGATCCGCGGCGCCGATCCGGCCGGGGGTGACCGATTGCAAGGCGGGTCTGGTCAATCCCGGTCCGGCGACCTATGCATCGGGTAAGGGCCGTTGGGATTGCCGCGACCGGTCGCCAGGGCGCGTGCGACGACAGCCGCGGCAGCGCGGCCGGGCCGGCGATCCTCACCTTCACCGCGCGGCCGCCCGGCCGGTCTGACCCGCCGGGGCAAGACCAACAGGAATGACCCAATGACGAACGAGACTGCATCCATGATCGACGGCCGGGGCCTGCCGGCGCTGGAGGCGCGACTGCGCGAGGACCTGAAGTTCCTGTGCTGGCCCGGCAAGGATTGGGTGCCGGCCCGCGACGGCGTCACCGACGTGGTGATCATCGGCGGCGGCATGTGCGGGATGCTGGCATGGCTCGCGCTGAAGACCGGCGGCATCCACAACATGCGCGTCCTCGACCGGAGCCCGCAGGGGCTGGAAGGGCCGTGGCTGACCTATGCCCGCATGGAGACGCTGCGCTCGCCCAAGGAGCTGACCGGGCCGGCCTACGGCCACGGTGCGCTGACCTTCCAGGCGTGGTTCCGGGCGCAGTTCGGCACCGAAGCTTGGGAGGAGCTGGACAAAATCCCGCGGCCGATGTGGATGGATTACCTCAAGTGGTACCGGGAAGTTCTTGATATTCCGACAGAAAACGGGGTCTCGGTCGACCTGGTCGAGCCCGAGGGTGACCTCTTGCGGCTGCACCTGTCGGGCGCGGCGGAGGCGTCGATCCTCACCCGCAAGCTCGTCTTCGCCACCGGCCGCGAGGGCACGGGGCAGCCGAACATCCCCGATTTCGTGGCCGACCTGCCGCGCAAGTACTGGGCGCACAGCGCCGACGAGATCGACTTTGCTGCGCTGAAGGACAAGCGGGTGGCGGTGATCGGCGTGGGCGCCTCCGCCGTCGACAACTCGGCCGAGGCGCTGGAGCATGGCGCCGCCGAGGTCCGCCACCTGATCCGGCGCAAGGAGATGCCGACGATCAACAAGATGATGGGGATCGGCTCTTACGGGTTCACCGCCGGCTACGCCAACCTGTCGGATGCTTGGCGCTGGCGTTTCATGCAGTATTCCTTCGCCACCCAGACCCCGCCGCCGCACGGGTCGACGAAGCGGGTCAGCCGCCACGACAACGCCTATTTCCATTTCGGAAAGGCCGTGGAATCGACCGTCGAGACGGACGGCGCGGTGCAGATCGGCTTCACCGACGGCTCCTCCTACGAGGCCGACTTCGTGATCCTGGGCACCGGGTTCAGCATCGACCCGATGTCGCGCACCGAGTTCGGGGAGGCCGCCGGCGACATCCTGCTGTGGGAGGATGTGTACACCCCGCCCGAGGACGAGCCGTCGCGCGATCTGGGGCGCTTCCCCTATCTCAACGACGACTTCACGTTCCGCGAGAAGGTGCCCGGCACCGCCCCGTGGCTGTCCAATGTCTACTGCTTCAACTACGGGGCCTCGGCGAGCCTGGGCAAGGTGAGCGGCGACATTCCGGGCATCTCGGATGGGGCCAGCTGGCTGACCCGCGCGATCGCGGCCACGCTCTATGCCGAGGACGTGGAGACCCACTGGCAGGGCATGCTGGACTACGCCAAGCCCGAGCTCGACGGCAGCGAATGGGAGCCCTCCGAGCTGGGGGACGCGCAAAAGAGAGGGAAGGTCGCCTGATGGCACTGGAGACGACCGCATTGACCGCGGCGGGCATCAGGCCCGGAACGGCGCTGGACGAGGCGGTCCAGACGCGCGCGGGGATATTCGAGATGACGCAGGATGCCGAAGCCTCGGTGCTGCGCCCGCAAGACCCGGGGCCGTGGAGCCACGCCCTGCGCGCGGCGCTGGCGGCCCGCATAGCCACGCTGAACGCCGAGGCCGGGCTTGCCGCGCGCTATGCCGCCGATGCGGGCGACTTTGCCGGCCTGGCCGATCCGGGCAGCGACGGGTCGGAGCAGGGGGTGACCGAGGTCGTCGCTTTCATGGACAAGGTCGCGGCCAAGACCCGGGACGTGAGCGGGGCGGACATCTCGGCCCTGCAGGCGGCCGGGGTGGCCGATGCCGACATCGTTCGCCTGTGCGAGCTGAACGCCTTCCTCGCCTATCAGATCCGGGTCATTGCCGGGCTGCGCCTGATGGGGGGAGTATCCGCGTGAGCACTGTCGTCAGGAAGTTTACCCGCACGGTCCCGCACTGGCAGCCCCGCGTGACGCCGATGGATCTGGAGCAGGCGACGCAGGAGCAGCTCGATGCGCTGCAGGTGACGCCGTCCAATACCAAGGTCTCCGACTACGTCCTGACGCTGGCGCATGACGTCGAAAGCCTGAAGGTCCGTTCGCCGCTGTTCAACGCGATCATGTACGACAAGGGCGGGATGAGCCGGGCCGAGCGCGAGCTGGGCGCGCTCGCCGCCTCGATGGTCAACCATTGCATCTACTGCGCCGCCGTCCATGCCATGCGCCACGCGCAACTGGAGAAATCGACCGAGGTCACGGACAACCTGTTCCGCGACGGCAAGCAGGCGGAGCTGAGCCCGCGCGACCAAGCGATCTTCGACTTCGCGGTGGCGCTGTCGGACTGCCCGTCGACCGCCGGGCCGGAGCATATGGCCGCGCTGCGCGAGGCCGGGCTGGACGAGGCGGAGATCCTGGATCTGATCCTGTCCGCGTCGCTGTTCGGCTGGGCCAATCGCCTGATGCACGTCCTGGGCGATCCGGTGCGCAAGGACGAGGCCGGGGCGTCATGACGGAGTTGCGGTTCGACGGCGGTTGCGCCGCCACGTTGCGTGCTGCGACAGTTCGCCATAGCATTGGTGGGCGGGCGCGAACCGGCAGGAGGGGATAGCTTGGGGACGAAAGTCGGACTTGCAGGCGCAGGCTCGATCGCCTTCGGAACGGCGGCGGTTCTGCACGAGCGGGGCCACGATCCCATGCTCTGGTCGCCCTCGGGCGCGGGCACGGCCGAGCTGGCCGACGGCGCGTCGCTTTCCGCGACCGGCGCGGTCGAGACCACGTTCACGCCGCGCATCGCGGTGAGCGCCGAGAGCCTGGCGCGGGACAACGACGTGCTGATGATCACGCTGCCCGGCTACGGCCACAAGACGGTGATGGACGCGTTCGCCCCGCATATCGAGCCGCGCCATCGGGTGATCGTCTCGTCCCATGCCTCGCTCGGGGCGATCTATCTTGCGCAGCTGCTGGCCGAGCGCGGCGTCGCGGTTCCGATCATCGCCTGGGGCACGACGATCTGCACGGGCCGGCGGCAGTCCGGCACCGAGGTCACGGTCAACACCGTCCGAAGCCGCGTCGACCTGTGTACCGTGCCGGCCGAGCGCTCGGACGAGGCGCTGTCGCTGTGCCGCGAGCTGTTCGGCGACCGCTTCCAGCCGCGCGACGGACTTCTGGCGATCTCCCTGTCGAACCTGAACCCGCAGAACCACATGGGGATCGCGCTGGGCAACATCACCCGGATGGAGCGGGGCGAGACCTGGTCGCAGGGCCAGAACGTCACGCCCAAGGTGGGGCGGTTGCTGGAGGAGCTGGACCAGGAGCGCCTGGCCATCGCCTGCGCGCTCGGGCTGGAGGTCAAGACGATCTTCGAGCATTTCCACCTGTCGTTTCACGTCCCTGTGGCCTCGATCTCCGAGATGAACCAGCAGATGCACGCCCAGGGCAACGGCGGCACCGGGCCGGCCACCGCCGACAGCCGCTATGTGACAGAGGACGTGCCCTACGGGCTTGTGCTGACCGCCGCGCTGGGGCGGTTGACGGGCCGTCCCGCCGTGCTTCACGAGGCGGGGATCCGCATTTTCTCGGCGATGTACGGGCGCGACTTCGAGGCGGAGAACGAGATCCTGCAGGCCCTCGATCTGGACCGATACGCGCTGGACGACCTGAAACGCGCCGCGCAGAGCGGGCTGTTGCGGCATCCCGAAAGCGCCGCCTGATCCGGCGGACCGATATAACAAGAAGACCCAACGACGGAACCAACAAGGAGAGACCAAAATGGCAAAACTGATCTACAACCGCCGCCGTTTCCTCGGCACCGCCGCCGCCACCGGCGCGGCGCTTGCGTCGCCGGCCTACCTGCGCCGTGCCGCGGCACAGTCGGGCGGCGAGGTCAACATCTGGACCTACAACAACTTCGTGCCCGAAGCCTTCAAGGAGCAGTTCGAGGCCGAGACCGGGATCAAGATCAACATCCGCCTCGTCGACGACCAGGGCAAGCAGTTCAACCTGCTGGCCGCGGAACAGCCCAACCCCACCGTCGACATCATGACGGTCGCCGGCCACCGCTTCCTGCAGTTCATCGACAGCGAGCTCCTGGCGCCGCTCGACACCGACCGGCTGTCCAACTGGGGCAACATCAACCCCACCTTCTCGGAGTCGGACTGGGCGACGATCAACGGCCACAAGTGGGGCGCGCCGATCCTGTCGGGCATGGAGGTGCTGTCCTACAACACCGACTATGTCACGCAGGAAGAGGCGATGACCTGGCAGACGCTGTTCAGCGAGGAATACGCCAACCAGACCGCCTATATCATCCAGGACATGATGAGCATCGTCATGCTGATGAAGGGCTATGACGGCAACATGGTCGCCTACATGGACGACCCCGACAAGGCCGCCGCCATCGTCGAGGAAGCCAAGAACTTCCTGATCGAGCACAAGCCGCTGGTGCGCAAGTACTATGACAGCGGCGCCGAGTTCCAGCAGATGATGATCAACCAGGACATCGTGCTGGGCCACTCCTGGAACGGCCCCGCCGCGGCTCTGATCAACGACGGCTTCCCGCTGGGCATGACGATCCCGAACGAGGGTTCCTACGGCTTTGTCTACACCTACAACATCGCCAACAACGCGCCCAACCCGGACAACGCCTATACCTTCCTCGACGCGATCCTGGCCTCGCCCGAGATCGGCGCGGCGATGACCAAAGCGTCGGGCTTCATCTCGACCTACAAGGGCGCCGACCAGTACCTGACGGAGCTGGAGAAGAAGTCGACCTCGTTCCCCGAGGAGCAGCTGGCCAACCTGCAGTTCTTCCGGGCCGAGGCGAACGAGCTGAAATACAGCCTGGTCGACCCGGCCGTCGAGGCCATCAAGGCGGCCTGATCCGCGCACGCAATCCGTCCCTGTCCCGCCGGGCGCGCGGGGCAGGGCCCTCTGCTTCTTCCGAAAGACGACCGCATGACCTATGACGCATCCACGCGGCGCGACGGACAGTCCGCGGGGAGCACGGCCGCCGACCGCACATTCTGGGGACGGCTGTCCGCGTGGGGGCCGTACCACGCGCTGATGCGGCTGACGACGGCCTCGCCGCGGCGGCAGTTCCTGATCCTGGCGGCGTTTCCGATCCTCTGGGTGCTGACCCAGCATCTGGGCCCGATGCTGCAGATGCTGCGCGTCAGCCTGACCGATGCCTACCCGGTGGCGCCCGGGGTCGAGCAGAGCTTCACGCTGGACAATTACGCCCGGTTCTTCGGCGACAGCATCTTCTGGATGCCGTTCTTCCGGACGCTGACCTTTGCCGGCGTGTTCACCTTCTGCACGCTGATCATCACCTATCCGGTCGCCTATTTCCTGGCCCGGCATGTCAGCCGCAAGAACCAGATGCTGTTCCTGCTGCTTCTGCTGATCCCGTTCTGGGTGGGCGAGATCGTGCGCACCTACGCGATCATGATCCTTCTGGGCAATACCGGCGCCGTGAACCTGGCGCTGAAGACGCTGGGCCTGATCGACCGGCCGATCCCGTTCATGTACACGAGCTTTTCCATGGGCGTGGGCATCGTCTATCTGACGGCGCTCTACATGCTGCTGCCGCTCTACTCGGCGCTGGAGAAACTGCCGCAGAGCATGAACGAGGCCGCCGCCGACCTTGGCGCGGGCGCCTGGACGCGGTTCCGCCGCGTCTCGCTGCCGCTGACGATCGAGGGGATCTCGTCGGGCTGCACGCTGGTCTTCCTGATCTCCACCGGGTTCTATGCGACGCCGGTCCTGCTGGGCGGGCCCTCCACGACGGTCTTCGCCGAAACCATCGCCGGTTTCTTCCACGTCGCGGGCGACGAATGGCCCACCGGCGCGGCCTTTGCCACGATCATGTTCCTCGCCGCGCTGATCATCACCACGGTGTTCCAGCGGCTGATGAAGATGCTGCGCAAGGGAGAGAGCGCATGAACGACCGTCCCGAACTGTTCCGCGGTAACCGCATCTTCCTGGCCTGCATCTACTGGGCCTTCGTCCTCTACGTCTTCGTGCCGCTGATCCTGATGGTGCTGATGGGCTTCAAGGACTCGCGGTTCATCGGCTTTCCCATCCGCTCCTGGACCCTGGAGTGGTATACCGGCGTCTTCGCCGATACCGAGGTGCTGTCGACCTTCGGCTACTCCATCGCCATCGCGGTGCTGTCGACGCTGATCTCGATCCTGGTGGGAACCTGGATCGCGGTCCTGCTGGAGGGGCGCAAGTTCGCCGGCCGCGGCCTGACCTTCGGGCTGACGCTCCTGCCGGCGCTGGTGCCGGGCATCATCTCGGCCATCGCCTTTCGCATCTACGCCCGCTGGCTGGGGATCGAGCCGGGCATGGGCGCCATCGTCTGGGCCCACGCCGTTCACAACGTGCCCTTCGTGGTGCTGGTGGTGATGGCGCGCCTGTCGACCCTGCCGAAAAGCCAGATCGAGGCGGCGCGCGACCTGGGCGCCGATCCGCTGATCACCTTTCTCCGGATCACGCTGCCCTACCTGGTGCCGGCGATCCTGGGGGCGTCGATCTTCTGCCTGCTGCTCAGCTTCGACGACTTCGTCCGCTCGTTCTTCCTGGGTGGCTACGAGCCGACGCTGCCGGTGATGATCTTCGCCATGCTGCGCTCGGGCATGTCGCCCGAAATCAACGCCATCGCCACCGTTGCGCTGGTCCTGACGGCCGCGATAGGCCTCTGGGCCGAGCGCTTCACGCGACGCATGAACAAGGAACGCTGAGACATGACCGATCCCGAACCGCTGGTCCGCATCGAGGGTCTGACCAAGCATTTCGGCGAGACCGTCGCGCTGGACGACCTGACGCTGGACATCGCGCGGGGCGAGTTCGTGACCTTCCTCGGCCCGTCGGGCTGCGGCAAGTCCACGACCCTGCGCATCCTGGGCGGGTTCGAGCGACCGACCCGCGGCCGGGTGATCCTCGACGGCGCGGATGTCACTAACCAGCCGCCGGAAAAGCGCCAGGTGAACATGGTGTTCCAGGATTACGCGCTGTTCCCGCACATGACGGTGGCGCAGAACGTGTCGTTCGGGCTGGAACTGAAGGGCATGGGCAAGGCCGAGATCAAGCGCCGCTCGGACGAGATCCTGTCCTTTCTCGAACTCGAGAGTTACGGCAGCCGCTATCCGATCCAGCTGTCGGGCGGGCAGCGGCAGCGGGTGGCGCTGGCGCGGGCCCTGGCGCCGGACCCGGCGCTTCTGCTGCTGGACGAACCGCTGGGCGCGCTCGACGCCAAGCTGCGCGGGCAGGTGCAGCAGGAACTCAAGTCGATCCAGCGGCGCACGCACAAGACCTTCTTCTTCGTCACCCACGACCAGGAAGAGGCGCTGACCATGTCCGACCGCATCGTCGTCCTGAACCACGGCAGGGTCGAGCAGGACGGCACGCCGGAAGAGCTGTATTTCCGCCCCGCGAGCCGGTTCGTGGCCGAGTTCATCGGCGAGACCAACCTGCTGTCGGGCCGGGTCCGGGGGAAAGAGGACGACAAGATCGTCATGGACTGGCACGGCCAGACCCTGCGCGGTCTCGCGCCGCAGGGCAGCCCCGATCAGGGAGAGCCGATCACCGCCTCGGTGCGCCTGGAAAAGCTGCAGTTCCATTCCGAGCGCCCGGAGATGCCGAACGCGGTCCGCGGCCGGGTGGTGGGCAAGACGTTCCTGGGCAGCCGAATGGCCATGGAGATCGCGGTGGACGACGTGGAAGACGCGATGCTGCGGGCCTATGTCGACGCCGAAACCGGTGCACGGGTCGGGTCCGATCCGGTGTGGATCGGCTGGGACGTGGACAGCATGGCGATGCTGACCGACTGATCCCGGCGGCCGGCCCGGTCGTTCGCAACGTCTGCGGCCCCGGCGGGACGGGCGCGAGAGCGCCCCGATCCGGCCCGTCTAGATACTGTCAGGACGTCGCGCGGGATCATCCGTCTCGCGATGTATGTCCGTGTCCCGCCTTCGCGTCTACGCCGCGCCGCGGGACACCATCCCCGCGGTCAGTCACTCATGGGCGGGTGGCCGACATAGAGCGACGGGGGGCGGGGAAGCGGCTGCTCGTTGTTGTATTGCTCGATCGCATGGGCCGCCCATCCGGCCGTGCGGCCGATGGCGAAGATCATGTCTCCGGATCCGCGGACCATCCTGGCGACATAGGCCAGTGCCGAGATCGCGAAGCCGATATTGGGCTCCGGCAGACCGCGCTTGTGCTGCATTTCGAGGAACTCGGACAGCTTGTCCACTCGGTCGGAGGCAAACCCGGCCCCGGCCAGCTTTTCCAGGATCAGGGCCGCGCGCGCGTCGCCCTTGCTGAATCGGGGATGGCCGAAGCCCGGGATCGACTCTCTCTGCCGCAGGCGCTCGCCCACGATCTCGCCGATGCTGCGGTCGTCGAACGTGCCGAGATAGGATTCGATGGCGAGCGACGAGGCGTATTGCACGGCGCCGCCGCTGCTGTGCATCCCGGCACCGATGACCGAATAGATGTCGCTGCCGACCGATGCGGCATAGCGCGCCGCGACCGTGGTCGGCGACATCACGTCCGCGTCGGCCGTCAGGATCAGGGCGGCGTTGAGAACCTCGAGCTGCGACTCGCTCGGCGTCGCGGGGCACAGGGCGGACCACAGCCATTGCGCGAAGCCGAAGCGCGTATCGGGTAGGGTGCCGCGCTGTTCCGACGAGGCCAGCGCCGCGGCCAGCGTGGCCATCAACGCGGGCACGCGGTCGACGACGGACGCCGTGTTCAGATCGTGCCGCATCGGGTCCAGCGTTGCCGCCAAAGGTACGAATGCGCGGACACGGTCGAAGGGCAGGGTCTCGGCGGGAAGCAGGCTGCCCCAATGGGCGAGCCGTTCGGCGACCTGCCGGTTCGGGACGAACCCGTCGCCGAGGTCCAGGCGGTCGAGCCACAACAGATGCGCCACGTTCTCGAACGTCTCCGTCCGGGCAAGGCGACAGGCGCGGTGGCCGCGATAGTAGAATTCGTCGTTGTGCAGCGTGGTGATGGCGGATCGGAAGGTGGGTGTCGTGCGCCCCGGCCGGCGCCCCTTGCGGCTGCGGCCTGCAAGACGCTCCACCTCCATGGCGTCGAACAGGCTGCCGTCGATCCCGGCCAGCGTCTTGCGCTGCAACAGGCCGCGACTGACATAGGCATAGACCGTCGCCCGTTTGACGTTCAGCCGCTGGGCGACCTCCTCGGCAGTCATCAGACCGCGGGTATCCTCGTTCTCGTTCATCAGTCCTTCCGCCTTGTGTCCGGCGCCCCGGCCGAGCGCTTGGGAGCTCATTACAGCTCAATGTTGATTTAAGATCAACTATTGACGATTAACTTTTCGCGGACAATGCTTCGAATACCGCCGGGGGCGTCGTGCAGGGAGGACTGCCGAGGCCGGAGGCGGAAACGGGGGCGCGACGCGGGCCGACGGCTCGCCGCCACCCCACCAACTGGGAGGAGTTCAATGACTTTATTGGTAACCGACGCTTCGGTCGCAGCGAGACGCATTGCGACCAGGGGCGCCCGCGCCGCCTTGCTGGCCGCCAGCTTTGCCATCGGGGTGGGCGCAGTCGCGCAGGCGCAGGACGTTCAGCGCGGGGGCACCGTGGTCCTCGCCGAATGGCTGGCGGTGCCGTCGCTGGATCCGCACCTGTCCAACTCGATCGTCGGATCCACCTGGAGCAATATCTTCGACTCGCTCTTCACCTATATTCCGCCGCAGGAGGACGGCGAGGGATATGACATCGGGCCGGGCCTGGCCACGTCCTTCGAGCGGCTCAGCCCGACCGAGATCGAACTGACGCTGCGCGAAGGCGTGACGTTCCACGACGGAACCCCGCTGGATGCCGAGGCCGTAAAGTGGAACCTCGAACGGGCGCGCGACAACGAGATCTCGACGCGCAAGCAGACGGTCGAGAGCCTGACCGATGTGACGGTGGTGGACGACCACACGCTGCGGCTGAAGTTTTCCGTCCCGCAGCCGCTGTTCGACGTGCTGATGTCGCCCGCGAACCCGGCCAACATCTATTTCGTCTCGCCCACGGCGGTCGAGGAGATGGGCGACGAGGCCTTTGCCCGCGCGCCGGTGGGCAGCGGCCCGTTCCGGGTGGTCGAATGGGTGCCGGACGACAAGCTCGAGCTGGAAGCGGTCGAGAACCACTGGCAGACCGGTGTCGACGGCGAGCCCCTGCCGTATGCCGACGAACTGGTGATCCGGTTCATTCCCGACCAGACGGTCGGGGCGCTGGAGCTGCGGGCCGGGACGGTTCATGTCACGACGCTGCTGCCGCAGGATATGGCGGCCCTGCGCAACTCGCCCGACATCGGGCTCTACAGGGTTCCGCTCAGCGACAAGGCCTATCCGAGCTTCTACATCACCTCGAATCCAGACTCGGACTCGCCCTTTGCCCACGACGTGCGTCTGCGCCAGGCGGTCCAGTACGCGATCAACCGCGAAGCGATTGCCAAGGTGGTCGGCGGCGAGGCGGAGCCGCATTACTACTGGGGCTGGTATCCGGGTGTGCCCGGCTATGACGAGAGTCTGCCGCATTACGAATACAACCCGGAAAAGGCCAAGGCGCTCTTGGCCGAGGCCGGTTACGCCGACGGGATCGACCTGGAGGTCAAGGTTCCCAACCGCCCGCTCGACGTGCAGCCGCTGGAGATCATGCAGGCGATGCTGGGCGAAGTCGGCATCCGTCTGAAGATCTCGGTCATGGACCGCACGCCCTGGGTGGATGCGGGCCGCTCCGGCAACTTCGAGGCGCTGTCGCACGGCAACACGGCGAATATCGACCCGCTGATGCGGCGCCAGACCGACTCGGAAAGCTCGTCCAACTGGGCGCGTTACTTCAAGCCCGAGGTCGATGCGCTGTGGGACGAGGCGGAGATGGCGACGAGCACGGCCGAGCGGGCCGACATCTACCGCGAAATGCAGCGGATCATGTACGAGGACGCCTTTCACATCATAGCGTATCGCAGGCCGATCGTGCTGGGCTACTCGAAGAAGCTGCACAACATCGAGCGTAGCTACGGCCAGAACATGCGTTACGTCTGGCTCGAGCAATAAACCCAACCTATCCGACGACGGCACGGCGTGGTTCCGCCGTGCCGTCCCTCGGCACACGGCGGATCTCCCATGTCACGGTATCTTTGGCGGCGGTTGCTGACCGCCCTGGTCGTCCTGTTTCTGGTGAGCGTCATCACCTTCCTGATCGTCTTTGTCCTGCCAGGCGACACGGCGGCAGCGGTTCTTGGCGAAGACGGCGGTCTTGACCCCGAGGCCTACGAGGCGCTGCGCGAGCGGCTCGGCCTGAACAAGCCTCTGGCGGTGCGCTATTTCGACTGGATCAGTGGCGTCCTGACCGGCGATCTGGGCGTGTCGCTGCGCACCAAGGAGGAGATCGGGCCGGCCCTTCTCCGCCGCGCCGGCCCGACCTTTCAACTGGCCTTCATGGCGATGCTGATCGCGATCATCATCGCGGTGCCGGTCGGTGTCGCGGCTGCGGTGCACCACAACACCTGGGTCGATGCGGCAAGCACGGTCTTCGCGCTCGGCGGTATTGCCATTCCGGGCTTCTGGCTGGGGATCATGCTGATCCTGGTCTTCGCCGTATGGCTGCGCTGGCTGCCCCCCTCGGGCTATGTCCCCCTGTGGGAGGATCCGGTGCAATCCATCCGGCTGATGCTGATGCCGGCCGTTGCACTGGCGACCGCGCTGTTCGGCGTGACGATCCGACAGGTCCGGACCTCGGTCCTCGAGGTGCTGGGCGAGGATTACATCATCACCGCCCGCAGCAAGGGGATCACCGAGCGTCGCGTCATCTATCGTCATGCGCTGCGCAACGCGCTGCTGCCGGTGGTGACGGTGATCGGGCTTCAGATGGGGCATACGCTGGCCGGTGCGGCCACCGTCGAGGTGGTCTTCTCGCTGCCGGGGCTGGGGCGGCTGGCGGTGGATTCGATCTTCTTCCGCGACTTCACGATGCTGCAGGCGGTGATGCTGCTGTTCGCCACCATCGTGCTGACCGCGAACCTGGTCACAGACCTGATCTACGCACGGCTCGATCCGCGGATCCGCTACGACTGATCCCTTCCCGACACATCGCAAAGAGGAAAAAGGCACATGAGCGGTTACATGGTCCGGGATTTCCTGTCTTCGCCGCTGCGGATTCTGGCGCTGGTCCTCGTGGCGGGGGCGCTGTTCCTGGCGATCTTCGCCGACGTCATAACGACCTACAGCCCCTATTCCCAGGACTACGACGCCGTCCTGGAGCCGCCGTCGAGCGCACACTGGCTGGGCACCGATCACCTGGGCCGCGATCTGCTGTCCCGGATCATCCACGGCAGCCGCATCGCCATCGTCGTCGGCATCGCCGCGGTCGGGTTCGCGGTGACCGTCGGCTCGCTGTTGGGGCTGGCGGCGGGATACTCGCGCGGCATTCTGGACGAAGCGATCATGCGCCTGGTCGACGCGATCCTGGCCTTTCCGTCGGTCCTTCTGGCGCTGGGGATCATGGCGGCCCTCGGCCCGAGCCTGACGACGATCATCATCGCCATCGCCATCGGCGACATGCCGGTCTTTGCCCGCCTGACGCGCAGCCAGGTCCTGTCGGTGCGCGAACGCGATTTCGTCGTCGCGGCACAGGCGATGGGCGCCCGGGTGCCGCGGATCATCTTCAGCCATGTCTGGCCGCACGTGACGGGACCGATCCTCGCCATGGCCACGCTGCATGTCGGTCTCGCGATGCTGACCGAAGCCGGGCTGTCCTTTCTGGGGCTCGGGGTGCAGCCGCCCACGGCGAGCTGGGGCGCGATCCTGCGCGGCGGCTTCGGCTACATCGAGGTGGCGCCCTGGATCTCCTTCTTCGCCGGCCTCGCGATCTTTTTGACGGTTCTGGGCCTGTCGCTGATGGGCGACGCGATCCGGGACCTGCGCGATCTGCGCACTGCGATCTCATGACTTCGACTGAGCCGGAAGCCCACGATGGAGCAAGACAATGAGCGTTCAGTTAGCGACCGTCACCACGACGGTGTTCGATCCGGCGATGACACGGCGGGGCCGCGGGTCCGGTCCGACCGGATATCATGCGGCGGCGAAGGAAAAGCCGGTCGGCGAACGGCACGGGATGGGCTCGGCGAAAGGGAGGCCGGCATGAGCGCTCCCTTGCTGCAAATAACCGATTTCCATCTCGGCTTCCGGACCCGGCGCGGCACGGTGCAGGCCGTCGACGGCGTGGACCTGGTGGTGAACGAGGGCGAGACCGTCGGCCTGGTCGGCGAATCCGGCTGCGGGAAATCCGCAACCGTGCGGTCGATCCTGCGGCTGTTGCCGGACAAGGTCGCCCGCTATGGCCCCGGCGAGATCCGGCTGAACGACCGCAATGTCCTGGACCTGCCGGAAGCCGAGATGCGCCGGATCCAGGGCGGCGACGTGGCGATGGTCTTTCAGGATCCGATGACCTCGCTGAACCCGGTGATGACGGTGGGCGATCAGATCACCGAGTATCTCGCGGCCCATACCGACCTGGACCGCGCCGCGATGAGGGCACGGGTCATCGAGCTCTTGTCGATGGTGGGCATTCCGGTTCCCGAAGAGCGGATGACATGGTTCCCGCATCAGCTGTCGGGCGGGATGCGGCAGCGGGTGATGATCGCCATGGCCCTGTCCTGCGAGCCGCGGCTTCTGCTGGCCGACGAGATCACGACGGCCCTGGACGTGACCCTGCAGGCGCAGATCCTCGATCTGCTGCATGCGCTGTCGGAGCGGCTGAACACCGCGACCCTGCTGATCACCCACGATCTCAGCGTCGTCGCCGGCATGACGCGGCGGGTCTATGTCATGTATGCCGGACAGATCATCGAAGAGGCGGAGACCGACGCGCTCTTCGCCGCGCCGGCGATGCCCTATACCTGGGGCCTGCTGCGCTCGGCCCCCAGCCTCGACGCCCCGCTGACCGAGGATCTGACGCCCATCGAGGGGCTGCCGCCCGATCTGGCCGCGCCGCCCCCCGGCTGCCGCTTCGCGTCGCGCTGCCCGTATCGGCGGGAGATCTGCCAAAGCCGCATGCCCGATCTTCGTGCGGCCCCGGATGGCGGCACGCACCGGGTCCGCTGCTGGGGCGCGCAGGATGTCCCCGAAGGCGGCTGGCTGATCGGAACCGATTGGCGCGAGGATACCGGCGATCCCCGGATCGTCGCCGACATCCGCGCCGCCTCGGCCATGGCGGGGACCGAGTCATGAGCGGGACCGGCACACATGATGCGGCGCCGCTGCTGCAGGTGACCGACCTGCGGGTGTCGTTCGGCGCCGTCAAGGCGGTCGACGGCGTCAGCTTCGACCTGCGGCCCGGCGAGATCCTGGGGCTGGTGGGGGAATCCGGCTCGGGCAAGTCCACGGTGGGGCGGGCGGTGCTACGCATCAACCGGGTCAGCTCCGGCTCCATCCGGTTCGAAGGGACGGAGGTCACCGGGTTGTCGCCGCATGCCCTGCTGCCGCTGCGGCGGCGTATGCAGATGATATTCCAGGATCCGCGCGGCTCGCTCGACCCCCGGATGAAGGTGGGGCGCCTGCTGGCCGAACCGCTGGAGATCCATGGCCTGCTGGATCGGCAGGGGCGGCGCGCGCGGGTCGCCGAGCTGCTGCGGCTGGTCGGGCTGGCCCCCGAGGCCGCCGGCCGCTATCCGCACCAGTTCTCGGGCGGTCAGGCGCAGCGGATCGCGATCGCGCGCGCGCTGGCGCTGGACCCGGCCCTGATCGTCGCGGACGAGCCGATCTCTTCGCTCGACGTGTCGATCCAGGCGCAGGTCATCAACCTGCTCGCCGAGCTGCGCCGCTCGCTGCAGGTCGCGATGATCTTCATCGCGCACGATCTCTCGGTCGTGCGCCACATCGCCGATCGCGTCGCGGTCATGTATCTGGGCCGCATCGTCGAGATCGCGGACAAGGCCGACCTCTACACGCGGCCCGGCCATCCCTATACCCGGTCGCTCCTGTCGGCCGTGCCGCTGCCCGATCCGGTCAAGGAGCGGCAGCGCAGCCGGACCATCCTGAAGGGCGAGCTGCCCAGCCCGGAAAATCCGCCGAGCGGGTGCTGTTTCAGCACCCGTTGTCCCCTGCGCGCGAGCCTCGGCGACCCTCCGGAATGCACCGCGACGCGACCGCAGCTGAACGAAACCGGCGGTGGCCACCGGATCGCCTGCCATTTCGCCGACCCGGCGGCGACCCCCGCATCCGTCTGAACGAATGTATGAAATCAAGGAGAAAGACATGTCCAATTCACTCTCTCATCGACATCACGATGTCGTCGTGATCGGTGGAGGTTCCGCAGGGATCGCGGCGGCCTCGGCGGCCGCCTCCAACGGTGCGGACACGCTTCTGGTCGATGCCGGGCCCATGGTCGGCGGCGAATTGCTGTCGGGCATCCCCATCGACGGCTGTCTCAACACCCGGGGCGAGTGGATTGTCGGCGGCTTTCTGAATTCCCTGCTGGACGATCTCAAGAAGATGGGCGGCTTCGTCGGCGCCTTCTTCGACTGGCGGACGATCTGGGTGGTCTGCGTGGATCCCGAGCGGATGAAGCTCGCCGTCGCTCATCGCCTGCGCGAGGACGGCGCCAAGCTGCTGCTCAACAGCTTCGTGGACGAGGTGGTGACCGATGGCGACCGGGTCACCGGCATCGTCGTTCTGAACAAGTCGGGGCGCACGCTGATCACCGCGGACATCTTCCTCGACTGCTCGGGCGACGGCGACGTGGCCGCGGGGGCCGGAGCCGATTATCAGCGCGGCGACGGCAAGGGCGTATTCCAGCCGGTGTCGATGGTGTTCCGGATGGCGGGCGTCGATACCGGGAGGCTGCTGGATTTCGCGCGGGACCATCCCGACAATCTGGCGCTGGGCGAAAACGAGTGGCTGAACAAGTCCCGCGAGGAATGCCTGCGCGAGCTGATCGCGCTGGGCTATCCCAAGGTCTTCCTGAAGGCGGACGGCCCGCTGATGTCGAAATCCATCGCCGAGGGAGAGCTGTATCCCACCGCTCTGCTGGCGGTGATCCCGGTTTCGGCCGACCTGCGTGTCGTCGCGATCAACTCCACCCGGGTCGCCAATGTGGACGCCACCGATACCGGCGCGCTCAGCGCGACGATGCCGTCGTTGATCGACCAGGTGTGGAACTGTCAGAGCTTCGTTCAGAAACGGGTGCCGGGCTTCGAGGAGGCCGCCTTTGCCGGCATCGCGCCGCGCATCGGCATCCGTGAAACGCGGCGGATCGTCGGCGAGGAAACGCTGCAAGGCGACGACGTGCTGAACGCGGTCAAGCGCGACGACGGCGTCGCCAAGGGCGGGCATCACGTCGATGTCCACGGCGACGGGACCGATCAGCTTCGCCGCCCGGTCCGCGACGGCGGGTCCTATGACATTCCGCTGGGCTGCCTGCTGCCGAAGGGGATCGAGAACATGGGCGTCGCCGGACGCTGCCTGTCGGCGGACCGTGTCGCGCATGGCTCCGCCCGCGTCATGGGCACCTGCATCGCGATGGGGCAGGCCGTCGGCACCGCCGCGGCGATGGTCTGCGAAAGCAACGTGCCGAAACCGGTCCTGGGCGATGTCCCGCTGCCCGCCCTGCGCGACCGGCTGGTGTCGCAGGGCGCGATCCTGGACGGCACGCACTAGCCATGCCGCCCAAGAGCGGGGCCGGGCTTCGGGCTCCCCGGGCATGCGAAATCAAGACGTTAGAGCGCTTCGGCACGACTCCAACAAGGATAACACAAGATGAACTGGCAAATGACAGAGACTGAGACCGACGTTCTGGTCGTGGGCGGCGGGGCCGCCGGCATCGCGGCGGCGACGACGGCTGCGCGGAACGGCGCGCGGACGATTCTGGTGAACGCCGGCCCGATCCTGGGCGGCGAGCTCAACTATGGCGCCCCCGTGGACGGCTGCCTGACCGCGCGGGGGGAGTGGGCGGTGGGTGGCTTTGCCCGCGACTTCTTTGCCGCCTGCGAGAAGTACGACGGATATATCGGCCCGGTCTGCGACTATCGCGCGCTGAACCTGGTCTGCATCGACCCGGAGGCGGCCAAGCTGGCCGCGATCGACCTGGTCTCGCGCGCCGATGTCCAGGTGCTGATGTACACTTTCACCGACCAGGCCGTCGTCGACGATGACGGCCGGATCCAGGGGGTCGTCGTCCGCAACAAGCGTGGCCGCACCTTCATTCGCGCGAAGACGGTGATCGACGCGACGGACGATGGCGACATCGCCGTCGCGATGGGCTGCGAGATGATGGTGAGCGACGCCGCGAACGGATCGGCGCAGTCCGAGTCGCTCCTGTTCCGCATGTCGGGCGTCGACACCGGGCGGCTGCTCGATTTCGTCAAGAGCGCACCGGAGAACTTCGGCGCGATGGAGTATCCGGGATTTGCCGAGGACGCGGCCGCCGCCATTGCCGGCCTGGTGAAACAGGGGCAGCCAAAGGTGCTGCTGACCTCCGATGGCCCGCTCCTGCGCGATGCGGTCGCCGACGGGCGGATGTATCCCACATCCTGGGTCGCCGTGTCTCCGACCTCCACGGCACGCCGCGAGGTCAGCATCCACACGACCGTGGTCCCCGACGTGGACGCGACCGAGATCGCGCGCGAGGGCGTCGCCTTCGACAGCCTGCACGAGCAGATATCCATGTGCGCCGACTTCCTGCAACGCAGCCTGCCCGGGTTCGAGGAGGCGGGCCTGTCCGCCATCGACCCGTTCGTCGGTATCCGTGAGACGCGCCAGGTCGTGGGCGACTATGTCCTGACCGGCGCCGACGTGCTGTCCGGCAAGAAGAGCGAGGACGGGGTGGCGAAGGGATGTCACGAACTCGATGTCCACGACACCGCCGGCCACAGACGCGAGAATGTCAAGGACGGCGGGTCGTATGACATCCCGTTCGGATGCCTCGTCGCGCGCGACGCCCGCAACCTGCTTGTGGCCGGCCGCAGCCTGTCGGCCGACAGAGAGGCGCACAGCACCGCGCGCGCGATGGGCTCCTGCATGGCGATGGGGCAGGCTGCGGGCACCGCCGCGGCCATGCTGAGCGAGCCCGGTTCGGTGTCGGATCTGCGCGGGATAAACCTGGCAGGTCTGCGGACGCTGCTGAAGGAGCAGGGCGCCGTGCTGGACGGCATTTCGTAGGAATGGCGTCGTGCCGCTTCGGCATGTCCGTAGGGCGTGCAACTCGCCTGCGCATCTTGGTCGCCGGACCCCGGCAGGTCTTCCTGCCGGCCCTCCGGGGTCGTTGCATCAACTCGGCGGCGACCAAGAGGAACGCGGCGCGAGGCGGGGCAGGGGCGTCCGTCGCGCCCCGCCATGACCCGATCCCAACCGTCCATGGACTTGGGACAGCGTTCCTGGCCCAACGAAGACCGGGTCTCACCGATTTGACCGCATCGGCGTCTGGCATCCTCCACGTCATTCTGTGCTTCCGCTCGGACCCGCTTCTGGCCTGGGCCCGGTCGCGCGGGATTCGGCGGGGTCGGAACCGGATCGGGATACTGTCATGCGACCAGGTCAGCGAAACCTGTTACCGGACACGTTTCTACGAGAACGCTCATGCGCCCGCCCGGTCGGCATGCTTCTCGCGCGCCTCGCAGATGGCGCGGTGGTTCTCGTCGGCCCAGAGGGTGAGCTGCTTCATCGGCACGAGAAAGGAGCGGCCGAGATCGGTGAGGTCGTATTCCACGCGCGGCGGAACCTCGGGGTAAAGCGTGCGCCTGATAAACCCGTCTTCCTCCAGATGCTTCAGCGTTTTCGAGAGCATCTGCTTGGAGATATCGCCGATCGCGCGGTGGATCGCGCTGAACCGCATGGTTCCGTGCTCCAGCACCTGCAACACGAGCAGGCTCCATTGATCCCCGATCCTGTCGAGGACATCGCGGATCGGACAGGGCTGTTCGAACACGAAGGGAATTGGAACGAGGTCGTCCTGGTTCATTGCGGGGCGCTCCTTGGCTGGACGGTCATCCGGCGGTGACCTGATCATCCGAAAATGACGTCTTGCGGCGCGGTCTCGATACAATAAGTACCGGCAACGGCAAAGGTCTATTTCTTGGACCTAGTCGAAGATCGGCACCATCAGAACAGACATCGCACCGAAAAGGGACTGAAAATGGCAAGAATCGCTCTCATCGGCGCGTCCGGCAATGCCGGGTCGCGCATTCTCAAGGAACTCTCGGATCGCGGCCACGACGTGACCGCCATCGCCCGCAGCCCCGAAAAGATCGCCGCGCTGCCGGGCGCCACGGCCATTGCGGGCGATGCCCAGGACGCCGAGTCGCTGGCCGGGCTGGTGCAGGGGCATGACGCCGTGATCAGCGCGCTGCGCTTCACCGGCACCGATCTTTCGATCATCGTCGAGGCCCTGCGCAAGGCCGGTGTCGCGCGCTATCTGGTGGTCGGCGGCGCCGCCAGCCTGGAGGTGGCGCCGGGACAGCGGCTTCTGGATCAGCCCGATTTCCCCGAGGCCTACAAGGAAGAGGCCACCAACGGCGCCGCCACGCTGGACTACCTGCGGGGCCAAGACGATATCGAATGGACCTTCCTGTCGCCCTCGGCGATGTTCGTTCCCGGCGAACGCACCGGCACGTTCCGGCTCGGCAAGGACGAATTGCTGAGCACCGAGACCGGGTCGAGCATCTCCTTCGAGGACTATGCCATCGCCATGGTGGACGAGGTCGAAGACCCCAAGCACATCCGCCAGCGCTTCACCGTCGGCTACTGACGACCCGGGGCGGGGGCGCAAGCCGCCGTTCCCGTCCCCCCAACGAGAACCGAAAAACCATGTCCGAGACCATCCACCTCACCTATTTCTTCGATCCGCTCTGCGGCTGGTGCTATGGCGCATCGCCGTCCGTCGAAAAGCTGATGCAGCAGGACGACATCACCGTCACCGCAAGGCCCTCCGGGCTGTTCGCCGGGTCCGGGGCCTTCGCGATGAATGCCGGTTTCGCCGCGCATGCCTGGGCGGCCGATCAGCGCATCGCCCGGCTCACCGGCCAGGCCTTTACCGAGGCCTATCGCCGCAACGTTCTGGAAAGCGGTGCCGGGGCGGTCGATTCCGGCCCCGCCACCCTGGCGCTGACGGCGGTGTCCCTGACCGCGCCCGAGCGGGAGTTCGAGGCGCTGACCGCCATCCAGCGCGCCCGCTATGTCGACGGGCGCAACAACGGCGACGCCGCGGTCGTCGGCGCCGTGCTGACAGATCTGGGGCTGGATGCGGCGGCCGGGCGCCTTGCCGATCCCGATGAAGACCTGCTGGCCGTCAATCGGAATCGGATCGAGGCCGCGCAGGCGGAGATGCGCCGTTTCGGCGCCAGGGGCGTGCCGACCCTCGTGCTGGGCGAGGGGGCGGAGGCCCGCGTCGTCAGCTCGAACGCGCTCTACGGCCAGGCCGACTCGCTGATCGCGGCGCTGCGCGCCGCCTGAGCCGGAGAAGGACCCGAGACCGCGCGTCGCCGCCTTTCGGGTCCCGGGCCATGTCCGCAAATCAGACCACGGCGCGCACGCCTACCCGGAGCCGTGATTCCGGTCCGGCCCCGGGCCTTCGAATGGAAATCGCGTCTCAAAATCTCACCAGCGCCCCGAAAATCTGACTATAAATTGTGCAGTCGTACGATGTTGCCCGGTAAATGTGCAACCGCGACCCCCTCCGTCTTGAACCGCAAGCGCCGGTGCGGCTCCTTTCAGGGCGAATTCGGGGGATGCAGATGACCAAAGCCCAGGCTGTCGAACTGGCCGCAGTCACCAAGCGGTATGGCGACGCGCTTGCCGTCGACGCCATCAGTCTCAAGGTAAAGGCCGGCAGCTACTGCTGTCTGCTCGGGCCGTCGGGCTGCGGCAAGACCTCGACCCTGCGTATGATCGCCGGGCACGAAAGCGTCACCGACGGCGACATCCTGATCGGCCACACGGTCGTCAACGAGGATCCGCCGGCGCAGCGCGGCACGGCGATGATGTTCCAGAGCTACGCCCTGTTCCCGCATCTCAGCGTGGCCGAGAACGTGGCGTTCTCGCTTCGGATGAAGGGGGTCGGGCGCGACCAGCGGATCTCGCGCGCCAAGGAGCTGCTCGACCTGGTGTCGATGGCGGACTACGCCGACCGCAAGCCGAACCAGCTGTCGGGCGGCCAGCAGCAGCGCGTGGCGCTGGCCCGGGCGCTGATGACCGAGCCGTCGGTGCTGCTTCTGGACGAGCCGCTCTCGGCGCTGGACCCGTTCCTGCGGGTGCGGATGCGCTCCGAGCTGAAGCGGATCCAGAAAGAGCTCGGCATCTCCTTCATCCATGTCACCCACAGCCAGGAAGAGGCGATGGCGCTGGCCGACCTCGTGGTGGTGATGAACGACGGCCGGATCGCCCAGGCGGGTCCGCCGCGAGAGATCTACAACGCCCCGCGCACGCCCTTCGTCGCCCGCTTCATCGGCGGCCACAACATCATCGAGGAGGGCGGCCGCACCATCACGCTGCGCGCCGACGAGGTGTCGCTGATGCCGCCGGGCGAGGCGCCCGAGAGCCACCGCGCGGCCAAGGTCAGCGACATCGAATATCGCGGCCCCGACGTGCGCGTGTCGCTCGAAACCGAGCGCGGCGAGGAGCTGACCGCGGTGCTCGGCGAACGCGCCTTCTTCGACCGCCCGCTGGACATCGGCTCCGCCGTGGCGGTGGGCTGGCGCCCCGAGGCGGTTCACGAGCTTTCGGCCGAGGGCTGAGCGCCCCGGCCCGGCAAGTCCCAACAGGAGAGAGAGAATGACAGACATGTTCCGAAAGTCGAACCCGACCCGGCGCGGGGTGCTGAAAGGCGGTGCGGCGATGGCCGGCGCGGCGGCCTTCCCGGCGCCCTTCGTCCACGCGCAGGAGGCGGTGACCCTGCGCTACCTGTCGACGGCGGTGAACCAGTCGCCCGCGATCGCCGAGAAGGCGAGCGAAGAGCTCGGCATCAACATCGAGTATATCGCGGTCAACACCGACGAGGTGCCGCGCCGGGTCATCACCCAGCCGAACTCCTTCGACCTCGTCGACTCGGAGTATTTCTCGCTGCCGAACCTCGTGCCGTCGGGCAACATGAAGGGGATGGACGCGAGCCGGATCGACCGCATCGACGAGCTGGCGAGCGTCATCGCCGAGGGCACCGTCAACGGCGAAAAGGTCGGCTGGGACGGCACCGCGCCGCACGAGGTTCTCTACCTCGAAGGCCAGGACGCCACCGCCTTCGCGTCCGAGCCGACCGACTGGATCACGCTGATCCCGACGACCTACAACGCCGACACGCTCGGCATCCGCCCCGACCTGATCGACAAGGAGATCTCGTCCTGGGCCTCGCTGCTGGATCCGGAATTCGCGGGCAAGTCGGCGATCCTGAACATCCCCTCCATCGGCATCATGGACGCGGCGATGGCGCTGGAGGCGCGCGGCGACATCGCCTATGGCGACAAGGGCAACATGACGCGCGAGGAGATCGACTTCACCATCGAGAAGCTGATCGAGGCGAAGCGCGCCGGCCAGTTCCGCGCCTTCTGGTCGAACTTCCAGGAATCGGTGAACCTGATGGCCTCGGGCGAGGTGGTGATCCAGTCGATGTGGTCGCCGGCGGTCACCGCCGTGCGCACCCAGGGCATCCCTTGCGTCTACCAGCCGCTCAAGGAGGGCTACCGCGCCTGGGCGTCGGGCTTCGGCCTGCCGCAGACCATCGACGGGCGCAAGGAAGACGCGGCCTACGAGTTCATCAACTGGTTCCTGTCCGGCTGGGCCGGCGCGCACCTGTCGAAGCAGGGCTATTATCCGGCCGTGCTGGAGACCGCGAAGGGCTTCATGGAGCCCTACGAGTGGGATTACTGGTACGAGGGCGAACCGGCGGCCGAAGACATCTATTCGCCCGACGGGCGCCTGCTCGAAGAGGCCGGCGCGGTGCGCGACGGCGGCTCCTACTGGGAACGGATGGGCGCCGTCGCCTGCTGGAACGCGGTCATGGACGAGAACCAGTACATGGTCCGCAAGTGGAACGAGTTCATCGCGGCGTGAGCGACGCGGTCGAAGCCATCGCGGAGGCCCGGGAGACCCGGGCCTCCGGCCGCGCCCCGCGCCGCCGCGCGCGGCGCGAAGGGCACGGTGCCGCGCCATATCTGCAGGCGGCGCCGATGGCGCTGGTCTTCCTGATCTTCTTCGTCCTGCCGCTGGCGGCCACGATCGTGGTGAGCTTCTGGCAATACACGCAGTATTCCATCGAACCCGCCTTTACGTTCCAGAACTACGGCGACGTGTTCTACGGCTGCCTGCGCGATCTGCCGGACCTCTGCACGACGTTCGTGACCTATCTCTCGACGCTGAAATTCTGCCTGATCGTCTGGGCCTGCACCCTGACCATCGGCTTCACCGTCGCCTATTTCCTCGCCTTCCACGTCCACACGCTGAAGGTGCAGGTCATCTTCTTCCTGCTCTGCACGATCCCGTTCTGGACCTCGATCGTGATCCGCATGATCTCGTGGATCCCGCTGCTCGGCCGGAACGGTCTGGTGAACCAGACGCTTGTCGGCATGGGCGTGATCGACACGCCGCTGGAGGGCTTGCTCTATTCCGATTTCTCGGTCGTCCTGGCGCTGACCCACCTTTACACGCTGTTCATGGTGGTGCCGATCTTCAACTCGCTGATGCGCATCGACCGCGCGCTGATCGAGGCGGCGCGGGATTCCGGCGCGAGCGGGCTGCAGACGCTGACCGCCGTGATCATCCCGCTGGCCCGGCCGGGCATCCTGATCGGGTCGATCTTCGTGGTGACGGTGGTGATGGGCGACTTCCTGACCATCGGCATCATGGGCGGGCAGCAGATCGCCTCGGTCGGCAAGGTGATCCAGACGCAGATGCAGTTCCTGCAATTCCCGCTGGCCGCCGCCAACGCGGTGATCCTGCTGGCCGCGGTGCTGGCCGGGGTCTGGGCGCTGCTGCGGCTCGTCGACATCCGCAAGGAGCTTTGAGCCCATGGACACCCGCCCCCGCTCCTTCTACGTCCTCGCCGGCTTTTTCGCGCTGTTCCTGCTGTTTCTCTACGGGCCGATGATCTCGGTCCTCGTGCTGTCCTTCCAGGGGCCGGAGGGCGGGCTCGTCTTCCCGATGAACGGGGTCTCCACCCACTGGTTCGACAAGCTGTGGCAGGGCGGCGGCCAGGTCGAGATCGGGGGTGCACTGCGCCGGTCGCTGAAGCTGGCGCTGCTGGTGATGGTGCTGACGGTGACGATCTCGGTGCTGGCGGGGCTTGCCTTCCGCCGCCGGTTCCGCGGCGCGACGCTGCTGCTCTACGTCGCCATCGCCAGCCTGATCGTGCCCTCGATCGTCGTCTCCCTCGGCATCGCGCTGGAATTCCGCCTGATCGACGACGCGATCAAGGCGATCGGCATGGACCTGGGGATCGAATGGATCCAGAATGATTTCGTCTCGGCGCTCGGGCCGTTCAGTTCCGGCCTCGGCGCGCATCTCACATGGACCCTGCCGTTCGGGCTGCTTATCATGTTCGCCGTGTTCAACCGCTTCGATCCCGCCTACGAGGAGGCCGCCCGCGACCTCGGCGCCACGCCGTGGCAGACGTTCCGGCACGTAACGCTGCCGATGATCGCGCCGTTCCTTATCGGTGTCGCGGTGTTCGGCTTTACCCTGTCATGGGACGAGCTGGCCCGCTCCAGCCAGGTGATGGGCGCGGACAACACGCTGCCCATGCAGCTCGCCGCCAAGACGACCACCGTGACCGACCCGGAGATCTACGCGCTGGGCACCGCGACGACGGGCGGGTCGATCCTGCTGGTGATCATGATGTTCACCCTGGCCTCGCTGCTGCAGCGGAGGCGCCAGCGCGGCTGATGCACCTGCATGTCGTCAATCCCAACGCCAGCGCCGAGATGACGGCGGGCATCGCCCGCGCCGCCGAGGCGGCCGCCCCCGCCGGCGTCACCGTCACCGTGACCGGCGCGGCCGGTGGTCCGCTCTCCATCGAGGGGCCCGTCGACGGGGCGATGGCGGTGCCGTGGATGCTGCAACGGATCGAGGAGGCCGAGGCGCAGGGCGTGGACGCCCATGTGATCGCCTGCTTCGACGACACCGGCCTGGACGCCGCGCGCTGCGTCGCTCGCGCGCCGGTCGTCGGCATCGGCGAGGCCGCGGCGCATTGCGCCACGCTGGTGGCGGACCGCTTCGCCGTGGTCACCTCGGTCCCCGAGGCGCTGCCGGTCTTGCGCGGCAACCTCGCCCGCTACGGGCTGGCGGCGCGCTGCGCCGGGCTTCGGGCGGCCGGTGTTCCCGTACTCGACATCGACGCGGGCACGCCGGAGGCGCTGGCGGCGATCCGGCGCGAGACCGCCGCGGCGCTGGACGACGACGGGGCGGACGCCATCGTGCTCGGCTGCGCCGGCATGGCGTCGCTCGCCGCGAGCCTCTCCGAGGAGTTCGGCTGCCCCGTGATCGAGGGGATCGCGGCGGGCCTGTCCCTCGCGGCCGCGCTCGCCGGGGCGGGGCTGCGCACGTCCAAGCGCGGCGGCTATGCCTTTCCCCGGAAGACGGCCGCGTCTTGACCGGTACGGTCCGCAGGATGACGCCCACCGACCTCGACCTCGTTCTGTCGTGGGCCGAGGCCGAGGGCTGGAATCCCGGCATCGCGGATGCCGCGGCGTTCCGCGCCGCCGATCCGGAGGGCTTCCTGGTGTCGGAGGTGGACGGCACCCCGGCCGCCAGCCTGTCCATCGTCCGGTTCGGCGACGCGACCGCGTTCCTCGGCCTCTATATCTGCGGCCCCGACTTTCGGGGGCAGGGGGTCGGCTATGCGCTCTGGCAGGCGGGGATGGCGCGTCTCGCGCCGCGCACCACCGGGCTGGACGGCGTGCCGGCGCAACAGGCCAACTACGCCCGCTCCGGCTTTGTGCTGTCGCACCGCAACCTGCGGTACTCCGGCGTCGTGGCGCCGGCCGGGCCGGACGAGACGGTGCCCCTGGCCGCCGGACATATCGACGCCGCGCTTTCACTCGACCGCGCGGTGACCGGCTACGACCGCAGCGCCTTCTTGCTTAACTGGCTTACCGGCGATCCCAGCCGGCAGGCCCGCGCGCTGATCCGCGACGGGGCGCTGGCAGGACTCGGCGTCCTGCGGCGTTGTGTGCAGGGCCATAAGGTCGGCCCGCTTTTCGCCCGGGACCGGGCGGCGGCCGAGGCGGTGCTCGACGGTCTCGCGGGGCTGGCCGCCGGCGAACGGCTGAGCCTCGACGTTTCCGAACCGAACGACGACGCGCGCGCGCTGGCCGAAGCGCGCGGTCTCGCCCCCGACTTCGAGACCGCGCGGATGTGGCGCGGCCCCGCGCCGCAGCAGGACCTCGCCCGCACCTTCGGGGTCACCACCTTCGAACTCGGCTGAACAGGAGCGACCCATGAGCGATGACCCGGTGGCCGAGGCGAAGCGCGTGGTGGAGGCCTACCTCGACCGCTCGATGGCGCGCGACGTGGACGGCGCGCGCCGCTACATGGCGCCCGACTGCCGTATCGTCTTCACCGGCGGGCGCGAGATGGCTGGCCCCGGCGACCCGCCGGCCTTCAACGCGAAGCGTTACGGCTGGGTGAAGAAACGGTTCCTGCGCACCGACGCGGTACTGAATCCGGAGACCGGCGACGTGCATGTCTGGAACACCGGCCACCTCTACGGCGAGTGGCCCGATGGCGAGGCGTTCGACGGCAACCGCTATGTCGACTTCTTCGCGGTGCGGGACGGGCTGATCGTCCGTACCGAGGTCTGGAACGACAGCGCGGAGATTCTCCTGGCGAAGGCGGGGCTTGCGGAGGCGCCGTTGTGATCCTGGCGTCCGCGGCCGCTCCGGCTGCCGCCCGATGACGTAGTCGATAGACTTCACGTGGCCCCGGGGCGGCCCGCCCCGAAATGCTCGATAGCGCCGAACGGCCGCCGGTCCACAGGGATCGCGGGCGCGTTTTCCGACAAATACCTGAGTAAAACGCTCTTGATGGAGCGGGCGAATGCCTGTAGCGAGCGTCCGACCATATTACTCAGGAATGGAGGCTCAACGTGCCGACCAACTCAACCCTGGCGTTCGCAAGCGCGGCACTGATGCTCGCCGGCACGGCCCTGCACGCCGATACCAGCTATCCCCTGACGATCGAGAATTGCGGGCAGACCGTCACGTTCGAGAACGCTCCGCAGAACGCCGTGGCCCTGGGGCAGAACAGCGCGGAGATCATGCTGCTGCTGGGGCTGGAGGACCGCATGGCCGCAACCGCCTTCTGGCCCAACGACGTGCTGCCGGAACTGGCCGAGGCCAACAGCGAGGTCGAGGTTCTGTCGGTGGAATTCCCGTCGCTGGAGGCGGTGCTGTCGCAACAGCCCGACTTCGTCGCCGCGATGCTGACGACGCTGCTCGGCCCCGACAGCAAGGTTGCCAAGCGCTCGGACTTCGAGTCGCTGGGAATCCCCACCTACCTCTCGCCGAGCGCCTGTTCGACGACGCTGGATGCGGGCGACGCCTATGGGTCGCGCGACGAGCTCTGGAGCATGGACCTGCTCTACAAGGAGATCGAGGACTTGTCGCGGATCTTCGACGTGGCCGAGCGCGGGCAGGCGCTGATCGCGGATTTCAAGGCGCGCGAAGCGGCCCTGCGCGCGCAGTTCGGCGAGAACGAGGATCTGACCTTCGTATTCTGGTTCTCCAGCCCGTCGCCCGCGGATGACGCCTATCTCGGCGGCGGTTACGGCCCGTCGGGCTACATCGCGGACATCCTCGGCGGAACGAACGCGATCCAGACCGAGGCCGACTGGCCGGCCCTGGGATGGGAAGGCATAATGGCCGCGGATCCGACGGTCTTCGTGGTGGCGCAGGTGGACCGCAATCGCTGGGACCTGGATACCGCGGAGAACAAGATCGACTTTCTGACCTCCGACCCGACCGTCAGCCAGATGGAGGCTGTTCAAGAGGGGCGTATCGTGGTCATGAGCGGGGCGGCGATGAACCCGAGCATCCGCACGCTCTACGGCGCCGAGCAGGTGGCCGAGCAGCTCGAGGCGCTCGATCTGCCGTGACGGCGAAGGCTGACCGGCAGGGCGAGGCTGGCCGCCTCGCCCTTGTCCTTTTCCTGTCCCTGCTGGTCCTGATCCTCGCCGTCGCCGCCGCGACGGCGATCGGCGATTACAGCATCGCGCTGGGCACGGTCTTTCTGGCCGTCACCAACGAGCTTGGCCTGACCGGGGCGGACGTCGCGCCGATCGAGCAGAGCGTGGTCTGGAACCTGCGCCTGAGCCGCGCGCTGGTGGCGGCGCTGGCCGGCGCCGGGCTGGCGATCTGCGGCGCGATCCTGCAGGCGCTGTTGCGCAACCCGCTGGCGGAGCCCTTCGTGCTGGGCGTCTCGGCGGGGGCCTCCACCGGGGCGGTCTGCGTGATCGTCCTGGGGATCGGGGCGGGCAGCCTGTCGCTGTCGCTGGGGGCGTTCGCCGGGGCCTTCGCCGCCTTCGCGCTGGTGGCGCTCCTGTCCAACGGGGCGACCAGCGGACCCAATCACACGATCCTGGCCGGCGTGGCCGCGTCGCAGCTGTTCAACGCGCTGACCTCCTACATCGTCACGACCTCGGGCAATGCCCAGCAGGCGCGGGACGTCATGTTCTGGCTGCTGGGCAGTTTCGGCGGCGTGCGCTGGCCGGACTTCCAGCTGCTGCTGCTGGTCGTCCTCCTCAGCCTGACGATCTGCATCCTGATGGGCCGCGCGCTCGACGCCTTCACCTTCGGCGACGAGGACGCGGCGGCGCTCGGCGTGCCGGTGGGGCGCATCCGGCTGGTGCTGTTCGGGGTGACGGCGCTTTTGACCGCGACCATCGTCAGCATGGTCGGGGCCATCGGCTTTGTCGGCCTCGTCGTGCCGCATGCGGCGCGCTACGTCGTGGGGCCCTTGCATCTGCGCCTTCTGCCCGCCTGCGCCGTCGTGGGGGCGGTGTTCATGGTCATCGCCGACATCGTCTCGCGGGTGGTCGCGGCGCAGCAGACGGTGCCGATCGGCGTGGTCACGGCGCTGGTCGGCGTGCCCTTCTTCGCCATCATCCTCTATCGGGCGAGGCCCCAGGCATGAGCGTGGTCGCCGAGAACCTGCACTGGGGCGTCAAGCGCAAGACCATCGTGACGGACGTGTCCCTGTCGGTCGCGCCGGGCGAGACGCTGGGCCTGATCGGTCCCAACGGGTCGGGCAAGTCGTCGCTCCTGCGGCTGCTGGCCGGGTTGAAAAGGCCGCTCTCCGGGCGGGTCGAGATCAACGGGCAGGACATCGCGCAGGTGTCCCGGAGGGCGCTGTCGCGGCAGGTCGCCTTCGTGCAGCAGAGCGCGGCGACCGACACCAATGTCTCCGTCCGCGATGTCGTGCGCCTGGGGCGGACGCCGCATCGCTCGGCCCTGGCGGGCTGGTCCGAGGCGGACGAGACGGCGGTGAGCACGGCACTTGCGCGCGTCGACATGACCGGGCACCGGGCCCAGGCTTGGCAGACCCTGTCGGGGGGCGAGCGTCAGCGCGTCCATATCGCGCGGGCGCTGGCGCAGACGCCGCAGGTGATGTTCCTCGACGAGCCGACCAACCACCTCGACATCCATCACCAGATCGAGATCCTGCGCATGGTGCGGGATCTCGACCTGACGAGCGTGGTCGCCCTGCACGACCTCAACCTCGCGGCGATGTTCTGCGACCGGATCGTGGTGCTGGACGAGGGCGCGGTGCGGGCCTGCGGCACGCCGGACGCCGTGCTGACGCGGGCGCTGTTGCGCGAGGTGTTCCGGGTTGCCGCCGATATCACCGGGCTGTCCGATACCGGCCGGCCGCATATCCGGTTCAGACCGGAATGAGGGGGCCGTTCCCTGCCGGCCCGCCGGGGGCTGCGCATGCCTGGCGGTCGGACACATCCGGTGTGCCGGCCGATCTGCACGACACCCGGCCCGCGCCATGCGCTCGACGTCGCGTTTCGGGACGCCGGGGGCGACCCGCGCCGGGCCTGACGGGTATTGGTCGGTTGGCGGTCTTTCGCCCGCCTACTCGATTCTGGCCCCGGAATCGGGATCGAAAAAATGCACCTTGTTGGAGGGCACCGAAAGGCCGACGGTCTCTCCCTCCCGGAGCGCCAGGCGTTCGTGGAACAGCGCGGTTATCGGCTCCCCTCCGAGGTCGAAGTTGATCAGCAGGTCGGCGCCGGTCGGCTCGATAAGGCGAATGGTCGCGGGCGTCCCGCCATCCGCTATGGTGAAATCCTCCGGACGGAGACCCAGGACGGCCTGGCGCCCCGGCGCGGGCGACACCGCCTCGGAAAAGGCGATATCGGCACCGTCGTCCGTGGTGAACGAACGTCCATCCTCCGAGACCCGCCCGTGCAACAGGTTCATGGCCGGCGACCCGATGAACCCGCCGACGAACATGTTGGCAGGCCTGTCGTACAGCTCAAGCGGCGAGCCGATCTGCTCGACCCGGCCGTCCCGCATGACGACGATCTTGTCGGCCATCGTCATCGCCTCGATCTGGTCGTGCGTGACGTAGACGATGGTCGTCCGGAGCGCCTTTTGCAGCTCGCGGATCTCTGCGCGCATCTGCACCCGGAGCTTGGCGTCGAGGTTCGACAAGGGCTCATCGAACAGAAAGACCTTTGGATCGCGCACGATCGCGCGCCCCATCGCCACGCGCTGCCGCTGGCCGCCGGAGAGCTGGCGCGGATATCGGTCGAGCAGGTCGGTCAGCCCGAGGATCCCGGCCGCTTCGCGAACCTTTCGGTCCTGCTCGGACTTGCCCACATCCCGCATCCGCAGAGAGAAGCCCATGTTCTCTGCCACCGTCATATGCGGGTAGAGCGCGTAGGACTGGAACACCATGGCGATGTCCCGGTCCTTCGGATGCAGTCGGCTGACCACCTTGCCGTCGATCAGGATGTCGCCCGAGGTGATGTCCTCCAGCCCCGCGATCAGCCGCAGGAGCGTCGACTTCCCGCAGCCCGACGGCCCCACGAGAACGACGAACTCGCCGTCCTCGATGTCGACGTCGACGCCGTGCAGGACCTGCACGGACCCGAAGGACTTGGTCGCCTGCCGAACGGTCAGAGGTGCCATGTTCTCATTCTCCGGAGCATGTCGCGGTCGGTCCTGTGCGTGTCGTAACTCATCCCTTCACCGCCCCCGCGGTCAGCCCGCGGACCAGGTGCCGCTGGAGCACCAGCATCACCAGGACGATGGGCAGCATGATCCCGATCGCACCGGCCGCGGAAAGCGACCAGGCCGATATGTCCTCGCCCCCGAACGAGGCGATTGCGACCGGCAGCGTCTTGGTCGTCGTCCCCGTCAGGACAAGGGCGAAAAGGAACTCGTTGTAGGACAACAGCAGGCTGAACAGGGCGGCAACCGTCATCCCCGGCCGGGCAAGCGGAAGGATCACGATGCGGAACGCCTGCCAGCTGGTGCAGCCGTCGATGGCGGCGGCCTCGTCCAGGTCGCGCGGGATTTCGAGGAAGAACCCGTGCATCAGCCAGATCGTGAAGGGCTGGTTGATGGCGACCAGCGCAAGGATCAGCAGCGGATAGGTGTCGATCATGCCAAGGAAGGTACCCATCACGAAGAAGGGAATCGCCAGCAGCATGTGCGGGAACATCCGGATCGTGAAGAGCGCGCTCAGGATCGGTCCGGCGCTTCGCCGCGGGATCCGCGACAGGGCATAGGCCGCCAGGCTTCCGGCCGGAACCGAGACCAGCACGGTGCCGAGCGAGATGATCAGGCTGTTCTTGAGATAGCGGAAGAAGTCGTTCTCGAACCAGACCTCGTAGTGATACTCGAGCGTCGGCTCGAAGATGATCGTCGGCGGGATCGTGAAGGCGTCCCGCGGATCCTTGAGCGAGGTCAGCACCGCCCAGATCAGCGGCGTCAGGTTGATGAAGGTGAAGACGCAGAGCGCGATGAAGATCAGATAGGTGTCGCGCTGGCGCCGGCTGACGGCATCGACGCTCATCGGTCACCTCCCCTGTAGGTCTTGTTCAGGGTGCGGTTGATCGCCAGCAGAAGCGCGGCAACCAGAACGAGGGTGATGACGCCGAGCGCCGAGGCCTTGCCCACTTCCAGCATCCGGAAGCCGAGCTGATAGGTGTACATCGTGATGGTCTCGGTCGCCGTGCCCGGGCCGCCGCCGGTGAGCACGTAGATGATGTCGAAGAACCGAAAGACGTCCATCAGGCGCACCGAGATCGTGAAGATGATCGCCGGGATGAGCGACGGGATGATGACGTGCCGCAGGATGCGCCAGTTGCTTGCCCCGTCGATCTGCGCGGCCTCGATCAGCGAGGTGTCCAGCCCCTGCAACGCCGCGTAGAGCACCATCATGATCAATGGCGTGAAGACCCAGGCATCGGCCAGGATCACGCTGACCTTCGCCCAGAAGGGGCTGCCGAGCCAGTCCTGCGGCTCGATGTTGAAGGTCAGAAGCGTCGCGTCGATGAACCCCCAGTTCGATGCGAGCATCCATTTCAAAAACAGCGCCGCGACGACGGGGGTCACGATATGCGGCAGAAACAGAAGCACCGAGAAGACCTTGGCGCTTCGATGCAGGCGGTAGAGCGCCAGCGCCAGAGCGAAGCCGACGACGAATTCCAGCCCGACCGAACCGAAGGCGATCAGCATCGTCGTCCACATCGACCGCCACAGCCGCGTCTCCGACAGCAGGTCGGCGTAATTGCCCAGGCCGATGAAGGTGCGGGCGTCCGACCCCAGGTAATAGTCGAAGAAACTCAGGTAGATGGCGTAGCCCAGCGGCCAGAGCAGGACGACGGCCAGCAGGCCGAAACTCGGTAGGAAAAAGAGCCAAAGCCCCCGCTGCCAGCGCACCATGCCTGGAGGTCTCCTTATCCTCGGGCCGAAACGGACGACGCCCGCGATCCGCCCGGGATCGCGGGCGCCTCTGCGTTCACTGGTCGTAGTAGCCGCGCGAGGCCAGGAGTTCCTCGGTCTCGGCCGCTGCCTGGTCCAGCGCCGCCTTGACCTCGGCCTCGCCGGTCACCGCGCGCAGGATGTGCCGCGTCACGATCTCGCCCACGTCCAGGAAGTCGGGCATCGCCGGGAACGGCTTGCCGCTTTCCAGCGCGTCGCGCGCCGCCGGGTACCAGCGGAACTCTTCGGCCAGGTCGGGATCCTCCAGCAGCGAAAGCCTCGGCGGCATCGCGAATTTCGCCCCCTCGCGCATGCTCTCCCGGCTGGCGGCCTCGGCCAGCATCTTGAACACCTCTTCCTTGTCGGCGCTCGAGAACTTCGAGATCGCGAAGCCGTCATTGGCGACCCGCGCGCCCCCGCCCGGAGGTGCGACCCAGTGGATCTTGCCCACGACGCGGGACTGCTCGGGGTTGTCCATCGCCGCGGCGCGGGTGAACCACTGCAGCCCCATCGCGGCCAGGCCTTGCTGAAGGTTGATCGTGGACTCGTCGTTGGCATGCGAGGTGAAGCCGCGCGGCGCGTATTCCGACATCTCCTTGAGCATCGTGATCGCCTCGACGCCCGCCTCGTTGTTGAAGATCGGGCGCCAGTCCTCGTCGAACCACCCGTCGCCGATGGCGTTCATGTACCAGTGCGCCTCGTTCAGCGCGGCGTCGACCGGCTTCAGCGACATGATGGTGCCGGCCATGCGCGGCGAGTCCAGTTCGGCCGCCGCGTCCATGTACTCGCTCATCGTCGAAGGCGGCGCGATGCCGGCCTCGTCCAGCACGTCCTTGCGGTAGAAGAACAGCTCGGTGTTCGTCAGGATCGGCATGGAATAGATATGTCCGTCATAGCTGACGGCATCGACGACCGACTGCGGGAAGTCGTCAAGGTCGTACTCGTCCTTGTACTTCTCCCAGAGATCGTCCAGCGGTTCCAGCCAGCCGTTTGCAGCGAAACGCTTGAACGCCGAGTCGTTCAGATAGACGACGTCGATCGCGTCGGACTCGGACGACATCGTGATCGACGCGAGTTCGAGCTCCTTGTCGATCGGCATCAACTCGATCGTCACCCGGCCCTCGGGGAGGGCGTCGACCATCTGCTCGGTGTAGTATTCCAGCGCCGGCTGCCGGTGGCTGATGACCCGTATGGCGTCCTGCGCGGCGGCCGAGGTGGCAAACGTCCCGAGAACGAGCGCGGGGAGCGCCCCTGCCAGGACGGTACTCGATTTCCAGCGGTCTTTCATTTCTTCCTCCCTTTTTCACTTGTTGATGCCGGCCGGGGTGGCCCCCGGCAAATCAGCATTTTGGATATAAATCTACTTTGAGGATATTGAGGCAATGGGCGCGCCGTCGTCAAGCGGCTTGGAGGGCCGCGCAGGCAGCGGGGGCCAGGGGCCGGTCAGGTCCGCCGTCGCAGGCGCAGCAGGATGTCCTGATCGTAGTTCCCGAACCCGCGCCCGAAGATATTTATCCCCCCGGGGTGCTGAGCGTCCGCCTTGACCTCGATTCGAACGCGAACGGAGCGGTGCTCTGTCAGATCGAGATCGCGGATGGACACGTCGGAGATCCGGACCCCGTCGACGAAGGTGCCCGCGCGCGTGACCGACCATGTCTTCAGCATGCCGTACTGGGATCCTCTGAGCTTCCACCAGTCCGGCGTCAGCTGTCCGCGCTTGTCGCCGTAGTCGCCGGGCGAGGTCCAGACTCCCAGCTCTGTGCCGTTGAAGGAGACCGAGATGTCCGAAGGCCAGTCGGCATTGGTGCCGGGAACTTCCGAGCTGACCTCCATCGACAGGTCGACCGCTTCAAGATCGGCGCCCAGTACCTTGGCGTTGTTGGGGAATTGGTACTCCACGAAACCGCTCGTGAACCACAGGAGCGACGCCTTCATGCGGTCCGGTTCGAGAAACGTCGACGGCACGTCCAGAAGGCCGATGATGCCGTCGGGCGCGCAGATGCCGCAAGGTCCCGTTACCTCGCACTGCGAGTAGAGGCCCAGCGGCATCGACACCTCGATGGTGCGGTCCGCGGTCTCGGCAACGTCCCGGTTGAAGGCGATGACCAGCTCGTCATAGATCGCCCGGCAGATCTTCTGCGTGCCTTTCCGGGCCTTGCGCGCCTCGGTCTGCACCAGCCCCGCGTCTTCCAGCATGCGCACGCTGGTCGACACCGAGGATTGCGGCAGGCCGAGCCTTTCGGCAATCACGTTGACGTTCGTGGGCCCGTTTTCGCGAAGGAGAGTCAGGATGCTGACCCGCGTTGGAGACGCGAGCCCTTTCAGGATCGCAAAGTCCTTCACGGGGTCCACGACGATGAATTTGCCGTTCATTACGCTCGACCCGAGTTACGATATATATCCGAAATACCGATACTGTCGGGCGACAACAACTGAAAACTTGAGGAAAGGGATCGATCGGTCGCGCGCTGTCGCCGAAATTCACGCGACGTAACTAGATCTGATCAGGGCCGGTCCCTTCGTGCCCGACCGTGAGATGTCGCGCGGGACGACGGGCGGGCGGTACTGGCGCGGGACGAATGTGTTGATGAGCATCAAGATCGTGATGCGCCTACCGGATTGGTATCGCAGCGTGTTCTGTCGCCAGAGGTCTCTTGTCCGAATGTCCGTCCGCGTGGGTCGGTCAAGGCGCGGCCGTACCGCGACGGGCTGGCGACGGGGCAGGGCGGACGATCCCGCCCCCGCGTTTGACGAATTGGGCGGCTTTCACTCCGGCGGCATGTTCTCCGAAAGATACAGCTCTGCCGTCACCACCGGCGGAGTTCCCTTGGTCGCCGCAAGAACGGCGGCCTCGAACAGCGCGTCCGGATCCTGCGTGATCACCGCGTCCATCGTTCCGTCCGCCAGCATCGCGCGTGTGTCGCGGGTCAGCCCATGTCCGACGAAGGTGATGTCCTGTGCGCGCCCGCTCTCTCGCAGCGCCCGGCCGATCCCGTCGGACGACCCGCCGACGTTGTAGAGGCCGATGATGTCGGGATGCTTGTCGAGAAGCCGGCGGGTGTGCTGGTAGTTCTCGTCCCGGTCGTCGTGCCCCTCTCGGGTGGCGGACACCGAAAGGCCCGGGAACCGTTCCTCGACCAGCCCCAGAAAGCCGACTTCGCGCTCCATGTGCGCGCGGTAGATCCGGCTGGCGGCGATGAGCGCGACGCGCCCCTCGCGTCCGCCGTTGAAACGCCCGAGGATCAGGGCGGCTGTGCGCCCGGCGGCGAAGTTGTCGATGCCGACATAGGCATGGCGGCGCGAGGTGGAGATGTCCGAGATGAAGGTGATCGCCTGCTTGCCGGAGGCGACGATCTCGTCCGTGGCGGCGCGGACCTTCGGGTGGTCGATGGCCATGAAGATCACGCCATCGGCGCGTCGCGCGAAATGGCGGATCGAACGGGCGAGTTCGTCGGGGTCGAACCCGTCGATGAAATAGCTCTTCACCCGCGCATCGCGGCGGTTGCGCTCGACGAAGGCATGGGCGCGGTGGTTCACGAGGGCCAGATAGGGGTTCGTGCCGCGCGGCAACAGGAAGGCGAGGGTCAGCGGCTCGGACTCGCTGAGCCGTTCGACGTCGGAGGATGTCACGTAGCCCAGCGAGAAGGCGGCATCCAGAACGCGGCGCGAGGTGCTTTCGCGGACGGGCGTGCGGCGGTTCAGCACCCGGTCCACCGTGGCGGTGGAGACACCGGCAGCGCGGGCGATTTCGGGGATCGTGGTCAAGCTGCGGCCGGCCCTCTCAGAAGACATCAAAAACCATCATGATCGAACCCTGTATCGAAGCCGCGTTGCGAAATACTCTCGAAAGCATGGGTTTTTCTGGCGCCGCTGTAAAGCGCTCCATCAAAAACCATCACCCTGGGAGGAGATACATGCTCGACTTCATCACCAAGGCGCCGCTGCGCCGGACCGTCTCTGCCGTCGTGGTCGCCGCCAGCATGGCAGGCGCCGCCTACGCACAGGACATCACCCTGCGCTACGGACATATGAACGCGCCGAATTCCATTGCCGGCATGCAGGCGGACTGGCTGGCCGAGGCCATCGCCGAGAGGACCGACGGGGCCATCGAGGTGCAGGTCTTCCCGTCGTCGCAGCTCGGCAAGCTGCAGGAACTGGCCGAGGGGGTGTCCACCGGCACCATCGCGCTGTCGCACAATACGGCCGGGGCCATCGGCTCGCTGCACCCGCCCTTCGCCGCCTTCGACACGCCGTATTTGTATCGCGACGTGGATCACCTGATGAAGGTGGTGGATACCGACTCGCCGGTGATGCAGCAGCTCAACGAAGAGCTGATCGAGGCGGCCGGCGTGCGCGTGCTCTACGCCTTCTACTTCGGGGCGCGGAACCTGACGGCCGACCGGGCCATCAAGACGCCGGCCGACCTCGAGGGGGTCAAGATCCGCTCGATCCCGTTCCCGATCTACACCGCCGCGGTCGAGGGGCTCGGCGCCGTGCCGGTGCCGATCGACTGGTCCGAGGTGCCGACCGCGCTCGCGACCGGCGTCGTCTCCGGCCAGGAGAACCCGGTGAACGTGGCGGTGGCGCACAAGCTCTACGAGGTGCAAAGCCACATGATGGAGACCCGGCACATCGTCGCGGCCGAGGTCGTCCTGATCAACGAGGACACCTGGCAGGGCCTGTCGGACGAGCACAAGGCGGCGCTGCAGGCGGCGGCCGAGGAAGTGCGCCAGAAGGCGACCGAATACGTGATCGCCTCGGAGACCGAGGACAAGGCCAAGCTGGAAGAGCTGGGCATGACGATCATCGGCCCCGAGGACGGGCTGGATGTCGAGGCCTTCCGCGCCTCGGTCGAAGAGCGCATCGACGCGGAGTTCGGCGACCAGTACGGCGACTTCTACGAGCAGGTCGAAGCCGTCGAGTGATCGACGGCCGCCGGGGGAGGAGAGCGAAGCGATGGCCGAGACCGGTGTGATCGCCACCCTGCGTGGGGCACTCGGTGCCGTCGCCCGGGCCGGGCTCTGGATCTCTGTCCTGCTGCTGGTGGCGATCTCCGCGCTGGTGGCAGGGCAGGTCGTGGCCCGGAACGTCTTTTCCCTCGGTCTGCCCTGGGCGGACGAGCTGGCGCGGTGGTTCGGCATCGCGCTCGTCTACCTGACCATTCCGCACCTTCTCGACCGCGGTTCCCACATCGCGGTCGAATTCCTGCCGGACCGACTCGCCGGCAAGGCGCGGGCGGCGGTTCTGGCGGTGTCGGACCTGTCCGTTGCGGCCTTCGCCGGGATCAGCCTGGTCGCATTCGCCGGCTTTCTGGACCGCGCGGCGCGGTTCAAGACGCCGGCGCTGGGGATCCCGAACATGATCTTCTACATCCCTGCGCTTCTGGGGATCGTCCTTTTGGGACTGGTCGCGATCCTGCGGCTGGCCGAACTCGTGCGCGGAGGCGAACGGCGCGCATGACCCTGACGCTTCTGCTTCTCTTCGGTGCCGGGCTGGTCCTGGGCGTGCCGGTCGCGGTCTGCCTCGGCCTGTCCTCGGCGATCACGATCCTGATCCATGACCTGCCGCTGAACGTGCTGGCGCAGCGCAGCGTGAACGCGCTCGACTCGACGCCGCTCTTGGCGGTGCCCCTGTTCATCTTCGCCGCCACGCTGCTGAGCGCCACGGGCGTCACCAATCACCTGTTCGAGCTGATGCGGATGATCGTCGGCCGGCTGCGGGGCGGGGTGGCGCAGGTCAACGTCCTGGTCAGCCTGGTGTTCTCCGGCATGTCCGGCGCGGCGCTCGCCGATATCGGCGCGCTGGGCGGCATCCAGATCAAGATGATGTCCGAGCAGGGCTATTCCAAGCGCTTCGCCGCGGGCATCACCATCGCGGCGGCCACGATCGGTCCGATCTTTCCGCCCTCGATCCCGCTGATCATCTTCGCCACCGCGGCCGAGACCTCTGCCGTGCGCGCGCTTTTGGCCGGCGTGGTGCCGGCGCTCGTCGTGACCGTGGCGCTGATGATCCAGATCGCGGTGATGGCGCGGCTGCGCGATCTGCCGCGCGACACGGTGAGGCCGTCGGCCGCGGCCTTCGCCCGCAAGTTCACGATTTCCCTGCCGGCGCTGCTGGCCCCTGTCCTGATGATCGCCGGTCTGCTGAGCGGGTACTTCGGCCCGACCGAGGTGGCCGGGGTGATCGTGGCCTATTCCGTGCTGATCGGCATCGTCGTCTATCGCACGCTGACGCCGCGGCGCTTCTTCACCGCCGCTGTCGAAACGGTCGAGGCCACGGCCAACATCCTGTTCGTCGTGGCGACCGCGGCGCTCTTCGCCTGGGTGCTGACGATCGGTCGGGTGCCGGCGCTGGCGGGCGAGTGGCTTCTGGGCGTGTCCAGCGACCCGCTGGTCCTGCTGCTGATCCTGAACGTGGTTCTGCTGGTCGCCGGCATGTTCCTGGAATCCATCGCCGCGATCCTGATCATCGCGCCCATCGTCGCGCCGACGATGCTGCTGGCGGGCGTGCCGCCGGAACAGCTGGGCGTCGTCTTTGTCCTGAACCTGATGATCGGCCTGCTGACGCCGCCTATCGGCATGAGCCTCTACATGGTGTCGGTCATCACCAAGATGGACTTCAGCGAAGTGGTGCGCGGCGTGCTGCCCTTCTACATCCCCCTTTTCGTGGCGCTGGCCGTGGTGACGCTCTTTCCCGGGCTCTCCACCTGGCTGCCCGAACTCATCATGAATTGAGGTACCCATGAGCAGACTTCTCGGCGAAATCCGCCAGCTTGGCTATGTCGTGCCGGATATCGAGGCGGCGATGGACCACTGGTCCCGCGTGATGGGGGTGGGCCCGTTCTTCTACAACCCGCGCGTGCCGATCGAGGGGTATCACTACGGCGGCGAGCCCTTCGAGGTGGAGAATTCCGTGGCGCTCGCGAATTCCGGGTTCATACAAATCGAACTGATCCAGACGCGGAACGACGCCCCCTCGATGTACCGCGATTTCATGCAGGCCGGGAACATGGGGCTGCAGCACGTGGCTTTCTGGACAAAGGCGTTCGACGACGATCTCGCTCTCATGCGGAAGCAGGGGTTCAAGGTACAGATGGAAGGCTGCGTGGGCGAGAACGGGCGTTTCGTTTATTTCGACCGCGAGGCGCATCCGGGCACGGTGATCGAGCTGTCGGAGGTCGTCGGACCCAAGGGCCGCATGTTCGAGATGATCCGCGCCGCCAGCGAAGGCTGGGACGGATCCGATCCCGTCCGTCCCTTCCCGTCGCTCGAGGCCTGAGATGATCGGCGCCCGCTATCTTCTGGAGACGCCGCTCGACCCCGAAAAGGTCGCGGCGATGATGGCCGGAGAGCAGAGCGCGGGCACCTTCGTCCGCGTTCCGGGAGAGACGGACGAACTCCGCGAGCGCCATGGCGCGCGGGTAAGATCGGTGCGGGTGGTGGAGGAGCGCGATGCGCCGACGCTGTCGAGCGCCTACCTTGAGCGCAAGGGCCAGGCCGGTCTCTGGCGTCGTGCGGAAGTGGAAATCGACTACCCCGAGGAGAATGTCGGCGCCAACCTGCCCACTCTTGCCGCGGTGGTCGCCGGCAACCTGTTCGACCTCGGCGAGATCACGGCGCTGAAACTCATGGACGTGACGGTCACGCCGGACTACCGCGCGCGTTTCGCGCGTCCGGCCTGCGGGATCGCGGGCACGCGCAAGGCGCTCGGCGTGGACGAGCGCCCGCTGTTCGGCACGATCATCAAGCCGAATATCGGCATGTCGCCGGATGAGATCGCGGCACTGGTGAAGACCCTCTGCGAGGCCGGAGTGGACTTCATCAAGGACGACGAGATCGTGGGCAACCCCGCCTGCGCGCCGGTGGCCGAGCGGGTTTCGGCGGTGATGGATGTGGTGCGGCGCCACCGCGACAAGACCGGCCGGAGCGTCATGATCGCGTTCAACGTCACCGACGAGGTGGACGCGATGCGCCGACATGCCGATCACGTCGCGGCCGAGGGCGGCAGCTGTGTGATGGCCTCGCTGAACTGGTGCGGGCTCTCGGGTATCGAGACGCTGCGCCGGCACACGCCGCTTGCGATTCACGGGCACCGCAACGGCTTCGGCGCTTTCGGCCGCCACCCCGCGCTCGGCATCGCCTTCCCGGCCTGGCAGGTCCTGTACCGGCTCGCCGGCGTCGATCACCTGCACGTGCATGGCATGGGCGGCAAGTTCGCGGACCCGACCGAAGAGGTGGCGGACGCCGCACGCCGCTGCCTGACGCCGCTGGGCGACACGGACGACCGGGTGATGCCGGTGTTCTCGTCGGGGCAATGGGCCGGCACGCTCGGGCTGACCTACGACCGGATCGGGCAGGCGCGCGACTTCATGTTCCTGGCCGGAGGCGGCATCCTCGCGCATCCCGACGGGCCGGGCGGCGGCGTCGAGAGCCTGCGCGCCGCGTGGGAGGCGGTGTCGGCCGGCGCGGATCTGTCCGAGCATGCCCGCCGGTCGAAGGCGCTCGCGATGGCGCTCGAAACCTTCGGCGGGCGCTGACCGTGCCGCCCGCCTATGTCTTCGTCGCCGACGACTTTACCGGCGCGACCGACACGCTGGCGACGCTGGCGCGGGCCGGCCGGTCCGTGCGGCTGTTCCTCGACGTCCCGTCGCCGGACGAGGTGCAGGGGCTCGACGCCTTCGGCATCGCGACCGGGGCGCGTGCGCTGGACAACGAGCGCCTCGACGCGCTGATGGAGCGGATCGGCAACCGCCTTGCGCCGCATCGGCCCGACATCCTGCACCTCAAGATCTGTTCCACCTTCGACAGTTCGCCCACGACCGGCAACTTCGCCCGCAGCATGGCGGCCTTGTCCCGGGCCACGGGCATCGCGCGGCAAGCCATTGTCGGGGGGCAGCCGAGCCTCGGGCGCTACTGCATCTTCGGTCATCTGTTCGCGCGGGCCGCCGACGGCGGGGTGCATCGGATCGACCGCCACCCGGTCATGCGGGTCCATCCCGTCACGCCGATGACGGAAAGCGATCTGGCGTTGCACTTCGCCGGGCTCGGCGGCGCCCGTCCGGCGCGTGTCGATCATTCGTCCCTGAACGCGGATGCGCCGTGGTCGGAGTCAGGCCCGGTGCTTTTCGACGCGCTGGAGGCGGACGACATCGAAAGGATCGGAAGGCATTTGCGCCGGGCGGCGCCGGTTCTTGCGGCCGGCGCGAGCAGCGTCGCGGAGGCCGTTATGGGGGCGGCGGCGCCACGCCCTGTCGCCAGACAGCGGCTGAGAGCGCCGGTCCTCGCCTTCGCCGGAAGCCGCTCCGCGGTCAGTGCGGAACAGGTGGCCAGGGCCGGCGCGTTCGCGCGCCTCCCCGTTCCGCCCCGGTCGCTTCTCGACCCCACGGAGCACCGGACAATCGGGGCCGAGGCGGCCGCAGCCCTGGCCAGCGGCCAGCACGTCCTTCTGTCTCTCGAAGACACCACAGGGGACGCCAACGCGCCGCACGAGTTGGCGCGCCTGTCCGCAGACCTCGTCTCCGACATCCTGGGCGGCGGCGACGCCGGGGCGCTTCTCGTTGCCGGCGGCGACACGTCCAGCGCCATCCTGCGGCGTCTGGCGCCTCATGCCATCGCCTACGAGGGCGACATCGACCCCGGTGTCTCCCTGTGCAGGGCCGATTTCGAGGACGCGCCGTCCTTGCCGATCGTGCTGAAGGGGGGGCAGGTGGGCAAGCTGTCGCTGTTCGACGACATCGTCGGGCAGGTCCTTTGCTTTGCGCCCGGGCGCAAGACACAGTAGCCGGACGCTGAGCGCCGGGCGCAGGGCCAGCTCTGCAAACACCCGCATCGCATCTCAAATGCGACTGTGTCGCGTCCTATGGGGATGGGTCGGGCAGGGGCGAAAGGCGCGAGAGATCGGTATTCCGTGTCATGACATGATCTTCCTGGCGGTCTCGGCCGCCGATTGTCAGGGCGTCAGGTCGCCCGGAGATCACGCACGGAATTTCACGACCAACAACCGAATCCGTCATGTCAGTCAAACAGGCGGATGATGTTCGCGGAAGGACGTGTATGTGCTCCGGGCGGAAAGCCCGGAGCACACGGGTGTTTTAGGGATTGATCTCGATCGACTCCAGGGCGAGCGCGCCGACATCGTACTTGTCCAGGATTTCCTGGTAGGTGCCGTTCTCGACGAGTTGATCCAGGGCGCCGTCAATCGCCTCGGCGAGGTCGGAATGCGCCTTGCCCGTTGCGATGGTCAGGTTGCCGGTTTTCCAGTTGTCGCCTTCCATGTTGACCAGCTTGGCCTGGCCGTCCAGCGCCACGATGATCGCCGTAAGCTCGACCGCCGTGTGAAGCCAGGCGTCGACGGCGCCCGATTGGAACGCGGCGAGCACGCCGGCATTGCCGGAGTATTGCTGGATGGTCAGTTTCTCCAGCCCGGCCTCTTCGCAGCGGTCCGCAGCACCGTTGGCCAGCTCGACGAACCAGCTTGCCTGAACCGCGCCGACGCGCTTTCCGCACAGCGTGGTGTCGTCGCTGGTAATGTCGGTGTTGTCCACAGGGACCAGAACGGAAATGGCATCCTTGATGTACGGCATCATGTTCAGGATTTCCTTGCGCTCTTCGCGGAAGCTGATCATCCCCATGGACAGGTCGATCGCACCGCTTTGCAGGCCGGGAATGATCCCTGGCCACTGCATGTCGCGGAAATCGAAGGTGACGCCCAGGATCGGTTCCATGGCGTGCGCCAGTTCCACGGCGACACCCGTCAGTTCGTTATCCTCGAGATAGACGTGCGGCGGGATCGTGCGCGGCGCACCCACCTTGATGACTCCCGATTCCACGATTTGTTCGGGGAGCTTGGCAACCAGGTCCGCATCCGGTTCCGCCACGGCGGCGGTCTGCCATGTGCCGGCAATCAAAGCACCGATTGCAAGCGCCCCCATCTTGTTTATTGTGTTTAGCATCGTAATCTCCCTTGCTTGGCTGGGCTTTTGTCCCAAGCAGATGTTATCTGCGCCGCCTTCGTGACCCATCACATCGCCTTGTGACATTCGGGAAACGGCGCGGCGTCGCCTGGCTGGCCTGGCCCGTCTGGCGGGGCGCTCGCCGGGCCCGATGCCATCCACGAGCTGCCGGTGCGGCATGCCCCGGAGGCGATCCCATCGTCATGCGAAACGCCAGGATTCGGGACGCCGGTACGCCGTCTCGAAATCGTCGATTGTACGGGAGGTCATGCCCGGCTCCAGAGTCCTGTCCTCTGTGCCGCGGCGCCTTCCGAGAAGGGGGCGCCACGGCACAGCGGAATGAGAGGTCGGGAGGCTCCGGGGTCGGTAGCGGGCGTGCGTCAGCTGTCCTCGACGACGGTGTTCTTCAGAACGCCGATACCGCTGAGGTCCACTTCCACGACATCGCCCGGCTTGAGGAAGATCGGCGGGTTGCGCTTGAACCCGACGCCGGCCGGGGTGCCCATTGCAATCACGTCGCCCGCTTCGAGGTCGATGAACTCCGACAGGTGATTGATGATGAAGGGCACGTCGAAATACATCGACGCGGTGTTGTCCTTCTGCATCTGCTCGCCGTTCACGCGCGTGACGATTTCGACATTGTGCGGATCCTTGAGTTCATCCGCCGTCACGATCACCGGTCCGAGAGGGCCCGTGGTCCGGAAGTTCTTGCCCGCGATGTACTGGGTCGTGCGGAACTGGTAGTCGCGCACGGTGATATCGTTGAACGCGGTGTAGCCGAAGACATGATCCATCGCGTCTTCGACGGCGATCTGGCCCTTGTGCGGCTTGCCGATCACGACGGCCAGCTCGCCTTCCCAATCCAGCTGCTCGGACACCTTCGGGTATAGGACGTTCTGCCCGGAGCCGATCAGTGTGGCGTTGTAGCGGTTGAACATGATCGGGTTGGGGCTCATCTCGAACCCGGCTTCCTTCGCATGCTCGACATAGTTCCGCCCGATGCAGAAGAACTTGGGCGGGCGCGGCACGCTGGGAAGCAGTTCGACATCCGCAGGGGTGCGGTGCGCCGCGGGATCGGCATTGGCAGCCATGGCCTTGATGGTCTCCATGAGTGCCGGCCCACGTTCGATCAGCTCGACAACGGACGCCGGTGCGCCGCTGGTTCCGCTGGTCTGATATAGCGCAGGGATGTCGATGATGCCGGACTCTTGCCAGACACCAAAGCTTGGAATTCCCTGAGAAATATAGCTGGCCAGTTTCATCTTTTCTCCTTATGTTCGATATACGGTGAGACATGTCCGATTTTAGGGATTCATCACCGCCGACTCAAGCCAAATGGCACATGCAGCAAGAAGGAGTTCTTCATGACCGACACATCCTCGGCAGGTGAGCGTTTCGACGACGGGCTCGCGACTCGCAAGGCGGTCCTCGGCGACGAATATGTCGAGAAATCGCTCGCCAACGCAGGCGAGTTCGGCTGGCCTCTGCAGAAACTGACGACCGAGTACTGCTGGAACGAGATCTGGAACCGGCCGGGCCTGGACCGCCGCGCGCGCTCTCTGCTGAACCTCGGCATGATCGCGGCTTTGAACCGGCCACACGAGTTCAGAATCCACGTGAACGGAGCCCTCAACAACGGTCTGTCCAAGGAGGAGATCCGAGAAGCCATTCTTCAGATTGCCTTCTACTGCGGCGGGCCGGCCGCGCTGGACGCCAACCGGATCTTGACGGAAGTGCTCAAAGAGCGAGGTGAGCTTTGAGAACGGCGGCGTCAGAACGATCCCCC
>NZ_JARGYC010000250.1 GCF_029168335.1 Psychromarinibacter sediminicola
ACGGGTGACCCAGCAGGTGTCGCCGCTGCAGCACGTGATTTCATTGATCGCAACTACTTGATTCTTGAAGCAGCCTTTGATCGTGGGCCCTTCATGCTCGGAGATGTTCTATCGGTAACTGACATCTTCGTTTGGATGCTGACGCAATGGCATCACGACTTAGACTGGTTGGCAAAGCGGTGTCCGAGAATTACCGAGTGCATCCTCGCCGCCATGGAGCGACCTGCCATTTCATTGGTTCACATTGATCAATTCGGACCGGGCCTTGGTCTGAAAGCTCTCCCGCCATTCTGATTGACCGTCCGGATTGGGCTCGAAGCAGACCTGCGCCGGCGCGGCAGGCCCCTGACTCCAGCGCGCCGGGCCTGCAGGCGCTGACGGCCCCTTCCGGTCAT
>NZ_JARGYC010000251.1 GCF_029168335.1 Psychromarinibacter sediminicola
TGCGCGATCTGATCCAGGACGCGGCGCAACGGCTGATGGACATCGAGGTGGCCGCCGTGTGCGGCGCCGGGCATGGCGAGCGCAGCCCAGACCGGGAGAACCAGCGGAACGGCTACCGGCCGCGGCAGTGGGATACGCGTGCGGGCACGATCGGCTTGAACATCCCCAAGCTGCGCAAGGGCGTGCCTGCGGCACCTTCCCGACCTTCCTGGAGCCGCGCCGGACGGCCGAGAAGGCGCTGATGGGTGTCATCCAGGAAGCCTACATCCACGGGGTCTCCACCCGCGCCGTCGACGATCTGGTCCGTGCCATGGGGCTGACGGGCACGTCCAAGAGCCAGGTCTCGCGGCTGTGCGAGGAGATCGACGAGCGGGTGCAGGCGTTC
>NZ_JARGYC010000252.1 GCF_029168335.1 Psychromarinibacter sediminicola
GGAAACCGGTCGCTGGCTGAACAACCGCGCCGAGAACTCCCACCTGCCGTTCCGACGACGCGAGCGGGCGATGCTGCGGTTCCGGCGGATGCGAAGTTTGCAGAAATTCGCCTCCGTCCACGCCTCGGTCAGCAACCATTTCAACTCGGAGCGCAGTCTCTACTCCCGACCAAATTTCAAGAAGAACCGCGCCGCCGCTCTCGCCGAGTGGCGCAGTCTCTGCGCGGCATAAGGGACAGCGTCACTGTCCAAGCTGAGACCAGTTCGAATCTGTCTGACAGCACCCGCAAACTTCCTCCGCACGCTGGCCACGCCAAAGGAGATCGAGACATGGTCGCTCACCTCGTTGCGCGAGCGGCTGATCAAGACCGGTACTCGGC
>NZ_JARGYC010000253.1 GCF_029168335.1 Psychromarinibacter sediminicola
GGGCTGCGGCGGCCTCGGCGTTGCGATGCGTTGCGAGGTTGTCGAGCACCACGACAGTGCCCGGCTGAAGCTCCGGGACCAGGACATCGCGTATGTAAGTGGCAAAGGCTGGCCCGTCCATCGCTCCCTTGATGACCCAGGGGGCGATCAGTTCGTTCGGGGTCAGACCGGCGATGAAGGTCTGTGTGCCCCAGTTGCCGAATGGGGCGTCCATTTCCAGGCGTTCGCCACGCAGAGCCCGCCCGCGCAACCGGCTCAGGTTGGTCTTCACCGAGGTTTCGTCAATGAACACAACGCGTTCGGGCTGCGCCTGCATCGCCGGGATGCGATGCGCAAACCAATCCTTGCGCTGTCGTCTTACGCGTGCCCGGC
>NZ_JARGYC010000254.1 GCF_029168335.1 Psychromarinibacter sediminicola
TCCCCATGCACTCCACCTCCGGCGCGTGGAAGGCATAGAGCTTCTCGGCGTCGCCCGGCTGCTGGTCGTGGATGCGCTGCGCCCGCTCCAGCGGCGTGGCGAAGGCGGCCTCCAGGGCCGGGTCGCCGGCGATCTTCCGGCCGATGTCCCGGATCAGACGGCCGAGATAGGTCCGCAGCTTCCGCAGATGCCGTTGGCCCTGCTTGTGACCGCGACTGTAGAGCAGCCGGCTCGCCTCACGGCGTGCTCGCCGTGCGACCCGGGCAAAGGACTGGCGCAGCGTCACCCCATGCGCGCGCGCCAGGGCGCCGAGCCGCTCCACCGCCCGCAGCATCAGGTGCCCGTCCGTCGGATGCGCCACCGCCTTCGT
>NZ_JARGYC010000255.1 GCF_029168335.1 Psychromarinibacter sediminicola
GCCCGCTCGCGTCGTCGGAACGGCAGGTGGGAGTTCTCGGCGCGGTTGTTCAGCCAGCGACCGGTTTCCTGGCGATCGGCCGCACCGATCTCCTTGAGCGCCGCGCCGTAGGACCGAAGCCGGTCGGTCACGATGGAGTCCGGCCGGCCGTAGCGCTTCATTGATTTTCTGAAGAATTTCAGGGCTGCCTTCTTGTCACGGGTCTTCGTCACGAAGCTTTCCAGCGCCTCGCCCTCGTGGTCGACAGCCCGCTACAAGTAGTGGCGCTCACCGTTGATCTTCACGACCATCTCGCCCGGGTGCCATCGCCACTGGCTCGACCGCACCCCACGATCCGGCGTTTCCGGATCTCGGCTGCAAACACC
>NZ_JARGYC010000256.1 GCF_029168335.1 Psychromarinibacter sediminicola
CCGCTTTCGCTGCGGAATGTCGAAGACCTGCTGCACGAACGTGGGATCGACGTGAGCCACGAAGCGGTCCGGTTCTGGTGGCACCGGTTCGGGCCAATGTTCGCCGCCGAGATCCGGAAACGCCGGATCGAGGGGATGCGGTCGAGCCAGTGGCGATGGCATCTCGACGAGATGTTCGTGAAGATCAACGGTGAGAGGCATTACCTCTGGCGGGCCGTCGACCACGAGGGCGAGGTTCTCGAGAGCTTCGTGACGAAGGCCCGCGACAAGAAGGCGGCCCTGAAATTCCTCAGAAAATCAATGAAGCGCTATGGTCGGCCGGACTCCATCGTGACCGACCGGCTCCGGTCCTAC
>NZ_JARGYC010000257.1 GCF_029168335.1 Psychromarinibacter sediminicola
CAGCTCATCGATAATCGCGCCGGCGGTATCGCCGGAGTCCTTGCTCAGAAGACGCTGTGCAAGCGTCAGCCGCGTGCTCCGTTCCTGCAAGGTGAGCAGGATGTCGCGCTGGCGCCGGAAGTGCATGAGGTCCCCTTCCCATGTGTGGATACCTCGGTTGGTGCAAGCTCTTTCTTGAACGGGTCGAACATGTGATCGGGTACGGTCATGTGTCAGGCCTCTATGTGCGGCGTTTACATGCCGCGGGCCGGTATGGCGATGCGGAGGCGGGGTCCATATCAATGCACCCGAGCTGGAAGCTCTTTGGGAAGGCCTGGTTTCCCCAGCCTCGATCTGGCCGATCATTTGTCC
>NZ_JARGYC010000258.1 GCF_029168335.1 Psychromarinibacter sediminicola
ACGAACGCGGGATCGACGTCAGCCATGAAGCGGTTCGGTTCTGGTGGCACCGGTTCGGGCCGATGTTTGCCGCCGAAATCCGGAAACGCCGGATCAAGGGGATGCGGTCGAGCCAGTGGCGATGGCACCTCGACGAGATGTTCGTGAAGATCAACGGCGAGAGGCATTACCTGTGGCGGGCTGTTGACCATGAGGGCGAGGTCCTCGAGAGCTTCGTGACGAAGACGCGCGACAAGAAGGCAGCCCTGAAATTCCTCAGAAAATCAATGAAGCGCTACGGCCGGCCGGACACCATCGTGACCGACCGGCTTCGGTCCTATGGCGCGGCGCTGAAGGAAATCGGTGCGGCC
>NZ_JARGYC010000259.1 GCF_029168335.1 Psychromarinibacter sediminicola
TGGGGCGCTGCACATCGAGCGCACCGATGCCGGTCTGGATGCTGCGCTCCGGCCCATATCCGTGCCGCACAACCCGCTGACGCCCGTCGGGGAGGACCTCCTCCGAATGCTGCGCGACGAAGGCGTCGGCTTCGGCGCGGAGCGCGGCCGCAAGCATGCGCCGGGCGCCATCGCGCGCGATCTCGGTCAGCGGGTCCTCCACAGATCCGGGCTGGTGAAACGGGGTGATCGTGATATCGTCGTCCATGGCGTATCGCTCCTTCGGGAGGTTCTGGCAGGCTTCAGCACCCGCCACGATACGCCGCCTTCTCAGGCGCCATCACCCAATTTCAGCCATAGCTG
>NZ_JARGYC010000025.1 GCF_029168335.1 Psychromarinibacter sediminicola
TACGTCGCCATCCATGAGACACCTCCTGCTGTGCAGGTGTCACCTCGGACGAAAAGGTGCCTCAAACAACGAGGGTGATGGCCCGGCGCTTACCCACGTTGAGGTAGACGGAGCCTACTTTGGCGGTCACGTCCGCCCGGAGAACCGCAAGGAAGACCGGAAGGACCGCCGCCTGAAAGAGCATCAGACCGGCAAGCGCCGCGTCGTCGTCGCCTTCCGTCAGCGCAAGGGCCGCACCCTGCCGTTCGTTACCCGGACCGAAGCCGAAGGCGTGGCGCTGGCGAACGAGAACGTGGACCGCATGGCGTCCATGTCAGCGGACGAGGCCAGCCATTGGGATATGCTGCACGCGGGCTGGGCCGTGAACCGCATCAACCACTCGCTGGCTTACAGCGCCGATGGCGCCTGCACCAACCAAGCGGAAAGCTACTCCTCCCGCCTGCGCCGGATGGTCGAAGGCCAGCACCACCACGTCAGCCCACAGCACCTTCACCAGTACGCGAACCAAGCCGCGTGGCTGGAGAACAACCATCGCCTGTCCAACGGCGCGCTGGCCCGCAAGGTGGTCGCGAACGCGATGGATGCGCCGGTTAGCCGGAACTGGAAGGGGTATTGGCAGCGGGCGGCCTAAGCTGCTTCCTTTTCCCGACCGGGGATAGCGTCACACAGATCGCGCGCCGCACGCTCAAGATCCTCATCGGGGACATCTTGTCCGAAGCGCTCCTTCATGATGCGCTGAATAAACTCTTGCGAACGTTTGATATTTTCTTGTGATTTTGTCATTCGTCTACTCCCTTTGCTCCATGTGGTCCCACGCTCGATCCACGAGAAGATCGGCAAAATCTCTGATCCAGTATTTAGCACGAAGCTTCTGCGCATTGCGATAGTCTTTGAAGTCTTCGTGAACCTCTAAGACCGGAACGAGCGCTTTCGCCACATCGTCTCGGCGGATCAACGCGCCGTCTGGAAATTGGTTCACAATGAACTCACGGGTTTCTCTGACTACCGCGATCCACGTGGCCCTATCTTCCTCAAAAAATGCGGTGACACCTACGTCCTCCATCCGCTGCTCAGCTTCAAGGGTCAGGCCCATTATCTAATCTCCTTCACCGAAATGTACGCAGCCCATAGAACGCCAAGAAGAGAAAGAGCCAATAGCGCAAACGCGCAAGCTGCCAACGCTCCTGAGTTCATCCAATCCGCGATTATGGAGAATATTGCTGCAGCAATGGCCACAAGCAGGCTCGCGAAAGCGACATGGGCGCGCCATTTGTACTTACCCACTACAGCGCGTCGCTCCTGTGGTTGATAGGCCTCAAAGGCAGACGACGTTGCGCCCAAGAAAACTAAAATTAATCCGGCAGTCGCGCTTGCAGCGCCAGTCACTTGCCCAACGATATCTATGGCCGCCACTTGTTAATGTCCTCCCGAGGGGAGACTAGGCCATAATTACCCCCTTGTTGGCAAGCCTCCACGCCCGCCCCTCTCGCACCACCCTCCCCGACCGCTTTAACCTCGCCAGACAAAGCGACGTGCGCCGGTACGCGTCCCACTCGCTGAGGTCCGGCCGCCGCGCGGCCACATGGGCCGTTACCCCGCTCTGTGTGCTGTGGCCGGCTTGCAGAGCCTCTATGATCATGCGCGCCATGACGCCCTTACCGGCCACGTCCGGTTTTCTGGCGGGCGACAGACGAGGAATGGGGACACCGCGCAGGGATAGCAGCGCCTCAACGTGATCCATGCCGTCCAGGTTGTCCCTGTCGATCTGCCGCCGCAGCGCCAGCAGCGCGTTGTTGATCGTCTTGTCCTGCATGGGCCTGTGTATGGATGCTATCTTGAATATACGAGCCATACCTTAGCCTGTCGCACGTCACGCAGGTATAATTCAGTTGGTGCGTTTGCTACATAAGGCCGAAAATATCCCGGGGAGCGCGAGGGGCTGGCCCCTCGCTTCCGCGGCCGATGTCACACGTGAAACGCGCCGGTCAGCTCGCCGGCGTCGAGCTCACGCCCACCTGCGCCGGCCGCAACAGCCGGTCGTGGATCATGAAGCCCACCTGGCTGACCTGGATGATGTCGCCGGCCTTGGTGTCCGGCACCGGCGCCTCGTACATCGCCTGGTGCAGCTGCGGGTCGAACTTGTCGCCCACCGCCGGCTGCACGATCTCGATGCCGTGCTTCGAGAAGACGTTGAGCAGCTCCTTCATGGTCAGCTCGATCCCCTCGATCAGCGCCTTCTTTTCGGCGCGCGTCGCCTCGTCCGCCGCCTCCAGGGCGCGTGCGAGGTTGTCGTAGACCGGCAGCATGTCGCGCGCCAGCTTGGATCCGCCGTATTTCTCGGCCTCGCGCCGGTCGCGCTCGCCGCGCTTGCGCGCGTTCTCGGCATCCGCCAGCGCCCGCATGAAGCGCTCGCGCATGTCGTCGCGCTCGGCCCGCAGCTGGTGAAGCTCGTCGGCGGCGACAAGCTCATCCTCGTGGGGCTCTTCGGCCGCCAGTTCGTCCAGCGTGCTCAGGTCCTCGTCCGGCATATCGTCGCGTTTCTGCTCTGCCATGTTACCCTCTTACCCGCGGTCGGAAATCAGTCGCCCGACCAGTTGCGCCGTATAGTCCACGATCGGCACGATGCGCCCGTAATTCAGCCGCGTCGGCCCGATCACGCCAACGGCGCCGATGATCTTTCGGTCAGCGTTCATATAAGGAGACACCACCAGAGAGGAACCCGAAAGTGAGAAAAGCTTGTTCTCCGAGCCGATAAAAATGCGCACACCCTCGCCTTCGTCGGCCAGTTCGAGGAATTCGGCGATGTCGCGTTTCCGCTCCAGGTCGTCGAACAGGTTGCGGATGCGCTCCAGGTCCTCGGCCTCCTGTTCCTCGCCCAGCAGATTCGCCCGCCCGCGCACGATCAGCCGCTCGTAGCGGTCGCCCTCGTTCTCCCAGATCGCCAGCCCGTTCTCGACCAGATCGCGGGCCAGGTCGTTCAGCTGCTGCCGGCGCTTGACGATCTCGGCTTCGAACCCCGCGCGCAGCTCGGTCAGGGTCCGCCCCTCGGCGATCGCGTTCAGAAAATTCGCCGCCTCGCGCAGCGACGACGGGGTCTGGCCCACCGGCGGATGGAACACGCGGTTCTCCACATGCCCGTCGGCGAAGACCAGCACGACCAGCGCCCGGTCGGGCTGCAAGGACACGAACTCGATATGCTTGATCGGTGCCTCGTGCTTCGGCGCCAGCACCAGGCTCGCGCCGCTCGTCACGCCCGACAGCGCGCTGCCCACCTTGTCGAGAAGCGCGGTCACGTCCTGTTGATTGGAACCGAGCGTCGAGTCGATCTTGTCGCGCACGTCCGAATCCAGCTCGCCGACCTCCAGAAGCCCGTCGACGAACATGCGCAGCCCCGTCTGCGTCGGAATCCGCCCGGCCGACACATGCGGGCTGTCCAGCAGGCCCAGATATTCCAGGTCCTGCATGACGTTGCGAATCGTCGCGGCCGAGACCTTTTCGCTCATCGTCCGCGTCAGCGTCCGCGATCCCACCGGCTCGCCGCTTTCCAGATAGCCTTCGACCACCCGGCGAAAGACTTCGCGGCTGCGGTCGTTCATCTCGGAAAGGATACGCGATGTGTCCGTCATCTCGGTCATGTCGAGGAACCGTCGGTATTAAAGGGGATTGCGGCGCCGCGTCAATCGGGCTTGCGTCTCGTCATGGGCCACAGGTAAGCATCGCCCGACCCGAATGGAAGGAACCGAATGCGACCCTCTGGCAGAGCGCTCGATCAGATGCGCGAGATAACCATCGAAACCGATTACACGCGCCATGCCGAAGGATCCTGCCTGATCTCCTGCGGCGCCACCCGCGTGCTCTGCACCGCCTCGCTGGAAGAGCGCGTTCCGCCCTTCCTGAAGAATACCGGCCTCGGCTGGGTCACGGCGGAATACGGGATGCTGCCGCGCGCGACCAACACCCGGATGCGGCGCGAGGCGAAGAACGGTCAGTCGGGCCGCACGCAGGAGATTCAGAGACTGATCGGCCGCGCCCTGCGCGCCGGCGTCGACCGCGTCGCGCTGGGCGAGCGGCAGATCACCATCGACTGCGACGTAATCCAGGCCGATGGCGGCACCCGCTGCGCCTCGGTCACCGGCGGTTGGGTCGCTTTGCGCCTTGCCGTGAACAAGTTAATGAAATCGGGAGATGTGATCTCCGACCCGCTCACCGATCACGTCGCCGCCGTCTCCTGCGGCATCTATGCCGGCCAGCCGATCCTCGACCTCGACTATCCCGAGGACAGCGAGGCCGGGGTCGACGGCAATTTCATCCTCACCGGATCCGGCCGGCTGATCGAGGTGCAGATGGCGGCCGAGGGGGCGACCTTCTCCACCGAGGAGATGGGCGAGCTTTTGGGCCTCGCATCGAAAGGCGTCGGCGAGCTGGTGGCGGCGCAGAAGGCAGCCGTCGCCTGATGCGCCGGTTCGAGGGCGACAAGCTGGTGATCGCCTCGCATAACGCCGGCAAGATCCGCGAGATTCGGGCGCTCCTGGAGCCGTTCGGGGTAGAGGTCGCCTCCGCCGCCGATTTCGGCCTGGACGAGCCGGAAGAGACCGAAGACAGCTTTGCCGGCAACGCCCGGATCAAGGCGCATCATGCGGCGAAAGGCTCCGGCCTTCCGGCCCTCTCCGACGACAGCGGCATCACCGTCGATGCGCTCGACGGCGCCCCCGGCGTGCATACCGCCGACTGGGCCGAAACCGGGAACGGCCGCGACTTCCCGATGGCGATGGAAAAGGTCTGGACCCTGCTGGAAGAGCGCGATGCCCCTACCCCGCGCCGCGCCGCCTTCAATTGCACGCTATGCCTTGCATGGCCCGACGGGCATGACGAGATGTTTGAGGGCAAGGTCCGGGGCCAGGTCGTCTGGCCGATGCGCGGCGATCAGGGCTTCGGCTTCGATCCCGTCTTCCTGCCCGATGGCGAAACCGAGACTTTCGGCGAAATGGACCCCGCCCGCAAACACGCGATGAGCCACCGTGCCGACGCTTTCCGCAAACTTGTCCACGCCTGTTTCGCCTGAGCCCTGGCAAGAGGGCGGCTTCGGGCTCTATATCCACTGGCCGTTCTGCCAGTCGAAATGCCCCTATTGCGACTTCAACTCGCATGTGGCCGAGCGTATCGACCAGACCCGCTGGCGCGATGCCTATATCTCGGAAATCCGCCGCGCGGGCGCCGAAACCTCCGGCCGCGTTCTCGGCACCGTGTTCTTCGGCGGCGGCACGCCCAGCCTGATGCAGCCGGATGTCGTGGCCTCGGTGCTGGAGGCGATCTTCGATACCTGGACCCCGGCGAATGATATCGAGATCACGCTGGAGGCCAATCCCGGTTCCGTCGAGGCCGCCCGCTTCCGCGGCTTCCGCGAGGCCGGCGTCAACCGCGTCTCTCTCGGTGTCCAGGCGCTGAACGACCCGGACCTTCGCGCCCTCGGCCGCCTGCACTCCGTCGCCGAAGCGCGCGCGGCGCTCGACATTGCGCGCGCCACCTTCGAGCGCGTCAGCTTCGACCTAATCTATGCCCGCCAGAACCAGACGCTCTCCGGCTGGCAGGCCGAGCTGACCGAGGCGCTATCGATGGCCGCGGACCATCTCTCGCTCTACCAGCTTACCATCGAGCCCGGCACCGCCTTCGGCGCCCGCCACGATCGCGGCCTGCTGCGCGGCCTGCCCGACGACGATGTCGCTGCCGACATGTACTTTGCCACGCAGGATATCTGTGATGCCGCCGGCCTGTCCGCCTACGAGACCTCCAACCACGCCCGTCCGGGCGCAGAGAGCCGGCACAACCTGATCTACTGGCGCGGCGGGGATTACATCGGCATCGGCCCCGGCGCGCACGGCCGCATGACCTTCTCCGGCACGCGCTACGCCACCGATACGCCGCTCGCGCCCGGGGCGTGGCTGGATCGGGTCGCGCGCACCGGCAGCGGCGAGGCCAATCGCGATGTCGTGCCGCCCAACGAGCAGGCCCTCGAATACGCCATGATGGGATTACGGCTGTCCGAGGGGATCGACCGCGACCGCTATCGCCGGATCGCCGGGCAGGATATCTCGGACACGGCCCTCGCCCGCCTCGCGGAGCTCGACCTGATCGAGACGTCGGACGCGACGCTGCGCGTCACCCGCAAGGGCCGGCCGCTCCTGAACGCGATCCTTCGGGAACTGCTCGCCTAGCGTCCCCGCGACAGGACACGGCACAGCTCGTCCAGCTCGTCGAGCGACCCGTATTCGATCGTCACCCGCCCGCTTTCGCCGCCGGACTTGTGGTCGATCCGCGTCTTCAGCCCGATGGCCGCCGAGAGATCCTGTTCCAGCGCCTTGGTATCCGCGTCCTTCTCCGTCGCCGGAGCCGCGGGCTTCTTCGGCGCCGGGTGCTCGACCTTCCGCGCCAGCTTTTCGGTCTCGCGCACCGACAGGCCCTTGGCCACGACCGTCCGCGCCAGCTCCAGCGGCTTTTCCGTCGTGATCAGCGCGCGCGCATGCCCGGCGGTCAGCTTGCCCTCGCCCAGCATCTCCTGCACTTCCTCCGGCAAGGACAGCAGACGCAGGGAGTTCGCGATATGGCTGCGGCTCTTGCCCAGCGCGTCTGCGATCTTCTCCTGGGTATGGCCGAACCGGTCCATCAGCTGGCGATAGCCGGTCGCTTCTTCGACCGGGTTCAGGTCCGCCCGCTGGATGTTCTCGATGATCGCGACTTCCAGGACCTCGGTGTCGTCGTATTCGCGGATCAGCGCGGGCACTTCGTGCAGCCGCGCCATCTGGGCCGCGCGCCAGCGGCGTTCGCCGGCGACGATCTCGTACATCCCGTCATCCACCGGCCGTAGGATCAGCGGCTGGATGATCCCCTTTTCCTCGATGGACTGCGCCAGTTCCGATAGCCGCTCCTCGGCGAATTGCCTCCGGGGCTGGTTCGGGTTCGGCCGGATCTGCTCGACCGGCACCATGCGGTCCGGCGCCGGCGGCCGCGCCGGGGCGTCCGAGTCCGCCGGGGCGGTCGGGACATCCGCCATCAGCGCCGACAGACCCCGCCCCAATCCGCGCCGTTCGGCCTTTTTCTCCGACATTCCCTGACCCTTCTAGCTCGTGACCGCGAGGTTTCTTTTCACCAGTTCCTGCGCCAGCGCGCGGTACGCCTGGCTTCCCTTGGATCCGGGATCGTATTCCAGCACGGGAACCGCATAGGACGGCGCCTCGCTGACCCGCACGTTCCGGGGCACGACCGTCCGGAAGACCAGCTCGCCGAGATTGTCGCGCGCATCGTTCTCGACCTGCTGCGACAGGTTGTTCCGGCCATCGTACATCGTCAGGACGACCCCCTCGATCCGCAGGTTCGGGTTCGCCGATTGCCGAACCTCGCGAATCGTCAGCATCAGCTGCGACAGGCCTTCCAGCGCGAAGAATTCCGATTGCAGCGGGACCAGCACGGAATGCGCCGCCACCATGGCATTGACCGTCAGAAGGCTGAGCGATGGCGGGCAGTCGATCAGAATGAAATCCAGATCGTACTTGTCGATCGCCGTCTGCCGCAAGGCATCGTGCAGGAGATAGCTGCGCTTTTCGTTCGCTACCATCTCGATATCGGCCGAGCTGAGATCGGTCGTCGCCGGCGTGATCCAGAGCCCGTCGATATTCGTCGTCCGGATCACCTGGTTGAGGTCGGCGTCCTCCAGCAGCAGGTCGTATGTCGTCAACTCGCGGTCGGCCGGCTCCACTCCCAGCCCCGTCGAGGCGTTGCCCTGCGGATCGAGATCCACCAGCAGAACGTGATAACCGTCGTCGACAAGCGCCGCGCCGAGGTTGATGGCCGTCGTCGTCTTGCCGACGCCGCCCTTCTGGTTGGCAATGGCGATGATCTTGGGGGCCTTGGGGCGAATGGCGTCAAGCACGCGAGATGTCTCCGACAACGAGAATCGCAGATCCGGGATGGGTGGGGCTTGGTCTGTTTTCGACCGAGAACCGGAAGGTTTCAAGCGCTTCTTCGACTTCCGCGCGCCAGGACTCGCCTTTCAGGAAGATCGCGCGGCCGTCCGGCACCAGGTGGCGCAGCGCGTGGTCGAGGAGGCGGTGCAACGGCGCGAGCGCGCGGGCGGAAACGATTTGCGCCTGTTGCGGCGGTGCGTCCTCGATGCGGCGCGACAGGATATGGAACGGCGTTCCGACGGTGGCGCTGAGGCTTCGCAGAAAGCTGGCCTTGCGCAGATCGGCCTCGATGCAGGTGACCTTGAGGTCTGGCGCCTTCTCCTGCGCCAGGATCGCGACAACGGCGCCGGGGAACCCGCCGCCGGTTCCTAGGTCGACCCATGCGCCGTCTGATTGGTTCGCGGCCTCGAAGGCGGCCGCGGATTCCAGGAAATGCCGCGTCCAGAGCTCGGGCAGCGTCGAGGCCGCGACGAGGTTGATCGTCGGATTCCATTTCTCTAGGAGCGCAGCGTAGGCTGACAGCTTGTCCAGTGTTTCACGTGAAACACTCACCCGGTCGCAGAACGCCTCGATGCCGGACATCACGCCGACTTCTGGCGCTGGCCTTGCCGGATCTTCGCCAGGATCAATGTCATTGCGGCCGGAGTCATCCCATCCACGCGCCCCGCCTGCGCCAGCGTCTCGGGTCGCGTCGCTTTCAGCTTGGCGCGCAGCTCGTTGGACAGGCCCTGCAGGTTGTCGTAGCCGAAATCTCGCGGAATCTCCTTTTCCTCATCCCTCTGGATCGTTTCGACGTCCTTCTTCTGCCGCTCGATATAGTTGGCGTACAACGCATCCCGCGCAAGCTGCTCGCGGATCTCCGGCGCGATCTCGGCTATCCCGTCATCGACGGCGATCAGATCCTCGAAAGAGATGTCCGGAAAGGCCAGAAGTTCGAACCCGTTCCGGCGTCGACCGTCCTGCCCAACCGGCAGGTTCCGCTTCCGCGCCTCGGACGGCGACAAGTCGAATTGCTCCAACGTCTTCCGCCCATTCTCCAGCGCATCCATCTTCGTCTGAAAGCCGATCCGCCGGTCCTCCGACACGCATCCCAGCTCCAGCCCGAGCGGGGTCAGGCGCTGATCCGCGTTGTCGGCCCGCAGCGACAGCCGGAATTCCGCCCGAGACGTGAACATGCGATAAGGTTCCGAAACGCCGCGCGTCACCAGGTCATCGATCATCACGCCGATATAGGATTGCTCGCGCCCAAGGCGCACCGGACCCAAACCGCGCGTAGCGCGCGCGGCATTCAGCCCGGCGACGAGCCCCTGCCCCGCCGCTTCTTCATACCCCGTCGTGCCGTTGATCTGCCCGGCCAGATACAGCCCCGGCACATCCCGGACCTCCAAGGTCCGATCGAGGGCGCGCGGATCGACGTAGTCGTATTCGATGGCATAGCCCGGCTGCAGGATCCGCGCATTCTCCAGCCCGCGGATCGACCGAACATAGGCCTCCTGCACATCCACGGGCAGCGAGGTCGAAATGCCGTTCGGATAGACCGTCGTGTCGTTCAGACCTTCCGGTTCCAGAAAGATCTGGTGCGATGTTTTGTCGGCGAACCTAACCACCTTGTCCTCGATGGAGGGGCAATACCGTGGACCGACGCCGTCGATGCGCCCGCCATACATCGCGGACTTGTCCAGGTTCGCGCGGATCAGATCATGCGTCCGCGCATTGGTATGGGTGATCGCGCAGGAGACCTGCGGCACCTGCGGACCCTTGGACAGGAAGGAGAACATCACCGGCGCATCGTCGCCGGGTTGCTTGTCGAGGATGCTCCAATCGATGCTCTCCCCGTCCAGCCGCGGCGGCGTGCCGGTTTTCAACCGCCCCATAGGCAGACCGAAACCGTCGATCCGTTCGGCAAGACGCACCGACGGCTTGTCGCCGATCCGTCCGCCGGGACGCGACTCCTCGCCCATGTGAATGACGCCGCGCAGGAAGGTGCCCGTGGTCAACACGACCGCACCGCATGCGATGCGGCTGCCGTCGGCGAGTTCGAGACCTGTCACGTGATTATCCGTCATCAACAGGTCCGTCGCTTCGCCATAGACGAGCGTGAGGTTCTCCTGCCGGTCCACAGCAGACTGAATGGCCGCGCGATACAGCTGCCGGTCCGCCTGCGCCCGCGGCCCCTGAACCGCCGGCCCCTTGCGCCGATTGAGCAGCCGGAACTGGATGCCTGCCGCATCCGCGGCCCGGCCCATGATCCCGTCCATGGCGTCGATCTCGCGGACCAGGTGCCCTTTGCCCAGCCCACCGATCGCCGGATTGCAGGACATCACGCCGATCCCGTCGCGGGTCAGCGACACCAGGACCGTACGCGCCCCCGAGCGCGCAGAGGCCAGGGCGGCTTCGACACCCGCATGGCCTCCGCCTATCACGGCAACGTCGATGTCAGAATGTTTCACGTGAAACACCCCTCACTTTCCAAGACAGAAGTTCGCGAAGATCTCGTCGAGTATATGCTCCACGTCAACGCGCCCGACAAGGGAATCCAACGCAACAATCGCCAACCGCATTCGTTCCGCCGCCATATCCGCCGTTTCGATCCCCGAACTCAACTCCGCCATCGTCCCATCCAGAAAGGCCACCGCCTCCGCCAAGGCGCGCCGGTGCCGATCCCGTATCGCCACGCCCACGCCGGAGGCCCGACGCTCCAACACCGACGTTATCCGGTCGACCAAGCCGTCCACGCCGGCCCCCGTCTTACCCGAAACGTCGCCCACGCCCGAATCCGATTTCCCGACCACCACGATATCGTCCCCTTGCGGAGACAGGCCCGGCTCCTCGCCCGGAGCGGACAACAGGAAAACCCGCAGGTCCGCCCGCTCCGCCCGCTGCCGCGCCCGGTCGATTCCCAGGGTTTCCACGACATCCGTGGTCTCGCGCAGCCCGGCGGTATCCAAAACCGTCACCGGCAGGCCCTTCAGGTCCATCCGCACCTCGATCACATCGCGCGTGGTCCCGGCCACCTCCGACGTAATCGCCGCGTCCCGCCCCGCAAGGCGGTTCAGCAAGGTCGACTTTCCGGCATTCGTCGCGCCGACGATCGCCACCTCGAACCCGTCCCGGATCCGCTCGGCGACTTGCGATCCGTCCAGCTCCTCCCGCAAGGACGCCCGAACCTCGGCCAGCAAGGCCGACACTTCCGGCGTGACGTCTTCGGGAACCTCTTCATCCGCAAAATCTATCGTCGCCTCGATCAAGGCCGAGGCCCGGATCAGCTTGGCCCGCCAGGCTTCCACCTTCTCGCCGAGCGCCCCGGAGAACACCCGCATCGCCTGCACGCGCTGCGCCTCGGTCTCCGCCTCGATCAGGTCCGACAGCCCCTCGACCCGGGCAAGGTCCAGCCGGTCGTTTTCCAGCGCGCGGCGCGTGAATTCGCCCGGCTCCGCCAGCCGCAGCCCGTCGAACTCCCCCAATCGCCGCAGGACAGACGCAACTATGGCCGGGCTTCCGTGCAGATGGAATTCCGCCACCGCCTCGCCGGTAAAGCTGTGCCCCTCGGCGAAGACGAGAATCAGCGCCTCGTCCACCAGCGCCCTGTCGCCGTCGCGGACCGCGCGGATCGACGCCTGGCGCGGCGGCGGAACGTCGCCGCACATCGCTTCGACCACGGCAAAGGCGCGCGGGCCGGACACGCGCACCACCGCAACGCCCGCCTTCCCGCGCGCCGTTGCGAGGGCAAAGATCGTATCCATGGATCAACTCATTGTTCGAAACAACAAGTCAGGTGTTCATCGAATCGAAGAACTCGCCGTTGTTCTTGGTCTGCTTCAACTTGGACAGCAGGAACTCGATGGCATCCGTCGTCCCCATCGGGTTCAGGATTCGCCGCAGGACATAGGTCTTCTGCAGGTCCTTGCCTTCCACCAGCAGATCCTCTTTCCGGGTTCCGGACTTCAGAATGTCCATCGCCGGATAGACCCGCTTGTCCGCGACCTTGCGGTCCAGCACGATCTCGGAGTTGCCGGTGCCCTTGAATTCCTCGAAGATCACCTCGTCCATGCGCGAACCGGTGTCGATCAGCGCCGTCGCGATGATGGTCAGCGAGCCGCCTTCCTCGATGTTCCGCGCCGCGCCGAAGAACCGCTTCGGCCGCTGCAGTGCATTGGCGTCGACGCCGCCGGTCAGCACCTTGCCCGAGGACGGCACGACGGTGTTGAACGCCCGGCCCAGGCGGGTGATCGAGTCCAGCAGGATCACGACGTCGCGCTTGTGCTCGACCAGACGCTTCGCCTTCTCGATCACCATGTCCGACACGGCCACGTGGCGCGACGCCGGCTCGTCGAAGGTCGAGGAAATCACCTCGCCCTTCACCGAGCGCTGCATGTCGGTCACCTCCTCGGGACGCTCGTCGATCAGCAGAACGATCAGGTAGCACTCCGGGTGATTCGCCTCGATCGAATGCGCGATGTTCTGCAGCAGCACCGTCTTGCCCGTCCGCGGCGGCGCCACGATCAGACAGCGCTGGCCCTTGCCGATGGGCGAGACCAGGTCAATGACGCGGGCCGATCGGTCCTTGATGGTCGGGTCGTCGATCTCCATCCGCAACCGTTCGTCCGGGTAAAGCGGCGTCAGGTTGTCGAAGGCCACCTTGTGCCGCGCCCGCTCCGGCTCTTCGAAGTTGATATCCTCGACCTTGGTCAGGGCGAAGTACCGCTCGTTCTCGGACGGTCCGCGGATCACGCCCGACACGGTATCGCCGGTGCGCAGCGAGAATTGCCGGATCATGTCGGGAGACACATAGATGTCGTCCGGCCCGGGCAGATAATTGGCCTCGGGCGACCGCAGGAAGCCGAAGCCGTCCTGCAGCACTTCCAGCACGCCGTCGCCGCCGATCTCCCATCCGTCCTCGGCCTGCTCGCGCAGGATCTGGAACATCATGTCGCCCTTGCGCATGGTCGAGGCGTTCTCGATCTCCAGCTCCTCGGCCATGGACAGGAGGTCCTTCGGGCTCTTCGCCTTCAGGTCGGACAGGTTCAGACGTTCTATGCTCATGGGAATACATCCATCGGACCGGCCGCAGGGCGGCGCACGGTCAGGTGTCGGGTGGGAGATGCGATGCAGCCGGACGGCCACGCTTGGCGGTCACATAAGGAAGCGATGCGGCGAAGTCAATCGCCGCGTCAGAACGGGCGAGCGATGACCGAGACCACGATGACGATCAGGAGCAGCGTCGGCACTTCGTTCATCATGCGAAAGGTCCGGCCGGTCCGGCTATTGGCGCCGCTAACGAAGTCCTTCCGCCGGTAGCCCAGCCAATGATGAAACCATGTCATCACCAGCACCGCGGCCGCCTTGGTCCAGGGCCAGACCGCGCTCCAGTCGACGATGCCGGGGGTGAAGACCAGCATCAGCCCGAAGACCCATGTCGCGATCATCGCCGGGTTCATGATCGCCCGAAGCAGCCGCCGCTCCATGGTCTGAAACATCTCGTCGGTCCCCGACCCGGCCTCGACCTGTTCGGTGTGATAGACGTACAGGCGGGGCAGATAGAACAACCCCGCCATCCAGGCGATGACCGAGATCACGTGCAGGCTCTTGGTCCACGGGTAGAACCAGAACAGGAAATCGTAAATCACGTGGTCGCCTCCTTGGTCCGGGCCCCCTTCATAAGAAAATATATAGAAAAGAAAAGTTGATGTGTTTGTAGGGGCTGGGGATAGTGGGGATTATTGGTTTATTCACCCTGTTATCCCCTGGGGGAAACTCGTCCAGCCCGCCCCGGATCAACGCTGTGTTGTGCGGAAAGAGTCAAATGTTTTCAGATAGTTAAACCTTAACCTGCCGCTACGGAAGTCTGTGAACAACTCTGGGTAATACTCGATACCGAAGCCGCAATCCCCAGCACCCCGAACTGCGTTGCGCACGTTGAAGAACGAGGGGGCTGTGCCGGCGAACCCGCCCGGTCTTCCCGTGACACGCCGTCACGCGGCTGTTACCCAAACCCCGTCCCCTGCGTCACACACGTGTCATCCACATAATTGCCCCCAATGCCGCAACCGATCATTCTTGCCTCGGGTTCCGCGATCCGCCGCCAGCTGCTGGAAAACGCCGGCGTCCCGTTCGACGCCGATCCGGTCCGCGTGGACGAGGACACGATTCGTGACACCATGCAGGCCGACGGCGCCGCGCCCCGCGACATCGCGGATGCCCTCGCCGAAGCGAAAGCGCGCCGCGGCAGCGCCCGGCACCCGGATGCGCTGGTGATCGGATGCGATCAGGTGCTGAACTTCGACGGCCGTCTTCTGACGAAACCGGACAGCCCGGCCGAGGCCCGGGCCCAGCTGGACGCGCTCGCCGGCAAGCGTCATCAGCTTCTTTCCGCGGCCGTGATCTACGAGAACGGCGAACCGCAATGGCGCCATATCGGCGTGGTAAGAATGCAGATGCGCCAGCCGTCGGAGACGTACCTGGACGACTATGTCGCGCGAAACTGGGAAAGCATCCGGAGCTCCGTCGGCGGATACAAGCTGGAAGAGGAAGGCATCCGCTTGTTCACCCGGGTCGATGGCGATTATTTCACCGTGCTGGGGCTGCCACTCATCGAAATCCTGGGCTATCTGACGACTAGGGGGATTCTTCCGGGATGACTGACCTGCAACGCATACCGCTGGCCGGGGTGATCGGATCGCCCGTCGCGCACAGCAAGTCGCCGGTGCTGCACGCGCACTGGCTGCACCGCTACGGGCTGCAGGGGCATTACATCCCCATGGACATCGCCCATGCCGACCTGAACGAGGCGGTGCATCTGCTGCCCCGGCTCGGGTTCGTCGGCGTCAACGTCACGATCCCGCACAAGGAGCTGATGCTCTCGGTCGCCGATCTGGTCACCGACCGCGCCGCGCTGATCGGGGCGGCGAACACGCTGATCTTCCGGCATGACGGCAAGATCCACGCCGACAACACCGACGGCTACGGCTTCATCGAAAACCTGCGCCAGAACGCACCGCACTGGAACCCGCGCGGTGGCCCGGCCGCCGTCATCGGCGCCGGCGGCGCCGCCCGTGCCGTCGTCGCCTCGCTGATCGAGGCCGGCGCGCCCGAGATCCGCATCACCAACCGCACCCGCACCCGCGCCGATGCGCTGCGCTGCGATTTCGGCAACAAGGTGACGGTCTTCGAATGGGTGCAGGCCGGCAACATCCTCGAAGACGCCGCGACCGTGGTGAACACGACGTCGCTCGGCATGGTGGGCAAGCCGGAGTTCCGTGTGCCGCTCGACGCGCTCGCCCCGGACGCCGTGGTCAACGATCTCGTCTACAACCCGCTGGAAACGACGTTCCTGCGCCGCGCGGCCGATATGGGCTGTGTCACGGTCGACGGGCTGGGGATGCTCCTGCACCAGGCCGCGCCTGCCTTCGAGCGGTTCTTCGGCGTCCGCCCCGAGGTGGACGAGGAAGCGCGGCAGGTCGTTCTGGCGTGAAACCCTTCGTCATCGGCCTCACCGGCTCGATCGGCATGGGCAAGACCACGACCGCGAAAATGTTCGCGGATCAGGGCGTGCCGGTCTGGGATGCCGATGCCGCCGTGCATCGGCTGTATGCCGAGGGTGGCGACGCCGTCGAGCCGATCCGCGCGCTCCGCCCGCAGGCGATCCGCGACGGCGCCGTCGACCGGCTCGCGCTGAAGGACTGGATCGCCGAGGACCCCGACGCGCTGCGGCAGATCGAGGCCGTCGTCCACCCGCTCGTCGCCCGGGACCGCCAGCGGTTCATCGCGGACAGCGACGCGCCCATCGTGCTCGTCGATATCCCGCTCCTGCTCGAAGGCGGCGGCGAGGCGAGGGTCGACACGGTCGTCGTCGTCTCCGCCCCGCCCGAGGTCCAGCGCGCCCGCGTGCTGTCGCGCGGGACGATGACAGAGGCGCAATTCGAGACGATTCTCGCCAAACAGATGCCCGATGCCGAAAAACGCGCCCGCGCCGACCACGTCATCGAGACGCGGACTCTTGAAGACGCGCGCGCGCAGGTGCAAACCTGTCTGCGGGACATCCGGAGGCAGGCCAATGCGGGAAATCGTGCTCGACACGGAAACGACGGGGTTTGAACCCGATACCGGCGACCGGATCGTGGAAATCGGCGGCGTGGAACTGTTCAACCACGTGCCGACGGGCCGCACCTATCACCAGTACATCAACCCCGAACGCGACATGCCCGACGAGGCGTTCCAGGTTCACGGCCTCTCGACCGAATTCCTCTCCGACAAGCCGAAATTCGGCGAGATCGGCGACGCCTTCATCGACTTCGTCGGCGACGCCAAGCTGGTGATCCACAACGCGCCCTTCGACATGAAATTCCTCAATGCCGAGCTGCACTGGATGGGCCGCGCGCCCCTGCCGCTGGATCAGGCGATCGACACCGTGATGATGGCGCGCAAGAAGTTTCCCGGCTCGCCCGCTTCGCTCGACGCGCTCTGCCGCCGCTTCGCCATCGACAACTCCGCCCGCACGCTGCACGGCGCACTGCTGGACAGCGAGATCCTGGCGGAGGTCTATCTGGAGCTGATCGGCGGCCGGCAGCCCGGCCTCGTGCTGGCCTCCGGCCCGATGCGCGGCGCCGACGGGGGCGACGGCAGTGCCTGGCGCCCGCGCCCGCGGCCCGAGCCCCTGCCGCCGCGGATCACCGAGGCCGAGGCCGCCGCGCACGCGGCCTTCATCGAGGCGCTGGGGCCGGAGTCCGTCTGGTCGAAATACAAGTGACGCGGCCCACCGCATCCCGGAGCGGATCCGGGACGCGGACTCGCCCGGCCGTCAGCTCGGCTGCTGCTCGCCCTGCGACTGCTGCGCCGCCATCCGCTGCTGCAGCTGCTGACGGTAGAGCGCCACGAAATCCACCGTGTCCAGGTTGACGGGCGGGAACCCGCCGTCGCGGGTCATGTCGCTGACGATCCGCCGCGCGAACGGGAACAGCATCCGCGGGCACTCGATCATCAGGAACGGGTGAAGTTGGTCCTCGGGCACGTTGTCCACGTGGAACAGACCGGCATAGTCGATCTCCAGCACGAACAGCGTGTCGTCCGTGCCCTGGTTCTTCGACGTCACCGTGTACTTGGTCGAGACCTCGTACTGATGCTCCTGCTGACGCTTCTTGGCGTCCAGGCCCACCTGCACCTGGACCTGCGGCTTGACCTCGCCGGACAGGCCCTTCTGCGACAGGATGTTCTCGAAGGACAGGTCGCGCACGAACTGCGCCAGGATGCGCATCTGCGGCCCCGACTGTTGCTGCTGCGGCGCGGCCTCGCCGTTACCTGCGGGGGCGTTGTCGCCGGTCTCCGCCATGTCGTCTCTCCTCGGGTAAAAAGGCTCGGTGCCCATTAGCACCTTGCCATGCAAGCCTCAATGCCGCGTCCAGCCCGAGTTGCCGGGCCGCGAGGGGCGCCCGGTCTCCGGGGTCACGTCTTCGTAATCGCCGTCGATGACCGGTCCGCGCGTCCCGGGCCGCGGCGGACGCCGGGCCGGATCGGCGCCGCGAACCTCGAAGTGCTGCACCTTTACGCGGGCTCGGATGAACCGATAGACGGCCGCGCGCACCGGCGGCGCCAGAAGCGCGAAGCCGACGGCGTCGGTGAAGAACCCCGGCGTCAGCAGCAGCGCGCCCGAGAACAGGATCATCGCGCCATGCGCCAGCGGTTCGGACGGATCGTCAAGCTCGTTGAAGGAGCGTTTCACGTCATTCAGCGCACGCACCCCCTGCTGCCGCACCAGCCATGTGCCCAGCAGCGCGGTGATCACCACGATGGCCAGCGTCGGCCACAATCCGATCAGCCCGCCCACCTGGATGAACAGCGCGATTTCGATCAGGGGAACCGCGACGAAAAGCGCGAAAAGCCACATGATATCCTCGTGTACCAGCCCGTTGCTGCGGTGGACTTGCCGACCGCCAGCCCTTACATATGTCCGACATGTGGCGAATGCCACCAGCGCTCACGAAAGAGGTCCGATGAGTTCCGCCATCATTCAGCTTCTGGTCCTGGCCGGTATCGCGGTTTTCCTCATTCTGCGTCTGCGCAGTGTGCTGGGGACCCGCGAAGGCTATGAGAAGCCCCCGGCCCCGGTTTCCAGCACCGAGCGTCGCCAGGTCCCCGACCTCGAAGTGATCGAGGGCGGCCCGGACCGCGACATCACCGACCATGTCGAGGACGATTCCGACGATGCCCGCGCGCTGGCCGCGATGAAGCTGGTCGAACCCGGCTTTTCCGTGACCGAATTCCTGCAGGGCGCGCGCGGCGCCTACGAGATGATCCTGATGTCCTTCGAGCGGGGCGAGATCGAGCAGGTCGCGCCGTTCCTCTCGGATGAGGTTCACCAGGCCTTCGTCGACGTCATCGGCGAGCGCGAGGATCAGGGCCTGACGATCGAGGCGAATTTCGTCGGCGTCCGCGATGTCGCGCTGACCCACGCCTCCTTCGACCGCGACAGCCAGGAGGCCGAGATCACCGTGCGTTTCGTCGGCGAGCTGACCTATGTGGTCCGCAACAAGGCCGGCGAGATCATCGAGGGCGATCCCAACCAGATCAAGCGCCAGAAGGACAGCTGGACGTTTGCCCGCGTCATGGGCGCGGACGACCCCAACTGGAAACTGGTCGCCACCGGGGAATGACCGGTCTTGCCCGGGTGCTGGCCGTCGTCGCGGGTCTCGCCGTGACGGAACCCGCCCGGGCGGCGGACGACCCGAGCTATACGGTCCTCAGCTTCGACGAGCTGAAAGGCTGGGAACACGACGACCACGCCGCCGCGCTCGACGTGTTCAAGGAAACCTGCCCCGACATGCGCGACCCCGACTGGCTATCGCTCTGCGCCCTGGCCACCAACCAGAAGAACGCCCGCACCTTCTTCGAGCTGTTCTTCCGCCCCGTCCTGATCGAGGACGGCACCCCCACCCTCTTCACCGGCTATTACGAGCCCGAGTTGAACGGCTCGCGCGAGAGGACGGACAAATACCGCTATCCGCTCTACCGCAAGCCCGACGAGCTGAACGGACAGCTCTACTACACCCGCCGCGAGATCGAGGAGGACGGCGTGCTCGACGACAAGGGGCTGGAGATCGCCTGGATCGACGACCCCGTCGACGTGTTCTTCCTGCACATCCAGGGCTCCGGCCGCGTGAAGTTCGAGGACGGCAGCTACCTGCGCGTCGGATATGCCGACAAGAACGGCCACGATTACCGCTCCGTCGGGCAGGAGCTGGTCCGCCGCGGCATCTACACCCGCCACCAGGTCTCGGCCCAGGTCATCCGCAACTGGGTGAAACGCAACCCCGAGGCGGGGCGCAAGCTCCTCTGGCACAACCCCTCCTTCGTGTTCTTCCGCGAGGTCAGCCAGGTGCCACCCAGCCGCGGCCCCCTCGGCGCGATGAACCGCTCGATCACCGCCATGCGCTCGCTCGCCGTCGATCCCGATTACGTGCCGCTCGGCGCCCCCGTCTGGATCGAAAAGGCCGGCGACACCCCGATGCGCCGCCTGATGATCGCGCAGGACACCGGATCGGCCATCAAGGGCGCCCAGCGCGCCGACATCTTCTTCGGCACCGGCGACGACGCCGGTATCGACGCCGGCAAGACGCGCGATCCGGGCCGCATGGTCGTGCTCCTGCCGATCCAGCGTGCCTATGCCCTTGCGCCAGAGGGGGCAGGATGACGAAACGCCCGCGCAAGCTGACCGCGGACGAACAGGCCCTCTGGAACCGGATCGCAGACCAGACGGCCCCCCTCCACCCCAAGCGCAAGACGCAGACCGCGGCCGAGGCCGTGGAACAGCCCAAGCCGCAGCCGCAAACCAACGGCATCCCCGCCTTCCGCATCGGCGAGAAACGCACCGACACCGCCCTGCCCCACGACCTCGCCCCCGGCATCGGCGAGCATCTGCACGCACAGCCCGTCCGCATGGACCGCAAGGCCCACACGCGGATGCGGCGTGGCAAGCTGGAGCCCGAGGCGCGGATCGACCTGCACGGCATGACGCTCGATCGCGCGCATCCGGCGCTGACCCGCTTCATCATGAACGCCCACGCGCAGGACCGCCGCCTTGTCCTGGTGATCACCGGCAAGGGCCGCTCCGGCGGCGCCGACGGCCCGATGCCAGAGCGCCGCGGCGTGCTGAAACACCAGGTTCCGCAATGGCTGCACGCCCCGCCGCTGCGACAGCTCGTCCTTCAGGTCACCGAGGCGCACATGAAACACGGCGGCACCGGGGCCTATTACGTCTATCTACGCCGGCGCCGGTAGCGTCCGCCGCGCGCGGGTCACGCCCACCCAGACCAGCACCGACGCCGCGATGTGATAGCCCGCGATCCACGGCATCTGCTGCTCGAAGTCCATCCCGAAGTCGATCAGCCACCCCGACAGCCCCGGCCCCAGCGCCGAGCCCAGGACGCCTGTCGCCACGATCGCCGCCTTGATCGAGCCCAGGTGACGGGTGCCGTAGAATTCGGCCCCGAACCCGGTCTGAATCGTGTTCAGCGACCCTTGCGTCATGCCGAACAGCGGCATCGCGAAAGCCGCGAGCCACGGCGTCGTCACCGCCGACATCAAAAGGAAGAACGCCGCCAGCGGCAACTGGTAGAACGGCAACAGCCGCCCTGCCCCGAACCGGTCCATCAGCCAGCCGACGACGAAGACGGTCACGATGGCGGTCACCGTGTAGATCGGGAACAGCGCCACAAGCTCCATATGCGCCCAGCCCTTCACCCCGGCCAGATGCACCTGCTGGAAGATGAACGCCGTGCCGAAGGCCGGCGGCCCCAAAAGCGCGGGCACCATCATCCAGAACAGCGGATGGCGCAGCGCCTCGCCCCGGGTCCAGAACCGCCCGTGCATCCCGACCGCCGGGCTTTCCGACGCGATGGATTGCGGCGTGCGCTCCAGCTTCAGGAAATGCCGCAGCGCCGGGATCGCCGCCAGCGGCAGCACCGCCGCCAGCACCCACAGCCAGCGCCAGTCGACCACCGTCATCAGCGCCACGAAGGACACCGGCAGCACCGCCTCGCCGAAGGAAAACCCCAGCGCCGCGATGGCGATGGCCCGCCCCCGGGTCGCCACGAACCAGCGGGCCATGGCGACGAAGGCGATATGGCTCATCATCCCCTGCCCCAGGAACCGCAACAGGAAGATCGACAGAACCAGCGTCCAGACCGCCGGCGACGCCGCCATGATCAGGCAGGCCAGCACCAGCAGCGCCAGCATGAAGGGCCCCAGCCCGCGCACCCGGAACCGGTCGGTCAGCCCGCCGGCCCACAGCATCACCGCGGCGGAGCACATCGTCGCCACCGAATAGATGCCGCCCCAGGCCCCGTGGCTCAGGTCATAGGCCGCGCGGATCTCGCCCGCGAAGACCGACACGAAGAAGGTCTGCCCGAAACTGGAACAGAATGTCAGGATCGCGCCGGCCCCGAGGAAGGGCGCGTTGGTGCGCAGGAATGTCAGCAGGCTCATGTGCGCCACTGATCGCTCTACCGCGCGAAAAAGGAAAGCCCCGAATCCGGCTTTATTGCGCCAGCGTCGTGATCGGCGACAGGATGATCTCGGTGGCGTCCTGCACCGTCAGCACCGTGCCCGACAACAGGCCCGTACGCCCCGCGCTGTCGCCCCGGAACGCCGCTTCGAAATTGCCGGCATTGCGGAACAGCGAAATCAGCGCCGGCGAATCCCCGGCCGTGAAATGCCCGGCCCCGGAGGAAAAGTCGGTGACGTCGACCAGCGTCACCTCCAGATCCGAGACCTCGGCGGCGCTCGCCCGGCCAAGCCGGTTCCGCTGCCCCGTCAGCCGGGCCGAGAGCTGCAGCGCCCGGTCGCGTTTGGACACGAAGATGCCGAACGGGTCGGGAAGCCTGTCGATCCGTTGCGCCTGGGTGCGGAACAGCTGGACGTCGATATCGGGCGAGATCAGGACGACGCCGTCGATGTCGCGAGAGACCGAGCCGGGCTCGGCGATGGCGCGTTGCCGCAGGGTCTCCATCACCAGATGCGAGCCGACGGAATGGGCGACGATGATGATGCTCTCCGCGCCCGCGGCCTTCAGTTCCGAAATCAGCTGGTCCATCCCGTCGCGCGAAAACAGCACGCTGTCGCGATCGTAGGCATAGCCGAACACGCTTCCGGCGCTGGGCCAGGAATAGTGGACCGGGACGCCGCGGATCCCGAAATCCTGGGCCAGCTGCGCGATTCGCAGCACGCCTTCGTCGAAGGTGTTGTTGAACCCGTGGACATAGACGATCGCCTCGCGCACCTCCTCCTCGCGCAGCGCGCCGCGGACCGCTGTCCGGAAATCCGCCGACTTCGGATAGATGTGCCGGCCCTTGGCCAGGAATTGCGTCTCGGGGTCCAGCTCGGCGCCGGGATAGGTGACCGAGCCGATCTCGCGCTTGGGCGGGATCGACAGGTCGTAGCTCAGGAACAGCGGCGCGGTCGACCGCCCGTCGCCAAAGCTGCCGCCCTCGATCTCGCGCGTGGTCACGACGAAGATCGACCGTGTCGGCAGGTCGGCCGCCATCTCGGGGGCAAAGATCAGCTTGGCCCGCGGGGCACAGGCCGAGAGCGTCACGAAAAGGCAAAGAAGAATCAGGCGGCGCACAGGACTATCCCTCGGTCTGCGACAGACGCTACAGCGCGCGCCCGGCCCGTTCCAGTCAACTTCGCGTTCGCGCGGCCGCAGCCCCGGAAGGCCAGGTCAGGTTCCGTCGCGGCGTCGTGGTCGGACAGCGCGGACGGATCGGTCCAGTTAGCGCTATCGGTAATAAAATCAACAAGTTGGACCCCCGTCCAACCTTGGACACCTACAGCACGTACCGGCTCACATCCACCGAGCGGGTCAATTCGCCGAGGTTCTCCTCCACGAAATCCCCATCGACGGTCACGGTCTCTCCGGCCCGGTCCGGCGCGTGGAAGGACAGCTCCTCGAACACCCGCTCCATCACCGTATAAAGCCGCCGCGCCCCGATATTCTCGACCGACTGGTTCACGTCCGCCGCGATCTTCGCCAGCGCCGCGATCCCGTCCTCGGTGAAGGCGACGCTCACCTTCTCCGTCTCCATCAGCGCGGTGTACTGCCGGGTAAGCGCATTGTCCGTCTCGGTCAGGATCCGCACGAAGTCCTCCTCGGTCAGCGCCCGGAGTTCCACCCGGATCGGCAGCCGCCCCTGAAGCTCCGGCAACAGGTCCGACGGCTTCGCGATGTGGAAGGCCCCCGAGGCAATGAACAGGATATGGTCCGTCTTCACCGGCCCGTGCTTCGTCGAGACCGTGGTTCCCTCGATCAGCGGCAGCAGGTCCCGCTGCACGCCCTCGCGGCTGACATCCCCGCCCCGCGCGTCGCTCTTGGCGCAGACCTTGTCGATCTCGTCGAGAAAGACGATCCCGTTCTGCTCCACCGCCTGCAGCGCCGCGTGCTTGACGGCCTCGTCGTCCAGAAGCTTGTCGGCCTCTTCCCCGATCAGCGTCTCGTAGCTCTCGGCCACGGTCATCTTCTTGCGCACCGTACGGCCGCCGAACGCTTTCCCGAACAGATCCCCCAGGTTCATCGCCCCCATGTTCATCCCCGGCTGGCCCGGGATTTCGAACTGCTGCATCGGGTTCGAATTGTCGGCGATGTCCAGCTCGATCACCGTGTCGTCCAGCTCTCCCCGCTTCAGCTTGTTCCGGAACATCTCGCGCGTCTGCTCGCGGGCGTTCTCGCCGGCAATAGCCTCGATCACCCGGTCCTCCGCCCGTTGATGCGCGGCCGACTTCACCTCTTCGCGCATATACTCGCGGACCTGCACCATCGCGGAATCCATCAGGTCGCGCACGATCTGCTCGACATCCCGCCCGACATAGCCGACCTCGGTGAACTTCGTCGCCTCGACCTTGATGAAGGGCGCGCGCGCCAGCTTCGCCAGCCGCCGCGAGATCTCGGTCTTGCCGACGCCGGTGGGCCCGATCATCAGGATGTTCTTCGGATAGACCTCTTCCTGCAGCTCGGGATCCAGCTGCTTGCGCCGCCAGCGGTTGCGCAGCGCCACGGCCACGGCGCGCTTGGCGTCCTTCTGGCCGATGATGAACCGGTCCAGCTCGCTGACGATCTCGCGGGGGGTCAGGTCGGTCATTCAGAGCCCTTCTTGATGAGCGGGTGGAAGATAGGCGCGCAGCCCGCCAAGCGGCAGCAGGCGCAACAGGCCGGCCCGGATCCGCGCCCAGAACGCGCCCAAGAGCACCAGGAACACGCCCAGCGCCAGGATCAGCCAGCCGAAGTTGCCGCCCTCGGTGATGGGATACAGCGTGGTGATCACGCCGACCACATAGGCGATGGCGGCCAGCAGGAAAGACCGCCGGTCGATCACCACGGCGATCAGCGCGAAGCCGCCCATCAGGACAAGGATCGTGGTGTTCGCCCCGTCCGCCTCGGACGACAGCAGCGACAGCGCCACGGTGTTGATGATCATCGGCGAGGCGACGAGGTGCAGCCAGAAGCCCTGCGACGCGCGGCGCGTCACCCGATGCGGGTCGCTCGCGTCGAAGGCCATGGCGACGGCGAAGGTGACGAGCCCCAGCGCCAGGGTGATCCAGCCGAAGCCGCTGCCCTCGGACAGCAGGAAGATGTCCTCGATGCTTTCCGGCGTCCCGCTGCGCGTCGCCGCCGCCAACAGCGCCGTCGCGAACAGCCCCAGCGCCACCACGGCCAGCGCGAAGGGCACCTTGAACCGCAGCCAGAACACCAACACCGCCGCCGTCGCCAGCAGCCCCGGCGCGATCAGGCTTTCGTAATCCTCCTGCGCGATCATGAAGACCTGCGCCAGCCAGTTGCCGAAGCCGAAGGCCGCGACCGCGGCGAACATGCAGGTCAGAAGCATCGCCGGGCCGACCATGCGGCGGTGGCGGATGAAATACTCGGCGAAGAGCCAGACGAAGCCGGCGGTCGCGATGCTGACCCACAGAAGCGTGGTCTGCCAGGTCTCCATCCGGCCGCCGATGAAGAACGCGACGACCGCGACATAGCCGACGCCCAGGATCACGAGACCCACCATGATGAAGATCTCGTTGAACCCGCGGAACAGCTCGAACGGCTCGTCGCCGACGGACAGCTCCTCGCGCGCGCCGCGGCGGCTGTGGGCCAGCGCCGTCAGCGCGGCCGCCTGCCGCTCGGTCAGAAGACCGGAATTGACGGCGGCGCGGATGTCGTCGGGTCCGATCAACTGAGCGTTTCCACGGTCAGGCTGCCATTGGTGAAGACACAGATATCGGCCGCGATGGCCATCGACCGCCGCGCGATCTCTTCGGCCGACATGTCGCTGTCCATCAGCGCGCGGCCGGCCGCCAGCGCATAGTTGCCGCCCGAGCCGATGGCGGTCACGTCATGTTCGGGCTCCAGCACGTCGCCCGCGCCGGTGATGACGTACATCTGCTTGCCGTCCGAGACGATCAGCATCGCCTCCAGTTTCTGCAGGTACTTGTCGGTGCGCCAGTCCTTCGCCAGCTCCACCGCCGCGCGCTGCAGTTGCCCCGGCGTCGCCTCGAGCTTGGCCTCAAGCCGCTCCAGCAGGGCGAAGGCGTCGGCCGTCGACCCCGCGAACCCGGCCAGGACGTCGAACCCGCCGGGGCTGATCCGGCGCACCTTGCGGGCGGTGCCCTTGATCACGGTATTGCCCAGGCTCACCTGGCCGTCGCCCGCGATCACCACCTCGCCGCCTTTCTTGACGCCGATGATCGTGGTGCCGTGCCAGCCGGGGAACTCCTCTTGCGCCATGGGGGCCTCCTTTTTGGTCCGCCCTCATATGGAAGCCGGGCCGGAGAAGGGCAAGCCCGCCAAAGCAAAGGGGCGCCCGAAGACGCCCCGTGCCATCCGGATCGGTCCCGGTGATCAGACCGAATCGTCGATCCAGCCCTTCAGCGCGGCCTTCGGCGCGGCACCGGTCTTGTTCGACACCACCTGGCCGCCCTTGAACAGGAACAGCGCCGGGATGCCGCGCACGCCCAGCTGCGCCGGCGACGACGGGTTCTCGTCCACGTTGACCTTGGCGATCTTGATCTTGTCGCCGTACTCCTCCGCCAGCTCTTCCAGCGCGGGGCCGATCTGTTTGCAGGGGCCGCACCATTCGGCCCAGAAGTCCACGACGACCGGGACGTCGGAATTCACGACCTCGGTCTCGAACGTGTCGTCGGTGACGGCAACGGTAGCCATGCCTGTTCTCCTTGGCATCTGAAGTTCAGCGTGGAAGGTATGCAGGCGCCCGGGAAGGGTCAAGATGTGGCGTAGGAATGCAACGATTCCCTCACGATATCGCGCGGTAGCGGCATCAGGCTCGGGCGGCTTGTCCAGAGAATCGCCACTTCGACGGTGCGGTCGGGGTAGATCCGGGCGAGGCCTTCCTCGTAGGCGGCCATCTGGCGGAGCAGGCCCTCGGGCACGTCCTCGGGCCGGTCGGGGACCAGGCGGTTGGTCTTGAAGTCGACGGCCAGCACCCGATCGGGTTCAACGAGCAGCTTGTCGATGGTCCCGTGGATGCGCTGGCCGTTGAGGGCGGGCAGGGCGGCGGACATGTCGACCTCGGACAGCACGCCGGGCGCGAAGAGCCAGTCGAAGGCGTGCCCCTTGATGATCCGGCTCGCGTCGTGAAGAAGCGTCTCTAACTCGGCCTCGTTTGCGGCGTCCTCACCCTCTGCGAACAGCGCGCCGGCGATGGCGGGCCAGTCCGCCTCCGGCGTTCCGGGCAGGTGTTCGAACAGCAGGTGCATCTGCCGACCACGCCGCAGCGCCGCCTCGGTGTCGCCGTCGCTTTCGCCCGGCAGAACCTTGGCGCCGCCGAGATCGCTGGGGCTCAGCACCGTGGTCTTGTCCGGCGCGGGCAGGTGCCGGTCGATCCACGAGGGCAGAGCGGGCGTGGCGGCGTCTTCCGCATCCGCCCCGGTCAGCGGCCCTGCGTCCCAGTTGCGATAGGCGTGGCGCAGTCCTTCGCCGACCGGCGTTTCCAGCGGCAGGGCGCCGAGCCGTTCCATCCCCTGCCGCACGAGGTCGTGCCAGCTGTCGCCCGCCTCTCCCACCTCCCCGGCAGCGGCCACGATCAGCCAGGTCTCCGCCCGTGTCATCGCGACATAGAGCAGCCGCAGCGCCTCGTCCGCCTCGTCCGCTTTCCGCCGGTCCAGAGCCTGTTTCATGACATCGGGCTGCGCCCCGGCGGAGGTTCTCCAGACCGCCTGGCCGTTCTCCAGCGTTACGATTTCGCCGCCCGGGAGCGGCCGGCGCTTGGCCGTGTCGGGCAGGATCACGATGGGCGATTCCAGCCCCTTGGCGCCGTGGACGGTCATCACGCGGATCTGGTCGCCCGCGCTGTCCATCTGCCGCTTCACCTCGACGTCGTCGGTTTCCAGCCATGTCAGGAACCCCGTGAGGCTGGGCACCTCCATCCGCTCATAGGCCAGCGCCTGACCCAGCAGCGAATCGATCCCGTCCTCCGCCTCGGCCCCCAGCCGCGCGAGAAGGCCGCGGCGGCCGTCGTGGCGGGACAGGATGCGCTCGATCAGGTCGTAGGGCCGCAAGTAGTCCGCCTGCCCGCGCAGGTCGTCGAGGATGGTCATCGTCGCCGGCCAGTCCCCGGCCCGGTCGCGCAGGGTCTGCCAGAGATAGCGGTCGCCGCGCCCGGCGGCGAGATCGTAGAGGTCGGCCTCGGTCCAGCCGAAGAGCGGCGAGCGCAGCGCCGCGGCCAGCGACAGGTCGTCCTCCGGCGTCGCCAGGAAGGACAGGACGGCGGCCAGATCCTTCACCGCCAGCTCGCCGCCCAGCTTCAACCGGTCGGCCCCGGCCACCGGCAGCCCCTGGGCCTTGCAGGCGCGGATGATCTCGGCGAACAGGTCCGACCGTCGCCGCACAAGGATCAGGACATCGCCCGGCGTGACCCTGCGCCGCCCGTCCTCGGCCGTCGGAATCGTCTCTGATGCGACCATTCTGCGGATATCCGCCGCGATCTTCCGCGCCAGAACCACGTCGCAGTCGCTCTCGCGCTTGATGTCGACGGGGTCGTACCAGTGCGGCTTGTCCGCCGGCTCGGCCTTGGGGACGGGCGGCCACAGGTCCACCCGGCCCGGCATCTCCTCGCGGAACGCCCGGTGCGCCGCGTCGATCTCCATCCGCGCCTCGGGCACGTCGCCGAAGACGGTATCGACCAGCCGCAGCACCGCGTCCGACGACCGGAACGAGTATTCCAGCTCCAGCCGCTGCAGCTGTCCCCCCGCGCCCTCCAGCCGGTCGCGGAAGTGGTCGCGCATCCGGTCGAACTCGCGCGGGTCGGCGCCCTGGAAGGAGTAGATCGACTGCTTCTTGTCACCCACCACGAAGATCGTGCGCACCGTCTCGTCGCGGGCGCCCAGCCCGGCGGTAAACTCCTGCGCCAGCCGTTCGATCACCTGCCATTGCACCGGGCTGGTATCCTGCGCCTCGTCCACCAGGATGTGATCGAGCCCGCCGTCGAGCCGATATAGCACCCAGTCCGCCACCTTCGGGTCTGACAGCAGGGCCAGCGTCTTCAGGATCAGGTCGTCGAAATCCAGCCAGCCATGCGCCAGCTTGCGGGCCTCGTAGGCGGGCAGGAAGGCAGCGGCGAAACGGTGCAGCGCGGCGGTCTTCTCGGCGGCGTTCAGCGCGACCTCGATCGCGCGCGCCTCGGCCACGCGGTCCATGAAGGCGTGCAGTTCGGGCAGGATAGGCTCGAATGCCTCTACTGCCTTCCTGTGGTTCGACTGCGGGAAGTTGACCGACTTCGACTGGCCTTGCTTGTCGCCGGATGCATAGAGAAACAGCCTGCAAAGCTCGCGATAGACCTCCTCGCCGGGCTCCTCCAGGTCAAGCGCCGCCAGCGTCCTGCCGAACTCCGCGTAAGTCTTGGATTGGCTTTCGGCGAGAGGCAGCAGCCGCGCGACAAGGTCCGGCTCGGTGCCGTCGCAAGCCGTCGCCACCACGTCGTCGAAACCCGTATCCGGCGCCAGCCCGAACCAGTGGAGAATGTCTTGCCACTCCGCCGGAGGCCGAAATGCGGCCTGGCTTGCCACAACCGCGCGGGTCAGAGCCCCCAGGTCGTCGCCGGAATAATGGGCGGCCACGGCGTCCACCGCCGCCACGTCCCCGCCATCGGCGAGGTCCTCTACCACGGCTTCGCGCAGGCGGTCGGCGGCGCGGTCGTCCATCTCGACGAAGGAGGGCGAGACGCCGGCCTCCAGCGGAAAACGCCGCAACAGGGACGAACAGAACGAATGGATCGTCTGGATCCGCAGCCCCCCGGGCGTCTCGATCGCCCGCGCGAAGAGCCGCCGCGCCTCGGCCAGCCGCTCCGGGGCGCCGATGTCGGTCTCGCCCATCTTCTGCAGCTGCTCGGCGAGTTTGCCGTCGGGCATCATCGCCCAGTCGCCCAGCCGCCGGAACAGCCGGTTCTGCATCTCGGACGCGGCGGCCTTGGTGTAGGTCAGACAAAGGATGTTCTGCGGCGACACGCCCCGCAGCAGGAGCCGCGCAACCCGGTCGGTCAGCACCCGCGTCTTGCCGGACCCCGCGTTGGCCGACAGCCAGGTGGACGTGCCCGGCGCGGCCGCCTGGTTCTGGCGGATCGTGGCGGCGTCGAGCTTCATTCGCCGACCTCGCCCGGTGCCGGTTCGTCGCTCTGGTCCCATTCCCCGAACCGGGCGAGGTGGTCGTAGTCGCCGCCGAACCGCTGCTGCTCTACCGCGCGGCGCGAGACGTAGCCGCGCGACCGGTCGCGGTAGGAGGCGATCAGCCTCTCGAACCCGGCGCGGACCTCGGCAATATCGTCACTGATCCAGCCTTTCGTCTCGATCTTCGGGGTGGTGCCCAGCCCGATATAGGCCGTCTCGCCCACCGTCGCGGCGGGCACATCCGTCACCGCGCCCTGCTCCGCCATCATCGCGGCTAGCGCGAGCTGCTTGTCGAAATGCTCCTGGACGTCGCGGGTGGGGGGATTGCCGGTCTTGTAGTCGTAGATCGCCAGCGCCCCGTCGGGCAGCCGGTCGATCCGGTCGATCTTGCCCTTCAGCGTCATCGGCAGATGCGGGAACTCCATCCGGGCGCGGCGCTCCAGCGCGACCACCTCGCGCTCCGCCTGCCGCGCGAACTCGCCCTCCAGCAGCCAATCCGCCACGCGCAGCATCCGTGCGCGCCAAATCCGTTGCGCGGCGGGCCACGGCGCTGTGTCCGCCAGCACGCTGTCCGTCACCTCCATCAGCTGGCGCCGGGCGCTGTCCATGTCCTCCAGCGGCCCGTCCTCTATGAACCGCTCCAGGATCTTGTGCAGGATCGTCCCCCGCAGAGGTGCGTCCGGCACCTGTCGCAGCGGGTCCAGCCGGCGCAGCCCCAGCACGTGGCGGGCGTAGATCGCGTAAGGGTCGCGGATCAGTGTCTGAATCTCGGTGATCGACAGCTCTGCGGGCCGCGCGTCCAAAGGCGGGCGCGGCGCGGGGCGCGGGACAGGGGGCGTCGCCGTGCGCATCTCCTCGGTCGGGGCATCCAGCCTGCGGGACAGTGCGCACCACCGGGCCCCGCGGGCCTGCATCGCCTGCAACGCCGCGGCGCTCTCGCCCTCCAGCCCGTCCATCAGGTTCGTCAGGCGGTTCAGCCATCGGGCCGGCACCGTCTGCGCCTCGGCATCGCGGATGCTGCGGGTCAGCACCACCTCGGGCGCGGCGACAGCCTGCTGGAAGTCATGCGCGGCCAGCCCCACCTGCCGTTCCGGCAAGAGAAGGCCGGCGTCGTGGCGCATCCGGCGGTTCAGCCACGGGTCGGGGCTGGGCATCTCGGGCCAGGTGCCTTCGTTCAGGCTGCCCAGGACGACCACGTCGGCGCCCTGAACCCGGGCCTCCAGCGTGCCCCAGATCATGATGCCGGGATGCGTGCCGACAGCCTCGCGCACCTCGCCCCTCTGCAGAACGGCGTGAATCAGGGACTGATAATCGCCGGCGGACAGCGTGCCGCCGTGTTCGGCCTCTCGCGCGACCGCATCCATCCAGCGCCGCGCCTCGCGCCCGGCCTCCTCCTCCCACAGCGCGCCGGTGCCTTCGCCCAGCGGTCCCGCGGCCAGCGCCTCGGCCAGCCGGATGTGATCCTCCACATGCGCCCGAAGGCTGCGCGTCCCCACATGTTCCGGCCCGTCCAGCAGCCCGCCGAGCCAATCGGCCCAGGCGCGCCGCTCGGCACTGCCCTTGGAGGCCCATGCGAGGAGGTCCGCGCGGCCCGGGAAGGGCGGCCCGTTCCGGCGCAGCGACAGTTCCAGGTCCCGGGTATGCAGCAGGTGCGGGCCGCGCGCCCCGGCGCCGGAATTCGTCAGCGGGTGTTTCAGCAGGGTCAGCAGCGCCTCGGCGGTCAGTTTCTCGCCGAACAGGGCCGCGACGTGGCGCAGGAACCGGCCCGGAGCGGTCAGGGGCAGGGGGCGCCCCGCGCTGTCGTCGGGAATGATGCCCCAGCGGTCCAGCGCGGCTGTCACCTGCCGGGTCAGCATCCGGTCGGGCGTGATCAGAGCCGCGTGTTTGCCCCGTTCGGCCGCATCGCGGAGGATCAGCGCGATGGCGCCGGCCTCTTCCCGCGAGGACTGCGCCTCGACCAGCGTCATGGCCTCGGTGGCGGTGCCGATCCCGGTCAGCGCCGCGCCCTCGGTCATCCACTGGTCGGTGACGGGCGCCGGTCGCAGCGCGAGCGAGACGAGGCGGTTTCGGGGCGGGTTAGGCTCTGTTTCCGCCGTCCAGGATCGCACCTCGGCCGGCGTGCTTTCCAGGTCCCGCATCAGCCTGGCGAAGCGGAACTGCGGGTGATCCTCGGCGCTCATCGGATCGCGCAGCATGTCCCAGACGGCGCCGGGCAGGTCGAAGTCGAAGCCGGGCAGGATCAGCGCGCCCTGCGGAAGCCCGGCGACGGCGCGCATGAAGGCGGCGGTGGCGCCGCGGGACCCGGTGGAGCCGGCCACGATCACCGGGTGACCCGGCGGCGCATCCCGCCACCGGGCGGCGAGGCGTTCGACGACCATGCGCTGCCGGGCCTCGGTATCGGGCGCGTCGGTGTCGGCCTGCAGGAACCGCTCCACCAGCGTCACGAAGGCGAGACTGCGCTGCCAGTGGCCGGATTGGTCCGACACGTCCAGCCCTTCCAGCGCCTCCGGCGTCACCCCCTCGCCCTGCATCTCGTCCATCAGCCGGGCAAGACTGTCGGCGAGGTCGAACAGCGCCGCCCGCGGCGCCAGATCGGGCTGCCGGTCCAGCAGGGTGGAGACGAGCTGTGTCAGCTCCAGCCGCCGTCGGAGCGGCGGCACGGGTGGCGGCACATCGGCCATCGAGACGTCGCGGGCGAGGTCGGTGACAAGCCGGATGCAGGGCAAGAGCATCGCCGGCCCCTCGTCGAACAGCGCCTTCATCCGCCGCTGCATCCGGCGGGTGTTCACGAAAACCTCGACTCGCGCCATGTCCTCGGGCGGTCGGCCCCGCATCCGCTCGGTCAGCCCCGCCACCACCGCGCGCGGGAAGTCGGCGCCGGGGGGCAGGCCGAAGACGCGCGGGCCGTCGGCCGGCTCAAACACGCGCGCCCTCCAGCATCGCCTCGGCGAGCGCGATGCTTTCCGGCCGGCCCACGTCGCACCAGCCGCCGCCATGGATCACGCCGTGCAGCGTGCTGTCGGCCAGCATCTGGCCCCAGACCCGGTGCATGCTGAAAAACGTCTCTATCTCGTCCCGAAACGGGCCGGTCTTCAGGATTTGCAAACCGGTATAGACAAGGTCGGTCCCCGGCTTCAGCCGTCCCTTGGCGTCCATCGAGAAATCCCCGTTGCCGCCATGCCCGGCCGCCGCGTCGCGCGGGACCATTACCATCAGCCCGTCCATCACGCCGGGATCCCAGGCATGACAGAGCGTTTCCACCGGGTTCGTGCCGGTCCACACCGCGTCGGTGTTCAGCGTGATCGCCGGCCCGGGCCTGAGCAGCGGCAGCGCCGCCTTCAGCCCGCCGCCGGTGTCGAGAAGCTCGGGCTCTCGGCTCTCGGCCACGCCGTTTCGCGCCAGATGGGCCGCCATCCGGTCGGCCAGGTAATGCGTGTTCGCTACAATGGTCCCGATCCCCGCCCGCCGAAGCAGATCGAGGGCGTGGTCGAAGAGCGGCCGCCCCGCCACCTCCACCAGCGGCTTCGGCACGGTGTCGGTAAGCGGCCGCATCCGGAGGCCGAGACCGGCGGCGAAGAGAAGGGCGGAGTCAGGCCGGGACATGTGGCTTCAGTCTATTCAATAGAGGTTCCGTGGGCTCAGGCACAACGTCGGCCAGCGCGCCGGAAAGGTCCGACAGGGCAAGGTGGGCGAGGCAGGTTTGCAGGTGGTCCCAGACGCGCGGCAGGAACGCCAGATAGCGCGTCTTGCCGAATTGCAGCGACAGGCGGCCGAAGATGCCGATGATCCGCAGGTGGCGCTGGGCGCCCAGCGCCGCCATGCCCGCGCGAATTGCTGCGGGATCGGAACCGCTCGCCGAAACGTAGCGGTCGATCATCCGGTCTGTCAGTGCCGCCGGCAGATCCCGCCGGGCATCCTGCAGCAGGGAGACGACGTCATAGGCCGGATGCGCGGCGACAGCGTCCTGGAAATCGAGGATCCCGACCCGTGCCATGCCGTCGCGCTCCGGCAGCCAGATCAGGTTCTCGGCATGGCAGTCGCGCAGGCACAGAACCGTCTCTGCGTCGACGCACTCGGCCAGTGCTACTTGCAGCGCGTCGCGGATCGCCTGTCGTTCCGCCTCGGGCACGGTCCGGCCCGTCGGCGCGACATACCAGTCGAGGACGGGGTCGATCATCCCGGCCATATGCTCCGGCGTGAAGGTCACGAGACCGTCGGGCACCGGCACGTCGCGCAGCGCGACCAGCATGTCGATCGCGGCGGAATAGAGACCGTCCTCGACCGAGGCATCCGTCTCTATCAGCCGCGCGAAGACGGCGTCCCCCAAGTCTTCCAGCAGGAGCAACCCGGCGGCGTCGTCGGCGGCAAAGACCTCTGGCGCGCTGAGGCCCGCGGCGCGCAGATGGCCGGCCAGGTGCCGGAACGGCCGCACGTCCTGCCCGGCCTCGGGCGACGCGTCCATCAGCACGGCGCTCTGGCCCTCGGACGCAAGCCGAAGGTATCGCCGCGCCGACGCATCGCCGGCCAGGGGCAGACGGTCCGCCGCGCCCCAGCCCGCCCTGTCGAGGAATTCCTGTATCAGGGCCGACCGATCAGCCATCGACGCGATCCGCGAGAAGCGGGGCCAGCCGGTCCTGCCAGGTGCTGTCGGCGCTCTCGAACGTGGCGAACCGGACCCCCGGATCGTCGGTCATCCGCAGCCCGACACGAAGCGCGCCGCTCGGTCGCAAGTCCTCCAGCCGTTCCGGCCATTCCACCAGGCAGATCGCCCGCGCGAAGGCCTCGTCGAGCCCCAGCTCCGCCACCTCGTCGGGCCCGCTCAGCCGGTAGAGGTCGCAATGCCAGATCTCCGCTGCGCGGTCGGAATAGACCTGCACCAGCGTGTAGGTCGGAGAGGGCACGTCCTCGGCCAGGCCGACGGCCGCCAGCCGCGCCTGTATCAGCGCCCGGGCGAAATGCGTCTTACCGGCGCCCAGCCCGCCTTGCAGCAACAGCGTGTCGCCCGGCACCAGTGCAGGCGCCAGCGCCGCCGCGAAACGCGACGTTTCGGATTCGGATCCGAAACGGACGGTACGGGAAAACGCCGGGGTCATGGGCGCAGTCTGGCCCTCCCGGCCATGGGCATCAAGGGCGGCCGCCTAGCTGCTGCAGCGCTCCTGCGCCTCTTCGACCGCGGCCGTGAAGCCGTAGAGCGAGAAGGTGTCCTCGGTCCGCGTCCCGCGCGAGGACATGCCGACCAGAACCGCCTCGGCCCCCGCCTTCATGGCCGCGACGATGCGGGCATCGGCCGACTCGTCCTTGGCCCAGGCCATCTCGCCCTGGGTGAACAGGTCGAACTCCTCGTCGCCGATGGTCAGCGACACCGTCGAATCCTCGCGGAACGGATAGCCGCCGGTGAAGGAGACTTGCCCGGCCACGTTGGAATCCGGGATGTAGGACACGAACAGCAGGATATCGCCGCGGCGCACCGCCACGACGCGCCCGTCGCGGGTGTTCACGGTTTCCTTTGGGCTGGAGACGCTCCAGCACTGGGCGGGATCCTGCGCCTCGAACACGCTCCAGTCGGTATGCGCCGCCACGCGGTTCCGGGATTCCTGTGCGCCGCTGCTCAGCGGGGCCCAGATCAGGACGGCGCACAGCGCGCCCAGACCAAGACGTGTTTTCATCTATCCCACAGCCTCCAGCCGTTTCTGCCTCTGTCGCTCCGCGCGGGTCATCTCGCGTGACCTTCCGTGGCGGGCCTGCGATCCACAATCGTACAGGGCAACACTAACGGAAATCTGCCGAATTGTTAAAGTCCCGGCGGCAAGAAATCGCGCAGGATTGAGGAAGCGGGAAAGGGCAATGCGGAACGGCTGGGTGCGGCCCGGCGCGGCGGGGTCACCGAGGCGGCGCCGGACCCCGCCGGCGAAGAACCGCTGTAGCCCCGCGGTTGGCGAACGCCGCCTGGGTGATGTGGCATTTCAGGCCGGATCAGTGACGAACTCGTCGCGCGCGTAGCCCTGCAGGAACAGCAGGGCGCTCAGGTCGCCATGGTTCACGCGCAGCTCGCATTTCTCCTGCACGGTCGGCTTGGCATGCAGCGCCACGCCCATGCCGGCCAGCCCAAGCATTCCAAGGTCGTTGGCCCCGTCCCCGACGGCCAGCACATCCGCCTTCGCGATGCCCAGCCGCCCGGTCTGCATCTCCAGCGCCTCGACCTTCGCGTCGCGTCCCAGGATCGGCTCGGCGACCCGCCCGGTGAGGGTGCCGTCCTCGACGATCAGGTCGTTGGCCCGGTGCGCGTCGAATCCAAGCGCCGCGGCCACGCGCGCCGCAAAGGCCGTGAATCCGCCCGAGACCAGCATGGCGAAGGCCCCGTGTGCCTTCATCGTCGCCACCAGCACGCGGCCGCCGGGCATGTAGGTGATGCGATTCGCCAGCACCGTGTCGACGATCGATTCCGGCAGCCCCTTCAACAGCGCGACCCGTTCCCGCAGCGCCCCCTCGAATTCCAGCTCGCCGTTCATCGCGCGGGCGGTGATCTCGGCCACCTGCGGCCCGATCCCGGCCTCGGCGGCCAGCTCGTCGATGCATTCCTGCCGGATCAGGGTCGAATCCATGTCCGCCAGCAGCATCCTTTTGCGCCGCCCCTCGGCCGGCTGCACCGCCAGGTCGACGCCCATCCGCTGGCACTCTTCCCAGACCTCCCAGCGATTCGCCGGCACCTCGGGCAGCTCGAACTCCGCCGCCTCGTCCGGCGACAGCCACTGCAGATCCCCGCCGCCCCAGGCGTTGCGCAGCGAGTCGCACAGCGCGGGGTCGAGGGTCCGGCGGTCGGGAGAGGCGATGAGGGTGGCGACGTGCATGGCGGGTTCCGGAAATGGTCTGCTTGCGGCTCCCTTACCCGTCCTGAATTCGATGTGAAAGGCAACGCAGGGGACCGTGTCCGAGAGCTATCGGCTCCCGCTCATAATCATCATGCGCATTTTTCCGGACCGCGGCGCATGTGCCGTCTTGCCGGTAGGTCGCGGTGGGCGTATGTCCGGCGGCGGGACACCCCTCCCCAACGAGGGGCGTATATCTGGAAGGATACCATGTCAGACCCGACGAAACCGGCGAAGCGGCCGGGAAACCCGCGTTTTTCCTCTGGCCCCTGTGCCAAACCCCCGACATTCACGCTCGACAAGCTGTCCGACGCCGCGCTCGGCCGCTCGCACCGTGCCGCCATCGGCAAGGGCAAGCTGAAGGACGCGATCGAGACGACCCGCGAGGTGCTGGGCATCCCCGCCGACTACCGCATCGGCATCGTCCCGGCCTCGGACACCGGCGCCGTGGAAATGGCGATGTGGTCCATGCTGGGCGCCCGCAAGGCGACGATGGTCGCCTGGGAAAGCTTTGGCGCCGGCTGGGTGACCGACGTGGTCAAGCAGCTGAAGATCGACGCCGAGATCAAGGAAGCGGATTACGGCGAGATCGTCGATTTCGCCGAGATCGACTTCGACACCGATGTCGTTTTCACCTGGAACGGCACCACCTCGGGCGTGCGCGTGCCCTCGGGCGACGCGATCCCGGCCGACCGCGCCGGCCTGACCATCTGCGACGCGACCTCCGCCGCCTTCGCGCAGGACTTGCCGTGGGACAAGCTGGATGTTGCCACCTTCTCCTGGCAGAAGGTGCTGGGCGGCGAGGCCGCGCACGGCATGCTGATCCTCAACCCCCGCGCCGTCGAGCGGCTGGAAAGCTACACCCCGCCCTGGCCGCTGCCCAAGATCTTCCGCATGACCAAGGGCGGCAAGCTGAACGAGGGCATCTTCGAGGGCGCCACGATCAACACCCCGTCGATGCTGGCCGTCGAGGATTACCTCGTCGCGCTCGACTGGGCGAAATCGGTGGGCGGCGTTCCCGGCCTGAAGAAGCGGGCCGATGCCAATACCGCCGCGATTGCCGCCTTCGTAGAGACACATGACTGGATCGACTTCCTTGCCGCCGACCCGGCGATCCGGTCGAACACGAGCGTCTGCCTGAAGTTCACCGACGACCGCATTCGCGACGGCGCGGCCTTCGCCAAGGCCGTGTCCAAGCGGCTGGAATCCGAGGGCGTGGCCTACGATATCAACGCCTATCGCGACGCGCCGGCGGGCCTCAGGATCTGGTGCGGCGGCACGGTCGAGACCTCGGACATCGAGGCGCTGCTGCCGTGGATCGAATGGGCCTTCGAGGCCGAGATCGCCGCGCAGACCGAAACCGCGTGATATCCGTCCCGGCGTCCGCGCCGGGGCCCTCCCGAAGAAAGCCATGAGGCCCCGGGCCGGACCCGGGGCGCGCAGTCTCTTATTCGAAGGAATCGCCCGAAATGGCCCCGAAGGTACTCGTTTCCGACAAGCTCTCTGAAACCGCCGTGCAGATCTTCCGCGATCGCGGCATCGACGTCGACTTTCAGCCTGATCTCGGCAAGGACAAGGACAAGCTCGCCGAGGTGATCGGCCAGTATGACGGCCTCGCCATCCGCTCGGCCACCAAGGTGACCGACAAGCTGCTGGAGAAGGCCGACAACCTGAAGGTGATCGGCCGCGCCGGCATCGGCGTCGACAACGTCGACATCCCGGCCGCGTCCCGCAAGGGCGTGATCGTCATGAACACGCCCTTCGGCAACTCGATCACCACGGCCGAGCATGCCATCGCGATGATCATGTCGACGGCGCGCCAGATCCCCGAGGCGAACGCCTCGACGCAGGCCGGCAAGTGGGAAAAGTCCCGCTTCATGGGTGTCGAGCTGACCGGCAAGACGCTGGGCGTGATCGGCGCCGGCAATATCGGCTCCATCGTCATCGACCGGGCGCACGGCCTGCGGATGAAGGTGATCGCCTACGATCCGTTCCTCGGCCAGGAGCGCGCGGACAAGCTGGGCGTGGAAAAGGTGGAGCTGGACGAGCTTTTGTCCCGCGCCGACTTCGTGACGCTGCACGTGCCGCTGACGGACAAGACCCGCAACATCCTGTCGCGCGAGAATCTCGGCAAGATGAAGAAGGGCGCCCGCGTCATCAACTGCGCCCGCGGCGGCCTGGTGGACGAGGCCGCGCTTGCCGAGATGATCCAGTCCGGCCACATCGCCTCGGCCGCGCTGGACGTCTTTGCCGAGGAGCCGGCGAAGGAGAACCCGCTGTTTGGCCTGCCGAACGTCGTCTGCACCCCGCATCTGGGCGCCGCCACCTCGGAAGCGCAGGAGAACGTCGCCCTGCAGGTGGCCGAGCAGATGTCGGATTACCTGCTGACCGGCGCGGTGCAGAACGCGCTGAACATGCCGTCGGTGACCGCGGAAGAGGCCAAGGTGATGGGCCCCTGGATCAAGCTCGCCGAGTATCTGGGCGATTTCGCGGGGCAGCTCACCGACGAGCCGATCGAGGCGATCAACATTCTCTATGACGGCGTCGCGGCCGAGATGAACACCGCCGCGCTGTCCTCCGCGGCGATCGCCGGGATCATGACCGCCACCAACCCGGACGTGAACATGGTCTCTGCCCCCGTCGTCGCGAAGGAGCGGGATATCGACATCTCGTCCACCACGCAGACGAAGAGCGGCGTGTTCGATGGCTACGTCAAGCTGACGGTGAAGACGCCCACGCGGGAACGCTCTATCGCCGGCACCGTGTTCTCGGACGGCAAGCCGCGCTTCATCCAGATCAAGGGCATCAACATCGACGCCGAGGTGGGGCAGCACATGCTCTATACCACCAACAAGGACGTGCCGGGCATCATCGGCACGCTGGGTCAGACGCTGGGCACCCATGGCGTGAACATCGCCAATTTCACGCTCGGCCGGAGGAACGGCGACGCCATCGCGCTGCTGTATCTCGACGAGCAGCCCGACAACGGCGTGCTGACCGCGCTTCGCAACACCGGGCTGTTCCAGCAGGTGCGCCCGCTGCAGTTCGAGGTGGCTTAGGGACGGATGCGACGGCTTTATGCCATCGGTGACATCCACGGGCAGCGCGACATGCTTCGCGCTGCCCACGCGCGTGTCGCGGCCGACCGGAGGCGGTGCGGCGACGTCGACGCGCCGCTCGTCCATCTCGGTGACCTGACAGACCGGGGGCCGGACTCCCGGGGCGTGATCGAGGATCTGGTGCGCGGCATCGCGGAAGGCGAGCCGTGGCACGTCATCCGCGGCAACCACGATCAGCTGTTCCTCGATTTCCTCAGCTTCGAGGGCGAGGACGACCCCCGCCGCGACACGGCGCTCTACTGGCTGCGGCCGAATCTCGGCGGCTCCGCCACGATGGCCTCCTACGGCGTCGACCCGGACCCGCGCCGCGATCTGGAAGCGGTGCAGGCCGATGCCGGCGCGGCGGTGCCTCAATCCCACCGTGCGCTGTTGGAAAACATGCCGTACGTCCATGAGACCGAAGACCTGATCTGCGTCCATGCCGGCATCCGACCCGGCATCCCGCTGGACAGGCAGGATCCGGACGACCTGGTCTGGATCCGCTTCGAATTCCTGGAGAGCACCCGCGACCACGGCCGGCTGGTCGTCCACGGCCACACGCCGGCCGAAGCCCCGGAAAACCACGGCAACCGGATCAACCTGGACACCGGCGCTGGCTATGGCCGTCCGCTGACCGCCGCCGTTTTCGAAGGACGCGAGCCTTTCATCCTGACCGACAACGGCCGCACGCGGCTGCCGCTGATCTGGGATCTGTAGCCGCTCAGCCCAGCGGTGTCTTCCGCGCCAGGGCCAGCGCTTCGCTCAGCACGGTCCGGTCACCGATATGGTTCGCCAGAATCATCACTAACTGGGCGTTCAGAGCCTGACTCTCCGCCTCGCTCAGCCCCTTATGCGTGGCCAGAAGCTCCTCGTAGAACCCGTCGTGATCGGCCAGGTTCGGCGTGTCGATCAATGCGGTCATTCGCCCCTCCAGATTGCCTCGATGGTGGCCTCGACGGCGGTGCGGTCGACATAGGGCCAGCGCGCCGCGATCACCTGGTCGGGCCGGATCAGATACACGGTCTTCTCGGCCTCGCCCATGTAGCGGCGGCGAATCTCGTCGGTGATTTCCGGCGTCAGCACCTCGGCGCCCGCCACCTCCGGCGCCTGGCACCCCAGCGCAAGCACGACCATACGGCCGCCCAGCGCATTCAGCAGCCAGCCGTTGCCCATCGGCGCATCCGGCGCCACGGCGCCCGGCCGCGACACGCGCGGCAGCGCCTTGTCGTCGGCGCCGTTCACCGGATAGACGCAGGGCACTGACAGCCGGCCGGAATTCACCCAGCTCCGCGCGAAAGGCGCCTTGGCGGCCAGGGCCAGCACCTGGTCGCGGAACAACCGTTCGGCCCCGTCGGCCGGGGTCATGAAGCGCGTCGACCGGGTCGAATTCAGGATGTTCTCGTCCGTGCCGTAGGTTCGCTCGGTGTTATACGTCTCTAACAGGCCCGAATCCGCGCGACCCTCCAGCACGGCGGCCAGCTTCCAGCCCAGGTTGTCGACGTCCTGCAGCCCGCCGTTGCCGCCGCGCGCACCGAAGGGCGACACGACATGCGCGCTGTCGCCCACGAACAGCACCCGGTCATGCACGAAGCGCTCCAGCCGCCGGCACTGGAAGGTATAGACGCTGACCCAGTCCAGCTTGAAATCCGAATGCCCCACGACCTTCTCGATCCGCGGGATCACCTTCTCGGGCTTTTTCTCCTCGACCGGGTCGGCGTCCCAGCCGAGCTGCAGGTCGATGCGATAGATGTTGTCCGGCTGTTTATGCAAGAGCGCCGACTGGCCGGGATGGAACGTGGGCTCGAACCAGAACCACCGCTCCGAGGGCGTATCGGCCGTCATCTCGATATCGGCGATCAGAAACCGCTCCTCAAAGAGCTCGCCCGCGAAATCCAGCCCCATCATCTCGCGGATGGGCGACTTCGCCCCGTCGCAGGCGATCAGGTACTCGGTTTCGAGACTGTATTCGCCATCCGGCGTCTCGATCCGCACCGTCGCGGCCTCGGCAGTCTGGTCGACCTCCACCACCTCGTTCTTGAACCGCACGTCCACCAGATCGTTGTCGAGGGCGGCCCGCACCAGGAACTCCTCGACGTAATACTGTTGCAGGTTCACGAAGGCGGGCATCTTGTGCCCTTCTTCCGGCAGCAGGTCGAAGTTGAACACCTCCTTGTCGCGGTGGAACGTGCGCCCGACCTTCCAGGTCACGCCCTTCTCGACCGACTTGTCGCCGATCCCCAGGCGATCGAGGATTTCCAGGCTCCGCTTCGACCAGCAGATCGCGCGCGAGCCGACCGAGACCACGTTGTTGTCGTCCAGCACCACGGACGGCACCCCGTAATTCGCCAGCTCCAGCGCCATCGCCACGCCGATCGGCCCGGCCCCCACGATGACCACCTTGTGCCGCGGCTCCGGCGCGGTCAGGCCCGGCGGGGCGGTGTAGGGAAAGGGTTGATAGTCATAAGGCATGGGCCGTCCTCCCGATCAGCCAGATGGTCACGCCGGGCACCACATGCCCGGCGGCATAGAAGATCGCGACGAGTCGCAGGAACCGCAGCAGTTGCTCCAGGGGATCCCCCAGAACCGGCGATGCGAACCGAACCAGCACCATCGTTCCGGCACAGGGCCTAGCCCTGCAACTGCTCCCACAGCTCCGCGTCCCGCTCGGCGGTCCAGATGCGCGGCGTGTCGATGTCGCGCGCCTCGTCATAGGCGCGGGCAACGTTGAAGGGCAGGCAGTGCTCGTAGATCGCGTAGTCGCTGAACTTCGGGTCGCATTCCGCCCGCACCGCGTCCCACGCTTCCTTCAGCGAGCCGCCGCCCAGCGCGACCTTGGCCGCCGGCGCATAGGTCGACTTCACGAAATCGGTCGTGGAATCCAGCGCCGCGTTCACCATCTCGGTCCCGACCAGCGCGTCGCCGCGGCCCGGTGCGATGGCGTCCAGCTCCCAGGCGCGGATGTTCTCGATGGTGCCGGGCCAGTCGTGGAAATGCCCGTCGCCGCAGTAGCAGGCGGACTTGTACTCGACGATATCGCCGGTGAACATCACGTTCTGGTCGGGCACGTAGATCACCGCGTCGCCGGCCGTGTGGGCGCGGCCCAGCTGCATGATATCGACCCGCCGGTTGCCGAGATAGACACTCATCCGCCCGTTGAACGTCGTGGTCGGCCAGGTCAGCCCCGGGATGTCCTCGTGCCCCTGGAACAGGCGCGGGAAGCGCGTGAACTCGCTGTCCCAGTCCTCCTGCCCGCGCTCGACCACCATCGACCGGGCCTTTTCCGACATGATCATCGTCGGTGCCTGGAACGCCGAGGCGCCCAGCACCCGCACCGCGTGATAATGCGTCATGACCAGATGCGTGATCGGCTTGTCGGTCACCGAGCGCACGCATTCGATCACCTTGTTCGCCAGCCGCGGCGTCGCCTGCGCCTCGACGATCATCACCGAATCGTCGCCGATGATGACGCCCGAGTTCGGGTCGCCCTCGGCGGTAAAGGCGTACAGGCCCTCCCCGATCTGGGTAAAGCTGACCTGCTTTTCTTCCATGTCGCCTTGCGATGCGAATGCCTTCGCCATTCCGGTTCCTTTCAAGTCTCTGGACGCGCGTGTGTTTCGGTGCTTGCGTGGGCGGCATGACCCGCGCCACGCCATACTGGATCTCGCTTGCCCTGTTTCTCGGGACGGGCGTGATCCTCTATCTGATGGGGCGCGATCTGATCTGCCCCTGCGGATATGTCGAACTCTGGGCCGGCGACGCGCCGCCCGAGCAAAGCAGCCAGCACATCGCCGACTGGTACACCCCCAGCCACCTGCTGCACGGCCTTTTGTTCTATGCCGCGCTGTGGCTGGTGGCCCCCCGGATGCCGATTTCGTGGCGCTTCGCCATCGCCATGCTGGTCGAATGCGGCTGGGAGCTCGTCGAGAATTCCGCCTGGGTGATCGAGCGCTATCGCTCGGTCACCGTATCCTTCGACTATAACGGCGACAGCATCGTCAACGCGCTCGCCGATATCGTGGCGATGGTCGTGGGCTTCGCCCTGGCGAGAGTCATTCCGGTCTGGGCCAGCGTTGCCCTCGTGATCGGGTTCGAGCTTCTGACGGCCTACCTGATCCGCGACGGGCTGGTGCTGAACGTCGTCATGCTGCTCTGGCCCCTCGACGCCATCCTGCAATGGCAGCAGGCGGGTTAGACCCGCCTGGCCGTTTCCGCGATATGCAGGGCGCGCGGTCATCAGTCCCGCTTGTAGGGATCGTCCAGCGCGGCAATCACCTTGCCCACGCAATCGCCGAACCCGATCCTGTAGCCGTCGCCCGCGGCCGCGCCCGACAGGGTCAGCGTGTCGCCGTCCTCGATGAAGTTCCGCGTCTGGCCGCCGGGCAGCTCTATCGGTTCCTTCCCGCCCCAGGAGATCTCCAGAAGGCTGCCGCGCTCGTCCTTCGTGACACCGGAGATCGTGCCGGAGCCCAGCAGGTCGCCCACATTCATCGGCGACCCGGCGGTGGTGTGATGCGCCAGCTGCTGGGCGGAGGAGTAGTACATCTCCTTGTAGTTGGTCCGCGACAGCACCGTTTTCTCGCCGTTTTCGGGCTGGATCGCGACGGACAGGGGGATGTCGTACAGCATCGGCCCCGGCTCCTGCAGATAAGGCAGAAGCTCGCGCTCGCGCTCCGGCGTGTTGCAGCGAAACGGCTCTAACGCGGCTTTTGTCACGATCCAGGGGCTGATCGAGGTGGCGGTGGCCTTCGCCTGGAACGGTCCCAAAGGCTGGTATTCCCAGGCCTGGATGTCCCGCGCCGACCAGTCGTTCACCAGAACGTAGCCGAAGATCATGTCGTCGGCCTCCTGCACCGTCACCGGCCCGTCCGAGGGCACGCCGACGATGGCGCCCATCTCCAGTTCGATGTCGAACCGCTTGCACGGGGCGAAGACCGGCAGATCCTGATCCGGCGCCTTCAGCTGCCCCCACGGCCGCCGCACATCCGTACCGCTGACCACCACGGACGACGCGCGCCCGTTATACCCGATGGGGATCGACAGCCAGTTCGGCGGCAGCGCGTTCTCCGCCCCCCGGAACATCGTGCCGACATTCGTGGCGTGGTGCTTGCCCGCGTAGAAGTCGGTGTATTCCGCCACCACGAAGGGCAGCGCCATCTCGACGTCGGCCTGCGGCACGAGATAGTCGCGATACACCGCCGCATCCGCCGCGCCCTCGCGCAGCATCTCGACCAGCAGCGTGCGGAAGGCATCCCAGACGGCCGGGCCCATCGCCATGAACTCGTTCCACACGCCCGAGAAGAACACCATCTCCATCTCTTCGGGCACGTCGAGAACCTGATCCTCCTCCATCTGCGTGAGGTCCAGGATCATGTCGCCGATCGCCACGCCGCAATGCGGCAGGTCTTCGGGATCGTCATAGAACGACCCGTAGGGCAGGTTGTTCAGCGGGAATTCCGTGTCGGGCGCGTTGGCGCTCTCGACCCAGCTGCGCATCAGGGGCATGTCGTCTCTCCGGTTCGTTGCGGCGCGCGACAGGCGCACCCTACGTCTGTGTAGGGCGCGCCGTCAGCGCATCGCAACCAGTCACTTCTTGCCGGGTGTGCCGTCGAACTTCTTCTCCAGGCTCTCCCAGCAGTCGATGTAGTCGTCCTGCAGCGGCGCTTCGTTTCCGGCGAAGGGGGTCAGATGCTGCGGGAACCGGGTCTCGAACATGAAGGACATCGTGTTTTCCAGCTTCTCGGGCCCGAGATTGGCGTTGGACGCCCCCTCGAACGCCTCGCGGTCCGGCCCGTGCGGCAGCATCATGTTGTGCAGGCTCAGACCGCCCGGCACGAAGCCCTGCGGCTTGGCGTCGTACTGGCCATAGATGTTGCCCATCAGCTCGGACATGATGTTCTTGTGGTACCACGGCGGGCGGAACGTGTCCTCGGCCACCAGCCAGCGCTCGCGGAACAGCACGAAGTCGATATTCGCCGTGCCCGGCACGCCGGACGGCGCGGTCAGCACCGTGAAGATCGACGGGTCGGGATGGTCGAACAGGATCGCGCCGACGGGGCAGTAGTTGCGCATGTCGTATTTGCACGGCGCGTAGTTGCCGTGCCACGCCACGATGTCCAGCGGCGAATGGCCGATCTTGGTGACGTGGAACTGGCCGCACCACTTGATGGTCACGGTCGAGTCGACCTCGCGATCCTCATAAGCCGCCACCGGCGTCTTGAAGTCCCGCGGGTTCGCCAGGCAGTTGGCGCCGATTGGCCCGCGGCCCGGCAGCTCGAACTTCTGGCCGTAATTCTCGCAGACGAATCCGCGCGCCGGCCCGTCCACCAGTTCGACCCGGTAGAGCAGCCCGCGCGGAATGACGGCGATCTCCTTGGGCTCCAGGTCGATGATCCCCAGCTCGGTATAGAACCGCAGACGGCCGTCCTGCGGCACCACCAGAAGCTCGGAATCGGCCGAGTAGAAATACTCGTCCACCATCGACTCGGTCACCAGGTAGATATGCGATGCCATCCCCACCTGCGTGTTCACGTCGCCGGCGGTGGTCATCGTCCGCATGCCGGTGATCCAGGTCAGCCGCTCGTCCGTCATCGGCACCGGATCCCAGCGGTACTGGCCCAGCGAGATCACGTCCGGGTCCACGCAAGGTGCCGACTTCCAGTACGGCACGTCGATCTTCTCGTAGCGATGCGAATGCTTCACCGACGGCCGGATGCGATAGCACCACGTACGCTCGTTCTGGTGGCTGGGCGCGGTGAAGGCCGTGCCGGACAATTGCTCGCCATAGAGACCGTAATTGCACTTTTGCGGGCTGTTCATTCCTTCGGGCAGCGCGCCGGGCAGGGCCTCGGTTTCGAAGTCGTTGCCGAAGCCGGGCATATAGCCTTCGTGGATGCCGACAGTGCTCGCGGCACGCACCATGTCGCGGGGTGTGGATTGCTTGTTCATCAGATCCTCCGTGCGGCATCGGGGAATCGGGCAGAGGGACAGGCCCCGACGCTTGCGGCACCCATATCGTTGCAGTTGAAATGAAGTCAAGGGCCGGCTAGAAAGTTGATCGCGCCCGGCTCCCGTGGAACATGGCGCATGCAATCAAAGGGCCGCCCATGCTCGACTTCGACCTCAGCCAATTCCTGCCGTATCAGCTCGCCGTGGTGTCCGAGCGGGTGAGCCGCGAATTCGCCGCCATCTACCGTGCCCGCTATGGCATCAGCCGGGCGGAATGGCGCGTCCTGGCGCATCTGAGCCAGGCCAAGGCGGTCAGCGTGCGCGACATCAGCGAACAGGCCGAACTGGACAAGCCGAAGGTCAGCCGCGCCGCGACCCGGCTGGAGAAGGCGGGATACGTGACTAAAAAGGCGAACGAGACCGACAAGCGCCTCGTCTCGCTCGCCCTGACAGACAAGGGCGTCGCGCTGATGGAGGATATGGCCCCGCTCGCCCGCGCCTACGAGGCGAAGGTGCTGGACAGGCTGGGCACCGACGCGCCAACCTTTCTCGCCGCAGTGCAGAAATTGACGCAGGACAACGGTGCCTGACCCGCGTATTACGGGCCCCGGACAAAGGAGGAGACCATGGACGATATCGTGATTCTCGACGGCGCCCGCACCGCCATCGGCACCTTCGGCGGCGCGCTGGCCGGCACCCCGCCGATCCAGCTGGGCGGGACCGTTGCGAAAGAGGCGATGGCGCGCGCCGGGGTCGAGGGCGGCCAGATCGGCCACGTCTCGTACGGCCACGTCATCAACACCGAGCCTCGCGACATGTACCTGTCCCGCGCCGCGGCGATCGAGGCGGGGATTCCCGACACCACACCGGCGATGAACGTTAACCGGCTCTGCGGCTCCGGCGCGCAGGCCGTTGTCTCGGTGGTCCAGTCCCTCGCGCTGGGCGACGCCGAGTTCGGCCTTGCCGGCGGGGCGGAAAGCATGAGCCGCGCGCCCTATATCCTGCCGCAGGCGCGCTGGGGCGCGAAGATGGGCGATATCTCGGCGCAGGACATGATGCTGGGCGCGCTGAACTGCCCGTTCGGCACCGGGCATATGGGCGTGACGGCCGAGAACGTCGCGGCCGAGCACCAGATCAGCCGCGAAGAGCAGGACGCCTTCGCGATGCAAAGCCAGGACCGCGCCGCGCGCGCCATCTCGGAGGGTCGGTTCAAGGACCAGATCGTGCCGGTCGAGGTGAAGGTAAGGCGCGACACCGTCGCCTTCGAGACCGACGAGCACCCCAAGCAGACCAGCCTGGACAAGCTCGCGGGTCTGCGCCCGGCCTTCCAGAAGGACGGCACCGTGACAGCCGGTAATGCCTCGGGCATCAACGACGGCGCCGCGGCCATCGTGCTGGCCCGGGCCGACGCCGCGGAGAAGGCGGGGCTGACGCCGAGGGCCCGGGTGCTGGGCTATGCGCATGCCGGCGTGCGGCCCGAGGTCATGGGGATCGGCCCGGTTCCGGCGGTAGAGAGCCTGCTGGAGAAGACCGGCCTGTCGGCCGAGGATTTCGACGTCATCGAGTCGAACGAGGCCTTCGCGGCGCAGGCGCTGGCCGTGAACAAGGGGCTGGGCCTGAACCCCGACAAGGTGAACCCGAACGGCGGCGCCATCGCGCTGGGCCACCCGGTCGGCGCCACCGGGGCGATCCTGACCGTCAAGGCGCTGTACGAGCTGGAGCGGATCGGCGGCAAGCGGGCGCTGGTGACCATGTGCATCGGCGGCGGCCAGGGGATCGCGCTGGCCTTCGAGCGCCTCTGAGGGTCGAACCGCCTTCGGCGGTCCGATCCGCTTGGGGGGGCGACGTCCCCCCTGTCGCCCATTGTGCTTGCACAATGGCGCACCAAGGACGACGCCTCCTGGCGTATGTCCGGCCAGAAAAAGGCGCGGGCGCTCAGCCCCCGACGAAAGGCGCGTCGTCGCCCCAGAGCTCGCGGACGCGCTGGTCGCGGTTGCAGCCGTCGCGGTAGCGCTCATACGCCTTCTCCTTCGAGATCGGGCCGAAGCGGGACAGGATCAGGTCGCTCTTCTTGTAGTAGTCCTGATGGTACTCCTCGGCCTTGTAGAACGTCGCGTCGTCGCGGATCGGCGTGACGATCTCCTGGCCCAGCTCTTCCTCGGCCTCCGCCTTCTCCGCTTCGGCGATGCGGCGTTCCTCCGCGTTAGAGACGAAAATGGCCGTGGTATAGCTTTCGCCCCGGTCGCAGAACTGGCCGCCCGCGTCGGTCGGGTCGATGGAGCGGAAGAACAGCTCGACCAGCCGCTCATAGCCCACCTTCTCGTCGTCGTAGCGGATCTGCGCCACCTCCAGGTGGCCGGTGCCGCCGCGGGTCACTTCCTTGTAGGTCGGGTTCTCGACCGTGCCACCGGCGAAACCGGAGACGGCCTCGATCACGCCGTCGACCTTCTCGAAATCGGCCTCCACGCACCAGAAGCAGCCGCCGGCGAACAGGGCGGTCCTGGTCTCGGCCTGCGCGGCAGCGCCGGCGAGCGTGACCGCGAGGGCTGTCAGAACAAGTCTCATATCGGGCCTCCTCTTTGCGCCCCAGAGTGGCGCATAGTCTCCGTGGGGCAAGGCACGGTCGCGTGATCCGTCACCCGGCGCGGCGGCCGTTCGGTCAGACCGGGTAGCCGAACGTCTCGAAATCGGGCCGAAACAGGGTCTGCACGATCTCGCGCGCCCGCGGGGTGTAATGCGCCTCCAGCTGCGCGGCGGCGTCGGTGCTGGCCGGCCCGTAGCGACGCTCGCTGGCATATCCCCGGCCGAAGATGCGGCGCGCGATCAGGTCCAGTTCCTCGTCAAGCCGCTCGAACCGGCCGATATGGTCGAAGCGCTCGGGCGGCAGGACCAGGCCCGCCACCTGCGGCGCCCAGTGGTTGTCGTCGTAAAGCCCGCCCTCGGCGAGATACAGGCAGAACTGCTCGAATGTCGGGGCATCGGTCCCGTGCTTGTCGCGCAAGAGCCGAAGCGGCCGCCGGGACTGCCGCTGGCGGCCGACGATCTTGTCGAGATAGGCCGACAGGGTGCGGCTGTAGGGATCGCGGACGATGCAGAACTTGAAGCAATCGGCCAGCGCCGCGACGCCCCGACGGCCCAGGAAGACCGGCCGCCCGAAGGCATGCTTCGCCGTCCGGGCCATCGCGTCGCCCTGGCCGCCGAACGCATAGTCGTGCAGCATCGCCGTGACGGTCGAGTTGGCGTTCTTCGGCAGGCGGTTGAACAGGAAGCCGTGGCTCAGGCTGACGGCCACGCGCATATCGACTTCGGTAATCCACAGCGGGCCGCGATACGGATTGGCGCGGTAGAACGGGCTGAGCCGGTTGACCGCGTGATTGACCGACCGGCTGAGCGCGTCGACCAGCCGGTTGTCGTACTGCGCGAAGGTCATCTGCGGCGCGGCGCTAGGTCATGCGCCGCTTGCGATCCGCCAGCAGCCGCAGGCGCAGCGCGTTCAGCTTGATGAACCCCGCCGCGTCCTTCTGGTCGTAGGCGCCGGCATCGTCCTCGAAGGTCACATGCGCCTCGGAATAGAGACTGTGCTCGGACCAGCGGCCGACCGTGCGAGCGAGACCCTTGTAGAGCTTCAGCCGGACCGTGCCGGTGACGTGCTCCTGGCTGCGGTCGATCAGCGCCTGCAGCATCTCGCGCTCGGGCGAGAACCAGAAACCGTTATAGATCAGCTCGGCATAGCGCGGCATCAGCTCGTCCTTCAGATGCGCCGCGCCGCGGTCGAGCGTGATCTGCTCGATGCCGCGATGCGCCTCCAAAAGGACGGTGCCGCCCGGGGTCTCGTAGATGCCGCGGGATTTCATGCCGACGAAGCGGCCCTCGACAAGGTCCAGCCGGCCGATCCCGTGCTTGCCGCCCAGCTCGTTGAGCTTCGTCAGGATCTCCGCCGGCGACATCGCCTGGCCGTTGATCGAGACGGGGTCGCCCTTTTCGAACCCGATCTCGACGTATTCGGGCGTGTCCGGCGCGTCCTCGGGGTTCGTGGTGCGCTGATAGACGTAATCGGGCGCGTCCTGTGCCGGGTCTTCCAGCACCTTGCCCTCGGACGAGGTGTGCAGCAGGTTCGCATCGACAGAGAACGGCGCCTCGCCGCGCTTGTCCTTGGCGATGGGGATCTGGTGCTGCTCGGCGAAATCCAGAAGCCTGGTGCGCGAGGTCAGGTCCCATTCCCGCCACGGCGCGATGACCTTGATGTCGGGGTTCAGCGCATAGGCGGCCAGTTCGAACCGCACCTGGTCGTTGCCCTTGCCGGTCGCGCCATGGGCGACGGCGTCGGCCCCGGTCTCCGCCGCGATCTCGATCAGCCGCTTGGAGATCAGCGGCCGGGCGATGGAGGTGCCCAGCAGGTACAGTCCCTCGTAAACGGCATTGGCGCGGAACATCGGGAAGACGAAGTCGCGCACGAATTCCTCGCGCAGGTCCTCGATATAGATGTTCTCGGGCGCGATCCCGAGCATCTCGGCCTTCTTGCGCGCGGGTTCCAGCTCTTCGCCCTGGCCCAGGTCGGCGGTGAAGGTGACGACCTCGCAGCCGTATTCCGTCTGCAGCCATTTCAGGATGATCGAGGTATCGAGGCCGCCGGAATAGGCGAGGACGACTTTCCTGGGTGCGTCGGACATGTACGGGCTCCGTCTGATGGTCGAAGCGCGTTTAACGCGGGGGATGCCGGTCGGCAAGGCGGGGTTGCGGCCGGCGCTGCCCGGTGCTTGGCTGAACCGGGTCAGGACAGGAGAGGACGATGGGCGACAGGCTGGAGCTGTTTCGCGGGGTGGTGCATCCGTGGCACCACGACCATTTCGGGCATATGAACGTGCGCCACTATGCGCCGTTCTTCGACGACGCGACCTATCACATGTGGACCCTGCTGGGCCTGGCCTATTCCGAGATGCAGGCCGAGCACGGGGTGCATACCGTGTCGGGCACCGCGACCACGACCTTCATCAAGGAACTTGTGGCGGGCGATCTGATCCGGATCGACGGCGCCGTCACCCGGATCGGCGGCAAGAGCGTGACGTTCCACCTGCGGATGCTGCACGCGGATACCGGGGCGCTGCACGCGACCTACGATCTCGTGGAGGTGTTCTTCGATCCCGAAACCCGGTCCTCCGCGACGATTCCCCCCGAGGTCCGCGCCAAGCTGGAAGCGCATCAGCTGACCGGCTAGCGGTCAGGCGGCCGGGAACGCCTGCAGACGCGCGACGAGCGCGGCGCGGGAGTCGGCGTAAAGCGCTCGCAGGGCGGCGAGGTCGATTCGCTCGGGCTGCCCCGCGGCGGCCAGGCGTTCGCCCTGGCGGCAGATTTCGGCCATCTGCTGAAATCCAAGGTTCAGCGCGCTGCCCTTCAGGAAGTGAAGACGCTCCTTCAGGCCGTCGGGCCCCTGGCACGTCTCCAATTCGGCCACCACCTCGTCGGATTCCTCGACGAACATCTCGACCACCTCCAGGAACTCCTCGGCGCCGATTTCCTGCCGCAACTCGTCGACACGCTGCCAGTCGATCATCCGCCGCTCCCATATCGATGCGGAGGGCCACGATACACGGGCCGATTGAGCCTCGGGTTAATCCCGGCGGGCATCTTCTTAAAATGCGCTGCTTATCGGCCTGTTAAGCCGGGCCTGCTTCAACCGCGGCAAACCGATCGGGCAGAGTGTGACCGGCGTGACCGCACAGAACGAAATCCTCCGGCTGGGTCAGCGACCGGCGCCGCCCGCGACCGTGCTGGTCGTGGACGACAGCCGCGCGCAGCGGCGCCTGCTGGCGACCTATCTCAAGAAGATGGGTCTGAACGTGGTCGAGGCACCGTCCGGCGAGGCGGCGCTGACCCTCTGTCAGATCGAACAGCCGGACCTGATCGTCAGCGACTGGGTGATGCCCGGGATGGACGGGCTGGCGTTCTGCCGCGCCTTCCGGGCGATGCGCGGGGACAGGTACGGCTATTTCGTGCTGCTGACGTCGAACGACGAAAAGCACGAGGTCGCGGTGGGCCTCGACGCCGGGGCCGACGACTTCCTGACGAAACCCGTGCATGCGGCCGAGCTGCGCGCCCGGATCCGGGCCGGTCAGCGCGTCCTCCGGATGGAGCGGGAGCTGAACCTGGCGCTGGACGAGATGAAACAGCTGCACGCCGTCATCGACCGCGACCTGGTCGAGGCTCAGAAACTGCAGTAATCCCTCTTGCGCGACCGGGACCGCAGCTTTCCGGGGGTCGACGTGTCCCTCCTCCTGCGGCCGGCGGGGCGCGTCGGCGGCGACCTCGTCGGCATGTTCGAGGTGAACGCGCGCGAGATCGGGGTGTTCGCGCTGGATGTGTCCGGGCACGGGATCGCCTCGGCCCTGATGACGGCGCGGCTGGCGGCGCATTTCGCGGGCACCACGCCGGGCACGAATATCGCGATCACCCGCGACCGCGACGGTCAGCCGGTGATGCGCAATCCCAGCGCGGCCGTGGCGCGCCTCAACGACATCGTCCTGAACCAGATGGAGACGGAGCAGTATCTGACCCTGATCCTGGCCCGGATCGCGCTGGACGACGGCCGCGTGACGCTGACCCAGGCCGGCCATCCGCACCCGATGATCCACCGGGCCGACGGCGCGGTGGAGTCTGCCGGCGACGGCGGCATGCCCGTGGGCCTTCTGCCCGCGGCCGGCTTCTCGGACACCGAGCTGCAGCTTCGGCCCGGCGATCGCATCCTGATCGGCTCCGACGGGATCACGGAATGCATGTCGCCGGGTCACGAGATGTTCGACGATGCCGGGCTGCGGGCCTTTCTGCGCGATCACGCGATGTCGCGCGGGCAGGCCCTGTTCGACCGCCTGATCGACAGGCTGGCGGGCCATATGGGGCACAGCGACTTCGCCGACGACGTCTCGGCCATCCTGCTGGATTTCAGCTGAGCGTCACAGAACCCGCGCCGCAAAGGCCCGGTCGCCGGAATTCGCCAGCAGCCCCAGTGCGTCGCCGGGGTCCAGCCACCACGCCGTGTGCCCCGCCTCGACCGGCGGGCCGTGGCGGCGCACCGGCCGGGCGAGGTAGATATGGCAGATCTTCTCGGCCCAGAGGTCGTATTCCGGCATATAGGTAAACCGCCGATAGGCGCCCAGCCGGCGCGGCGCGGCGATGCGCCAGCCGGTTTCCTCGAACACCTCGCGATGCAGCGCGGCGACCGGCGATTCGCCCGGGTCGATGCCGCCGCCGGGCAGCTGATATTCGGGCCGCGGCTCCACCTGATGGGTCACCAGCACCCGGCCGCCGCGCGGCAGCACCGCATAGACCCCGGGCCGCGGCGTATAGCGTATGCCCGGTCTCACTGTCTCGCCGTAACGCGGGATCATCGCCGCCCCCTGCCTTTGCTGTGCGGTTGTCGTACCTATATGGACGCGGTATGCCACACGCGAGGCGCAAGGAAACCCCATGACCATTGGATCGCAGATCGCCTGGGATGACACCATCCTGCCGTTTCAGCTCGACCGCTCGGACATCCGTGGCCGGGTCGCCCGGCTGGACGGCGTGCTCGACGAGCTGCTGGCCCAGCACAACTATCCGCGCCCGATCGAGGCGCTGGTGGCCGAGACGGCGCTGCTGACCGCGCTGATCGGCCAGACCATCAAGCTGCGCTGGAAACTGTCGCTGCAGGTGCGCGGCGACGGCCCGGCCCGCCTGATCGCGACCGACTATTACGGACCGTCGAAAGAGGGCGAGCCGGCCTGGGTGCGCGCCTATGCCAGCTTCGACGCCGACCGGCTGGACCCCGACGCCGCGCCGTTCTCGCAGATCGGCAAGGGCTATTTCGCCATCCTGATCGACCAGGGCAGCGGCATGGTGCCGTATCAGGGCATCACGCCCATCGCCGGCGGGTCTCTGGCGGCCTGTGCAGAGACGTATTTCGCGCAATCCGAACAACTGCCGACCCGCTTCGCGCTGGGCTTCGGCCGCGCACAGGAACCCGGCCAGCCCGACCATTGGCGGGCCGGCGGCGTCATGCTGCAGCACATGCCCAAGGCTTCGCCCTTCGCCACCGGCGGCGGCTCGGGCGAGGGCGGGCTGTTGGAGGCGCAGGATATCGTCGAGGGCGAGGACGAAGAGAACTGGATGCGGGCGAACACCCTGCTGGAGACGGTCGAGCTGATCGAGCTGGTCGGCCCCACCGTGCAGTCCACCGACCTTCTGGTGCGCCTGTTCCACGAGGAACAGCCCCGCGTCTTCGATCCGCAGCCGGTGCAGTTCGGCTGTACCTGCTCGGCCGACCGGGTGCGCGAAAGCCTGTCGATCTACTCGGCCAAGGACATCGGCCACATGACCACGGAGGACGGCATCGTGACCGCCGACTGCCAGTTCTGCGGCGCGCATTACGAGTTCGACCCCAAGACGCTGGGGTTCGAGGCCGAGGAGTCCCCCGGTGACGGCGAGTGACCCGTTCGCCCGGATCGTGGCGGCCCTGGACGGATCGGGCACGGATTCCTCCGACTTCGACCTGAACCCCGATTTTCGGCCGCCGGCGGGGACGCGATACCGCCCCGCCGGCGTGCTGGTGCCGCTGATCGACACGCCGCGCGGTCTGCAGGTGATCCTGACCAAGCGGTCCTCTGCGCTGATGCACCATCCCGGCCAGATCGCCTTTCCCGGCGGCAAGGTCGATGCCGGTGACGCCGATACCAAGGCCGCCGCACTGCGCGAGGCGCGCGAGGAGATCGGGCTCGACCCCGCGAACGTGGAAATCCTGGGACAACTGCCGGGGCACGAGACGGTGACCGGCTTCGAAATGGTGCCGTTCCTGGGCCGGATCAGAGCCGAATTCGACGCCGTGCCCGAACTGGGCGAAGTCGACGAGGTGTTCCGCGTGCCGTTCGACCACGTCGCCGACCGCGCGCGCTATCGCATGCAGTCGCGCCGCTGGCAGGGGCGGACAAGGCACTATTACGCCGTGCCCTACGGACCCTATTACATCTGGGGCGCCACCGCGCGAATCCTGCGCGGCCTGGCCGAGCGGCTGGCCTGATGCGGGTGACGGGCGACTGGCTGACGGACCCGCGGGCGCAGGCGGTGTGCCGGGTTCTGACCGATGCGGGCTACGAGGCGCTGTTCGTCGGCGGCTGCGTGCGCAACGCCTTGATCGGCGCGCCGGTGGACGACATCGACATCTCGACCGACGCGACGCCCGAAACAGTCTCTGACCTTGCGGAAAAGGCCGGTCTTAAGGCTGTGCCGACCGGGATCGACCACGGCACCGTGACCGTGGTTGCCGAGGGCCAGCCGCACGAGATCACCACCTTCCGCCGCGACGTGGAGACCGACGGCCGCCGCGCCGTCGTGGCCTTCACCACCGAGATCCGCGAGGACGCGCTGCGCCGCGACCTGACGATGAACGCGCTCTACGCCCGGCCCGACGGCACGGTCGTCGACCCGCTCGGCGGTCTTCCGGACCTTCTCGCGCGGCGAGTGCGGTTCATCGAAGACCCGGAGGCGCGGATCCGCGAGGACTATCTGCGCATCCTGCGGTTCTTCCGCTTCCACGCCTGGTACGGCGACCCGCAGGAGGGGCTCGACGCGGACGGGCTGGCCGCCTGCGCCGCGCTGTCGGACGGGCTGGAGACGCTGTCGAAAGAGCGGATCGGGGCCGAACTGCGCAAGCTTTTGGCCGCGCCGGACCCGTCGCCCTCCGCCGCCGCCATGCAGCACGCAGGGTGCCTGCGCCCGGTGCTGCCCGGCGCCGACACACGCGCGCTGCCGATCCTCGTGGCGTTGGAGCCGGAGCTGGCGGCGCGGCCGGAGGCGATCCGGCGGCTGGCCGTTCTGGGCGGCGAAGAAGCGGCCGGGCATCTGCGCCTGTCGAAGAAGGACGCGCGCCGGCTGGAGCGCCTGCGTGCGGCCGCCACGGTCGACATGGGGCCGGCGGAGCTTGGCTATCGGCTGGGCCTCGCGGAGGCGCGCGACGCGGTGCTGATCCGCGCCGCGCTCATGGAATCGCCCCTGCCGCCGGACGCCGCCGGCGACATCGCGCGCGGGGCCGAGGCGGAGTTTCCCGTAACCGCAAAGGACCTGATGCCGGACTACAAGGGCGCGGCGCTGGGCGAGCGGCTGACCAGTCTCGAAACCAGGTGGATCGCGTCCGGTTTCACCCTCACGCGCGACGAGCTTGTTGGCCGATAGCGCGAACGTCACCGGCGGCGGCCCGCGCCTCGCTTTCCCCGCGACCCGCGCCGGGCTATATGGAGACGCTCCGGTGCACCACGTCGGTGGGTCGGCCGGGACGGAACAGGCGGCGGAATGACGTTGAACAGGTTCGCGACATGGGTCTCCGGGCTGATCGACCCGGAACGCCCGGCGTCCGGCGCCCCGCCGCGGACGCTGCTGGCCTTCATGCGCTGGCTGCTGGAGGGCGCCTGGCTCGGCATCGGCGCCGCCGCCATCGTCTCGGCGCTGGTCGGATCGTTCGAGGTTCTGAGCGCGCTGATCCTCGGACAGGTGATCGACGCCGCGCTGGCCAGCCCGCCGGGGGACTTCTTCTCGGCCAACACGTCTCTGTTGCTGGCGGTTCTGGCCTTCTTCCTGCTGATCCGGCCGGTGACCTCGGGCATCTCGTCGGCGCTGCAATCGCTCTGCATCGGGCCGAACGTCAACAACCTCGTCCTGTCGCGGCTGCATCGCTGGACCATGGGGCAGGCGGTGACCTTCTTCGACAACGACTTCGCCGGCCGCATCGCGCAGAAGCAGATGCAGACGGCCCGGGCGATGACCGACACCGTGATCGACATCGTCAGCGCGGTGATCTTCGGGCTCGCCTCGGTGGCCGGCTCGGCGCTCTTGATGCTGTCGATCGGGCCGACCGTCGCGGCGATCCTGGCCGTCTGGTTCATACTCTACGCCGCCCTGATCCGGGTGTTCCTGCCGCGCATCCGCACGCGCTCGGCCGCGCGGGCCGCGGCGCGGGCGATGGTCTCGGGGCAGGTCGTCGACACGGTCACGAACATCAAGACGGTCAAGCTCTTCGCCCACCAGGATCACGAGGACCGCGCCGCGCTGAACGAGATGCGCCGGTTCCGCGAGGCGGCGTTCTCCTTCGGCAAGGCCTCGGCGATGTTCCGGTTCCTGCTGATGACGCTGGCCGGAATGCTGCCGGTGCTGCTGGTCGGCGCGACGCTGGTGCTGTGGACCAACGGCGCCGCTTCGGCCGGCGACATCGCGGCGACGGGGGCGGTGTCGATCCGGCTGGCGCAGATGACCGGCTGGATCAGCAACGCGCTGTTGATGATGTATTCGCATGTCGGCGAGATCGAGGACGGGATGAAGACCCTGACCCCGCCGCACGAACTGACCGACGCCGAGAACGCGGGCGAGCCGGGTACGAAACCGGTGGTCGAATTCGACGGCGTCAGCTTTGCCTATGGGCGCGAGACGGGCGGCGTCGCGGATATCGACCTGACGATCCACGAGGGCGAGAAACTGGCCATCGTCGGCGCCTCGGGCGCGGGCAAGTCGACCCTCGTGGCGCTCTTGATGCGTCTCTACGACACCGAAGGCGGGGCGATCCGCGTCGGCGGGCAGGACGTGCGCGCGGTCACGCAGGAAAGCCTGCGCCGCCGCATCGGGATGGTCACGCAGGAGACGGCGATGTTCAACCGCTCCGCCCGCGACAACATCAAGTACGGCAAGCCCGACGCGACCGAGGACGAGATGATCGCCGCCGCCGAGAAGGCGCAGGCGCACGAATTCATCCAGGAGCTGAAGGATTTCAAGGGCCGCACCGGCTATGACGCCTATCTCGGCGAGCGCGGCGTGAAGCTGTCGGGCGGCCAGCGGCAACGCATCGCGCTGGCCCGCGCCATCCTGAAGAACGCGCCGATCCTAGTGCTGGACGAGGCGACGTCGGCGCTTGATTCCGAGGTCGAGGCCGAGATCCAGGAGGCCCTGCACCGCGTGATGGAGGGCAAGACCGTGCTGGCCATCGCCCACCGCCTGTCCACCATCGCCGAGATGGACCGCATCGTCGTGCTGGACCAGGGCCGCATCGTCGAGCAGGGGACGCATAGCGAGTTGCTGGCGCAGGACGGGCTTTACGCGCGCTACTGGAAACGGCAGTCGGGCGGGTTCATGGGCTATGCCGAGGCGGCAGAGTGACGCTTACGATCGAACGGCTGGGACATCGCGGGGACGGGATCGCGCCCGGCCCCGTCTTCGTGCCGCTGACGCTGCCGGGCGAGGAGGTGGAGGGCGAGGTTTCGGGCGACCGGATCGACAGCCCGCGCATCGTGACGCCCTCGCCCGACCGGGTGCGCCCGCCCTGCCGCCACTTCAAGAGCTGCGGCGGCTGCGCCCTGCAACATGCCTCCGACGCCTATGTAGAGACGTGGAAGGCCGACATCGTCCGCACCGCGCTGGCCGCCCACGGGCTGGACGCGCCGATCCGCGGCGTGGCGACCTCGCCGCCCCGGTCCCGCCGGCGCGCCACCTTCTCGGGCCGCCGCACCAAGAAGGGCGCGCTGGTGGGGTTCCACGCCCGCGCCTCCGACACGGTGATCGAGGGGCCCGACTGCCAGCTCGTGCTGCCGGAGATCGCCGCGCTGCTGCCGGCGCTGACCGAGATCACGAAGGCGGGCGCCTCGCGGCGCGGCGAGCTGTCCCTGTCCGTCACCCGGTCCCAGGCCGGGGCGGATGTCTTCGTCTCCGGCGGGCACAAGCTGGACGGCCCGCTGCGGGCCACGCTGGCGCAGATCGCCCAGCAGAGCGGTTTCGCGCGGCTGGGATGGGACGGCGAGACGGTGGTGGAGATCCACCCGCCGGCCCAGAGTTTCGACGGGATAGAGACGGTTCCGCCCCCCGGCGCCTTCCTGCAGGCCACCCGCCACGGCGAGGCCGCGCTGCTGGCCGCGGTGCAGGAGGCCGTCGGCAACGCCAAGCGCATCGTCGACCTCTTCGCGGGCTGCGGCACCTTCGCCCTGCCGCTCGCCCGGACCGCCGACATCCACGCTGTGGAGGCCGGCGCCGACATGCTCGCCGCGCTCGACCGGGCCTGGCGCCACGCGCACGGGCTCAAGCAGGTCACGACCGAGATGCGCGACCTGTTCCGCCGCCCGTTGCTGGCGGCCGAGCTGGACCGCCACGACGCCATCGTCATCGACCCCCCGCGCGCCGGGGCCGAGGCGCAGACCGCCGAGATCGCGCGATCCGCCGTCCCCCGCATCGCCGCCGTGTCCTGCAACCCCGCCACCTTCGCCCGCGATGCCGCGATGCTCGCCGGGGCGGGATACAGCCTGGATTGGGTGCAGGTGGTGGATCAGTTCCGCTGGTCTCCGCATGTGGAGCTTGCGGCGCAGTTCAGCAGATAGCATATCGCCCGGAACGACAGGGAACGAGGGCCGATGACCTTTCGCGAGAGACTGGCGAGCTGGCTGGCGCAGCCGCGCGTGCGCAACACGATCACCGGCGTCATCGTGTTCAACGCGATCCTTCTGGGGATGGAGACGTCGGACCAGATCATGAGCCGATTCGGCGCGCTGATCGTCGCGCTGGACCGCGCCTGCCTCGCCGTCTTCGTGGCCGAGATCGGGGCCAAGCTGGTGGCGCATGGCTGGCGCTTCTTCCGCAACGGCTGGAACAACTTCGACTTCGTCATCGTCGGCATCTCGCTGCTGCCCGGGGCGCAGACGCTGTCCGTCCTGCGGGCCTTGCGGATCCTGCGGGTGCTGCGCGTCGTCTCGGTCCTGCCGCGCCTGCGCCGAGTGATCGAGGGGTTCATCACCGCGCTGCCCGGCATGGCCTCGGTCTTCGCGCTGATGGGCCTGATCTTCTATATCGGCTCGGTCATGGCGACGAAGCTGTTCGGCGACGCCTTCCCGGTCTGGTTCGGCACGCTCGGCCGCTCGGCCTATTCGCTGTTCCAGATCATGACGCTGGAAAGCTGGTCGATGGGCATCGTCCGCCCGGTGATGGAGCAGTACCCCCAGGCCTGGGCCTTCTTCGTGCCGTTCATCATCGCCACGACCTTCGCGGTGGCGAACCTGATCGTCGGCCTGATCGTGAACTCGATGCAGGACGCCCACCACGAGGCCGATGCCGAGGCGACCGGCACCTACCGCGACGAGGTGCTCGCCCGGCTCACCGCGATCGAGGAGAAGCTCGACCGGCAGGATCGGCACGACTGAGCCGATCACATCTTCGCGATGGCCCGAATCCTATTCCCGGGATGTTCGATTTTTGATAGTCTGTCCCAAAACCCGTAGAGGCTGGGGACATGAAGTTTTCGCGACTGATTCTCGCGCTGGGCGTGCTGTTGGCGCTGGGTGCCTGTTCCTCGAAGTTCAAGACATATCACGGCCCCGAGGTCACGCGCGTCGTGGTCTACAAGAGCGCGCGGAAGATGCATCTGCTGCATTACGGCGAGGTGCTGGAGAGCTACGATATCGAGCTGGGCTTCGCGCCGCAGGGGCACAAGCGGTTCGAAGGCGACGGCCGGACGCCGGAGGGCCGCTATTTCATCGACCGGCGCAACCCGAACAGCCGCTTTCACCTGTCGGTGGGCATTTCCTATCCGAACGAAACGGATGTGGAGGTCGCCCGCTCCGCCGGACGCCCGCCGGGCGGCGACATCTTCATCCACGGCAAGCCCAAGCCGTTCCGCAAGCGCAAGGGCGACTGGACCGCGGGCTGCATCGCCGTGTCGGACCGCGACATCGAATGGGTCTATGCGATGGTCGAGGACGGGACGGTGATAGATATATATCCGTGACCCAGAGCATGTCGCACAAAAGTGGGAACCGGTTTTGTGCTCTCCGACATGCGAACTCGATAAACCAGAGCGCTTCGCGTGACTGCGACTGAGCGCGACGCGCTCTAGAGCCTCGTGCGGAAAACCAGAGTCGGGGATTCCCATAAGGAAGGGTTTGTGATTCACTATATGTGGAGGTGGATCATGGGAAAACCGCT
>NZ_JARGYC010000260.1 GCF_029168335.1 Psychromarinibacter sediminicola
GCCGTTGTTCGTGCCACCCTCGCCGAGGTGGGCGCGCCGCATGAAATCATCACTATAGATATTCGCACGGGTATACAAAGGTCTGAGGCTTACTCAGCGATTAACCCACGACAACAAGTACCGACATTGATATCTCCTGATGGTCAAATCATGACCGAGACCTCAGAGATCATCGTTCAGCTTGCCGATTATTATCCTGACTCTGAACTCCTGCCGCCGATCCGTAGTCCCGAACGCGGACAGGTTCTTCGTTGGCTGGCGTTCTGTGCCACAAATCTCTACGAGGGCGAGAGCCGAAAGCTTAATCCGGGCCGCTATACAACGGGTGACCCAGCAG
>NZ_JARGYC010000261.1 GCF_029168335.1 Psychromarinibacter sediminicola
CTGCTGGGTCACCCGTTGTATAGCGGCCCGGATTAAGCTTTCGGCTCTCGCCCTCGTAGAGATTTGTGGCACAGAACGCCAGCCAACGAAGAACCAGTCCGCGTTCGGGACTACGGATCGGCGGCAGGAGTTCAGAGTCAGGATAATAATCGGCAAGCTGAACGATGATCGCTGAGGTCTCGGTCATGATTTGACCATCAGGAGATATCAATGTCGGCACTTGTTGTCGTGGGTTAATCGCCGAGTAAGCCTCAGACCTTTGTATACCCGTGCGAATATCTATAGTGATGATTTCATGCGGCGCGCCCACCTCGGCGAGGGTGGCACGAACAACGGC
>NZ_JARGYC010000262.1 GCF_029168335.1 Psychromarinibacter sediminicola
GGCGCCAACTGGGTCTCGACATAGGTCTCGAAGATCGCCCGGTTCATCGCCCCATCGATGACCCAGGGGGCGATCAACTCGTCGCAGCGAAGCCCCGCGACGAAGGTCTGGCTGCCCCAATGGCCGAAGGGCGCGCCGGCCAGGAGCCTTTCGCCGGAGGGCGCGCGGCCTCGGAGGCGGGTCATCTTGGTCGTGGTGGAGGTCTCGTCAAGAAACACCAGTCGGTGCGGCCGATCGCGCATCCGCGGCTGGCGCAGATGGGTCCAGACGCGGCGCTCGCGGCGCACCCGCGCGCGTCCGCGCTCCGTCGCGATCAGGGATTTTTTTATATGAGA
>NZ_JARGYC010000263.1 GCF_029168335.1 Psychromarinibacter sediminicola
GACCTGCTGCATGAACGCGGGATCGACGTCAGCCACGAGGCGGTCCGGTTCTGGTGGCACCGGTTCGGGCCGGTGTTTGCAGCCGAGATCCGGAAGCGCCGGATCGAGGGAATGCGGTCGAGCCAGTGGCGAAGGCACCCGGGCGAGATGGTCGTGAAGATCAACGGTGAGCGCCACTACTTGTGGCGGGCTGTCGACCACGAGGGCGAGGCGCTGGAAAGCTTCGTGACGAAGACCCGTGACAAGAAGGCGGCCCTGAAATTCCTACGGAAATCGATGAAGCGCTACGGCCGGCCGGACACGATCGTGACGGACCGGCTTCGGTCCTACGGCGC
>NZ_JARGYC010000264.1 GCF_029168335.1 Psychromarinibacter sediminicola
TTCGCCCTGACCGCCGTCACCGCCCAGGCCGCAACCCCCGCCGACGCTCTCGCCTTCGACACCATCGCCGACCTGGCCCCCGTGGCCGCCGACACCGCCGGCTCCTACGAAACCGCCTACTACTGCGAATGGGCCACCGTCTACGACTACTACGGCAACTGGATCACCGTCTGGCAGTGCTTCTGAGCTCGAGCCCACCCCAACCCTCAACCCACTGACAAAGACCGAAACCAATCTTCGAAAAGGAAATCTCAAATGTTCAAGACCGCTCTTACCGCCGCCGCCTTCGCCCTGACCGCCGTCACCGCCCAGGCCGCAACCCCCGCCGACGC
>NZ_JARGYC010000265.1 GCF_029168335.1 Psychromarinibacter sediminicola
GGGCTGCGGCGGCCTCGGCGTTGCGATGCGTTGCGAGGTTGTCGAGCACCACGACAGTGCCCGGCTGAAGCTCCGGGACCAGGACATCGCGTATGCAAGTGGCAAAGGCTGGCCCGTCCATCGCTCCCTTGATGACCCAGGGGGCGATCAGTTCGTTCGTAACCGACCGATTGGAGCCGCCTGCCTGACGGCGGGGTTCCGAGTTAAGACACGTGCATAACGACGTCCTTAACGACGTGTCTTATTCGGAGGAGCCATGCTGGGCGAGGTTCTGGGCGTTGAACGGCGCCGGCGTTGGAGCGAGGACGAGAAGCTCGAGATCCTGTCGG
>NZ_JARGYC010000266.1 GCF_029168335.1 Psychromarinibacter sediminicola
CACCTCGTCGAGGGCCTTCCAAAACCCCATGCCTCCGTCGCCGACGGCGATTTCGGGCAGCACCTTGAGGCCGCGGGCCTTGATGTCGACCAGCAACTCGCGCCAGCTCTGTGCGCTCTCGCGCACGCCGACCTGGAAACCGACGAGTTCCTTCTTCCCCTCGGGCGTGGCCCCGAGAATGACCAGCATGCACTCCGCCTGGGCCTCCATCCGCGCCTGCAGGTAGACACCGTCGGCCCAGATGTAGACATACCGCCGCGCCGAGAGATCGCGCCGCTGCCAGCGGTCGTATTCCTGCTGCCACTCACCGGTCAGCCGCGAGATCAC
>NZ_JARGYC010000267.1 GCF_029168335.1 Psychromarinibacter sediminicola
CACCTCGTCGAGGGCCTTCCAAAACCCCATGCCTCCGTCGCCGACGGCGATTTCGGGCAGCACCTTGAGGCCGCGGGCCTTGATGTCGACCAGCAGGTCGCGCCGGCTCTGTGCGCTCTCGCGCACGCCGACCTGGAAACCGACGAGTTCCTTCTTCCCCTCTGGCGTGGCCCCGAGAATGACCAGAATGCACTCCGCCTGGGCCTCCATCCGCGCCTGCAGGTAGACACCCTCGGCCCAGATGTAGACATACCGCCGCGCCGAGAGATCGCGCCGCTGCCAGCGGTCGTATTCCTGCTGCCACTCACCGGTCAGCCGCGAGATCAC
>NZ_JARGYC010000268.1 GCF_029168335.1 Psychromarinibacter sediminicola
GCGCCGTAGGACCGAAGCCGGTCCGTCACGATCGTGTCCGGCCGGCCGTAGCGCTTCATCGATTTCCGTAGGAATTTCAGGGCCGCCTTCTTGTCGCGCGTCTTCGTCACGAAGCTCTCGAGGACCTCGCCCTCGTAGTCGACAGCCCGCCACAAGTAGTGTCTCTCGCCGTTGATCTTCACGAACATCTCGTCGAGATGCCATCGCCACTGGCTCGACCGCATCCCCTCGATCCGGCGTTTCCGGATTTCGGCGGCAAACATCGGCCCGAACCGGTGCCACCAGAACCGAACCGCTTCATGGCTGACGTCGATCCCGCGTTCGT
>NZ_JARGYC010000269.1 GCF_029168335.1 Psychromarinibacter sediminicola
CCACCTGGCAGCAGGGGCAGTGCTGAGCCCCTCCCGCATAACCCTCTAAAATAACGAAAAAATCCGGCCGCAGCCGGATCGGGAGAATGATTTCGCAGGGGCAAGTGGCGGAGCGGACGCGACCCGGGCCCAACGTTCTCTAGCATATAAGTGCCTAATATAAAGCATAAACAACGGGATCGCTTGACCGGCATCCTACGCCTCACGCTCCTCGCGCCTGACATCGTCGAGGTGATTCTGGACGGCAGGCAAGGGCCCGAGGTGAAGCTGTGCGGTTGCTGAAGCTGTTGCCGGTGGCCTGGAAAAGGAGGTCAGCAGCTTTTAG